>NZ_JAHUWC010000009.1:0-312159 GCF_019219185.1 Pseudomonas sp. PDM26 | reverse complement strand
GAACTCAGCAGTGAAACGATGCATCGCCGATGGTAGTGTGGGGTTTCCCCATGTGAGAGTAGGTCATCGTCAAGATTAAATTCCGAAACCCCTATCTGCGTACGCAGGTAGGGGTTTTGTTTTTGGCCTCCGTACACCTCAAACGCTGTTCCCTGTGGGAGCAAGCTCCGGGCGGCGTTCCGACGAAGGTCGTCAACGCTGACGCTAACTGCCTGGGGCCACGCGGTGTCCTGGCATTCTTCGCGAGCGAGCTCGCTCCTGCAATTCTTGGTAGTGGGGCTCAGTTTGCAGTTTCCGGTCGAGACTCGGCGATCACTCCGGTGCGGGCGATCACGGTCAGGATCGACAGTGCGGCGATCACCAACCCCGGTGAAGTTGCCAGCAGCACGCCAGTGGTGCCGGCACCGGCGGCGAGGATCTGGCCGGCGGCCAGGGGACCTGCCACCGAACCGAGCCGGCCGATGGCCACGGCCGCGCCGACACCGGTGGCACGCACCGAAGTCGGGTAGGAAGGGGGCGCCAGTGCATAAAGTACAAGCTGTGCGGCCATGACGAACAGCCCGACGGCAAACCCGGCGATTGCCATCGGCACGATACCCACTGACAGGCCGACCCCGGCCAGTGCCGCCAACACTCCTGCGTACACGAACAGGACCACTTTCAGGCCGTTGCAGCGGTCCAGCATCAACCCGCCGAGCAGCGAACCAATGGCGCCGCCCAGGTTGAACAGCATCTGCACCATGCCTGCATGAGGCTTGGTGAAACCCTGTTCCAGCAACAGCGAGGGCAGCCAGTTGAGCAGCATGTACATCACAGTCAGGGTGAAGAAGTAGCTCAACCACAAGGCCAGCGTGCTGCGTGCGCGCCCTTCGCCGAACAGCGCCTGGGCGGTAGACGAGCGTTGACTGGCGGTCGCGGCGTGTTGCTGGCGGAACGCAGTGGATTCGGGCAGCAGCAGGGCCATCAGTGGCACCACCAGTAGAGGCGTCAGGCCACCGATGATGAAGGTGGTTTGCCAGTGCTCACTGGAAAACATCGCCACCACCGCAGCCAGCGCGCCACCCAGGGGCACGCCACAATACATGACGCTTATGGCGGTGCCGCGATGGCGCTCGTTCACGGCCTCGGCACACAGGGCAATCAGGTTGGGCAGGGCGGCCCCAAGGCCCAGACCGGTCATGAAGCGCACCAGCAGCAGGCCGCTATAGCTCTCGACATAGGCGGTGCAGAGGGAGAAAACGCCGAACAGCAGCACGGCGCCGACGAGGATTTTCTTGCGGCCGATACGATCGGCCACCCAGCCGCCAAAAAACGCGCCAGGCAACAGGCCAATGATCCCGGCGCTGAACACCCAGCCCATCATCTTCGGGTCCAGGGCAAAGCTCTGGCGCAATCCTGCGGCAGCGGTGCCGGCAGCCTGCAGATCGAACCCCTCGATCAGCGCAACGATAAAGCACAAAGCGATTGTCAGCGTCGAGCGACGCGATGGACTGTCCATGGGTGAACCTCATTGTTGTTTTTTTATGCAGTCGAGCCCTCCGTGCGTTGGGAGCGCCGTCAATGACCGCTGGCGATTAAGATAACAAAGATAACTAAAAAAAGAATGGTGTCTTAAAAATCGCGTAAACCACGAATAAAGCAATAAAAAACAGTTTGTTATGGATGCATTAGAGATATTGTTGGAAAATAGATAATAATATTAATGTTCGATTATCGGTCATTCACGATTGACGACGCCCCTGGGCTGTTTCCATTCTCCGATCGTGAAGCCGGCAGTCCCGTGCGGATCCGGCACCAGAAAAACAATAAAAAGTGGACATCGAACATGCCAAAACGCCCCATGAATACCGGTTCAGTAGCGTCGCTCTCCTGCGTCTCCAGTTTCCATCCCGGATGGGTCGTGGCGCTGCTTGGTGTCAGCGTTCTACCCTCTCAGTTGCGGGCCGAAGGATTTATCGAGGACAGTCACGCAAACTTGACCCTGCGCAATTACTACCTGGACCGTGAATACCAGGACGGCGGCGCCAAGACTGCCGCGCGGGAATGGGCTCAGGGTTTCATCATGGGCATGGAGTCGGGGTTTACCGAAGGAACTGTGGGCTTTGGTCTGGACGTGCGGGGGCTGCTGGGGGTCAAGCTCGACTCCGCTCCCGATCGCAGCGGCACCGAACTGCTGCCGGTGTCGGCAAGCGACAAGCGCGCGGCGGATGACTATTCGCGGCTGGCGCCGACGGCCAAGCTGCGGTTTGCCCAGACTACGATCAAGAGCGGCGATGTCTCGATCTTCCTGCCGTTTGCCTTTGCCAGCCCGTCGCGACTGCTGCCACAGACCTTTCGCGGCACCACGCTCAGTTCCAGGGACATCGATGGCCTGACCTTGAACACCGGTTACATCGATCGCATCAACAAGCGCGACTCCACGGACTATCAGGCCATGACCATCGCCTCGCCGAACCGGCGTTTCAACGGCGCTGCCACCACCTCACACCTGGCCTATCTGGGAGGCGATTACCAGGTCAACAAGGATCTGAGCCTGCGTGCCTACCATGCCGAGGTGGCCGACCTGTACCAACAGGACACCCTGGCATTGCTGCACAACCTGCCGCTCGGCGAAAGCGTGTTCACCAGTGACTTGCGCAGTTTTTTCAGCCGCGAGGATGGCAGCGCCAAGGCGGGCAGGGTGGACAACCGCAACCTCTCGGCATTGTTCGGCTACCGCCTCGGCGGGCACCGGGTGAGCCTCGGCTTCATGTACTCCAGCGGCGACACGGCGACGCCCTACATCTCCGGCACCGAGCTGATGGGCATGAGCGAACAGACCATGGCTTCGGATTTTCTCAACGCCAAGGAGCGCACCTGGCAAGCGATCTATGACTACGACTTCGTCGCATCCGGGGTGCCCGGTTTGAAGGGAAGGTTGCGTTACGTGCGCGGCGACAATATCGAGCTGGCCGCCTTCAACGCCGAGGACCGCAAGGAGCGCGAATTCCAGATGGAACTGGGTTATGTGATTCAGAGCGGCCCGCTGAAAAACGTCGGGCTGTTGGCGCGCAAGGCGATCTACCGCAATGACTTCCCGAGCGGTACGGCGTTTCGTGATGAAAACCAGACCCGCTTCCTGGTGCTCTATACCTTGCCGATCTGGTAAGCCAAAGCCCTTCGATGTTCCCCGCCGGCAGACTGTGTTCAGTCCTGGTAAACCTTTCTCAGCAAGCGCAGCAACTCCTCGCGCTCTTCGCCGGTCAGCGTTGAAGTGGAGTCGAAATCGCTTTGCGCGGCGATCTGCTTGAGCTCCTTGAGCAAGGTTTCGCCGGTCTTGCTCAGGAAGATTCCGTAGGAGCGTTTGTCCGGCTTGCAGCGCACCCGCACCGCCAGCGCGCGGTTTTCCAGTTTATTGAGCAGCGGCACCACCTGCGGCGGCTCGATGGCCAGGGCCCGGGCCAGGTCGGCCTGCATCAGCCCCGGATTCTGCTCGATGATCGCCAGGGCCGAGAACTGCGCGGGGCGCAGGTCGTGGGCTGACAGGCGACCGATCAGGTTCTGGAACAGTTTGAGTTGGGCGCGCCGCATCGCGTAGCCGATCAGGTCATCCAGCGCCGAATCCAGCGGTGCCTGCATCTCGGCGGTGGCGGATGGGGACTCGCTCTGATCGGCGAGGGGAGAAGGCTTGGCCATTGCGGGTGAATCCTGAACAGGTGGAGGTTAACAAACGTATCCAGTTTGCCGGGGTTGGCCGCTGATAGCTATGCCCGTCGTTCATGGCGATGGGTTCGGAGGATATTTCAGGGCGGATAAAAAATGGTTAATTTGATTAATAGTTAATTGACATAACTATATGGGTCCTTTAATTTCCAGTCATCTTCAAGCCAAGAACAAGAGAGCATCGCCATGAGCAACTACGAAGGTCGCTGGACAACCGTCAAGGTCGAGATCGAAGGAGGCATCGCCTGGGTCATTCTCAATCGCCCGGAAAAACGCAACGCCATGAGCCCGACACTCAACCGGGAAATGATCGATGTACTGGAAACCCTGGAGCAGGATCCGGCGGCCGGCGTGCTGGTGCTGACCGGTGCCGGCGATGCCTGGACCGCGGGCATGGACCTCAAGGAGTATTTCCGCGAAGTGGACGCGGGCCCGGAGATCCTCCAGGAAAAAATCCGCCGCGAAGCGTCGCAATGGCAATGGAAACTGCTGCGCATGTACGCCAAGCCAACCATCGCCATGGTCAACGGCTGGTGTTTCGGTGGCGGCTTCAGCCCGCTGGTGGCCTGTGACCTGGCGATCTGCGCCGACGAAGCGACCTTCGGTCTCTCGGAAATCAACTGGGGCATCCCGCCGGGCAACCTGGTGAGCAAGGCCATGGCCGACACCGTGGGCCATCGTCAGTCGCTGTACTACATCATGACCGGCAAGACCTTCGGAGGGCAGAAAGCCGCCGAGATGGGCCTGGTCAACGAAAGCGTGCCGCTGGCGCAACTGCGTGAAGTCACCGTGGATCTGGCGCGCAACCTGCTGGAGAAAAACCCGGTGGTGTTGCGTGCGGCCAAGCATGGCTTCAAGCGCTGCCGCGAGCTGACCTGGGAGCAGAACGAGGACTACCTGTACGCCAAGCTTGACCAGTCGCGCCTGCTCGACACCGAAGGTGGCCGCGAGCAGGGCATGAAGCAATTCCTCGACGACAAGAGCATCAAGCCCGGTCTGCAGGCCTACAAACGCTGAGACTGATAGCCGGGTGCATGTCCGCCCCGGCGCTTCACATCGCTCGAATGCATTCCCGATAAAGACAATAAAGAGGAATCACCATGCTCGACGTGCCCCTGCTGATTGGCGGCCAGTCGCTCCCGGCTCGCGACGGTCGGACCTTCGAACGCCGCAACCCGGTGACCGGTGAATTGGTATCGCGGGTTGCCGCCGCCACCCTGGAAGATGCCGATGCCGCGGTGGCTGCGGCGCAGGCAGCGTTTCCCGCCTGGGCCGCCCTGGCGCCCAATGAACGTCGCAGCCGTTTGCTCAAGGCCGCCGAGCAATTGCAGGCGCGCAGCGCGCAATTCATCGCCGCCGCTGGCGAGACCGGGGCCATGGCCAACTGGTACGGATTCAACGTGCGACTGGCAGCGAACATGCTGCGTGAAGCGGCGTCGATGACCACCCAGATCAATGGCGAAGTCATCCCCTCGGATGTGCCGGGCAGCTTTGCCATGGCCCTGCGTCAACCCTGCGGTGTGGTACTGGGGATCGCCCCGTGGAATGCTCCGGTGATTCTCGCCACCCGCGCCATCGCCATGCCGCTGGCGTGCGGCAACACCGTGGTGCTCAAGGCCTCCGAACTGAGCCCGGCGGTGCACCGCCTGATCGGCCAGGTCTTGCAGGATGCCGGCTTGGGGGATGGCGTGGTCAATGTCATCAGCAATGCCCCGGCGGATGCCCCGGCGATTGTCGAGCGGCTGATCGCCAACCCGGCGGTGCGACGGGTCAACTTCACAGGTTCAACCCATGTCGGGCGCATCGTCGGCGAGCTCTCGGCGCGCCACCTCAAACCGGCCTTGCTGGAGCTGGGCGGCAAGGCGCCGTTGCTGGTGCTCGATGATGCTGACCTGGATGCGGCGGTGGAGGCAGCCGCTTTCGGCGCGTACTTCAATCAGGGGCAGATCTGCATGTCCACGGAACGGCTGATCGTCGATGCGAAGGTCGCCGATGCTTTTGTCACCAAGCTGGCGGCCAAGGTCGAGACACTGCGCGCCGGTGATCCCGCGCTGGCGGATTCGGTGCTCGGTTCGCTGGTGGATGCCAGTGCCGGAACGCGCATCAAGGGGTTGATCGACGATGCCCTGGCCAAGGGCGCGCGGCTGGTAGTCGGCGGACAGTTGGACGGCAGCATTTTGCAGCCGACCCTGCTCGATGGCGTCAACGAGAGCATGCGTCTGTATCGCGAAGAGTCTTTCGGCCCGGTGGCGGTGTTGTTGCGCGCTGAGGGTGATGAAGCGTTGTTGCGTCTGGCCAACGATTCCGAGTTCGGGCTGTCGGCGGCGATCTTCAGTCGTGACACCGGGCGCGCCCTGGCGCTGGCCCAACGAGTCGAGTCGGGCATCTGCCATATCAATGGCCCGACCGTGCACGACGAAGCGCAAATGCCCTTCGGCGGGGTCAAGTCCAGCGGCTACGGCAGCTTTGGCGGCAAGGCGTCCATCGAGCATTTCACTCAGTTGCGCTGGGTCACCTTGCAGCATGGACCGCGGCATTACCCGATCTGAACCGCAGAAATAACAATAAAAAGGCGGCAGCCACCACCATGCCCATTCGAGCGGCCTGGTGGTAGCGTGCCTTGATGGAGAACAAGCACGTGAGTTCCGAATTCAGATCGCAACCCCACACCGAGGCCGGCGCGCCGCGCTACCGTCACGTGTCCATCGGTCGCGCAGCGGTCGAGGTGACAGAAGAGCAGGGCGCATTGCACATGCGTTCCCTGGAGCCATTGGCCGAGTATCCGCCGCGCCTGCTTGACCGTCTGGTGCATTGGGCACGGGTGCGTCCCGAGCAGACTTTCATCGCCGCCCGCCAGGCCGACGGTAACTGGCGCCGGGTCAGTTACGCCCAGATGCTCGACAGTGTCCGGGCCATCGCCCAAAGCCTGTTGAGCTACGGCCTGTCGGCAGACAAACCCTTGGTCCTGCTCTCGGGCAACGACATCGAGCATTTGCAAATCGCCTTCGGCGCCCTGTACGCGGGCATCCCCTACTGCCCGGTGTCGCCGGCCTATTCGTTGCTGTCCCAGGATTTCGCCAAGCTGCGTCACGTCTGCGACCTGCTGCAACCCGGCCTGGTATTTGTCAGTGATGCCGCGGCCTACCTGCGTGCCATCGATGCCGTGCTGCCGACCCAGACGCCTTTGATCACCGTGCACGGTCAGGTCGCGGGGCGCCACCAGGTCAGCTTCGCCAGCCTGCTTGAGCAACCGGGCGGGGCCGAGGCCGAAGCCGCATTTGCCGGCACGGGGCCGGACAGCATCGCCAAGTTCCTGTTCACCTCCGGCTCGACCAAATTGCCCAAGGCAGTGATCACCACCCAACGCATGCTGTGCGCCAACCAACAGATGCTGTTGCAGACGTTTCCGGTGTTCGGCGAAGAACCGCCGGTGCTGGTGGACTGGCTGCCGTGGAACCACACCTTCGGTGGTAGCCATAACGTTGGCATCGTGCTCTACAACGGTGGCAGCTTTTACCTGGACGACGGCAAGCCGACGGCGCAGGGTTTCGCGCAGACCCTGCGTAACCTCAAGGAAGTGTCGCCCACCGCCTACCTGACCGTGCCCAAGGGCTGGGAAGAGCTGGCTTCGGCACTGGAGCAGGACGCGGAACTGCGGGAGGTTTTTTTCAAACACATCAGTCTGTTCTTCTTTGCCGCTGCCGGTCTGTCGCAAAGTGTCTGGGACCGGCTCGACCGCGTCGCCGAACAGCACTGCGGCGAGCGTATCCGCATGATGGCCGGGCTCGGCATGACCGAGGCTTCGCCGTCTTGCACCTTCACCACCGGGCCGTTGTCCATGGCCGGTTATGTCGGCCTGCCGGCGCCCGGTTGCGAGGTGCGCCTGGTGCCGGTGGACGGCAAACTGGAAGGGCGCTTTCGTGGGCCGCACATCATGCCCGGCTACTGGCGGTTACCGCAGCAGACGCTTGATGCGTTCGACCCGCAGGGCTATTACTGCTCCGGCGATGCACTCAAACTCGCCGACCTGCGTGATCCGCAATTGGGGCTGATGTTCGACGGGCGCATCGCCGAAGATTTCAAGTTGTCATCCGGGGTGTTCGTCAGCGTCGGGCCTTTGCGCAGTCGGGCGGTGCTCGAAGGCTCGCCCTATGTCCAGGACCTGGTGGTGACCGCACCGGATCGTGAATGCCTGGGCGCGCTGGTATTTCCACGGATGTTTGAATGTCGACGGCTGTCAGGGTTGGCGGCCAGTGCCAGCGATACCGAGGTGTTGGCCAGCGCGCCGGTGCGGGAGTGGTTCGCCGGCTGGTTGCAGCGACTCAATCGCGACGCCTCCGGTAATGCCAGTCGCCTGGAGTGGATCGCCTTGCTCGACGAGCCGGCGTCCATCGACCGGGGTGAAATCACCGACAAGGGCTCGATCAATCAGCGTGCGGTATTGCAGTGGCGCGCGGAGCAGGTCGAGGCACTGTATCGGGGGCTCGATCCGGCGATCCTGCGTGCCGGGGTGAAGTCGTGAGTGCAGGCGAGCGGCGTTATTGATCGAGAACCCGGCCTGGCGTGCCTGAGGCTTACTCGGCTGACGGACAGCCTGTGTTGTACAGTGAGTGCATTGTTACGTTAGACGGCAAGGAGACATCATGACGGTCAAGCGTATGGACAACGTCGGCATCGTTGTAGACGACATCGACGCTGCCATTGAGTTCTTCACCGAACTAGGCCTCGAACTCGAGGGGCGCGCCCCAATCGAAGGCGACTGGGCAGATGGTGTCACTGGATTGCGCGACATGCGCGTCGAGATTGCCATGATGCGTACACCGGACGGTCACAGCCGGCTCGAGTTATCCCGATTCCTCGCACCACCTGTGGTCGCCGATCACCGCAGCGCCCCGGTGAACGCCCTCGGTTACCTGCGCGTCATGTTCACAGTGGAAGACATCGACGACACGCTCGCCAGGCTCCACAAGCGCGGCGCGCAGCTCGTCGGCAAAGTGGTCCGGTACGAAGACACGTATCGGCTCTGCTACATACGGGGGCCCGAAGGCATTCTCATCGGGCTGGCCCAGGAGCTGGGGCCGCACGCTTCTCGATGAGCTCAGCGCTGGAGGGTCGCCTCTGTGCCTGAAACATCAGCAGCAGATGGCTAGCCCAAAGACGCCACGCTATTGAGCAAGGTCTTGACCGGTTGCGCCTGGCGCGTGGCGCCAGTCATGGCGAACACACCGTGCAAGTGGGCGCGCACCGTGTTGCGCGAAACCCCGAGCGCCTCGGCCGTCTCGTCGAGGGTCTGGCCGTCCATGACCAGCATGACTACTTCGGTTTCCGTGCGGATCAGTTGGAACAGGCTATGCAGCAGGTCCAGGGGCTGCAGGTAGTTGCGGTGGAAGTCATGGGCCAGCCAGGCCTCTGTGCCAAGCACCTGGTCGGCACTGGCCACCTGGTCCGCGGACCAGTCGAGGAACGGGCAGATCGAATAGAAGTGCTCGCTGTAAGAGGGCTCGCCGGGCAACAGCGCGCCATGCACCGAGGCATTGCCGGCAGGCTGGACTGGAACCTGAACTGCTGTGACTTCAGGTGCAAAAACAGGACTGGAGGGGTAAATCGGCAAGGGTTCATGAGGTTTGTTCATCAATCCGGGCAGGTGCGCCCTGTCACTCAACATCGCCGGAGAGCGTTTGTTTAAAGGTGTTTAAGGTTACTTCATGCAAGCTACAAGACCTTGCGCCGTTGCCTACGGTTACGCCAGAATCCGCCGGCTTGTGCGCCTTGGGGGCCATCGGTAACTTGATTCGTGTCACTGCTCATCAGTGATCGGGTTTAGTCGCCCGGTGGTTTCACGAAGCGTATTTGCATTCAGACAGTCAGGTCATTTCATGCCTGCACTTCATGGTAGCTGTGCGCAGGGCGCCTTCGGGCGCGCCGGTTTCGTGTCTCCCCGGTCGACTAACCTGCGTACAGCTGCCACCCCCCTTGTTTAGTCGCAAGTCGGTGATGGCTCCATTTTTTGGAGACAGAAATATGATCAAGGTAACGCCAAACCCGCCGGACGCCGATCCGGTCTCCCTAAATGAACCCGACTCAACCAGGCTCAACGAAGCCACCCTCGATTGTCACATCCCCTCGATTGCCGATATCAAAGCCACACCGCGCACACCCTGCACCTTGTTCACCGTGGACCCGCAGGCGAGTTCCGAAACCTTGATGGTTTATCTGGTCGAAACCCTCGCGTCGGTCGATGTAATGGTCCATCAGTTGGTGGATCACCTGGACGGTGGGTCGCGCAATGCGCTGCTGGGCATCTCCAACAGCGTGATGCTGGCGGAGATCACGGCGAACCGGGTGCTGGATCAAATCGACCCGTAGGAGCGAGCTTGCTCGCGATGGAGGGTAACGATGACGCGGGAAACCAGACTTACCGCGGCGTCCTCTGGTTTTTCGCGAGCAAGCTCGCTCCTACAAGGGGGCCGGCATGTGATTTGGGAGTGGGAGTGAAAGCAATGGACCCGCCAGGGCGGCGGGTCCGAAGGGGGATCAGAGTTTCGGCAATTGCCCGATGCGGCCCATCATCTCGGTCACGATCTGCAGGTCCAGCAGGAACTGCTCGGTGGTCTTGAATTCGTTGTCGTTGTGACCGGTGTATTTGACGTCCGGCATGGCCAGGCCGAACTGCACGCCGTTAGGCAGTTCATGCACGGAGGTGGCGCCCGCGGAGGTGCCGAACTTGTGTTCCAGGCCGAGGTTTTCGCTGGCCACCGCGAGCAGGGCCTTGACCCATTCACCCTCGGGGTTGCGGTACATCGGTTCGGCAATCGACAGGTCGAAGGTCGGTGCGATGCTGGTCTTCTTGCTCCAGGCGTCCAGTTTTCCGGCGATTTCGGACTTGAGCACCTCCGGCGTCTTGCCCTTCGGCACGCGCAGGTTGACCGCGAGTTTGAAGGCTTTGTCGTCCATCCCGACATAAGTCAGGGAAGTGGTCAGCGGGCCCATGAACTCATCGGCAAAACCGACCCCCAACTTGCCACCCAAGTAGTCCAGCCCCCAGTTGTCGGCGGCGTATCGGGCGGCGTCAGTGATCTGGTTGTGCTTGAGCGCGACCTTGCCATTGAGGCTATTGATGAAGTCGAGCATCCTCGCCACCGGGTTGACGCCGGACTCGGGCTCGGAGGAGTGCGCGGACACACCGGTGACCGTCAGTTTGACGTCCTTGCCGTCGACCTTGGCGGCGACCTCGAAGTTGCCACCGTTGCGCTTGGCATAGTCGGTGCCGGCCTTTTGCAGGCTGGCGGCCAGTTCGGCGGGCTTGTCGGTCACCAGGGTCGCGACCGATGTCGACGGAATCTGGTTGGTGGCCAGGCCGCCGGTCATCGAGGTGATTTCTGCGCCCTTGCCTTGCGCGGCACGCTTGGCGAAGCTGGCCATGACGGTGCCGTAGCCTTTTTCGGCGATCACCACCGGATAGCCGCCATCCAGCGCCAGATTGTAGTTGGGGGTCGGGTTGCGTTCGAAGTAGTAGGGAATGGCGTCACCCGTGGTCTCTTCGGTGGTGTCGACCAGCAGCTTGAAGTTCCGGGCCAGCGGCAGCTGCTCTTCCTTGATGATCTTCATGGCGTAGAGCGCCACCACGATGCCGTTCTTGTCATCCTCGGTGCCGCGGCCATACATGCGATCACCGATCAGGGTGACCTTGAACGGATCGAGGCGGGTGCCGTCCTGCAGCACCCAGTTCTCCGGCGTCACCGGCACCACATCGGCATGGGCGTGAATGCCCACGACTTCATCGCCAGCGCCTTCCAGGGAGATCTCGTAGACGCGGTTGTCGATGTTGCGAAAGTTCAGGTTGAACGCCTGGGCCAGACCCTTGATCTTCTCGGCAATCTTGATGAATTCGGGGTTGTCGTGCTGGTCAACACCGTCCACGCGCACGGTCGGAATCGCCACCAGCTCCTTCAGGGTTTCGGTGGCCGCGCTGCCATATTTCACCCGGGCATAGAGGCCAAGCAGGCGATGAATTTCGTTTTGTTGCCCGGCGCTAAGCGTCTTGTTGCCCTGGAATGCACGGATGGCCGGGCCGAGGTTGTCGGTCTTGGCGATATCGCTCTTGGACAAGTCGCGCAGGAACTGTCTGAAATCCTTGACCGATGCATCACTGAAGGTCTTGAGGATGATCGCGCTCTGTTGTTGCGTGTTGTTGGCGTGGGCAGCGGTGGTGAACGACGAAAGGCTGGCGAGCATGAGGCTGGTCGCAGCCAGGTGCTTGAGTGAAAAATCCATTGCGGGGGGCATTCCTTTGCAGGCGGTTTGTAAGAAATATCTGATCGGTTGATCAGAAACATCTGCAAACTACCACCACGAGCGTGTGAAACGGGAGCCCTGAAGTGGGATCTGTCGCACAGAAATGCAAAAGCGGCGCAGAAATGAAAAACCGCTCTATCAATGCTTACATTCCGACATCACCACGTGGCAGGTATTCGGCGTGCCGCCGGATCGGCCCGCATAACGGATGCAATTATCCAGGGATTTCTGGCGAGCCATGTCCAGGGTGTCCGCCCAGGCGAGGCCGCCTTCGCCGACAGTGGGAAGGGCTTTTGCATAGCAGGTTGAACCCGTGTTTGGGGCTGAATAGCGAGCCGTGGTGGCTTTGCCTGAACATCCCGCTGTCAGTGCCAGGTCGATGGCGAGCAGGGAAAACAGGATCCATGACGAGCATTGACGCGCAGTTTTTCCCGTCATCCCGGTTCCCCTGTAGCAAGAGGCGTATTCGAGATCGTACCTGGCCAGATCAGGGCAGGGGCACACTCTTTCTTTGAGCCTATCCTTGCGGCACCGATCCTGCTGCTCCTTTCGTCTGCTTTCCTTTCTTCAGTGTGTCCGGTCGTCCGAGAGTCGAGGTGGGGTCGCTACAGACCACTGAACAGGCTGATGATCACGGCATTGACCAGGTCAATGAAAAAGCCGCACACCAGCGGCACGATCAGGAAGGCCTGGTGCGCCGCGCCGTACCTTTGCGTCACGGTCGACATGTTGACGATGGCCGTCGCCGTGGAGCCGAGGGCAATCCCGCCGAATCCGGAAGCAATCACACTGGCTTCGTAATCGCGCCCCATACAGCGGAAGACCACGAAATACGTATAGGCGACCGTCAGCAGAATCTGCAGGGTCAATGCGCACAGAATGAACATCAACGCGCCGTCGAGTTGCCATAGCTGAAGCCCCATCAGGGCCATGGTCAAAAACATGCCCAGACAGATATCGGAGATCAGCGACAGGCCCAGGCTGGCACCGCTCCAGGTTTTCAGTCGTTGATCACCCACAAAGGCCAGAACGAGGTGATGAATGACGATGCCCGCGAACAGGCAACTGACAAATTTGGGCAGGGTGATGCCGACATCGACCAGCAGCAGATTGAGCCCATAGCCGAGCATCAGGGTCAGGTTGAGCCACATCCAGGCCCAGAGCACGTCGTAGTAGTCCAGTGGCTTGCTCGGTTGTTGTTCGAGAATGCCGACTTCCAGCTCTGCATCCCTGGACGGCGTCAGTCGATAGCGACGTATCAGTTGGTTGGCGATAGGGCCGCCGATGACGCACGCGGCAATCAGGCCGACGGTGTTACTGGCGATGCCCAGTTCGTGCGCGTTACCGATTCCCAGTTTTTCGACGAACAGCGGTGCCCAGGCCAGGGTGGTGCCCACCCCACCCGTGAGGGAAATGGAGCCCACCATCAAGCCGGCTTTGGGATCAAGTCCAAAAACCTCGGCCACAGCCATGCCCAGCGAGTTCTGCAGAAGAATGAACACAGCGGCGAGTAACAGCAGGATCAGCAGCGGGCGCCCACCCCTGAGCAGTTGGCGCATGTCCGATTTCAAGCCAATGCCGGCAAAGAAATAGAGCAGCAGGGTGTCGCGAACTTGCAGATCGAATTCGATATGGATATTCAAACCGAAGTAAAGCAAGGACGTCACCGCCGCACAGATGAAGCCGCCGACGACCGATTCGGGGATACAGTAGTGGCGGAGAAAGGCGTTGTGCTGGACGAGGGTTTTGCCGAGGAAAAGCAGGAGAATGGCGAGTGTAAAACTCACGAGTCCGTGAACCTGGAAGAGCTGTGAAGTCATTTAAGGCCTACCTGAATACTGAAAAATCATTATCAGGATACGGTGATTCAATGTTTAGACCTGTATCAATGAACGCTCGATACAGCCTTGCTCGTCCAGATGGTTTCCTAATCATGAGGTGCGCCTGTGCGCCAAGCGTGAGGACAGCCTGGCCTAAACGGGAAAACCCATCCGGGTTGGCATAGGCCGCCATCACACTCCCGATGGTCGATCAAACGGCTGACGCTAGCGCTTGATCAGAGAAATCTTCGTTCCCTCGATGCTGACCCCCGCCATCAATCCTTGCTGGTCGAAGATGAACGCGTAGGCGTCGTCTTTGAGCGTCGAGCTGGACAGGTTCTTCGCAACCCCTGCATTCACCAAAACAACCGTTGGCCCTACACCGATTTCCCAGCCCTTGGTGTCTGCCAGATACTTCACGGCATTATCGGTCATCAGGAAAACCACATAGCCATACGACTGGGCGCCGGCCTGCAGCCCCCATGAACCGCTGACGGAGTTGTAGTAACTCTCGACTTTCGAGCCTTTCATCAGTACGCCTTCGCCATAGCTGCCGCCGAATACAAGACCGGCCTTGATGATGTTCGGGAAAACAAGCGCCGCTTTGGCTTTGTGCGAGATGGTTTCGGAAAAAGGATTGGTCTTGTAGAGCGTTTGCAACGCTTGTCGAGAGTCGGCATTCAGATCCTCGGCGGTGGCCGCTCCTGCAGTGTTCAGGAGACCGGCCGATGCCAATGATGCCGTCGCGAGGAAAATCGACAGGAAGAACCGCATTGATCGAGTCATTTGCCTACTCCGCGGAGGGAGCATTGGATGAGAACAGCGGCAAGCGCCTGCGTCAGGCAGGAACCGAATCCGCTGAGGTTATCCGGCGCACCCTGAAGTGTGTGAATTGCAGGCATCGCTCTTGAATGAAGTTGGCTCGGGGCCTCTGATCATTTGCGATGCCTTCAGCTGTTATGACCACTGCGTAATGGCCGGGTTCGTTGTCATTTCCGATAGTGGCCGACCCACACTTTGGTGCGGCTCCCGGTTAGTGGGAATGGCGCGGCTCACCGCTGCGGGCGATCACCCTGAGATGCAGAGTGGCAGGCTCCAGGCAGCCACCTGTAGAAAGCTGTCCCACCAGTTGCCGGTACAGTTCCTGCCAGGGCGTTTGCGATGGCGGGATGTTCGGCGTCCACTCGAGTCGGCGCTGGGTCATCTCGGCCTCGTCTATCAGCAGGTTCACTGTCCGCGTGTTCAGGTCCACCCGCAGCCGGTCGTTGGTTTTCAGCAGCGCCAGGCCACCACCTACCGCCGCTTCTGGAGACATGTTGAGAATCGACGGGCTCGCCGATGTGCCGCTCTGGCGCCCATCGCCCAGGCAGGGCAGGGAGTCGATGCCTTGTTTGATCAGCGCAGCCGGAGGGGCCATGTTCACCACCTCGGCACTGCCGGGGTAGCCCACCGTGCCAACGCCGCGAATCACCAGGATGCAGCGCTCGTCGATATCCAGCGCCGGGTCGTCGATCCGGGCGTGATAATCCTCTGGCCCTTCGAACACGATGGCCCGCGCTTCGAAGCTGTTCTCTGCGCCGGGTTCGGACAGGTAGGTCTTGCGAAACGCCTCGCCAACCACCGACATCTTCATGATCGCGCTGTCGAAGAAGTTGCCGCTGAGCACGATGAAGCCGGCGCGGTGCTTGAGCGGGGTTTCAAAGGGATAGATCACGTCGGTGTTGCTGGTCAGGGAACTGCTGACGATTTCGCCGATAGTCTTGCCGCTGACCGTGGCACAGTCTTCATGGAGGCGCCTGGCCTTTTGCAGTTCATGCATCACGGCCGGCACGCCGCCAGCGCGGTGGAAACCTTCGCCCAGGTACTTGCCCGCTGGCATGCAATTGACCAGCAGTGGCACGTCTTCGCCAATCCGTTGCCAGTCATCCAGACTCAGTTCGACACCCATGTGCCGGGCAATCGCAATCAGATGCGGAGGGCAATTGCTCGATGCGCCCAGTGCCGAGGCGACCGCGATCGCGTTCTCGAATGCTTCGCGGGTCATGATCTGCGACGGGCGTACGTCTTGCAGTACCAGTTCGCAGATGCGCTTGCCGGTGGCATAAGCCATTTGCCCGCGCTCACGATAGGGCGCCGGAATGCTCGCACAACCGGGCAACGACATGCCCAGGGCTTCGGCCAGCGCGTTCATCGACAGGGCGGTGCCCATGGTGTTGCAGTGGCCCACGGACGGCGATGCCGCCGTGGTCATCTCCATGAAGCCTTCGTAATCGATCTCGCCGGCGGCCATCAGATTGCGCGCATGCCAGAGCACGGTGCCGGAGCCGATCAATTCCCCCTTGTGGTGACCGTCGAGCATCGGGCCGCCGGACAGGACAATGGAGGGCAGGTCGGTAGTTGCGGCGGCCATCAGGCAGGCGGGGGTGGTTTTGTCGCAACCGGTGGTGAGCACCACGCCGTCCAACGGGTAACCGTGGAGGATCTCCACCAACCCCAGGTAAGCCAGGTTACGGTCCAGTGCAGCGGTGGGCCGACGCGACTGCTCGGCGATCGGATGTACCGGGAATTCCATGGGAATGCCCCCGGCATCACGAATACCGGCCTTGACCCGCTGCGCGAGCTCCAGATGGTGACGGTTGCAGGGGGTCAGGTCGCTGCCGGTCTGGGCAATGCCGATGATCGGGCGGCCCGACTGCAGCTCTTCGCGGGTCATCCCGTAGTTCATGTAGCGTTCGACGTACAGGGCAGTCATGTCCGCGTGGGCAGGGTCATTGAACCATTGCTCGCTGCGCAGGCGACGTTTTGGCGTGTCACTCATGATTCATTTCTCTCTTGTAATTGGATGAATCGACAATCCGTTGTGGCTTCAGCGGGCGAGCAGGCCTCGGGCGGCCAGGTTACGCAGCAAGGCGCTCACGCCAAAGGTCCAGGGTGTGGCGTCAGAGCTGTGGGTCACCTGGTTATGCAGGCTACCGAGCAACGGGCTGCTGATCCGGACCCGGTCACCCGGTTTGTGGGTGAAACCGCTGCCGGCATGATCGCGGTCTTCGGTGGGGGCGAACAGAGTACCGAGAAACAGCAGAAAACCATCCGGGTATTGGTGATTGGCGTTGAGCGTCTGGCCCGCCAGGTCCTGCGGGTCGCGGCTGATCTGGCTCATGGAGCTCGATCCATGCATCCGGTAACCGTCTTCGCCTTGTACCTGCAGATCGACCACGCAGGCCCGCACATCATCCAGGCTGAAGTGCTCGTCAAACAGGCGAATAAACGGTCCAATGGCGCAGGACGCATTGTTGTCCTTGGCCTTGCTCAGCAATAGCGCGCTGCGGCCTTCGAAATCCCGCAGATTGACGTCGTTGCCCAAGGTGGCGCCGTGGATCTGGCCACGGCTGTTCACGGCCAGCACCACTTCGGGTTCCGGGTTGTTCCATTGCGAGTCGGGATGAATACCGATGTGGCTGCCGCTTCCCACGGCGGCGAGAACCGGTGCCTTGGTGAAGATTTCCGCATCCGGGCCGATGCCGACCTCCAGGTATTGCGACCACATGCCCTGTTCGATGAGCAAAGCTTTCAGGCGCATGGCTTGCTCTGAGCCGGGAACGATCGAGCGCAAATTGTCGCCGATGACGCTGTGCACGGTGGCGCGTACGGCTTCGGCTTTTGCCGCATCACCACCGGCCTGCTCCTCGATCACACGCTCGATCATGCTGGCGGCGAAAGTTACCCCGGCGGCCTTGATCACTTGCAAATCCAAGGGCGGCAGCAGGTAGGGACTGGACGGATCGGGGGCGGGGCCAGTGTTGGCCAGCAGCGCTTCGACACTGGCGATGAAGGTGCCAGGCGTCTGCCTCACGGCGGCCAGTGGAGATTCTGTTTCCAGCAAATCGCTCAAGGTCGCAAAACGATCCGACAGATCGAACACACCATCGCTGCGCAGCACTATTGGCGAGGGGCCTGCGACCTGGCCTGGCACCCAGGCGCGGCCGATCAAGGTACCGGTCACACCATCGACCGGCAGGGTGTTTTCGGGAGTAAGCGTCAGCGACATGGCGAATCTTCCTGGTTCGTAAAGCCTTCACGCTAGGGCCGCGAGTCGATAAACTCCAATGAGATATATTCAGTATTTGATAACGTCAGGTTATTGCTGGCTCAAGGGATACCCATGTCAGATCTGTCCTTCTCCAGCTTCTGCGGCTGGCTCAAATTCCGCCACCTGGTGCTGATCGACACCTTGGGGCGCACACGCAACATGCACTTGGCGGCGCAGCAGATGAACCTCAGCCAGCCGGCCATCAGCAAGATGCTCAAGGAAATCGAAAGCCTGCTCGGCTTCGCCTTGTTCGAGCGGTTGCCTCGGAACATGCCGCCAACGCCCCTGGGTGAGCATGTGCTGCGTTATGCGCAGATCGCCTTGAATGACGCACGGTCGTTCGTCGAGCAAATCAGCAGCCTGCGTGAGGGCGGCCACGGCTATCTCAAGGTCGGCGGGATTTTTGCCGCAACGGCGGTGGCCTTGCCCGAAGCGATCCTGCAGATCAAGCAGCGCTGGCCGTTGCTCTCGATTGAGGTCGTGGAACAGACCAGTAACCATCTGATGGAGATGCTCGAAGAGAAGAAGCTCGACCTGGCGGTGGCCCGTTTTACCGATCAAAGCCAGCAGCAACGTTATGACTTCGAGCCCTTGGCCCCTGAACCGTTTTGCATCGTGGTCAACAGTCGTCACCCGCTCGCGGACGCCGGCCCCCTCTCGTTGCAACAATTGGTGGATTTACCGTGGATTCTCTATCCGGTCGGCACACCGATTCGTGGACGCATGGAACAGGCCTTCGCCGAAGCCGGGGTAGGGATGCCGCGCAATACCGTTGACACCATTTCCATGCAGACCTTCCTCCAGGTCCTGCAGCGTGGGCCAATGATCGGGATGCTGCCCAACGCCATGGTCAACCCGCTGCTCGAAAGCGGCCAGCTGAAGATTCTCCATACACCGCTGCACTTGGTGCCACAGGATTACGGCATCCTCACGCGAAAAGGCGAGCAACTGGTAGGGGCGGCGCTGGAGTTCGCTGAAATACTCAAGGAAAACGCCCGTCTGGCCAGCGATGAGGTCTATTGAGTCAGAGAGAACTGACGATTATTCCGATAACGGATCGTTATCGGATAATCAACAAATGCCATTGGGAAAGAATCGATTCGCGGCAGTAGAGTACCGACCAGATTCCCATCTGGGTCAGGAGACTGTCATGCCCGAACTGTCCGGACACAATTTCATCGCCGGTGGCCGTAGCGCGGCCGGGTCGGTGTCGCTGCACAGCGTTGACGCCACTACCGGGCAACCATTGCCCACAGGCTTCGTCCAGGCCACGGTCGAGGAAGTGAATGCCGCTGCCACGGCTGCTGCCGCGGCCTATCCAGTTTTTCGCAATCTGCCGGCCGTGCGCCGAGCGCAATTTCTTGAGGCCATCGCCAGTGAACTGGATGCCCTGGGCGACGACTTCGTGGCCCTTGTCTGTCAGGAAACTGCCTTGCCAGCGGCACGAATTCAGGGTGAACGATCCCGCACCAGTAGCCAGATGCGCCTGTTTGCCCAGACCCTGCGTCGCGGCGGCTTTTACGGGGCGCGTATCGACTTGCCGCTGCCTGCCCGCCAGCCTTTGCCCCGGGGCGACCTGCGCCAGTGCCGCTTGGGTCTCGGCCCGGTAGCGGTGTTCGGCGCCAGTAACTTTCCTTTGGCATTTTCCACCGCGGGAGGCGATACCGCGGCCGCGCTCGCTGCTGGCTGCCCGGTGGTGTTCAAGGCCCACAGCGGGCACATGGCGACCGCTGAACGGGTGGCGGAAGCCATCATCCGGGCTGCCGAGCAGACCGGCATGCCCAAGGGGGTGTTCAATATGATTTTCGGTGCCGGCGTGGGTGAAGCACTGGTCAAGCATCCGTTGATTCAGGCGGTCGGCTTCACCGGTTCACTCAAGGGCGGCAGAGCGCTGTGCGACATGGCCGCTGCACGTCCGCAACCGATCCCGGTGTTTGCCGAGATGAGCAGTATCAATCCAGTGCTGGTATTGCCAGAGGCGTTGCAGATTCGTGGCGAGCGTGTCGCTACGGAATTGGCTGCGTCGGTGGTCATGGGCGCAGGGCAATTCTGCACCAATCCTGGTTTGGTCATTGGCATTCGCTCAGTGACATTCAGCCGCTTCGTGCAAACGCTAAGTGCGTTGCTGGCCGATCAACCGGGGCAAACCATGCTCAATGCCAGTGGCCTGCGCAGCTATGTTCAGGGTTGTGAAGCCTTGCTGGCGCATCCGCAGATCACCCACTTGGCGGGGCAGGTACAGCAGGGTAACCAGGCCCGGGCGCAATTGTTCCAGGCCGATGTTGACCTGCTGCTGACGGGCAACGCGTTGCTGCAGGAAGAAATCTTCGGCCCGGCCACGGTTGTGGTGGAAGTGGCTGATCGGGCTCAACTGTTGGCGGCTCTGCAAGGTTTGCGCGGTCAACTGACAGCCACCCTGATTGGTGAGCTGAGGGAACTGGAGCAGTACGCCGACCTGGTGGCCGTGCTTGAGCAAAAAGTCGGTCGCGTGCTGATCAACGGCTACCCGACCGGTGTAGAAGTCTGTGATGCCATGGTCCATGGCGGGCCTTGGCCGGCGACGTCCGATGCCCGCGGCACGTCGGTCGGTACCTTGGCCATCGATCGTTTCCTGCGCCCGGTGTGCTACCAGAACTTCCCCGATGCCTTGCTCCCCGATGCCTTGAAGAACAGCAATCCATTGGGGCTGATGCGCCTGGTCAACGGAGAACAAACCGCCCGGTCACTGTAATCATTGCTCCACCGTCGGGTGAATTGCTCATTCGGCGTGACCCATTCGATAAAAACAATCAGGCATGTCCACATGCCCAGGGGTTACCTTCATGCAAACCATATCCGAGCATTTGCCCGCGCAGGCGCAAGCCCGCGAACTCGACTTTGAAGACCGGACCTACCGCAAGGTCATCTGGCGCATCCTTCCCGTCCTGCTCTTGTGTTACATGGCCGCCTACCTGGACCGGGTCAACATTGGCTTCGCCAAGCTGGACATGCTCAATGAGCTGCAGTTCAGCAACACGATTTATGCCTTGGGCGCCAGTATGTTTTTCTGGGGTTATTTCCTCTTTGAAGTCCCCAGCAACCTGCTGCTGCATCGCTTCGGGGCACGGTTCTGGATCGCCCGGATCATGCTCAGTTGGGCGGTGATTTCCATGGCTGTGGCCTACACCGTGCCACTGGCGGGGTTCTTCGGTCTCCAGTCAAACACCATGTTCTATGTGTTGCGTTTCCTCCTGGGTATCTGTGAAGCCGGCTTCTTCCCCGGTGTGATTCTGTACCTCAACTATTGGTTTCCGACTCATCGGCAAAGCCGCGTGATGTCCGGATTCCTGATGGCCATGCCGATCAGCCTGACACTGGGCGGGATACTGTCCGGCTGGCTGATGAACAGCATGCAGGGCATGCACGGCCTGTCGGGCTGGCAGTGGATGCTGATCATCGAGGGTATCCCTTCGATCATCATGGCCTTCGTGGTGATCGTTTGCCTGGTCGACAACATCGACAAGGCCAAATGGCTTTCAGCCGCGGAAAAAGCCCTGCTCAAGGCCAATCTGCAAACCGACAACCTGGGCAAGGCGACACGCTTGAGCGAAGTGTTTTTCAACCCGAGAGTATGGTTGCTGGTGCTGATTCTGCTGACCTTCAACACCGGCTTCTACGGCCTGGCGTTCTGGATGCCCTCGATCATCAAGAGCACCGGTATCACCAACAGTTTGCACATTGGCTTTCTGACCGCCATTCCCTACGCGGTGGCCACGGTGGCGATGCTGCTTAATGCACGGCATTCCAACCGCACCGGCGAGCGACGCCTGCACGCGGCCATTCCCGCGTTCATCGGTGGCGTCGGCCTGATCCTCAGTGCCTTCTTCGCCGACAACCTGGTGCTGTCCGTGCTCTTCCTCAGCGTCGCCGCTTCGGGGATTCTCAGCCTGATGCCGATTTTCTGGACCCTGCCGGGGACCGTGTTGTCGGGCGTAGCTGCCGCAGCCGGCATTGGCATGATCAACGCCATCGGCAACCTGTCGGGCTTCACCGGTTCGATGATCACCGCCGTGGCTGAAAATCTCACCGGCAACATCAACAACGGCACCTACGTGTTGGCCCTGTGTCTGTTCGTCAGCGGTGGACTGATCCTGGCCATTCCCGCATCGATGCTCGGCAGAACGCCAAAAACCGCAGCCACCACAGCGACGTTGGAAACGGCATGAACATGCAGAACAAGCGGGTGTTAATTACAGCAGCTGGGCAGGGCATAGGGATGGCCAGCGCCATTGCCTTTTCCCGGGCCGGTGCCGAGGTGTTTGCCAGTGACATCGATGTCAGCGGGCTGGAGGGGACCCCGGGTATCAACGCCATCGCGTTGGACGTGACTTCAGTGAGTGCGATTGCCGATGCCTGTGAACGCATCGGTGCGCTGGACGTGCTGTTCAACTGCGCCGGTTACGTGCACAGCGGCAACATTCTACAGTGTGATGAGGCGGCCTGGGCACGCTCCATGGACATCAACGTCGCGTCCATGTACCGGATGATCCGCGCGTTTCTGCCGGGCATGCTGGCGCGTGGCGGCGGTTCGATCATCAATATGTCGTCGGTGGTCTCCAGTGTCAAAGGCGTACCCAACCGCTTCGCCTATGCGGCCAGCAAAGCGGCGGTGGTGGGCCTGACGAAGTCCGTCGCTATCGATTTCATCGCTCAGGGCATCCGCTGCAACGCGATATGCCCAGGTACCGTGGAGTCTCCGTCGCTGCGCCAGCGCATCGCCGCCCAGGCCGCGCAACAGGGTGTCGACGAAGTACAGATCCACCGGGAATTTCTCGAACGCCAACCCATGGGGCGTATCGGCAGCACCGAGGAGATCGCGCAGTTGGCCTTGTATCTGGGCAGCGATGCATCCGCCTACACCACCGGTGGTGTGCATGTCATCGATGGCGGCATGAGTATCTGAGCCCGGTTTTCACTTTCAGTTTGAGCAGGAGAACTTCATGAAACTGTTGCGCTATGGCGAAAAAGGTTCGGAAAAACCGGGCCTGCTGGATGCCGATAATCAGATCCGCGACTTGTCGGACCATGTGCCGGATATCGCAGGGCAAGTCCTGAGTCCCGAAAGCCTGGCAGCGCTTGCCGCTATCGACCCGAGCAGCCTGCCGATCGTTGCGGGTCAGCCACGGATTGGTGCCTGTGTCGGTCAGGTCGGCAAATTTATCTGCATCGGTCTGAACTACGCCGACCATGCGGCCGAGTCGAATATGGACGTGCCGAAAGAGCCGATCATCTTCAGCAAATGGACCAGCGCCATCTGCGGGCCGAACGACAATATTCAGATCCCGCGCAGTTCGCTCAAGACCGACTGGGAAGTCGAACTGGGTGTCGTCATTGGCAGAGGCGGGCGCAACATCGATGAAACCAATGCCATGCAGCATGTCGCCGGCTATTGCGTCATCAACGATGTGTCTGAGCGCGAATGGCAACTGGAGCGCGGCGGCACGTGGGACAAAGGCAAAGGCTTCGATACCTTCGGCCCCCTCGGTCCGTGGCTGGTCACGTGCGATGAAATTGCCGATCCGCATTCGCTGGATCTGTGGCTGGAAGTCGACGGTCACCGTTATCAGCAAGGCAATACGCGGACACTGATCTTCAATGTGCCGCAATTGATCGCCTACCTCAGCCGTTGCATGAGCTTGCAACCCGGCGATGTCATTTCGACTGGAACGCCGCCCGGCGTGGGCCTGGGCATCAAACCCAATCCGGTATTCCTGCGTCCGGGCCAGACCATGCGTCTGGGGATTGCTGGACTGGGTGAGCAGCATCAGGTCACGGTGCAAGCAGACTGATCCTGTCTCTGTTCCCACTCAAAAAACACAAAAACGCCGCTCACTGAGCGCAATGCTGTTCAGTTAAGCGAATGTGGTCTCTGTAGGAGCGAGCTTGCTCCGGGCGGCGTTCCGACGATGGACTCAAGAGCGCCGCGTTTAGCCAGTAAATACGCGTTATCGTTAACGAACATCGCGAGCAAGCTCGCTCCTACACAGGGTGTGGGCTGAAGTATGGGCTGGCAGGTTTTTCCAAAAGCCAGAAACGACAAAGCCCTGAATAATCAGGGCTTTGTCGTATAAAGATGGCGGAGGCGATGGGATTCGAACTCATGGACCTGTTACAGTCGACGGTTTTCAAGACCGTTGCCTTAAACCACTCGGCCACACCTCCGTTTGCGTTGCGGGCGCCATAATACCTGAATGAAACACACTGTCAAACTCTCTGCATAGCTTGTTACAGGGGGTCTGTTATGATCTTTGCGACTGAACGTTTCAAACCAACAGGAGTGTCGCCATGCGCGAACAGGATTACGCAGTTAATAACAGCGTGCAGGCTGAGCAGCTAGAGGTTAGCCGCGTCCTGCGCAACACATACGGCTTGCTCGCCCTGACCCTGGCATTCAGCGGTGTGACAGCCTACGTTGCCCAGCAGATGCATGTTGGCTACCCGAACATTTTCGTGGTGCTGATCGGCTTCTACGGTCTTTTCTTCCTCACCAACAAACTCCGTGATTCGGCCTGGGGCCTGGTGTCGGCATTTGCCCTGACCGGCTTCATGGGTTTCCTGCTGGGCCCGATCCTCAACCGTTACCTGGGAATGCAGGGCGGCGCTGAAGTGGTCAGCTCGGCGTTCGCGATGACGGCGCTGGTGTTCGGCGGTCTGTCGGCCTATGTGCTGATCACCCGCAAGGACATGAGCTTCCTCGGCGGTTTCATCACGGCAGGCTTCTTCGTGCTGCTGGGTGCGACGCTGGCGGGCATGTTCTTCCAGATCAGCGGTTTGCAACTGGCGATCAGCGCAGGTTTCGTGCTGTTCTCCTCGGTCTGCATTCTGTTCCAGACCAGCGCCATCATTCATGGCGGCGAGCGTAACTACATCATGGCCACCATCAGCCTGTATGTATCGATCTACAACCTGTTCGTCAGCCTGTTGCAGCTGTTCGGCATCATGGGCCGCGATGATTGATCGTCGGCCTTGAACTAAAAAACCCGCTCAGGCGGGTTTTTTATCACCTGGAATTCAGGGTCACTCCACAATGACGATGCTGCCGTCGGCTTGCTGGCGGTAGATGGTGTAGGGCAGCAACAAGGTGTCGAGCGCGCCAGAGATGACCACGTCGATCAGCACTATAGCGGGGGCGGGACCATGTACCTGCGCATCCCGGCCGTCTTCGAGGGCCGCGTTCAGGTAGCAGAAGTCGTAGGTCACGCCGCTGTAGATTCGTGGCACTGCGCCGCAATAACTCTTGTGGTCCTTGAGGCTTTTTGCGGCCGCTTCGTCACTGCGCACAACCGTTTGAATCGTGCCGCAACCCGCAAGCATCATTGCCACGAGCAGCATCGCCTGAATTTTCATACCGTCAATCCTTCGCCGGAAACCGCCAATCTACTCAAGTCTGAAACAAATATCACTCACGCCATAGGCGGCAACCGGCGCTTGACCGGGGTTTTCTTGACGATCGCCGTATTGGTTTCCGCGAGGGTGTTGAGGCGGTCGAGCAGGGTGTCCAGTTGTTCCATCGAGCGCACATGCAGGCGCGCGATGAAGCAGTCGTCGCCGGTGACCTTGTCGCACTCGGTGAATTCGGGAATGGCCATGATTTGCCGTTCCACTTCCTGCAATTGACCCGGCAACGGGCGAATACGCACGATGGCCTGGAGCTGATAGCCAAAGCATTTCGGGTCGATTTCAACGGTGTAGCCCTTGAGCACGCCGCGTTCTTCCAGGCGGCGCAGACGCTCGGCGACGCTGGGGGAGGACAGGCCGCTGATTTGCGCCAGGGCCTTGAGCGAGCGTCGCGAGTCTTCCATCAGCGCCGTGATCAGCACCTGGTCGATGTCATCGGTCATGGCGAAATCCTCTGTTAGGCATTTATTCGAAACGGCCTTTATAAAAAAGGCAGATCTCGAGTTTAGCCTGCTTTTTACTATGGAGTAGGGCCTGGGTGCATTGGCATACTTTGGCCACAAACACAGGAGTCTGATGATGGACAAATCCCTACGCCGCGGCTCGTTCGAAATGACGGCCGCCATGCTGATCTCCGGCACCATCGGCTGGTTCGTGCTGGTGTCCGGGCAACCGGTGCTGGATGTGGTGTTCTGGCGCTGCCTGTTCGGTGCCGGCACCTTGCTGCTGATTTGCGCAGCCTTCGGCTTTCTGCGCCCCGGCATTCTGACCCGCACCACGTTCTTGCTCGCCGTGCTCAGCGGTGTGGCGATTGTCGGCAACTGGGTGTTGTTGTTCGCGTCCTATTCCCGGGCGTCGATTGCCATCGGCACCGCCGTCTATAACGTCCAGCCGTTCATGCTGGTCGGGCTGGCGGCGTTGTTCCTCAACGAAAAGATCACCGCGCAGAAGCTGGTCTGGCTGGGTGTTTCGTTTCTCGGGATGCTGGCGATTGTCAGTGCCCATGGCAGCCAGGGCGAGAGCGGCGGCGATTATCTGACGGGCATTGCCTTGGCGTTGGGTGCGGCGTTTCTCTACGCGATTGCCGCGTTGATCATCAAGCGTTTGACCGGAACCCCGCCGCATTTGATCGCGCTGATCCAGGTCAGCACGGGTGTGTTGTTGCTCGCACCATTCGCGAATCTTTCGGTATTGCCGCAGGCACCGAGTGCGTGGGCCAGCCTGGTGACGTTGGGCATGGTGCACACCGGTGTGATGTACGTGTTGCTGTACGGTGCGATTCAAAAGCTGCCGACTGCGCTGACGGGGGCGCTGTCCTTCATCTACCCGATTGCGGCGATTTTCGTCGACTGGTTTGCCTTCGGCCATCGCCTGGAGCCGCTGCAATGGATCGGGGTCGCGGCGATCCTGCTGGCCGCTGCCGGCATGCAACAAGGCTGGTCGTTGAAGTTTCGGCGCACGGTGACGCCGTAACCCGCTAGCCAGGCGTCAGATGTTCCAGCGCGGCGCATTGCTGGCCAGTCGCTGGCGCATCTCGCCGATGTTGGCGGCCAGTTGTTGAGTCAGCAGGCGATAGCCGTCCAGCGTGTTGTAGACCGGCGCATCGAGGCTGACCAGCGGCAAGTCCATAGGGCGATTGAGCCGTTGGGCGGCGCCTGATTTCAGCGCCCGGGCCATGCCGATCAATTGCACGCGAATCTGTCGATGCTCGGCTTTCAATGCCGTTTGCAGGAGTTTCATTGCTTCGGGGTCATTGGCATCCGGTCGGGTATTGCCGAGGATTTCCAGGGTGCTGACGCACATGCGCAGATTACGCTGGATGGCATCCAGCTCGGTCATGGAAATCTTCACTTCCTTGGACACCGACGGCATCAGTGAGCGAAGTTGCACCATCACCGCGTTCAGGCGGGTCATGAGCTTGAGGTGTTCGTCGGCAGTGATGGCCTGGCCATCGATGATGCGCCCGTAGATTTTCGCGCAATCACGCAGCGCATCGGCCAGGTTGTAGCGCCAGGAATACACCGCGTACAGCGGCAGGGCGAAGGAAAACGCCAGGGCCAGGGCAATGCCGATCAGGATATCCACCCCGCGCCACAAGCCATCGGTGACCGGGTTGTCGCCGTGCCCGGCAACGATGAACACGGTAATCGCCGACAGCAGCGCGGTGTAACCTCCCTTGCCGATGGCGTGATAAGAGAAAAACCCACAGACCACCGACATCGCGAAATAGGTCAGCCAGGGTATCCCGAGCCAGGCCTGTTGTGCCACTAACGCCAGGCCGACGCCGGCGCCGATCAAGGTGCCGATGGCACGCTCGGCGGCTTTCTTGCCGATGTTGCCGTGATGCTGCAAGCCGCCGATCACCACCAGCATCGTCACCGACGCCCACTCACCGTGGGGCAGATGGATGCCGGTGGTCAGCAGGATGGTCGCCAGCAACCCGAGCGACACCCGCACCGCATGGATCACCCGGGCATGGCGGTAGCGCCGGTACGGGTCCAGCAATGGACGCAGTAGTCGGCGCAGCAGCGGTGGCAACCGATGGGCTCTGGATGTACTCAGGCTGGCTCTCCTCAGAAGATGTAGTCGGTGGTCAGGAAGCTCGAACTGCGGCCGCTGATGATCTCGCTGATCAGGTCCTTGTTGGTCTCCTGGAACTTGGTGGCCACCAGGGTGCGGATCGAAAACACCCGCAGTGCGTCATGGACCGACAAGGTGCCTTCGGCGGAGTTCTTGCGACCATTGAAGGGATAGGTGTCCGGGCCGCGCTGGCATTGGGCGTTGAGGTTGATGCGTCCGACCTGATTGGCGAAGGTGTCCACCAGCCGGCCGACCGCCACCGGGTTGGTGCCGAAGATGCTCAACTGTTGGCCGAAGTCCGACTCCAGCACGTAGTCGATCACGGTATCCAGATGACGGTACGGCACGATGGGGATGACCGGGCCGAACTGTTCTTCCTGATAAACGCGCATCTGCGGCGTGACCGGGTACAGCACCGCCGGGTAGAAGAACGACGCACGAGCTTCACCACCGTTGGGATTGACCACTTTGGCGCCTTTGCTTTCGGCATCCGCCACCAGAGAGTGCAGATAGTCGACCTTGCCCGATTCCGGCAGTGGCGTCAGGGATACGCCACTTTCCCAGGGCATGCCGGGTTTGAGGTTGGCGAGCCTGGCATTGAATTTGTCGATGAAGGACTCGACCACGTCTTCGTGAACAAACAGGATCTTCAACGCGGTGCAGCGCTGGCCATTGAATGACAGCGAACCGGTCACCGCCTCACTGACCGCGTTGTCCAGATCCACTTCCGGCAGGACGATGCCTGGGTTTTTCGCATCCAGGCCCAGCGCCGCGCGCAAGCGGTGGGGTCTCGGATGGAGTTTTTTCAGGTCACTGGCGGCCTTGTTGGTGCCAATGAACGCAAAGATGTCGATCTTGCCACTGGCCATCAGCGCACTGACTGTCTCGCGGCCACTGCCGTAGATGACGTTGATCACCCCGGCCGGGAAGCTGTCGCGGAAGGCTTCCAGCAGCGGGCGAATCAGCAGCACGCCGAGCTTGGCGGGTTTGAACACTACGGTGTTGCCCATGATCAGCGCCGGGATCAGCGTGGTGAAGGTTTCGTTCAATGGATAGTTGTAAGGCCCCATGCACAGGGCGACGCCCATCGGCACGCGACGGATCTGACCGAGGGTGTCCTGTTCCAGTTCGAAACGGCTGGAGCGGCGGTCGAGTTCTTTGAGCGCGTTGATGGTGTCGACGATGTAGTCGCAGGTGCGGTCGAACTCCTTTTCCGAATCCTTGAGGTTCTTGCCGATTTCCCACATCAGCAGCTTGACCACGGCGTCGCGCTGCTCGCGCATGCGCCCCAGGAAGGTTTCGACGTGCTGGATGCGCTCGGCCACGCGCATGGTCGGCCACAATCCCTGGCCCCGGTCATAAGCACGGACGGCAGCGTCGAGGGCGGTCAATGCGGTCTCGGCATCGAGCAGCGGCGTGCTGCCGAGGATCACTTGCTCGTCGCCATTGGCGCCGGTCAGGTACACCGGGCTACGGACCTGGGCCAGTGGCCCGTTCCAGGTTTTCAGTACGCCATCGACCAGGTACTCACGCTGCTCGGTCTGGCCGTCAAGGCGGTACTTTTCCGGGATGTCGGCGGGGCTCGGGAACAGGTTTTCGAGACTATTGGCTGTGGTCATGTCGCTACCCCTCTGGATTGGATAATGCACTGATGAATCGTTTTAGCAGACCTCAGCAACCCTTGTCATGACTCATTTCAGCGTTTTGCCGCACAGCGTGAAGGATCGCGGATTCATCGACCCCTACGGTCATGGCCTCAGAGGCGCCCCCTGTTGGCCCCCATTGCCCTCAACCCGATCAACTGATAAGCCTAGCCTTTGTTTGGCCTTGGTGGGGTGCGTCTTGGCGGCGTTGCTGGCGGGGTGCGGCGAAGAGCCGAAAACCCCGTCGACCCGCAGCGAAAACTCCAGCACGGTCTGACCTTTTGTGGCGAGCGGCTTCTGTGGCGAGGGGCTTGTCGGATCGCCGCATCGCCCCGTTGGGTTGCGAAGCAGCCCCAAAACCTACCGACTCGGTATGACTGACAATGTAGGGGAGCGCTACGCGCTCCAACGGGGGCAAGCCCCCTCGCCACAGAAGCCCCTTTTGCCACAGGTTCCTGACCTCTGACGGCACACAAACCCTCGTACTGCGGTTAAACTCCATGCTCTTTTTCAAGGAGTTCATATGAGCTATTACCAGCCGGGCATTCTCGCCACCCCCGTTCCGTCTCAAGCCCGCCATATGTTCTTCGCCCTCGAATCCGTCGAGGCATTGCCGGTCGCGCTCGACAACTTGATGCAACTGGTGGACGGGAAATCGGCTGTCGTCGGCTTCGGTGAATCGCTGGTCAATGCGCTGCACGTTCAGATCGATGGCCTGCGAACCTTTCCGGCGTTGACCGGTGTGGGCGTCGAAAACCCGTCGACCCAGCACGCGCTCTGGTGCTGGCTGCACGGTGAAGACCGTGGTGAGTTGCTCAACCGCAGCAACGTCATCGCCGCCGCGCTGGCCCCGGCGTTGCGTCTGGTGCAGATGAACGAAACCTTCCGCCACATGACCGGCCATGACCTGACCGGCTTCGAAGATGGCACCGAGAACCCCCACGACGCAGCCGCCGTGACCGCCGCCCTGGTGGGTGAGGGCGTGGATGGCACGGTGGGTGGCAGCTTTGCTGCGATCCAGCAGTGGCAGCATGACTTGAAAGGTTTCCATGGGCTGTCGGCGGATGAAAAAGACAACATCATGGGTCGGCGCTTGAGCGATAACGAAGAGATCGACGACGCGCCGGTTTCCGCCCACGTCAAACGCACCGCCCAGGAAAGCTTTGCGCCGGAGGCCTTCGTGGTGCGTCGTTCGATGCCGTGGATCGAAGGCGACCGCGCCGGCCTGATGTTCCTGGCCTTCGGTTTTTCCCTAGACGCCTTCGAAGCCCAACTGCGCCGCATGAGTGGCCTGGAAGACGGCATCACCGACGGTCTGTACCGCATCAGCCGTCCGATTACCGGTGGCTACTACTGGTGCCCTCCGCTCAAGGACGGTCGACTGGACCTGCGCGCATTGCGCGTCGGCTGAGCAGCACGCACACATTCAGTGGCACCACGTAATGGGCATGAATGCGCATATTCGTGGTGAGGCGCAGCACCCGGCCGTGGCCGGGGAAGCGCTGAAAACCGATTGGGTGATGGACCAGATCCTCAAGCGCCACTGATCCCTCAGACCACACACAATCTCCTGTAGGAGTTGCCGGAGGCTGCGATCTTTTGATCCTGGCTTTAAAAAACAAAATCAACAGATCGCAGCCTTCGGCAGCTCCTACAGTTTTGGGTTGCATCGCGCATCTAACCTTATGCGCATTCGGTATTTCTCAAGCGTGTAATAACCTCTCTAAGATCACGTCATAACTCGTTATAACAAGTGATCTGCCATGACCGATAACGTTCTATCCCTGAGCAGCGTCCCGTTGCATACCCAGCTGCGAGACGTGCTGCGTACCCGCATCCTCGACGGCAAATACCCGCAAGACAGCCAGATGCCTTCCGAAAGCGAGCTTGGCACGTTGTTCAAGGTCAGCCGCATCACCGTGCGCCAGGCCTTGGGTGACCTGCAAAAAGAAGGGCTGATCTTCAAGATCCACGGCAAAGGCACCTTCGTCGCCAAGCCGAAAACCTTCCAGAACGTCAGCACCCTGCAAGGCCTGGCCGAGTCCATGAGCGGTCGCGGCTACGAGGTGATCAACCGCCTGCGCAGCTTCAAATTCATTGCCGCCAACAAGCTCGTCGCCGAGCGTTTACAGGTCGCCGAAGGCGAGGTTGTGGCGCAGGTCAAACGGTTGCGCCTGATCAACCGCAAGCCGATTTCCCTGGAGATCACTTACCTGCCCAAGGCCATTGGTGAGCGCCTGGAAAAAGCCGACCTGGTCACCCGCGACATTTTCCAGATCCTGGAAAACGACTGCGGCCTGGTTCTGGGGCACGCCGACCTGGCCATCGATGCAGTACTGGCTGACAGCGACCTGACCCGGGCGCTGAACGTCGAACCTGGTTCACCAATCATGCGCATTGAGCGCCTGACCCACGATGTCGACGGTTGGCCGCTGGACTTCGAACACCTTTACTACCGTGGCGATGCCTTCCAGTACCGCCTGCGGATCGACCGGCAAAAAGGGGAGCAGGCATGACGCGCAGCACGCTGGAGCAGGAATACGACATCGTTGTGATCGGCGGCGGCACTGCCGGCCCCATGGCGGCGATCAAGGCCAAGGAACGCAACCGCGACCTGCGGGTGTTATTGATCGACAAGGCCAACGTCAAGCGCAGCGGCGCGATCAGCATGGGCATGGACGGCCTGAACAACGCGATCATTCCCGGCCACTCGACCCCTGAGCAATACACCAAGGAAATCACCATCGCCAACGACGGCATCGTCAATCAGGCCGCGGTGTACGCCTATGCCACCCACAGCTTCGAGACGATCGAGCAACTGGACCGCTGGGGCGTGAAATTCGAGAAGGACGAAACCGGCGACTATGCGGTGAAGAAGGTCCACCACATGGGCGCTTATGTGTTGCCGATGCCGGAAGGGCACGACATCAAGAAAGTCCTCTATCGGCAGTTGAAGCGCGCGCGGGTGAGCATCACCAATCGTCTGGTGTGCACGCGTTTGCTCAAAGACGAAGATGGCGCGGTCAACGGCGTGATGGGCTTCGACTGCCGCACGGCGGACTTCCATGTGATCAAGGCCAAGGCGGTGATCCTCGCCTGCGGTGCCGCCGGACGCCTGGGGTTGCCGTCCTCCGGCTACCTGATGGGCACCTACGAAAACCCGACCAATGCCGGCGACGGTTACTCAATGGCCTACCACGCCGGGGCCGAGCTGGCGAACCTGGAATGCTTCCAGATCAACCCGCTGATCAAGGACTACAACGGCCCGGCCTGCGCCTACGTCACCGGCCCCTTGGGCGGCTACACCGCCAACAACAGGGGCGAACGCTTCATCGAGTGCGACTACTGGAGCGGGCAGATGATGTGGGAATTCCACCAGGAGCTGGAAAGCGGCAATGGCCCGGTGTTCCTCAAGCTCGATCACCTGGCCGAGGAAACCATCCAGAACATCGAAGAGATCCTGCACAGCAACGAGCGTCCGAGTCGCGGCCAGTTCCACGCCAATCGCGGTACCGACTACCGCACGCAGATGGTCGAGATGCACATTTCGGAAATCGGCTTTTGCAGCGGGCATTCGGCGTCGGGGGTGTGGGTCAACGAGAAGGCCGAGACCTCGGTCAAGGGCTTGTACTCGGCAGGGGACATGGCTGCGGTACCGCACAACTACATGCTGGGTGCGTTTACCTATGGCTGGTTCGCCGGCAACAACGCAGCGGATTTTGTCGCCGGGCGTGAGTTTTCTGTGCTGGATGCCGCGCAGATCGAAACCGAAAAACAACGGGTCTACGCGCCGCTGGACCGCGAACACGGTCTGCCACCGGCCCAGGTCGAATACAAGCTGCGGCGCTTCGTCAACGACTACCTGCAGCCGCCGAAAGTGACGAAGAAAATGCAGATCGGCCTGCAACGCTTCAGCGACATCCAGCGCGACCTCGACCAGCTCAAGGCCCACAACGCCCACGAGCTGATGCGCGCCATGGAAGTCAGCATGATCCGCGACTGCGCCGAAATGGCCGCCCGCGCTTCATTGTTCCGCGCCGAAAGCCGTTGGGGGCTGTACCACCATCGCGTCGATCACCCGCAACGCAACGACCGCGACTGGTTCTGCCATTGCCACCTGAAGAAAGACGAAAACGGTTTGATGAGCAGTTTCAAGAAAGCCGTCGAGCCTTACATCATCCCGCTGGATGCCGACGAGATGCAGGCCTACGACCGGTTGCGGGTCGGTGCCGATGCGGCTTGATGCCGACAACAAAAGAGAGACCGAACATGGCTTACCAACCCCAGGAAATTTTCTTTCGCTCCAATGCACCTGTCACGGTCGATGAGGACAAATGCATCGCCCACAAAGGTTGTACTGTGTGCGTCGATGTTTGCCCGATGGACCTGCTGGCGATCAACCCGGCCACGCAAAAGGCCTACATGGCCTTCGATGAATGCTGGTACTGCATGCCCTGTGAAAAGGACTGCCCGACCGGGGCGGTGAAAGTCGAGATCCCGTACCTGCTGCGGTAATTGCTTTTGTAGGAGCTGGCTTGCCAGCGAAGACGATTTCAAATTCACCCTCTCTGTAACGACACACCGCTTTCGCCGGCAAGCCGGCTCCTACAGGTCGTGTGTTTAAACAATTGCATAAACGCCATCCGGCCACCACCGGACGCCTGATTCAAAACACCCCTCGTTTCCCACCGCGCCCTGATCGTGGCGGAGACGAACATCCAATAAATGATTCGAGGGGAAACACTCATGATGTTGCGTGCAGCTTTGGCCGGTCTGGTACTGGCTTCATTCACCCTGTCGGCCTCGGCCGAAACCATCCGCATTGCCATTGGCACTCAGGACACCACCATCAACTGCGCCGCTGGCGGCCTGTTGATTCGCGAACTCGGCCTACTGGACAAATACCTGCCCCACGACGGCCCCTACAAAGACGCCCAATACGAGGTGCAGTGGAAAAACTTCACCAGCGGCGCTCCCCTGACCAACGAGATGGTGGCCGGCAAACTCGACTTCGGCGCCATGGCCGACTTTCCCGGCGCGTTCAACGGCGTGGCGTTCGAAGCGGCGGGCAAGCACAGCCTGTTCATCAGCGTGCTGTCGGGCAGCATCAAGGGCAGCGGCAACGGTATCGTGGTGCCAAGCGCATCGGGCGTGCAGTCGCTGGCAGAGCTGAAAGGCAAGACCATTTCCGTGCCGTTTGCTTCCACCGCCCACGGCATGCTGCTGCGCGCTGTCGCGGCCCAGGGTTGGGACCCGCTCAAGGACGTGAACATCGTCGCCCAGCCGCCGGAAGTCGCCGGCTCCGCATTGCAGGCCGGCAAGATCGATGCTCACGCTGACTTCGTGCCCTTCGCCGAACTGTTCCCCAGCCGGGGTTTCGCCCGCAAGATCTATGACGGTTCCCAGGCCAACGCGCCGACTTTCCACGGTGCGCTGGTCGATCAGGCCTATGCGAAAAAATACCCGGAAGTCGTCGTCGCTTACCTGCGGGCGAGTATCGAAGCCAACCAGCTGCTGGCGGCTGAACCGGAGAAATACAGCGAGTTGATCGCCAAGGTCACCGGGGTCGATGCCGAGGTCAATTACCTGTTCCATGGCCCCCTCGGTGTGCAGACCCGCGACCTGAGCTGGAAGCCGGAATACCGTCAGGCCGTGGGCACCGCCATCGATACCCTCAAGTTGTTGAAGAAGGCCGATCGCGGTCTGGATCTCGACACCTTCATCGACGACCAGTACATCCGCGCCGCTTTCAAGGCCTCGAACCTGGACTACAGCGCGCAGCTTGCGAATTACCAGCAGGCGCCGCTCAAGGCCGTCGATGCCGCCAGCGGCCAAGCCATCACCGACTTCAGCCACGTGGCGGAAATCTGGGTGCGCGGCGAGCCGAAAGTCCGCCAGTACGCCTCGGCGCAAGCGGCATTTGCCGCGCTGGCAGCCCTGAAGCAGGAAGGCAAGAACATCCGCGCGGTGTACGCCCAGGCCAGCGACAGCGGGATCAAGTTGCTGGCGGACCAGGCTTGGTTTGCCACCGATGGGGAAGGGCGGCTGAGTGCGTTCCTGCTCAAAGGCCAGGCCCAGCAGTTCGCCACGGCCCAGGGCGGCAAGGTCTTGGACTTCATTGATGCCACTGCGCAGGCCGTGGCTGTTCGCTAACCGTCAAACCCCGAGCCCTGTAGGAGCTGCCGAAGGCTGCGATCTTTTGGTGGTTCCAAGAATGCCGAAGAGCAAGATCAAAAGATCGCAGCCTTCGGCAGCTCCTACAAGGGTGTGATTGTCATTGGAATTTATGTATGTCCCGATCATATTCACGCTGGATCCCCAGAGTCGCTTCACTGCTGCTCTGCCTCGTATTCTGGCAACTCGCCGCCAGCCACCACTGGAACCTTGGCCTGGTGACCTTCGCCAACGTCCCGACACCCTTGGCGGTCATTGAAGCCGCCCTCGGCCTCGGCGACTCGGGCAAGCTCGCGCAGCACCTGGGCAGCAGCTTCGGCCGGGTGTTCGCCGGTTACCTCGCGGCGCTGATCATTGGCGTGGCCCTGGGCCTGGCCATCGGCCGCTCGACATGGGCCGAAGATCTGTTGCTGCCACCCCTGGAAGTGCTGCGGCCGATCCCGGCGGTGGCATGGATTCCCCTGGCGATCCTGATGTTTCCCTCGTCAGAGCTGTCGATGGTGTTCATCACCTTCACCGGCGCCCTATTCCCGATCCTGCTCAACACCGTGCACGGCGTCGAAGGCGTCGACCCACGGCTGATCGCCTCGGCGAAAAGCCTCGGGGCAGGGCGCCGGGCAATCCTGCTGGAGGTCATTCTTCCGGGCGCTGCGCCGAGCATCATCACAGGTCTGGCCATTGGCATGGGCACCTCGTGGTTCTGCCTGGTGACGGCGGAAATGATCTCCGGCCAATTCGGCATCGGCTATTACACCTGGGAGTCCTACACCATCCAGAACTACGCCGACATCGTGGTCGGCATGTTGCTGATCGGCGTGCTCGGCATGGGCAGCAGCCTGTTGATCAAGCGTCTGGGCGGGCTGTTCACGCCCTGGCATCGACCACGAGGAAAAGCCTGATGAGCGTTTTTCAACACCTGCAAGGGCGTATCGATATTCGCGGGCTGTCGATCAGCCTGGGTGAGGGCGACACGGCCTTCGAAGCGGTGCAGGGCCTCGACTGCCAGATCGAGCCGGGGCAGTTCGTGTGCATTCTCGGGCCGTCCGGTTGCGGCAAGTCCACCTTGCTCGGCGCCCTGGCTGGCCACCTGCAACCACGCACCGGCACGCTGAATGTCGATGGCGCAGCGGTGTCGGGCCCATCGCCCCAGCGCGGCATGGTGTTCCAGCAGCACACGCTGTTTCCGTGGCGCACGGTGCGTGACAACGTGGCATTCGGCTTGAAAATGCGCGGCTTCGGCAAAGCCGAGCGGCACCGGGCCGCCGATGAAATCCTCGCCCTGGTGGGCCTCGAAGGCTTTGCCGAGCGCTGGCCCGATCAGCTCTCCGGCGGCATGCAGCAACGGGTGGAAATTGCCCGGGTGCTGGTCAACCATCCGCGCCTGTTGCTGATGGACGAACCCTTCGGTGCCCTCGATGCCCTGACCCGATTGAACATGCAAGAACTGCTGCTGGACATCTGGACGCGCATCCGCACCACCGTGGTGTTTGTCACCCATGACATCGACGAAGCGCTGTTCCTCGCCGATCGCCTGCTGGTCATGAGCTCGCGCCCCGGGCGAATCATCGAAGACCTGCGCCTGGATTTCCCCCGGCCGCGCAGCACCGATCTGGTGACCCGCCCTGAATTCTCACACCTCAAGCGTCATTGCCTCGAACTCCTGCGGCACGAAGACGGTCGACAACTGCCGCGCCTGAACCCGCTCGGACTTCCCCCTGAAAACAAACTGCCGCGATTTGCCCTATGACCTCACTATTCGATGTAACCGATAACGACGACATTCTGGCCCTGCAACCGCGTCTGACCGATGACGACCCCGGTGTACGCCGGATCGCACTGATCGAACTGGCCGATCTCGAGGAGCCGGAAGGCCTGCAGTGGTTGATCAATCGACTGGCCGAAGACCCGATTGCAGAGGTTCGCGCCGAAGCCGCGCGATTGCTGGAAGCCTGGGAAGATGAACCGGTGGTCGAAGCGCTGTGCCAGGCCCTGACGGATCCATCCCCGGCGGTGCAGGTGGCCGCTGCGCAAAGCCTCAGCCTGCTCAAGAGTGAAGCGGCGGGCCGGGTCATCCTGCCGTGGACCGGGCACGCCGACAGCGGCGTACGCATCGCCGCGTTCCGGGCGTTGCGCGAGTTGCGTTGCCCCGATGCCGTCGATGCGGCGGCCCGGGCACTGATTGATGAAAGCGCCAGCGTGCGCCGCGAGGCGGTGGGCGTGCTCGGCTGGCTCAAGCAGCTCGATGCCTTGCCGGCACTGGCGCGGCTGGCCAGCGCTGACCCGGACACTGAAGTTCGGCGTGCCGCCACCGGGGCCTTGGGCCTGGCGTCTGACGCACAGGTGCTGCCGGCCCTGCGCCAGGCCTTGCGGGACGCTGCCTGGCAAGTCCGCGAAGAAGCCGCCACCACCCTGGGCAAGGTCGGCCACCCCGACGCCGGCCCGGCCCTGATCGACGCCCTGGACGACGATTACTGGCAAGTGCGCCTGCGCGCCACCCGCAGCCTCGGTCGCTTGCGTTTTGTACCGGCGCTCGAAGCACTGATCGACACCCTCGGCCACCGCATCAGCAACCTGCGCAAGGAAGCCGCGTTGGCCCTCGGCGAATTGAACGACCCACGGGCCATTGCAGCATTGCAGGGCGCTCAAGACGACGGTGACCCTGAAGTGCGCAAGGCCGTGCGCATTGCCTTGAGCCAACTGCAATGAACCCGGTGGCGATTGGCAATTCCCGTAGCAAACGGCAGTTGCGCCTGAACTGGCCGGATGGTCGCGAGCAGGTGTTCGAACATGCCGAACTGCGTCGGCAGTGCCCGTGTTCGCAGTGCCGGGCGTTTCGATTGCGGGGGATGGCGCCGATGGTGGATGAGCGGGTTCGGGTGATCGAATTGAACCCGCAGGGGTATGGGTTGCAACTGGTCTTTAGCGATGGGCATGAGCGCGGGATCTATCCGTGGGCATACCTTTCTGGTCTGACCTGATCCCTGTAGGAGCGAGCTTGCTCGCGATGGACGTGAACGATAAAGCGATGCAGCTGGAGGAATCGGTGCGCCTGGACGGTTTTCGCCAGCAGTCGACCGGCTTTATGCTGTGAATACAGGTTCAGTCACGGCTCGGATAAACGCATCGTCCATAGTCTTTACGCCATACCGATGCATGAACTCACTACCATTGGCAAAGCGATTGAAGCGTTTCTGGCTAATCATGTAAAAATAATCACAATGGTTAATGACCTCATCAACATTATGCGAGGAAACCAGAATAGCGGTGCCCTCCCTGGCGGCGCCGTGAAGGCATTGCCAAATATAGCTACGAAACTCCGGATCTACGCCGGCAGTAGGTTCGTCGAGAATCACGAAGTCTGCAGAAATTGAAAGAAGAGAGAGAGTAAAGAACCAGCGTGTCTCTCCGTAGCTGCATAGCGATGATTTTTTGTTCCAAATGTCTTGGTATCGGTCAACTATCGCGGGGCTCCACGCGCTTAGTTTTTTTAAGGTTTTATCTTGTGTCATGGGTTCGTTTGATGACAGCGCTGTCACCATTTTAAAAATGTCACGCATGCGCAATGGTGGGGGAGTGGAGATGATTTGAGAAAGGTATAAAAAATGACCGAAGTCGTTTTTTATGACACCGGACTTTGCTTCTTTAAGGTCACAGACGATATCGAAAAAAGTTGTTTTTCCAGATCCATTGGGCCCCAGAATGCCGACAATGTCGCCTTGAGCAACCTCAAGAGATGCTTGGGTCAAGAGGGGCTTGTCTGTATAGGAGAAGTCAATGCTCTGCGCCGTGAATTTTTTCATCAGTATCGGCTCCATACGGGATTGATTCTTAGGTGTTTGAAGGTTTTGTGCAGTACTGAAATAAATAAAAGAATTATTGCTGTCGTGATGAGTTTTTTGGATTCAAGGCCTTGTTCCATTATTTGGCTTGCAAGTGTCAGTGGGTTTGCGAGGTTCAAAGCGTCGGTGATGGGATTTGATCTGCTGGCACTCATAACTCCGAGGATCAACATGCAGAACGAAAAAATGGAAAGCAAAGTATTCGAGTTCTGAAAGTTGATCGGCAGCAATGAGAATGCAGCCCCAAAAGTGCAAAACATGATAAAGCAGATGTAAAAGCTTATTGCGATATTCAGTAGTTCATTGATGTCGTAGTTTCCGAGTGGGAATTTGGTTGTTAAGTAAAAGCTTGTGCAATAAGATATCGATATTAACGAGTAGGCAATGAAGTGCGATAGAAGAAAAATCAGTTTCGATTCCCTTGAGTAAATAAATGATCGGGTGAATCCGCTTTCCCTTCTTCCTATTATATAAAAGGCGAATCCGAATAATGCGACACTTGAAGAGATGTAGGCATAAAACCATGCTGAAATCGTAATGTAATTGCTGGAAAAGTAGTTCGGATCCTGCCTGGTTGTTGCAAAAAAATAGAACATCGCGCAAGGTGATATCATGATCCAGAAAAAGGCAATGGGTTCTTTTAATTGTTCTTTTATGAATATGGATGTCAGGGAAAAAACTCTGGGCCAAATATTTTTAGGCATGATTGGTTTCTCTGTGGGGGTGGGGTCGTTGCTTCTTTTCTTTCGTTAATTGAATGGCGTTTTCCAGGTTTGTTGTTTTTCATTTTGCTTTTGCTCGTGTGGTTTGCCGCTTGATATTAGGAGGTGTTGCAAGGATTAGTTGATTTTAGTGTTGGATGCAATCGAGGGTTTTTTGTGTTGTAAGACTTTTCCTGTAGGGTTTTAAGATGCGCCCTACGTGATGTTAGGAACCTGAGTGATTTGGTTCGCTTCTAGTGTGGCTGGTTTCTGGCGTGGAACTGTGAAATTCCTTTTTGAAACTGTGTTTTAGTTTTTGGTAAGCAGAAATGATCTTGCTATGTTAAGTAGAATATTTCTGTAGGAATAAATGTGCGTTTCGTAATTTTTTATGAATTTTTATTTTCTTTAGATGCTAATTTTTTTAGAAATGCGACGAACGGTAGACCTTGTTTTTTGATCGCTCGTTTTGTTCGAATAAGGAGCGCTGGACGTTACGTTTGAACCGGCCACCTGTAGGAGCTGCTGCAGGCTGCGATCTTTTCGCTCTGGTCTCAAGAGATCGCAGCCTCGTTTCACTCGACAGCTCCTACACGGCCCTTGCCAGGAAAAAGCCAAAAGAGTACAAATGTACTCCATGACGACTCTGACTCCCCGCCGTACCGCCATCCTGACCTTTATCCGCGATCGCATCGCCGAGCACGGTCAGCCTCCGAGCCTCGCCGAGATCAGCGAGGCGTTCGGTTTCGCCTCCCGCAGCGTGGCGCGCAAGCATGTGCTGGCACTGACCGAAGCCGGGTTTATCGAGGTCAACCCGAATCAGGCCCGGGGTATTCGCCTGCTCGGGCAGCCGCCGCGTCCCGAGTTGCTGGACATCCCGGTGCTCGGCCGGGTGGCGGCCGGTGCGCCGATCGGTGCCGATGCCGAGGTGCACAGCCGCTTGCTGCTTGATCCGTCGATCTTCTCGCGGGTGCCGGACTACATGTTGCGGGTGCGGGGTGATTCGATGATCGAGGACGGCATCCTCGACGGCGACCTGGTGGGCGTGCACCGCAGCCCCGAGGCGCTCAACGGCCAGATCGTCGTGGCGCGGCTCGACGGCGAAGTCACCATCAAGCGCTTCGAGCGGGTCGGCGATGTGGTTCGCCTGCTGCCGCGCAATCCGGCCTACCAGCCGATCATTGTCGAAGCCGACCGGGACCTGGCTATCGAAGGCGTGTTCTGTGGCCTGGTGAGGCAAGGCTGATGGGTGCCGTCGTTGCGCTGGATATGCTGTTCAATGGCGGCCAGGTCTGGAAGGGCCGGCCTGCGCCACCGGCTGCCAGCCCGCAACCCACCGGGCATGCTGCGTTGGACGCCGCGTTGCCCAGCGGTGGCTGGCCGGAGGCGGCGCTGACGGAAATCCTGTTGGCCGGGCAGGGCGTGGGCGAGTTGCAACTGGTGTGGCCGACGCTGGCACGGCTGTCGGCGGCGGGCGAGCGCATCGTGCTGGTGGCGCCACCTTGTGTGCCGTATCCCCAGGCGTGGCAGGGCGCCGGGGTCGATCTGCGTCAGTTGTCGATCATCCAGGCCAGCGAGCGCGATGCGCTGTGGGCCGCGGAACAATGCCTGCGCTCGGGCAGTTGCGGCGCAGTGCTGTGCTGGCCACACAAGGCCGATGACCGCGCCTTGCGCCGCTTGCAGGTGGCGGCGGAAACCGGCCAGACCCTGGCCTTCGCCTATCGTCCCCTCGGTGAAGCGATCAACCCTTCGCCAGCGGCCCTGCGCATTGCCATCGATGCCCGGCCGGCACAACTGCGCGTGCTCAAGTGCCGAGGCGGCCTGGCCCGTTCGGCGCCGATTGCCTTCGCCGTGGGGCATTGAGGTTGCCATGCGCTGGGTCTGCATTGTTTTCCCGCAATTGGCGCTGGACGCGGTACTGCGTCAGCGCGCCGATCCCGATGAACCCCTGGCGTTGCTGACCGGCCCGGCCCAGCGCCGGGTGCTGCAGGCCGTCAACGGTGCGGCGCGGGCGCTGGGTTTGCGCCCCGGCCAGTCCATGAGCGCGGCACAGGCCTTGAGCAAAGGCTTTGTCACGGCCGAATACGACGCTGCTGAAATCGAACACTGGCAACAGTTTCTCGCCGCCTGGGCCTATCGCTTCAGTTCCCAGGTCAGCGTGCATTACCCCCGGGCCCTGGTGTTCGAGATCGAATCCAGCCTCGGCCTGTTCGGCGCCTGGCCGCAATTCGAAGCGCTTTTGCGCCGTGAGCTCGGCGAATTGGGGTTTCGGCACCGCATCGTGGCCGCGCCCAACCCGGTGGCGGCGCGGGTGCTGGCCAACGCCTATGACGGTCTGGTGGTCCCGGACGATCAAGCCTTGCAGCATCACCTGGGGCAAATGCCCGTCGACCGGATCGGCCTCGAAGCACCGGTCGCCACGGCCTTGTCGCGCATGGGCCTGCGCACCTTGAGCCAGGTGCAGGCGCTGCCCCGGCATAGCCTGGCCCGGCGTTTCGAGGCCCAGGTGCTCAAGCATCTGGATGCCCTCTTGGGTTTGCGGCGGTTGGCACTGGCGTTTTACCTGCCGCCGGACCGCTTCGATGTGCGCATCGAGCTCAATTTCGATGTGCAGTCCCATCAAGCCTTGCTGTTTCCGTTGCGCCGGTTGACCGGCGACCTGTCGGCGTTCCTCTGCGGTCGCGACAGCGGCGTACAGCGTTTCGACCTGCATCTGGAGCACGCCGGGTTGCCGGATACGCTCATCAAGGTTGGCCTGCTCAGTGCCGAGCGGGATGCGGCGATGCTCTTCGAACTGGCCCGGGGGCGGCTGGAGCAAGTCCAGGTCGAGGCGCCGGTGCGCGGTTTTCGTCTGCGCGCCGAGAATTTGCCGACCTTCGTGCCCCAGCATCAGGAGCTGTTCGACGATCGCCCGCAGCAGTCCTTGCCCTGGGAGCAACTGCGTGAACGCCTGCGTGCACGGCTGGGGGATGACGCGGTGCATGGCCTGCGCTTCCAGGCCGATCACCGCCCCGAGTGTGCGTGGCAGGCCAGTGCCGACAGCCAGCCCTGCGCAGTGCCGGCGGCGGTGAAACGGCCGGGCTGGCTACTGGCTGAACCGCTGGCCGTGCATCAGGGCACGGCGCGCATCCTCATGGGGCCGGAACGTATCGAGTCCGGCTGGTGGGACGGCGACGACGTACGCCGCGACTATTACCTGATCGAAACCCGTGCCGGCCAACAGGGCTGGGCCTACCGGGCGGTCGGTGAGGACGGCCCCTTGTGGTTGCAGGGCTGGTTCGCATGAGCATCGACTATGCCGAATTGCACTGCCTGTCGAACTTCAGCTTCCAGCGCGGTGCCTCCAGTGCCCTCGAGCTGTTTCAGCGCGCGAAAAAACAGGGTTATCAAGCCCTGGCGATCACCGACGAATGCACCTTGGCGGGCATCGTTCGCGCCTGGCAAGCGGCGAAATCCGTGGAGTTGCCGCTGATCATCGGCAGTGAAATACGCATCGAGAACGGCCCGAAACTGGTGCTGCTGGTGGAGAGCCTCGAGGGCTATCAGGCGCTGTGCCGATTGATCACCCGCGCCCGGCGTCGCACGCAGAAAGGCCAGTATCAGGTGTTGCGCGAAGACTTCAGTGAACCCTTGCCGGGGCTGTTGGCGTTGTGGGTGCCGGACGCTGTCGATGCCTTTGCACAGGGCCGCTGGCTCAAGCAGGTCTTCGCCGAGCGCCTGTGGCTGGCCGTGCAGTTGCATCGCGGCCAGGACGATGCCCGGCGCCTGGACGATCTGCTGAGCCTGGCCAGGGAGTTGCGCATTGCGGCCGTGGCCAGTGGCGATGTGCACATGCACGCTCGCGGCCGGCGCGCCTTGCAGGACACCATGACCGCGATCCGTCATCACCTGCCGGTGGCCGATGCCGGGTTGCGCCTGCACCCCAACGGCGAACGCCATCTGCGCAGCCTTGATGTGCTGCAGGCGCTGTACCCGCCAGCCTTGCTGGCAGAAACGCTGAACATCGCCCGGCGCTGCACCTTTGATCTTGGTCAGTTGCGTTACCAGTACCCCCGCGAACTGGTGCCGCAAGGGCACTCGGGCACCTCGTGGCTGCGTCATTTGACCGAGGAAGGCATCGAGTGGCGCTGGCCAAAAGGGCCGAAAAGCGAAGTGCTGGTGCAGATCGACAAGGAGCTGCAACTGATCGCGGAGCTGGGCTATGAAAGCTATTTCCTGACGGTCCACGACATCGTCCGCTTTGCCCGCCAGCAACGGATTCTTTGTCAGGGTCGTGGTTCTGCCGCCAACTCGGCGGTGTGTTTTGCCCTGGGCATCACCGAAATCGACCCGGATCGCACCACGTTGCTGTTCGAGCGCTTTCTGTCCAAAGAACGCAACGAACCACCGGACATCGACGTCGATTTCGAGCATGAACGCCGCGAGGAAGTCTTGCAGTACGTGTTCCAGCGCTATGGCCGGGCCCGCGCCGCGTTGACGGCGGTAGTCAGCACTTACCACGCCGCCGGTGCGGTACGGGATGTGGCCAAGGCATTGGGCTTGCCGCCGGACCAGATCAACGCCCTAGCCGATTGCTGCGGTCACTGGAGCGATGAGACACCGCCCGTGGAGCGTCTGCGTGAAGGTGGTTTTGACCCGGAGAGCCCGGTGCTGCACCGGGTGTTGAGCCTGACAGGGCAACTGATCGGCTTCCCTCGGCACCTTTCCCAGCACCCCGGCGGTTTCGTGATTTCCGAGCAGCCGCTGGACAGTCTGGTGCCGGTGGAAAATGCCGCCATGGCCGAGCGCACCATCATCCAGTGGGACAAGGATGACCTCGATGCGGTCGGTTTGCTCAAGGTCGATATCCTGGCGCTGGGCATGCTCAGCGCGATTCGCCGATGTTTCGATCTGCTGCGCCGGCACCGGGGGCTGGACCTGAGCCTGGCGACCATCCCGTCCGAAGACGCGGCCACCTACGAAATGATCGGTCGGGCCGACACCATCGGCGTGTTCCAGATCGAATCCCGGGCGCAGATGTCGATGCTGCCGAGGCTCAGGCCGAAGACGTTTTACGATCTGGTGATCGAGGTCGCCATCGTTCGGCCGGGGCCGATCCAGGGCGGCATGGTGCACCCGTACCTGCGGCGACGGAACAAGGAAGAACCGGAGGCCTATCCGTCGCCGGAACTGGAAGTGGTGCTCAAGCGCACCCTCGGTGTGCCGCTGTTTCAGGAACAGGTCATGCAGATCGCCATCGTCGCCGCCGACTACAGCCCCGGCGAGGCCGACCAGCTACGTCGCTCCATGGCCGCCTGGAAGCGCCACGGCGGGCTCGAACCGCACAAGGAAAGGCTGGCCGCCGGGATGAAGAAAAACGGCTACACCGCCGAGTTCGCCGCGCAGATCTTCGAGCAGATCAAGGGCTTTGGCAGCTACGGTTTTCCCGAGTCCCACGCGGCCAGTTTTGCCTTGCTGACCTACGCCAGTTGCTGGTTGAAATGCCACGAGCCGGCGGCCTTCGCCTGTGCGCTGATCAACAGCTGGCCGATGGGGTTCTACAGCCCGGACCAGATTCTGCAGGATGTTCGGCGTCATCATTTGCAGGTTCGCCCGGTGGACGTGCGCGCCAGTGACTGGGATTGCAGCCTGGAGCCGATCGCCGGTGCGCAACCGGCGATTCGCCTGGGCCTGCGCATGATCAAGGGCTTTCGCGAGGACGATGCCCGACGCATCGAAGCGGCCCGCTCCCAAGGCGCGTTTGCCGACATCGCCGACCTGGGCGAACGGGCGCGACTCGATGTCCGCGCCCAGGAGCAACTGGCCGATGCCGGCGCGTTGCGTGGCCTGGCCGGCGACCGGCATCGGGCGCGCTGGGAAGTGGCCGGGGTACAAAAGCAGCTGGGTTTGTTTGCCGGCCTGCCGAGCCAGGAGGAGGACGCGGTGGCGTTGCCCAAGCCCACCGTGGGCGAGGACCTGCAAGCCGATTACGCCAGTGTCGGCACCACCCTCGGGCCGCATCCGTTGGCCCTGTTGCGCGGTGAGTTGAAGGCGCGGCGCTGCCGCAGTTCGAAGGAGTTGCTGGACGTCGAGCACGGGCGGCCGGTCAGCGTTGCCGGGCTGGTCACGGGCCGACAACGTCCGGCCACCGCCAGCGGCGTGACCTTCGTCACCCTTGAGGACGAGTTCGGCAACATCAATGTGGTGGTGTGGCGCGACTTGGCCGAGCGGCAGCGCCAGGTGTTGGTCGGCTCGCAGCTGCTCAAGGTCGATGGCCGCTGGGAGAAGGAGGGCGAGGTGCGGCATCTGATTGCCGGGCGCTTGAGTGATCTGAGTGCGTTGCTCGATGGGATCACTGTGCGCAGCCGGGATTTTCATTGATCCACGGTGAAAGCTTTTGTGGCGAGGGGGCTTGCCCCCGTTGGGCTGCGGAGCAGCCCCCAAACCGATCAGTCCGTTCGGGCCGCGCTCAAGCAATTGGAAGCCGATGGACTGGTCACCACCGAGCCCAATAAAGGTGCGTCGGTGTCGTTGCCGAGTGACGAAGAGATCCGCTCGTTGTTCGAAACCCGGCGTCTGATCGAGATCGGTATCGTCAGCGAACTGTGCCGTCGTCGCGATACGGCGGTGACCCAGGACCTGCGCGATCATTTGCTGCTGGAAGATGAAGCGCATCAGAGTGGTGATCACGAACGGCTGATTCACCTGCTCGGCGAGTTCCACATCAAGCTGGCCCGCAGCCTGAACAACCCGGTGTTGCTCGACTGGTTCCAGAAGCTGATTTCCCGGGCGTCGCTGTATGCCGCCGCACTGGATGACGACAGCCACGAGGTCTGCCGCGACGACGAACACCTGCGGCTGATCGAGTACATCGAAGCGGGCAACCAGAGCGCGGCCATCGAGCTGACCTGCATGCATTTGAATGGGATCGAGAAGGCGATCCTGGATGTCGCGGCAACCCTGAAAAGCAGTTACAACCCGCTAAAGCACTTGATTGAGGTGTAGGTTGCAGTTTCCTGGCCACTGAAGATCAAAAAGTGGGAGCGGGCTTGCTCGCTCCCACAGGATCTTTGGCACCCACAGATTCTCTTTCAAAGAGGCACATACTGAGGCCCGCGAGAATCAGCTATACCTCTATGAAACGAATAGCGTCCAGAATGCTCGAAACAAACGGGCGCAATTTACCGGGATAGAGCCAGCCGATGCAGTTTCTAGCGGATAGCCACGGGTGTGCCGGGTGGAACGGCGAAATGGCCGGGCGCATTCGTGCGTTCGACTGGAGCCAGACCGAACTTGGCCCACTCGACTCATGGTCCAAGAGCCTGAGCAGTGCGGTGCAGCTGATGCTTGCGTCGCCGCTGCCGATGGTGATGCTCTGGGGCCAGTCCGGGTACATGATTTACAATGACGCCTACTCGAAATTCGCCGGTGGGCGTCATCCCTATCTGCTGGGTTCCACGGTGGAGCTGGGCTGGCCCGAAGTCGCCGATTTCAATCGCCACGTGGTGGATACCTGCCTGGCGGGCGGCACCTTGTCCTATCGCAACAAAGAAATGGTGCTGCTGCGTGACGGGGTTCCGGAAGATGTCTGGATGGACCTCTACTACAGCCCGGTGGCTGACGATGACGGACGTCCGGCCGGGGTCATGTCCATGGTTGTGGAAACCACGGAGCGGGTGATATCCGAACGCCGGCGACAAGTGGCTGAAGACGCTTATCGTGCGGATAACGAGCGGGTGCGCCTGGCATTGAACGCCGGTGCCTTGCTCGGTTCCTTTGTCTGGGACATCAAGACCAACGTGTTGTCGGGTGATGAGCGATTCGCTCGCACGCTCTCTTATCCACCCGGGCATGACCTGAGCCACCTGTCACAGGAAATCGCCAAAGGGCGGATCCATCCGGACGACCGCAGCTGGGTCCAGGAACGAGTCAAACTGTCGGTCGAGACGGGCGAACCCTACAACGTCGAGTACCGGATCCAGCGTCCCGACGGCAGTTACTTCTGGGTGCTCGCCAGCGGTTGTTGCGAATTCGATGAGCAAGGGGAGGCATTTCGTTTCCCCGGCGTGCTGATCGATATTCACGAACGCAAGACCGCCGAAGAATCCCTGCTCAAGTTCACCCGCAACCTGGAGCAGCGGGTGGCTGATGAGGTCGAGGCGCGGTTGGTGGCGGAAGAACAACTGCGCCAGTCACAGAAACTCGAAGCCATCGGTGGCCTCACCGGCGGTGTGGCCCACGACTTCAACAACCTGTTGCAAGTGATCGCCGGCAACCTGCACCTGTTGGCACGCCATGAGCCGAAAAACGCCAATGTGCAGCGCCGGGTATCGGCGTCGATTGCCGCGGTCGAGCGCGGTGCCAAGCTGTCCTCGCAATTGCTTGCATTCTCCCGGCGCCAACCTTTGTCGCCCGCGGTCTTCACGTTGCGGCAGATTTTCGATGGCCTGGCGGAACTGTTGCTGCGCGCCTTGGGTGAAACGCTCCAGGTTCACATGTCGGCGCCCGAAGATTCGTGGAGTGTGTTTGTCGATCGCAATCAGTTGGAAAACGCCATTCTCAATCTGGCAATCAATGCCCGTGACGCCCTTCAAGGCGAGGGCAGGATTGACATTTGTGCAGAAAACATCGTCCTTGATCGCGAATTTTGCGCGGGAAAAGGCATTGCCGCCGGGGACTATGTGCGGGTGTCCGTAGCGGATACCGGCGTCGGCATGCCGCCGCAGGTGCTGGCCCAGGCGTTCGAGCCCTTCTTCACCACCAAGGCCGACGGTCAGGGCACCGGATTGGGCTTGAGCATGGTGTTTGGATTCGTCAAACAGAGTGGCGGTCATATCGAAATCGCCAGCAGCCTGGGGCAGGGGACTCGGGTGCAGTTGTATTTCCCGCGCACCCTGCGCGTGCCACCCAGTGAAACGCTGAGCCCTGATGTGCCGCAACGGGGCGGGCACGAACGCATCCTGGTGGTCGAAGACAATGAGGCCGTGCGGGTGTCGGTGGTGGAGTTGTTGCGCGAAGAGGGCTATCAGATCCTCACGGCCACCAATGGTGACGTCGCCATGCAAATGTTGCTGGAAGGGTTGGCGGTGGACTTGATATTCACCGACGTGATCATGCCCGGCCTGATCAAGAGTTCGGACCTGGCGGCCTGGGCGAAAGTGCAGGAACCACCGGTGGCCGTGCTGTTCACCTCGGGGCATACCCGCGACATCATCTCGCGCAATCACCAGCTCAGCCCCGACACCCACCTGCTGAGCAAACCCTACAGTCCCGAAGCACTCAGGCAAATGGTTCGCACGGTGCTTAACGGCTGAAACCGGTGACGGCGCGGGTGCAGGCAAAGGTTTTATCGCGCTTGCGACAGGACGACGAACGGACACCGCTGGTCTGACAGGTGGTCGACAGAACAGGCTAACCGAGGCCATTCTGATAGTTGGTGAACGCAATTGATCGCGTCTCGCTGCCGATCAACAAACGGAGGTGTTCCATGCCGGTGCCCCATGACCTTTATCAGGATCTGAAACGCTCAAAGGAAGAAATCCAGCAGAAACGCACCAAGGATCCGTTACTGGATTCACTGCTTAACAAGTATTCCCAGGCGGATGCCGAAGTGGTGAAAGCAGAGGAGGCCAAGTCCAACGATGACACCGTAAAGAAACTCAAGGAGGTACGTCTTCAGGTCAAGGACAAGATCGTCAGGCAATTGGGCTCGTCGTCCTGACCCACCAGTGCCACCAATGACCGGTGGCTGAACCGTTGGAACGGCAACCAGAACCGGCACCTCGAATGCTCGCAGACCAATGTCATGGCTCTCGACGAGGTGCCTCATGACCCAGCCCGAATACCCCGGAGAACAACCGGGTGGCTACGACCCTATACCCACTCATCCCGAACCGCTGAGCCCAGAACACACCACGGTCAATCCCGAGGAAGAGCCTGGTATTGATGAGTGACCGGGAGATGAAGGTGTCGACGTCGATTCAGAATGAACACCGTCCCCTGTAGGAGCGAGCCTGACAGTCAATGTCGATGTTGAATGTGCTGACGTCTTCGCGAGCAGGCTCGCTCCCACAGTAGTTCTTCAGTGAGTTCAGAAAAAGAGGCTGCTTATTGCAATGCCTTGCTCAAAGGCAACCGCACCATGTTCTGCGCTTTAAGCGAACCGAAATACAGCCAGTCTCCATACTCGCGCACCGTGGTGATGGGCGAGTAGTTGTCGCTGCTGCCGTCCTGCAGGTTGGCGATCACCTTGCCTTCAAGGTCCAGGCCCAGGGCAAACCCGCGTTTTTCCACGGGCCTGGGCAATACGGTCATGGCTCGTACGATCATCTTGCGCACGAACGGATGGGCCGCCGTGCCATCGAGCAAGGCATTGCGGGGGGCATACAGTGCCACCCAGAACCGGTCGTGGCCATTGAACGACAGGTTGTCCGGCAGCCCCGGCAGGTTGTCGATGAACAGGTCATGGGTGCCGGCCTTGGGGCCGCTGAGCCAGTAACGGCTGATGCGGTAAGCGCCGGTTTCATTGACCAGTACATAAGCATCGTCCGGCCCCAGGGTCACGCCGTTGGCAAACTCCAGCTTATCCAGCACAACCGACGTTTTGCCGGTCTGGAAGTCGTAACGCAGCAGGCGACCGTCACCACCATGTTCGATTACGGCCTCACCGTCGTGGCCATAGCCAAAGCGGCTCGAAGCATCGCTGAAATAGGCGTAGTGACCGGGTTTGTCGATGGTCACATCGTCGGTAAAGCCGAAGGGAACGCCGTCGGCCTCTGTGCTCAAGGCCACCAGGCGCCCCTGGGCGTCGAGGGACAACAAGCCTTTGACGGCATCGGCGATCACCAGCAGACCATTGGGATGACGGGCCAGACCCAATGGCCGGCCTCCGGTATCGGCCAGGACTTTGGTGGTCTTGCCGTCCAGGCTCGTGAGGATCAGACGACCGTCGTGCAGACCGGTAATGAGTGTGTCGTTTTCCAGCAACAAGGCTTCCGGCCCGTCGATATCGGCGGCACCGACGCGTTCCATCCCCTTGAGCCGCTGATTGTCCGCGTAAATTCCGCTGGAGAGGGATGGCGCAAGTTGTGGAGCCCAGGCTACCGGTCGCACCTTGGTCGGCATCAGCAGCAGGAAGGCGCCGATGACGAAGATGATCAGCAACAGGCATTTGAAGGCTCTGCTCACGCGCTGACCCCTGTCGCCGTCAGGTATTTCGGCGCCATGTCGCGCAATGCCCGCATCGACGCCGCCGATTCCCGATCGATGCGCCGCTTGAGCAACAACCGGTTGGCAATCCGCATCGCCAGACCACTGAATTGATACTCCAGAGTGCGGACGAAACGTGTGTCGTTGCCCTCGGCATCGCATTCATAGGTCACCACCAGCGACAGGCCATGATCCCCCTGTGCGCACGCACTCCAGCGCCGTCCGGGCAGGTACTCCGCCACCTCCCAGCGCAAGTGCCCGTCGCGGCCACCAGCGCGGATGTCCTCTTCGAAACGTGCGCCGGCATGCAACGGGCCTTTCGGCCCATCGATATGCAGCGACGACGGATGCCATTGCGGCCAAAGGGTCACGGTGCTGGCGTAGGCCAGTACATCGATCGGGTTTCCGGCAATGACAATCTGATGCTGCATGCGGGTCATGGGCGTTCTCGTCGTGTTTAACGGCGTAGGTTCCGGCTCCCAATAGAGGGTGCCGAACAGGTAGTCCATCAGCGGGAAAACGATGTTGAAATTACGCTCCTGCATCAGTTCGCGGCGGTGATGCAGCTCGTGCAGCCGGCGCATCTGGCGGATCCACGGCAGTCGTGTGACCGGGTTGCGCGACGGCAGGTGCTCGCAGGCATGAAACACTTCATAAGCCAGGTAACCGAGGACAAGAAGGCCGCCGACCAATCCGGCGACGTTGGTATTGATGTGCTTGAGCAGCCACCAGAGGGGCAGGGCGACGGCGAAGGTGTGCAGCACGATCAGCCACGCCGGAAACAGGATCACCCGCCAGTCGCGGGCGTTGTCGTAGGTCATGTGACCGGGGGTGAAAAAGCTGTGATGGTCGACGGCGTGACGGGCATAAAACAGCCGGGCGAAGGTCTTTTTATGATGCCCCAGGTGGCGATGCACCCTGTACACACCGAGGTTGAACAACAGCAGCGTGACGGGCACCGCCAGCCATTCCGCTGGCCGTACCTGATGTACGTTACTCCAGAAGACGCTGATCGCCAGTGCCCCGAACACCAGGACAAACGCGCCGTGCAGCCAGGGATTGTAGAGCGGATGAATGTCGGCGCGGTAACGGCTGCGGAATCCTTCGGTGGTCTGCCTCACTGCAATCACCTGTCGTTATTGCTAGATCTTTTCAGATTAGCCGGTCCCGGTGATTTGACGGGCCGAACCTTGAGGCCACAACGGCCATGATCCGGTGCAAACCGGTCTCAAGTCAGCGGGTCCCAGCGTTGCGACCAGTCTTCGTCGGAATCGATAACCTTGCGCAGCAGGTCGAAGGCGCGTTGCAGTGTCGGCGAGTCACGATCGCGCGAATAGACCAGATAGGTCGGGTAGTTGAATTCCGGCGCCTTGGGCACCCGTTCCAGGGCGCCGCTATCCAGATAACTCTGCACGACGCGGGTGCGGAAGTAGCCGCTGCCGCCATTTTCGAGAAGGTACTGCAGGCCCAGCGGGCCAAGATTGAAACTCAACGCAGCCTTGGCTTTTTCCGGCAGGGCGGCGTCGTGCTGGCGTCGGAAGTCAGCGCCCCAATCGATGTACACATAAGGATCTGGCTTGCCGGCCAGGCGCACGAGAATCAGCTTTTCTTCGAGAATCTGCTCGACCTGCAAACGCGGCCAATACTCGGGCTGATACACCAATGCGGCATCCAGAACGCCCAACTCCAGTTGACGCAGCAGGTTTTCACCGTCACGGATTTCCATGCGCAAGGCGTGGCTGGGGATGTTGTTACGGATTTCGCCGGCCCAACCGAGCATCAGCGGGTTACACAGACTCACCTCGCCACCGATGTGCAGCACATCGCGATAACCCTCGGGCAATGGCAGATCACGCCGCGCGGCTTCCCAGGTTTGCACCAGTTGATTGGCATACACCACGAAGGCTTCACCGTTGGGTGTCAGGCGGGCTCCGGCGCGGTTGCGCACGAACAGGGTGCTGCCCAGTTGGCTTTCGAGTTTCTGCACCCGCGCGGTGATCGCGGTCTGGGTGACATGGAGCTTCTCGGCAGCCGCGGCCAGGCTGCCGTGGCGAACGATTTCGAGGAAGGTGCGGGCGAGGTCGATGTCCATGGGGCGGCCGGTGTGGGAAGTGCCGACATTGTAAGAGCACCGTCGAACCTGTGGCGAGGGGGCTTGCCCCCGTTCGGCTGCGAAGCAGTCGCACAACCAGAGATTTCGACTTATCGGAAGGACGTCAAGGGCCGCTTCGCGCCCCAACGGGGGCAAGCCCCCTCGCCACATGGCAGGCAAAAACGACGAATCCCGCCACTAAGGGCGGGATTCGTTTGCGACCTTGCACGCTCCCGAAACCCGGGAGCCAGGTGCTTACGACGGGAACAGCTCGGACAGTTTCATCGCCAGCATCATGTCGCCTTCAGCGCGCAGTTTGCCCCCCATGAACGCCTGCATGCCGTCAGTCGAACCGTCGACGATGCCTTCCAGGGTTTCGCCGTCCATCACCAGGGTCACCTGGGCGTCCGGGTTCTCGCCTTCCTGCAGCTCGCAAGTGCTGTCCTTGACGATCAGCGAGAAGTTCTTGGTGTCGTCGATGCGGAAACCGAAGACCAGGTCCAGACCGGCAGCAGCCGCTGGGTTGAACTTGGCTTTCATTGCTTGTACGGCGTCTGCTACGGAGGTCATGGTTCGATCCTTTCTTGGGTAATAAGAGCTGGGTGATTACAGCCAGGGTCACAATAGTCCGGACTCAGCGAAACGTGATGAGTTCCGGGGCCTTCAACAGTTGCAGGTGCGCATGACCGTTGAAGGAAGCCAGGGCCACCTCGCGACCGCGAAACTTAAGCTGGTTGAGCGAGGTGTTGACGATTTGCCAGTTCAATTCAAAGGCCTGCCGGGCAGGCATTTGGGTAATCAGGTGGAGCAGGGCGGTGATGGTGCCGCCGGACGTGAACACGGCGATTTTCTGGGTGTTGTCGGCCTGGTCGAGGATGCGGTGCAGGCCGGCCTGCACCCGCTCGACAAAGCCCAGCCAGCTTTCCAGGCCCGGTGTATCGTAGGTGCCGGCCAGCCAGCGTTCGATGATCAGGGCGAAGATACGCTGGAACTCACCACGGTTTTGCGCGGCGTTACGCAGGATGTTCAGGGCTTCGGGTTCGTCCGGCAGCATGGCCGGCAACAGCGCGCGGATCACCGCATCGGCATCGAACTCGTTGAAGGCACAGTCGGTTTCCAGGAGCGGCACCGGCAGGCCTACCGCGGCGAATTGTTCCAGCGCGCTGTTGGCCGTGTGCTGCTGGCGGCGCAGGTCGCCCGCCAGGCAACGGTCGAAGCTGATGCCGAGTTCGGCCAGGTGCCGGCCAAGGATTTCAGCCTGCCGGATGCCAGTCGGCGACAGAACGTCGTAGTCGTCCGCACCAAAAGAGGCCTGGCCATGTCGAATCAGATAGATGCTGCCCACGTCCGCGTCATCCCGGTGCGTTGAAGGTTTGGCGAGGTTATGAGGATGGCAGTGTACTGTCAATGAAAAAACATACGCTTGTTTGAAATGCCCGTTACAGGCCTGTTGCCAGAGGTTTCACGACTGGTCGCAAGGGCGGCGCATGGGTATGCTGGTGGTATCCCGCGCGCTTGCATGCCGCGCAACGTTTAAGGAGTCCCTGTGGAGTTTTTTTCCGAGTACGCCGTTTTCCTGGCCAAGACCGTGACCCTGGTGATCGCCATTCTGGTGGTCCTGGCCAGCTTTGCGGCCTTGCGCAGCAAAGGTCGACGCAAATCCGCCGGCCAGTTGCAGGTCAGCAAGCTCAATGATTTCTACAAAGGGCTGCGTGAGCGCCTGGAGCAAACCTTGCTCGACAAGGACCAGCTCAAGGCCCTGCGCAAGACGCAGGCTAAAAACGACAAGAAACAGAAGAAAAAAACCGAGGCCAAACCCCGGGTGTTCGTGCTGGATTTCAACGGCGATATCAAGGCTTCGGCCACCGAAAGCCTGCGCCACGAAATCACCGCCTTGCTGACCCTTGCCACACCCAAAGACGAAGTGGTGCTGCGCCTGGAAAGCGGCGGCGGCATGGTTCACAGCTACGGCCTGGCTTCTTCGCAACTGGCGCGCATCCGCGAAGCCGGCGTGCCCTTGACCGTGTGCATCGACAAGGTCGCGGCCAGTGGCGGCTACATGATGGCGTGCATCGGCCAGAAGATCATCAGCGCACCCTTCGCGATCCTCGGCTCGATTGGCGTGGTGGCGCAGTTGCCTAACGTCAATCGCCTGCTGAAAAAGCACGACATCGATTTCGAAGTGCTGACCGCCGGTGAATACAAGCGCACCCTGACCGTGTTTGGCGAAAACACCGAGAAGGGGCGGGAAAAGTTCCAGCAGGATCTGGACATTACCCATCAACTGTTCAAGAACTTCGTGTCGCGCTATCGCCCGCAGCTGGCAATCGATGAAGTGGCCACCGGCGAAATCTGGCTCGGCGTCGCAGCGCTGGAAAAGCACCTGGTCGACGAACTCAAGACCAGCGATGAATACCTCGCCGAGCGCGCCAGGCAGTCCGAGCTCTATCACTTGCATTACACCGAACGCAAAAGCCTGCCAGAGCGCATTGGCATGGCCGCCAGCGGCTCGGTCGATCGCATGCTGCTGAGCTGGTGGAGCCGCTTGACCGAGCAACGCTTCTGGTAAGCCTTTAGCGGGCGTCTGCAAAAAAAATCAAACCGCGGATTTTCCGCGGTTTTTTTTCGCCCGGAATTTCAGATTTGTCATTTTCCCGTGGCCGCCGCGAAACGTCCTAACTGATCAGCCGACCCTTCCGACTTACGCTTGAGTCGCCGCTGGTTACTCTGGTGATTCCCAATAGTTTGCAATGGAATGCACATGAATGATCACGCCCATGGCGATGCCCCAACACCCAATGTCCTGATGCGCAACGAGCTGAAGGCCGCGGTGGAGAACGCACTACCGCAAACTCCCGCTCAGTTTGGCGGGCGCTTGATCAAGGAAAAGTGGGGAGCCGACATTGATCCGCAGACAGCCCTGCTGGTAACGCTCGACTACAACTACCATGGGCATCCTCCAGAGAACGGTATCCATCAGGGGCGGGTGGGGAGTTCCCGCACCCTGATCCAGGCCCTGCTTGGCAATTATCAGACGGTGGGCGACGGGCGCTTCGGCGAAACGGTGTTTGGTCTGTATACACCGCCCGACATCGGCCCGTCGGTGCGCATTGTCGAGAAGGCCGATGAGTTTGCTTATGTGGGCAGCGGCAACCACGACACTTATGAAGGCATCTACCGCGCAACGGTTCCGCAATCCTATGGCCCGCACACGCAAATCAATCTACGGCCTGCCGATTTCAAGCAGTGGGTCTGGGGGGTGTTTCTTTCTGATCGATACCAGGCTTATCTCGATCAGGCCTGGCCGTCGGATGCGGTCATCACTGCGCCCGGTCCTTATGCGCTGAGGACATCGGTCAAGGCCGCTTTCGTCATGGCGGCCCGGCTGCAATATCAAGAACGGTGCCTGTCCCGAAAGGGGCTGGAACTTGCCATGCAAGCCGCCGGGTTGCCCGCCGCGCAGACCTGGGAAGCACTGACGATCCAGCAACTGCAAGCGCCGACAAAAATGCCCCCGGGTGTCGAGGCGAGTCGGTTGAAGCTGTACCGTTATACAGCGACGGATATCTGGTGCTTCCAAGAGCGATCAGGGTCCAGGGTGTTGCTGTACATCCCCGGCAATTCTTCGCCATTGCACGAATTCACCGACAGTCGGCAGTTGCGCCAATGGATCGTGGCTCAGGGCAGGGGCGCCGATACGAAACATGCATTGGCGGCTCACTTCACTGAAGAGGATCGCGAGGACGGCACCTTTCATGCGGGTGTACTGACCGCGCTGGAGGGCATGGCGATTTATCCAAAAATACACAGGCTGACGAAGAATGCAGGGTTCTTCAACGATGATGGCTATTGGGATCCGGGCGACTACATCGAGTTTGATCGTTCCCCCGGCGCAACAGACCCTTTTGCGCAGTTGGTGAAATCCATGAAGCAAGTCGCCCAGGACAGCGTCAAGACCATCCGCGACGATGCTCAGGTCAACCGTGACAATCTGAGTGCTTTCGTCAAGCCGATCGTGCAATGGATCAACCGGTTCGGGCCACTGGCGTTGTTTGTGCCTGGAGGTGAGGGATTGTTGGTGCTGGCCGGGCTTGTTGATGCCGGTTACGGTCTGGATGAGGTAGTCGAGGGGCAAACAGCCAGTGAGCGTTCCGAAGGCGCGACGCGAACTGTGTTTGGCTTGCTCAATGCCTTGCCGCTGGTCGGGGCTGTCGCCTCGTTGGAACGCGAAGGCGCCGAGGTCGCCGTGCTGACCAGGACCGGGCACGAGACTGGCGAGCCCGATGTGCAACCCGGCCGCAGACCGGCTGGCGATCCGTCCGCTCATATCGCTGCCCCGGAACCGATCACGCGGATACCGAGTCGTCTGAGCCTGCTGCGAGGGATAGGCGCCCCGGTGGACGCTTTCAGCGATGAGGTCCTGATGCAGATCGGCAAGGTCTGCGCCGTCGATGACGACATGCTGCGGATGATCCAGGCCGGTCGTCGACCCACTCCAGTGTTGGCCGACATCATCAGTCGGTTCAGGATCGATCAGGAAGTCGTGGAAGTCATCGATAAAACCCAGGCTGGCGCGGCACCTGCGGTCGAAGGCAGTGATTTGCACGAGGCATTGCAGGCCCGGCGAGTGGAGTTGTTCGACAGTCGTTATCAGGCACTTCAGTATTCGGAGCATGAATGGATCCGATTGTTTCAACAGCAATATCCCGGCCTGCCGAAAAGTGCGGTAGAGCAGATGCTCGATCGCTATGGAGTAGAACTGACGGCGACGCCGGATGAGATCCAGGCCAGGGAACTATTCAGGCAATTGGATAGCAAAGCCCGCCAGTACCAGCAGCATGTGCGCCTCACCCGTGCTTACGAAGGCCTTTATCTGCGGTCGGTGGCCCATTCCGATTCGGACACGCTGGCTTTGCACTCACTGAGGAACCTGCCCGGATGGCCGAAAAACCTGCGAGTCGAGATGCTCGATGGCTCGTCGCAAGGCCGGGTGCTGGATCGTTGCGGTCCCCTCGATGCCGCTTTTTGTCGACGCTTGATCAAAATCGGCAACCATTATCAATACTTCGACATACCCACCCAAACCCTCTTGCATACAGATTTTTACGGGGCTGTCATCGGTGCATTGTCCGAGGACGAGCGTGCGGCGCTGCAGTTGCAGTCGCTGAACCCGGCCAACGAACTGAAGCTCAATCTCCGTGACCGTGCGCTATCACGCCCCGAGTTCAGCCTGGGCCTGGGCAGAATGGACGGAGGGCTGCCCTTCGAAATGCAAGGCTTGAGGGGCGGCGGCTTCCCGACCACCCCGCAGGCCGCAGCGCTGACCCACGAAATGCTGAGGCTGCAAGTCAGGGACCTCTATCCTGACTTCGGCAACGCGCAGGCCGATGAATGGCTGCAACAGGCCGGAGAGAGCGTTCAGTCGCAGCTCGATGGATTGAAGCAACAATTTGAGCAATTGAGTACGGATTTGACGGGTTGGATCGACCAGGCCCTGCAGGATCTCGATGACATGGACATCGACTTTCTGGCCGCTGACGACGAGGACGCCGCGGACATGAATCATGTACAAATCGCGGCGCATAACGTCGCGCTGCTGCAGCACACGATGGAGTACGAGCGCGAGACCCGGATGGAACTGGCTGACGAGTTGGTGTCAATCTGGCGAAAGTGCCCGCCGCAGGCCAATCGCCTTTATTCCGGGGAGACGTTAACGGGATACAAACTGAATCTGGACTTCGAGGACTACCACCGCTTGCCGGTCATGAGCGTCAGGTTCAACGAGGTGATCGAATTGTCGATGCGCAGATTCCATCTGATTGAACGTGAGAGCTTGAACGGCTTCCTTGAGTCTTTCCCCAATCTGCGCGTCTTGAATCTGGAAGGAGTCGATCTGCGGCTGCCTGATGCAACAGGGGGGCTGGAGGGTGGTGGTCTGCCGCCGGCGATTGCGCGAATGCGCCATCTCACGACCCTGAATCTGAAAGCCACGTTTCTGCAATTCAGGGAGAACACAGCGTCGCAACTGTGTGACTTGATCAACCTGCAATCACTGGATTTAAGTGGAAACCCCTTGGGTGTTTCGCCGGTGTTGCTAGGGTTGAACGAACTGCGCCAGGTGAACTTGAGGCGCACAGGGATCGGCACATGCCCGATCGGAATTCGGGACGAGTCCTACCTGATGCTGCTGGACCTGGGCGATAACCGAATCACCCGGGTTCCGCCGGCAGTGCTGAGCCAGGCCGTCGCACGGGACCGGGTGAGACTCTGGGGCAACCCGCTGACGGACGAGGACACGTTGCGGCGCTTGATCGATCATCGGCAACGCACCGGGATCAACCTGTGGTTGAGTACGCCAGGAGCCGACTATGGCAATCCGGTTGCGTGGTTGCGCGAGGGTGACGAAGCACTGCGGCTAGCCAGGCGAACGATTTGGCAGCAATTGGCGGTCAAACCGTCAGGCGGTCGTTTCCTGAGGGTCATCGACGGGCTCAGTCTGACGGCGGACTTTCAGGTCGATTATCTGGAATTGCAAGCGAGGGTCTGGCGACTGTTGAGCGAGGCGCAGGCGTCGGATGAGTTGTGGGGCTGGCTGAACCGGTTTGTCGAAGGCACAGCGATCGATGTCGAAAATCCGCTGGGAATATTCACCGCGCTGGAAGATCGGGCCAGGCTTTACCGCGATTGGGTAACGATGGGGCGGCCGTTTCCGGTGATCACCGAACAGGCCTAGAGGATGGCCTTGAACCCCGCAAAGAGTTCAAGGCCTGGACATCAACGGCGACGGAACAGCGGCAGCGGTTCGTCGGTGGCGGCCTGGTAGGTCACCGAGAAATCCTTGAGACCTTCAAGGGCTTCGTGCGGGTCTTTGTCGGCGCGAATGGCAAACGCGTCGAAACCACAGCGATGCATGTAGAACAACTGGTCACGCAGTACGTCGCCAATGGCCCGCAACTCGCCCTTGAAACCGTAACGGTCACGCAGCAGGCGGGCGTTGGAGTAGTTGCGGCCATCGGTGAATGCCGGGAAGTTCAGGGCGATGACCTGGAACTGATCCACGTCTTCACCGACTTCCTCGGCTTCTTCATCGGCATCCAGCCACACGCCCAGGCCGCCGTCACGGGCCTTGAGCATACGGCTGTGTTCGCGCCACAACTGCAACGGCACGATGAGGTCGTCACAGTTGCTGATCTCGTCGATGTTGAAATCCTTGGGCAGCAGGTGCCAGGTTTCGTCGACGACCTCGTTGTTCTTAATGATTCGCTGCATAGACACGCTCCTTGAAGAGGTCGATGCCAATACGCTGATAGGTGTCGATGAAGCGTTCGTCTTCGGTACGTTGTTCGATGTACACGTCGATCAGCTTTTCGATCACGTCAGGCATGGCTTCCTGGGCAAAGGACGGGCCGAGGATCTTGCCCAGGCTCGCATCGCGACTGGCGCTGCCACCCAGGGACACCTGGTAGAACTCCTCGCCTTTCTTGTCCACCCCGAGAATCCCGATGTGGCCGACGTGGTGGTGACCACAGGCGTTCATGCATCCGGAGATATTCAGGTCCAGCTCGCCGATGTCGAACAGGTAGTCCAGGTCGTCGAAACGGCGCTGGATCGATTCGGCGATCGGGATCGACTTGGCGTTGGCCAGGGAGCAGAAATCGCCGCCCGGGCAGCAGATGATGTCGGTCAGCAGGCCGATGTTCGGCGTGGCGAAACCTTGCTCGCGCAGCTCGCCCCACAGGGCGAACAGCTTGTCCTGCTCGACATCGGCCAGGATGATGTTCTGCTCGTGGGAGGTGCGCAGTTGACCGAAGCTGTAGCGGTCGGCCAGGTCGGCCACGGCGTCGAGCTGTTTGTCGGTGATGTCGCCCGGTGCAACGCCGGTCGGCTTGAGGGACAAGGTCACGGCCACGTAGCCCGGCTTCTTGTGGGCCAGGGTATTGCGCACGCGCCAACGGGCAAAGCCCGGGTGCTGCTGGTCGAGCTCGGCCAGGGCGGCGGACTGGTTGTCCAGCGCCTTGTAGTCCGGGTCGACGAAGTGTTTGGCGACGCGTTGCACTTCGGCTTCGGTCAATGTGGTCTGGCCACCGCGCAGGTGTTCCATTTCCGCATCGACTTTTTGCGCGAAGACTTCAGGCGTCAGCGCTTTCACCAGAATCTTGATCCGCGCCTTGTACTTGTTGTCGCGACGGCCATAGCGGTTGTAGACCCGCAGGATGGCGTCGAGGTAGCTCAACAGGTCTTGCCACGGCAGAAATTCATTGATGAACGCGCCCACGACCGGCGTACGGCCCAGGCCACCACCGACCAGCACGCGGAAACCCAGTTCGCCGGCGGCGTTGTGCACCGGCTCAAGACCGATGTCATGGACTTCGATGGCGGCACGGTCGGAAGTCGAACCGTTGACGGCAATCTTGAATTTGCGCGGCAGGTAGGCGAATTCCGGGTGGAACGTGGTCCACTGGCGCACGATCTCGCACCATGGGCGCGGGTCGATCAGCTCATCGAAGGCGACACCGGCGAACTGGTCGGTGGTGACGTTGCGCAGGCAATTGCCACTGGTCTGGATCGCATGCATCTGCACGGTCGCCAGTTCTGCCAGGATGTCCGGAATGTCTTCCACGGCCGGCCAGTTGAACTGCACGTTCTGCCGGGTACTGATGTGGGCGTAGCCCTTGTCGTAGTCGCGGGCAATTTTGGCCATCATTCGCACTTGGCGCGAAGTCAGTTGGCCGTAAGGCACGGCGACTCGCAACATCGGTGCGAAGCGCTGGATATAAAGGCCATTTTGCAGGCGCAGGGGGCGGAATTCTTCTTCGCTCAGCTCGCCTGCCAGATAGCGTCGGGTCTGATCACGGAACTGCTTGACGCGGTCCTCGATGATCCGCTGATCGTATTCGTCGTATACGTACATATAAGTCCTGTTCTCAGGCTTGGGCCGGTCGGAAACAGCGGCGTTTTTTGGCTTGCTGGCGTCCGATGAAACCTCGGCAATTCTGCGCGCACGGCCGCGCACTCCATTAGGAGCCGGGGCAAGATAACAGTTTGCAGTTATGCGTAAAAGTGATGTTTGAGCATATGTAAAGAACCAAATCGCCTAATGAGGATCGTTGTTGCAAAGCCCCTGTTTGTGGTGCGGGCAATCGTCGTCTTTACTGTGCTCGAGTCTTTATGCAATCACCGATAAAACCGACAAGAGGCGATGCAATGAGCAACCCAACCAAAGCACGGAAAAGCGATAGCACCGTTGATGCCTGGGCAATTTTATTCCTGATCATTCTGGTCGTGGGGACGGCGGTTTTCTGGGTCAGCCATCAGTAAACGACCCCGTCCGGGCCCGGTTCCGAGGATTGTCGGACAAAAACCGGAAAAATCGCCGTTTTACGGAGGTTCGCTAGCTATAATGCGCGGCGAATTTCCGGGGGCTCGGACGATCAATGTTGAAGTTCTTCTGTGGTGCAGTGCTGGCGCTGGCTACCGTCTGGGGACCGTGTGTCCAGGCGGCGTCCGTATTGTTCCTCAATCCAGGGACCACCCAGGAGACGTTCTGGGTCAGTTACTCGCAATTCATGCAGGCTGCGGCCAAGAATCTTGGCATGGATTTGCGCATCCAGTATTCCGAGCGAAACGCTGAAACCACACTCAAGCAGGCCCGCGAAGCCCTGCAAGGGCCGAATCGACCGGACTATCTGGTGTTCGTCAACGAACTGTACGTTGCGCCCGAAATCCTGCGTCTGGCTCAAGGCAGCGGTGTGAAGCTGTTTTTGGTCAACAACGGCCTGACCGCAGACCAGGTGCGCTTGCTCGGCGCCCAACCGGACAAGTATTCCGACTGGCTAGGCAGCCTGGTGCCCAACAATGAGGAGGGCGGCTACTTGATGCTCAAGCAGCTGATTCGCCTGCATCGCCCGGTCGCGCCCGGTCAGGTCATTGATCTGGTGGCCTTTTCCGGCCTGAAGATCACGCCAGCCGCGCAACAGCGTGAGAAGGGCATGATGCGGGCATTGGCCGAACACCCTGAAGTGCGGTTGCGCCAGTTGGTCTATGGTAGCTGGACCCGCGAGCGCGCCTATGAACAGGCCAGGTTATTGTTCAAGCGTTATCCGCAAACGTCGCTGGTCTGGTCGGCCAACGATGAAATGGCCTTTGGCGCCATGCAGGCTTATGCCGAAACCGGAGGCCAGCCCGGCAAGGACGTGCTGTTCAGCGCCATCAACAATTCACCGGCCGCGTTACAGGCGCTGTTGGATGGGCGGTTGAGTGTGCTGTTGGGCGGCCACTTCACTCTGGGTGGTTGGGCGCTGGTGCAGCTGCATGACTACGACCAGGGGGTGGATGTCAGCCAGTACGGTGGGCGCGACCGGCAGATTCCGTTGTTGCAGCTGATCGATCACGCACAAGCCAAGCGATTGCTGGCGTTGAGCACCACTCAGGATTACGGTGTGGATTTCCGGAAACTCTCGGCCAAGGGGCGGCCGACGTCCTGGCGCTACCCGTTCAGCCTGCAAGCCCTGATGCACTGAATCGGTTCAGATACCCGCCAGGTGCAACACCAGTTTGACGATGCCAAACAGTGTCAACGCGAACACTGCGGTGAACAGAATCCCCAGAATCACGAAATGACTCGGCTTACCGTGAGTGAAGTCGCGCGCCCGGTTCTTCCCGCTCTGTACCCCGAACGCGGCAGCCAGCACGCTGTGCAGCATCTGCCAGAAGGTCGGCGGTTTGTTGTTGTCGACTGGATCGTCCATAAATCCCCCGTCACTTATGTGTAAGAGGTAAGCATAGACAATACAAAAAAGATCGCAGCCTGCGGCAGCTCCTACAGGTGTACACAAAACCCTGTAGGAGCTGCCGCAGGCTGCGATCTTTTGATCTTAGTTGTCGTAACCCAGGTTCGGCGCCAACCAACGCTCGGTCACGCTCAACTCCTGGCCTTTACGCGAGGTGTAACTCTGCACCTGATCCTTGTCGATCTTGCCCACGGCGAAATACTGCGCCTGCGGGTGAGCGAAGTACCAGCCGCTGACCGCTGCCGCCGGGAACATGGCGTAGTGCTCGGTGAGGAACACGCCGCTGCGGCCGGCCTTGAGTTCTTCCGCTTCCGGGTCCAGCAGCTTGAACAGCGTGGCTTTCTCGGTGTGATCCGGGCAGGCCGGGTAGCCTGGAGCCGGGCGGATGCCGGTGTATTGCTCTTTGATCAGCGCCTCGTTGTCCAGCGTCTCGTCCTTGGCGTAACCCCAGTAGTCTTTACGCACCTGCTGGTGCAACCACTCGGCACAGGCCTCGGCCAAGCGGTCGGCCAAGGCCTTGACCATGATCGAGTTGTAGTCGTCGCCCGCATCCTGATAGGCCTTGGCCACTTCTTCGGCACCGATCCCGGCGGTGGTGATGAAACCACCCACGTAGTCGGTCACTTCACTGTCTTTGGGCGCAACGAAGTCGGCCAGGGAGAAGTTCGGCTTGCCGTCGGTCTTGATGATCTGTTGACGCAAGTGGTGCAGCTTGGCCATTGGCTTGCCGTCATCGCCATAGAGCTCGATGTCGTCGTCATGCACCTGGTTGGCCGGCCAGAAGCCAAACACCGCGCGGGCGCTGATCAGTTTCTCGTCGATCAGTTTGGTGAGCATTTCCCGGGCATCTTTGTACAGCGAGGTGGCGGCTTCACCGACCACTTCGTCCTGGAGGATGCGCGGGAACTTGCCGGCCAGGTCCCAGGATATGAAAAACGGCGTCCAGTCGATGTATTCAGCCAGAACGTTGAGGTCGATGTTGTCCAGCACCCGCGTGCCGGTGAAAGTCGGTTTGACCGGCGTATAGCTCGCCCAGTCGAATTGCGGCTTCTTGGCGACGGCCGCGCCGTAGCTCAGGCGTTCGGTGCGGGCGCTGCGGTTGGCAGTGCGCTCGCGAACCTCGATGTAGTCCTGGCGGGTTTTCTCGACGAAACCGGCCTTGAGTTCCTTGGACAGCAACTGCGTCGCCACGCCCACGGCGCGGGAGGCGTCGGTGACGTAGATCACCGCGTCATTGCTGTACTTGGGTTCGATCTTCACCGCCGTGTGCGCCTTGGAGGTGGTCGCGCCACCGATCATCAACGGCAGGTGGAAGTCCTGACGCTGCATTTCGCGGGCAACGTGGACCATCTCATCCAGCGACGGGGTGATCAGGCCGGACAGGCCGATGATGTCGCACTTCTGTTCCTTGGCCACTTGCAGGATTTTTTCCGCCGGCACCATCACGCCGAGGTCGACGATGTCATAGCCGTTACAGCCCAGCACCACGCCGACGATGTTCTTGCCGATGTCATGCACGTCGCCTTTCACGGTCGCCATGAGGATCTTGCCCTTGGCCTGCGGCTTGTCGCCTTTTTCCAGTTCGATGAACGGGATCAAGTGGGCAACGGCCTGCTTCATCACGCGGGCAGATTTCACCACCTGTGGCAGGAACATTTTACCGGCGCCGAACAGGTCGCCGACGATGTTCATGCCGGACATCAGCGGGCCTTCGATCACTTCGATCGGGCGAGCGAAGGACAGGCGCGACTCTTCGGTGTCTTCCACGATGTGAGTGGTGATGCCCTTGACCAGCGCATGCTCCAGACGCTTGTTGACGTCCCAGTTGCGCCACTCCTCGGTCTCGGCTTCCTTGACGCTGCCGTCGCCCTTGTACTTGTCGGCGATGGCGAGGAGGGCGTCGGTGCCTTCCGGGGTGCGGTTGAGGATCACGTCTTCCACGGCGTCGCGCAGCTCCACCGGGATCTGGTCGTAGATCTCCAGTTGGCCGGCGTTGACGATGCCCATGGTCAGGCCGTTACGGATCGCATACAGCAGGAACACCGAGTGAATCGCCTCGCGCACCGGGTTGTTGCCACGGAACGAGAACGACACGTTGGACACGCCGCCGGAGGTCAGGGCATATGGCAGTTCGTCGCGGATGTAGGCACAGGCGTTGATGAAGTCCACAGCATAGTTGTTGTGTTCTTCGATACCGGTGGCCACGGCGAAGATGTTCGGGTCGAAGATGATGTCTTCCGGCGGGAAGCCGACTTCGTTGACCAGAATGTCGTAGGAGCGTTTGCAGATTTCTTTCTTGCGCGCTTCGGTGTCGGCCTGGCCGGCTTCGTCGAAGGCCATCACCACCACCGCGGCGCCATAACGCTTGCACAGTTTGGCGTGGTGAATGAACTGCTCGACGCCTTCTTTCATGCTGATCGAATTGACGATGCCCTTGCCCTGGATGCACTTGAGGCCGGCTTCGATCACTTCCCACTTCGAGGAGTCGATCATGATCGGGACGCGGGAGATGTCCGGTTCGCCGGCAATCAGATTGAGGAAGGTCACCATGGCCTTCTTCGAATCGAGCATCCCTTCGTCCATGTTGATGTCGATCACCTGGGCGCCGGCTTCGACCTGCTGCAGGGCGACTTCCAGGGCTTCGGTGTAGTTGTCTTCACGGATCAGGCGGGCAAACTTGGCGGAACCGGTGATGTTGGTGCGCTCGCCGACGTTGACGAACAGCGAGCTGCGATCGATGGTGAACGGCTCAAGGCCCGAGAGGCGGCAGGCCTTGGGAATGTCCGGAATCTCGCGCGGCGCATAACCGGCCACCGCTTTGGCGATGGCTTCGATGTGGCCCGGCGTGGTGCCGCAGCAACCGCCGACGATGTTCAGGAAGCCGCTTTGGGCGAACTCTTCGATGACCTTGGCGGTTTCCGACGGCAATTCGTCGTACTCACCGAATTCGTTCGGCAGGCCGGCGTTCGGGTGCGCCGACACGTAGGTGCTGGCCTTGTTCGACAGTTCTTCCAGGTACGGGCGCAGTTCACTGGCGCCGAGGGCGCAGTTCAGGCCGACGGAAATCGGCTTGGCGTGGGCCACGGAGTTCCAGAAGGCTTCGGTGGTCTGGCCCGACAGCGTGCGGCCCGAGGCGTCGGTGATGGTGCCGGAAATCATGATCGGCAACTCAATGCCCAATTCCTCGAACACGCCCTGCACGGCGAAGATCGCAGCCTTGGCGTTCAGGGTGTCGAAAATGGTTTCGATCAGGATCAGGTCGGCGCCGCCTTCGATCAGGCCTTTGGTGGATTCGGTGTAGTTTTCCACCAGCTCATCGAAGGTCACGTTGCGGTAGCCGGGGTTGTTCACGTCCGGGGACAACGAGCAGGTGCGACTTGTAGGGCCGAGCACACCGGCGACGAAGCGCGGCTTGTCCGGGGTTTCCAGGGTCTTGGCGTCGGCGACCTTGCGCGCCAGGCGTGCGCCTTCTACGTTTAACTCATACGCTAGGCCTTGCATGCCATAGTCAGCCAGGGAGATCTGGGTGGCGTTGAAGGTGTTGGTTTCCAGAATGTCGGCGCCGGCGTCCAGGTAGGCTTTTTCAATACCGCCAATCACGTCCGGGCGAGTCAGTACCAACAGATCGTTGTTGCCTTTGACATCGCTTGGCCAGTCAGCGAAGCGTTTGCCACGGTAATCCTGCTCTTCGAGCTTGTAGCTCTGGATCATCGTGCCCATACCGCCATCGAGAATCAGGATGCGCTCTTTGAGGGCGTGCTTGAGAGCTTGAAGGCGAACGCTGCGATCGGACATTTGGACTACTCGGTAAGACCATGACGAAGGGCCGGGATGATAGCAAACCTGTGCGCTTTTAGAGCATGACTGGCATTTGCATGAATATCGTTCATGTTGCTAAGGATGACAGGCCGGTAGAATCGCGGCGTTTTTTCAGGATTCAGGACCAGGGACATGTCGTATCGCTTCGTCATCGGCACATTGCTGTTGTTTTCAAGCTGGGGCGCTGTGGCGCAAAGTCCGGCAATTTCCCCTGCCATTTCCTACAGCCGTGATATTCAACCGATCTTCACTGAAAAGTGCGTGGCCTGCCATGCCTGCAACGACGCCGCCTGTCAGCTCAATCTGGGCAGCGGCGAGGGCGCGGCACGTGGCGCGACGAAAGTCCCGGTCTACGATGGGGACCGCCGCCAGGCCGTTGCGCCGACCCGACTGTTCTATGACGTCTCCGGCAAACAGGCCTGGCAGCAAAAGGGCTTCTATTCGGTGCTCGATGCCCAGGGCAGCCAGGCCGCATTGATGGCGCGGATGCTGGAGCTTGGCCACAAGACTCCGTTGCAACCCAACGCCAGGCTGCCGGAAGACATCGTCCTGGGCCTGAACCGTGAGAACATGTGTGCCGTGCCCGGGGAGTTTGACGGCTACGCCGCCAAGCATCCGAAGGAGGGCATGCCGCTGGCAGTGACCGGCCTGACCGACCAGCAGTACCAGACGCTGCAACGCTGGCTGGCGGCAGGGGCGCCGATTGATCAGCAGGCGCTGGCGCCCAGCGCCAAGGAAGCCTTGGGGGTGGTGCAATGGGAAAACCTGCTCAATTCCCCAGGCGCCCGGGAAAGCCTGGTGGGGCGCTGGCTGTATGAGCACTGGTTCCTCGCCCATCTCTACTTCAAGGATGGCGAGTCCGGGCATTTCTTCCAGTGGGTGCGTTCGCGCACCCCGACCGGCCAGCCGATTGACCTGATCAACACCCGCCGCCCGAACGATGATCCGGGCACGCAGTTTTACTATCGCTTGTGGCCGGTGCAGGGTGTGATCGTGCACAAGACCCACATCACCTATGCGCTGAGTGCGGCGAAGCTGGCGCGAGTCAAGAGCCTGTTCTACAGCGGCAACTGGCAGGTCGACGCATTGCCGGGCTACGGGCCGCAGAGCCGGGCCAATCCGTTCGCCACCTTCGAAGCGATCCCGGCCCAGGCGCGCTATCAGTTCATGCTCGATAATGCGGAGTACTTTGTTCGCACGTTTATCCGCGGCCCGGTGTGTCGCGGGCAGATCGCCACCGACGTGATCCGCGATAATTTCTGGGCGCTGTTCCAGGCGCCCGAGCACGACCTGTATGTCACCGATCCTAACTATCGTGGGCAGGCCACGCCGTTGCTGGCGATGCCGGGGCAGAACGACGACGTCGGCAGCGTCCTCAGCCTGTGGCACGACTACCGCGACAAACGTAATGAATACGAAGCCTTGCGTCGGGACAGCTACGCCGACCTGCCGGCGCCAAGCTGGTCGACCCTGTGGGCGGGCAATGACAATGCGTTGTTGAGCATCTTCCGCCATTTCGACAGTGCTTCGGTGACCAAAGGCCTGATCGGCGACGTACCGCAAACCATCTGGCTGTTCGACTATCCGCTGCTGGAGCGCACCTACTATCAACTGGCAGTGAACTTCGACGTGTTCGGCAACGTGTCCCACCAGGCCCAGACGCGGCTGTATTTCGACCTGATCCGCAACGGCGCCGAGCAGAATTTCCTGCGCCTGATGCCTGCCGATTCCCGGGAAGGCTACCTCGACGACTGGTATCAGAACAGTGGCAAATTCAAGATGTGGCTGGACTATGAGTCCATCGACGATGACAAACCGACTGCACTGAGCCTTGACTCGCAGGATCCCAAGCGGGATTTCGCCCGGCAATTGCTGGCCCGCTACGGCGACCTCAATGCCAGGCCCGATCCCATCAACCGCTGCGACGGTGCCTACTGCTCGCGGCCGAACATTGATCCTGACCTGCAAAGTGCCGAACAGACGCTAAGCCGGCTGACTTCGCGTCCGGCGGCCGGGTTGAAAGTAATTGATCAGATGCCGGAAGCGACCCTGCTGCGTATCGAAACCAGCAGCGGCAAGCGTGAGGTCTACAGCCTGTTGCGTAACCGAGCCCACAGCAACGTGGCGTTTTTGCTCGGTGAATCACTGCGCTACCAACCGGGGCTCGACACCCTGACGATTTTCCCGGGTGTGCTCAGTAGCTATCCGAACTTCATGTTCAACATCCCGGCCGGGCAAGTGCCGGCGTTTGTGGATGCGATGGAAGGCGCCAAGGATACCGACAGCTTCGAGAAAATCGTCGAACGTTGGGGAATACGGCGCAGTCATCCGCAATTCTGGGCTTATTTCCATGACCTGAGCCGCTATATCCACGAAACCGATCCGGTGGAAGAGGGTGTGCTGGACATGAACCGCTACGAGAACCTCTGAATAATCGCCGATCCCCTGTAGGAGCGGGCTTGGTCCGGGCGGCGTTCCGACGATGCTCTCAACTGCGCCGCGCAAACCCGGGAGTGCGCGTTATCGTTGGCGACCATCGCGAGCAAGCTCGCTCCTACAGAAAACCAGAGGGATATCGGAATCTTTCCCGACAAAAATACTAGGACTTTGTCCGGCGCGTTGATTGGCGTAAACTGCGTCCAAGCCTGCGAGGAGTTTCCATGACCGCTATTACCATCACTGACGCCGCCCACGATTACCTGGCTGATCTGCTGTCCAAGCAGAACACCCCGGGCATCGGCATTCGCGTCTTCATCACCCAGCCTGGCACCCAGTACGCCGAAACCTGCATTGCCTACTGCAAGCCGGGCGAAGAAAAACCCGAAGACACCGCGCTGGGGCTGAAAAGCTTCACCGCGTACATCGACCACTTCAGCGAAGCCTTCCTGGACGATGCGGTTGTCGACTACGCCACCGACCGCATGGGCGGCCAGCTGACCATCAAGGCGCCGAACGCCAAAGTACCGATGGTCAACGCCGACAGCCCGGTCAACGAGCGCATCAACTACTACCTGCAAACCGAGATCAACCCGGGGCTGGCCAGCCACGGCGGTCAGGTCAGCCTGATCGACGTGGTCGAAGACGGCATCGCCGTCCTGCAGTTCGGCGGTGGTTGCCAGGGCTGCGGCCAGGCCGACGTGACGCTGAAGGAAGGCATCGAGCGCACCTTGCTCGAGCGTATTCCCGAGCTCAAGGGCGTGCGCGACGTGACCGACCACACGCAGAAAGAAAACGCCTACTACTAAGGTGTTCGCTGCGGATTGAAAAAACGGCGCCCCGTGAGCGCCGTTTTTTGTGGGTGATTGAAAACCTGTGGCGAGGGGGCTTGCCCCCGTTGGGCTGCGAAGCGGCCCCAGCTTTTATACGGGTGCACAGATTTTGCGACGGCTACGCCGCCGAACGGGGGCAAGCCCCCTCGCCACAGGGTTGGTGGTGAATCAGGGCCTGTAGAGATGCGCATGCCCCGCGCGATACAACGATGACTCGCTGAAGTGGTCGCTGCCCAGCACCCGACCTACCAGAATCAACGCCGTACGGCGAAAACCCTTGGCTTGAACCTTCCCGGCAATATCCTCGAGCGTGCCCACCACCCAATCCTGATCCGGCCAGCTCGCGCGGTGCACCACCGCAATCGGGCAATCGGCTCCGTAATGCGGCAGCAGTTCCTCAACGATCTTCGCCAGGTGATTGACCCCCAAGTGGATCGCCATGGTCGCGCCGTGTTGCGCGAGGCTGGAGAACTCCTCTCCGGGAGGCATGGCGGTCTTGTCGGCGTAGCGAGTCAGGATCACGCTCTGGGAAACGTCCGGCAGCGTCAGTTCCGCACCCAAAAGCGCAGCGCAAGCGGCTGTGGCCGTCACGCCAGGGACGATTTCGAACGCAATGTTCAGTTCACGCAGATAGCGAATCTGCTCGCCAATTGCACCATAAAGGCTCGGATCGCCGGAGTGCACCCGGGCAACATCCTGACCGTTGGCGTGTGCGGTTTTGATCAGGTCGATGATCTGTTCCAGATGCAGTTCGGCGCTGTTGACCACCTGTTCGGCACAATGACCTTCCAGTACGGCGGCAGGCACCAGAGAGCCGGCATAAATGATCACCGGACAGCTGCGAATCAGCCGCTGGCCCTTGACGGTAATCAGTTCGGGGTCGCCGGGACCTGCGCCAATGAAGTAGACGGTCATCGTCGGTTCCTGTGGGGGGGAAAAGGGGCTGAACAGGGCTTCAGATGAAGAGTGTTCATGATCAACAGTGGGGATTATCGGGGTTTTTATGCCGCGCCGGCCAACGCCAGGGTCGCCTGAGCATATTTTTGTCGTGGAATCAGCAGTTTTGCCGGGGCCTGGGCCAGTTGTTCCGCCAGGGCCAGGGCGGCGCTTTCCGCCACGCCGTAGCAGCCGGTGCGTTCAAACGCTATTTGCGATTGATGACTGAGTTGCGGTTCATAAGCGGCCAGTTGTTCACTGCTGAAATACATCAATTCCAGGCCAAGCTGCTGAGCCAGTTCGATTAGCGCAGGTTCGTCGCGCTTGGAGTCGATGCTGGCCAGGGCCTTGATTTCATGACGAGCAATCTGGTGCGCCTCCAGTGCCTGATCGAGCAGCGCCAGCAACGTGCTGACGGGGCAGCCCCGTTGGCAGCCCAGGCCGACCACCAGGGTCGGCGCTGTGCTGACGTCAGTCATGCCTGGTATTGACCTTCGCTTTTGCGACGGAACAACCAGGCGCTGATCAGGCCCAAGGCCAGCCAGAACGCCACGTTGGTCAGTTGCGAAGCGATTTTGAACTGGGTTTCCAGTGCCTCTGGAGCGAGCATCGAATGTACTTGCGGTTGCGGTGCGCCAATCACATGGGGAACGGCAAGGATTGCCACACCGAGGACTTTCATCAGCCAGTGACGGCTGAATACGATCAGCGCGATACCGACGGCGGTGGAGGCGGCGGTGCCGATCCACCACAGTTGCCGTTGTGCCAGATCGGCTGCGGCAGTGCCGGGCAATTCAGGTGGCAGGCCGAGCGTCGGCGCGAGCACGAACGTCGCATAACCGGCCAGGCCCCAGAACAGGCCCTGGGAGGTTTTGGTCGGCGCGCGCAAGGTGTACAGGCCGGCGAGCATCAGGGCGAAACCGACCGCTACCACCAGATTGCCGCCGGTGGTCGACAGCACGCGCTGCCAGCCGTCTTCCGGCTCCCAGGCTTGCGCATCGTGAGTGTGGGCAGCCATCGCACCGTCGGCGTGCTCATGCATTTCAACAGCGGGCGGTTCGGCTTTTTCGTAAGTCTCAGCCTGCAAAATCAGCGGAGCGACCCAGAAGCTTTGCAACAGGGTCAGCAGCAGGGCGGCCAGCAGCCCGGTGAAACCTGCGGTTTGCGCAATACGCTTGATCATGTAGACAGCTCTCAATGGCACGGGAATGCGGAGCTGTGACGGGTATCGTGGGCGGCATTGTGCACCGCTTCGATGTGCGAGAAACCGGCGAAATACACAAGGCACGCGCCCAGGATCGACGCGCAGACGGCGGCGGCCAGACGTTGGGTCAGGGTTGAGGTGGTGCTCGCGGATGTGTGTTCGGCGCTGCTGATGATCGACATGGCGTTTCCCTCTGGTCTGTCAGCGGGGAATAAGAGCGCATGTAAACCCCCACGCGACCAGCACGCAGAGGTTCAAACAGCGCCCGCCCACCGCGGGTTTGTTGGTTCAGTGATCGTACTGGTCACTTTGTGTTGCGGGCCGGTCTCCGGGCTCACGAGGGGTGCAGGCGTTTGCCTGATCCTGCAAGCGCCACCTTCCCATGCCGTAGTGGCACAGTGGATCTGACGCTTCGCTCGCTTACCGTTGCGGGGGCAGCACCGGACTGACATGGCTTAAGAGTAAAGCACATGATTCACCGGTTTCCCGTTTCACCCTGTGAAGGGCACCCGTAACAAGATGCGTAGGAGAGCATGGGCGGGGGTTGGGCGTCAATTGGCAAGGGTTCTCACTTGAAACTGAGTGATGCCCGGCTCTTTGTAGGAGCTGCCAAAGGCTCGGGCCGCGTTCGGACGATCTTTTGATTTTGCTTTTTAAAAACAAGATCAAAAGATCGCAGCCTTCGGCAGCTCCTACGGGGGAGGGCGTGCGCAGCGATTGACCCGCCCCAAGACCATGCGTAGCCTTGCGCTTTCGAGGTTCTTCGGCGTTGGCCGAAGCTAAGAAGGGAACGCGGTCGATGCCGCGGCTGCCCCCGCAACTGTGAACGGTGATGTTCGTTGCCACGCCACTGCTGGCTCAATCCATGAGGCCGGCGGGAAGGCGCAGCGAATGCCAGGCTCAAGGCCGGCACACCGTCAGCCAGGAGACCTGCCTCGTCACAGATTCTCACTTTCAACCGGGCGGGGTGATCCGGTGGCGAACTCTTCAGGCACGCGCGTCCGCGTTGTCGGTTGTCGTCCCGTATGCCCGCCACCATAGCCATAGGGCATCCGATGAAAACACTGGCCAAACTCCCTGTCACCATCGTCACCGGCTTTCTCGGTTCGGGTAAAACCACGCTGCTGAGGCACATGCTCGACAACGCCCAGGGTCGCCGCATCGCGGTGATCGTCAACGAATTCGGTGAGTTGGGTATTGATGGCGAAATCCTCAAGCAGTGCTCAATCGGTTGCACCGAAGAAGAAGCCAACGGCCGTGTCTATGAGCTGGCCAACGGCTGCCTGTGCTGCACCGTCCAGGAAGAATTCTTCCCGGTGATGCGCGAACTGGTGGCCCGTCGCGGCGATCTGGACCACATCCTCATCGAAACGTCCGGCCTGGCCCTGCCCAAGCCGCTGGTGCAAGCTTTCCAGTGGCCAGAAATCCGCAGTGCCTGCACGGTGGATGCGGTGATCACCGTGGTCGACAGCCCGGCCGTGGCCGCCGGCACCTTCGCCGCGTTCCCGGATCAGGTCGACGCCCAGCGCAAGCTCGACCCGAACCTGGACCACGAGTCGCCGCTGCACGAACTGTTCGCCGACCAACTGGCCAGCGCTGACCTGGTGATCCTCAACAAAACCGACCTGATCAACCCGGCCGACTTGGCCCGTGTGCGCCTGGAAGTCGCCGAAGAGTTGCCGCCAGCGGTAAAAATCGTCGAAGCCAGCAGCGGTCGCCTGCCGCTGGACGTGCTGATCGGCTTGGGTGCCGGCTCCGAAGAACACATCGACAGCCGTCATAGTCACCATGACCATCATCACGATGGCGACGACGATCACGATGACCACGATCACGACGCCTTCGATTCGATCTCCATCCAATTGCCGCAAGCCGACGAAAGCCTGCTGATGGACGCGCTGACCCAACTGGTGGTCCAGCACGGCATCTTGCGAGTCAAGGGTTTTGCGGCAGTCCCGAACAAACCGATGCGCCTGCTGATCCAGGGCGTGGGCACGCGTTTCGACAAGCACTTCGACCGCCAGTGGGGTGCTGAAGAAGCGCGAGTCACCCGTTTGGTGCTGATCGGCCAGGAACTGGACGCCACGGTTCTCGAAGCGCAATTGCGCGCCCTGCTCAGCGTGTAAGCCATGCACCTGCTCAGGACCCAGCCCGGCGGTTTCGTGTCGGATGACAACATTGCTGACCTTGGACAAACCCCCGCCGAGCTGGTGATCCTGTGCAGCGGCGATTCCAGCCTGGCGCTGCTCGCCGAAGCGGCGCAGCAATTGCCCGACGATTACCCGAGCGTGCGGCTGGCCAACCCGATGCAGGTGCAGAACCATGCTTCGGTCGATTTGTACGTCGACGAAGTCCTGCGTCACGCCAGGGTGATCCTGATTTCGCTGCACGGCGGCATCGCCTATTGGCGTTACGGCATCGAACGCCTGGTTGAACTGTCGCAGCGCGGTGTGCAGGTGATTCTGGTGCCGGGCGATGATCGTCCGGACCCGGAGCTCAGCGACCTGAGTACAGTCGGCGCCGAGGATCGTGACCGGCTCTGGCAGTTTTTGCGTCAGGGTGGCATGGGCAACGCCCTGGACTTCTTCCGCTGCCTGGCCAACCGCTGGCTGGCCCGTGATTACACCTGGGGCGAGCCACAAACCCTGCCACGTACGACGATTTACCATCCGAACCAACATTCTGCCGCGCTGAGCGACTGGCAAGCCGACTGGCACGCGGGTCAACCGGTGGCGGCGGTGCTGTTTTACCGCTCGCATTTGCAGGCGGCGAACACCGCTTTCATTGATGTTTTTTGCCAGCGTTTACAGGCGGCGGGGTTGAATCCATTGCCGATTGCGCTGGCCAGTCTTAAAGAGCCAGCTTGCCTTTCCATGGTCGAGGACTGGCTGGACGAGGCCAACGTCTCGGTGATCCTGAACACCACCGGCTTCGCCCAGTCCAGTCCCGAAGCGCCGCATCTGCGGCCGTTCCGTCGCAATATTCCGGTGATCCAGGCGATTTGCGCCCAGGACAACGAACCGGGTTGGCGTGCCAGTGAACAGGGGCTTGGTCCTCGTGACCTGGCGATGCACATTGCCTTGCCGGAACTGGACGGGCGCATCATCAGCCGCCCGATCAGTTTCAAGGACCTGGCGTGGCGCAGTGAGCGCAGTCAGTCGGATGTGGTCTGCTACCGGCCTGCACCTGCGCGTATGGACTTCGTTGCCGAACTGGCGCGGCGCTGGGTCGATCTGGCGCGGGTGCCCAATGCACAGAAGCGCATTGCCTTGATTCTCGCCAATTACCCGACCCGCGACGGTCGCATCGGTAATGGCGTCGGCCTCGACACGCCGGCGGCAGCGCTGAACATTCTGCGGGCGCTGCATGCCGAAGGTTATCCGTTGCCGGCCGAATTGCCGGACAGCGGCACCGCGTTGATCCAGCAGTTGCTGGGCGGCGTCAGCAACGATCTCGAGACCCTCGACCTGCGTCCGTGCCAGCAAAGCCTGGGGATGGAGGAATATCTGGCGATGTTCAACGCACTGCCCGAAGCCAATCGCGCGGCGGTGCTCGAACGTTGGGGCGCACCGGAAAACGACCCCATGTGCCGCAGCGGACGGATGATGATCGCCGGCTTGCGATTTGGCCTGACCTTCGTCGGCATTCAACCGGCACGGGGTTACCAGGTCGACCCGAGCGCGGTGTATCACGACCCGGACCTGGTCCCGCCCCACGGTTACCTGGCGTTTTACTTCTGGCTGCGCAACACCTACGGCGCCCACGGCGTGATCCACGTCGGCAAGCACGGCAACCTCGAATGGTTGCCGGGCAAAGGCGTGGGGCTGTCGGAAAACTGCTGGCCAGATGCTTTGCTCGGGCCGCTGCCAAACATCTATCCGTTCATCGTCAACGATCCGGGCGAGGGCGCCCAGGCCAAGCGGCGCACCCAGGCGGTGATCATCGATCACTTGATGCCCCCGCTGACCCGCGCCGAAACCTACGGCCCGCTGCGCAACCTCGAACTGTTGGCCGACGAGTATTACGAAGCGCAGTTGCTCGATCCGCGCCGCGCCCGCGAGTTGCAGCGCGACATCCTGCAATTGGTGCGTGACACGCACATCGACCGCGAACTGCAGCTGGACGAGCAGCTCGACAGCGATGCCGATGCAGCGATCTGGTTGCCGCGACTCGACACTTACCTGTGCGACTTGAAAGAGTCGCAGATCCGCGATGGCCTGCATGTGTTTGGCGAGTCGCCCACCGGTCGTTTGCGTATAGATACCCTGCTGGCGTTGTTGCGCATTCCACGGGGCGATGGCCGTGGTGCGCAGTCGAGCCTGCTGCGTGCGTTGGCCAAGGCCTTCGCGTTGGGCTTCGACCCACTGGATTGCGCGCTGGCCGAGCCCTGGACCGGACCGCGTCCCGAACTGCTTTTGCTTATCAGCGACGAGACTTGGCGCACAGCGGGGGATACCCGCGAACGCCTGGAGTTGTTCGCCGCACAGTTGATTTCGGACGCGTTGAATACAGAGGCTCAAACCACACCAATCCCCTCTGGGAACGGGCTTGTGTGGCGAGGGGGCTTGCCCCCGTTGGGTCGCGAAGCGACCCCAAAAAAAGGGACTGCTGCGCAGTCCAACGGGGGCAAGCCCCCTCGCCACAAAGGCTCGCTCCTACAGGAGGCGGACTGGATTGAGGTACAAGCCATTATCGATGGTTTGCGTGACGTCATTGCCCCGCGCCTGGACGCCTGCGGCCCCGCAGAAATGCGCGGCTTGCTCGACGCCCTGAGCGGTCGCTTCGTTCCGGCCGGTCCCAGCGGCGCGCCGAGTCGTGGGCGTCTGGACGTGCTGCCCACCGGGCGCAACTTTTATTCGGTGGACGTGCGCAACCTGCCGACCACCACGGCGTGGCGCATCGGTTTCCAGTCGGCCAACCTGATTCTCGAACGGCACCTGCAAGACCACGGCGATCATTTGCGTCAGCTCGGTCTGTCGGTGTGGGGTACCGCGACCATGCGCACCGGCGGCGATGACATCGCCCAGGCGATGGCGCTGATGGGCGTGCGTCCGGTCTGGGCCACCGGCAGCCAGCGGGTCGATGATTTCGAGATTCTGCCGCTGAGTTTGCTTGACCGTCCGCGGGTGGACGTGACCTTGCGTGTGTCCGGGTTCTTCCGCGATGCCTTTGCCAATCTGATTCGCTTGTTCGACGCGGCGGTGCAAGCGGTGGCCGACCTCGATGAGCCGGACGACCTCAATCCGCTGGCGGCCAAAGTGCGCGCCGAGCGTGCAGCCTTGCTGCAGACGGGGCTCGATGAAGACGCGGCGCGACGTCAGGCCGGCTGGCGGATTTTCGGGGCCAAGCCCGGTGCCTACGGCGCAGGGGTGCAGGGCGCCATCGACGGTCGGCTGTGGCAGACCCGCGAGGACCTGGCCGAGGTTTACCTCAACTGGGGCGGCTACGCTTACGGTGGATCTGATGAGGGCACCGCTGCTCGTGAACAGTTCACCCAGCGCCTGAGCCAGGTACAGGCGGTGCTGCAAAACCAGGATAACCGCGAGCATGATCTGCTCGACTCCAACGATTACTACCAGTTCCAGGGCGGCATGCTGGCGGCGGTGGAAAGCCTGAAAGGCGAGGCCGCGGCCAGCTATCATGGCGACCACAGCCAGCCGGACCTGCCGAAGATTCGCACCTTGAAGGAAGAGCTGAACCGAGTGATCCGTTCCCGGGCGGCCAATCCGAAGTGGCTCGAAGGCGTTAAGCGTCACGGCTACAAAGGTGCGTTCGAAATGGCCGCGACGGTCGATAACCTGTTCGCCTTCGACGCCACCACGCAGCTGATCGACGATCACCAGTACGCGTTGCTGACCGATGCCTATTTGCTCGATCCGGACACCCGGGATTTTGTCCGCGAACACAATCCCCATGCCTTGCGCGACATGACCGAGCGCATGCTCGAGGCGCAACAACGGGGGATGTGGAAGGAACCAGGCGAGTACCGCGAGGCACTGGAGAATTTGTTGCTGGACATAGAAGAAGACGGCTAATCACCGCAAATCCTGTAGGAGCGGGCTTGCCCGCGAAGGCAATTTGTCAGCCGACGATTATGTTGAATGTAATTGCCTCTTCGCGAGCAAGCTCGCTCCTACAGGGATTGGGGCGCCTCTGAGATCACCGACCATGACTGAGATAGAACAATGACCGACACCCCGCACTTTCCCCTCTCCGCCGTGGTCGGCGCCGACGATTTGAAGCTGGCCCTGTACCTGACCGCCATCGACCCGAAAATCGGCGGCGTGCTGATCGAAGGCCCGCGGGGCATGGCCAAGTCGACCCTGGCCCGTGGTCTGGCGGACCTGCTGGCCAGCGGTCAGTTCGTCACATTGCCATTGGGTGCCACCGAGGAGCGTCTGGTCGGCACCCTTGATCTCGATGCGGCGCTGGGCGAAGGGCGCGCACAGTTTTCCCCTGGCGTACTGGCCAAGGCCGATGGTGGCGTGCTCTATGTCGACGAGGTCAATCTGTTGCCCGATCACCTCGTTGACCTGCTGCTCGACGTGGCCGCCAGCGGCACCAACCTGATCGAGCGTGATGGGATTTCCCATCGGCATTCGGCGAAGTTTGTGCTGATCGGCACCATGAATCCGGAAGAGGGCGAACTACGTCCGCAACTGCTCGACCGCTTTGGTCTGAACGTCGCCCTCAGTGGCCATACCGCACCCGCCGAGCGCGGTCAGATCATCCGTCGTCGCCTGGATTTCGACAGCGACCCACAAGGGTTCTGTGCCGAGTGGGAAAGTCAGCAACACGCACTGCGCGAGCGTTGCCAAAAGGCGCGCTCGGTACTGGCGAGCATCCCCCTCGACGATGCCGCGCTGGCGCAGATCACCGAGCGTTGCTTTGCTGCCGGCGTCGATGGTCTGCGGGCCGATCTGGTCTGGCTACGCGCAGCTCGGGCTCATGCGGCCTGGCGCGGAGCGAATGCCATTGGCGAAAAAGATATCGACGCGGTCGCCGAGTTTGCCTTGCGCCATCGTCGTCGCGAACATTCGCCACCGATGCCGCACCAATCACCCGCAGCACAGCCGCCTTCCAGTCAGAACCCCAACCCGAGCGAAAGTCAGGGCCAGTGGGGCGAAATGCCCGCTCAAGCGCTGCCGGTCGGCGCTCGACGTGAAGTGCCGAGCTGGCCAAAAAAGCCCTAGGCATTCGCCCTCGATCAGACGCGGGGGCGAATGCCAGACCCCGTGCAGGACGGCTGGATAGCGGTAAACAGGGCAAGCGTCACGCAGCCCTGAGCGGATCGATCGATTGGCCCGGCACCTTGCTCAATGGCCGACCGCGTCAGCGCGACGATGTGCGGTTTCATCTGCGCACCCGCAGCCCTCATGAATTATGGCTGGTGATCGTCGACGCCTCGGCGTCGACCCGGCGTCATCAGGCATTGAGCGATGCCAAGGGCCTGCTGGCGCAACTGTTCGACGATGCCTATCGACAGCGTGCGCGCTTGGCTTTGCTGACGGCCAACGGTCATATGCCGAAGTGGCAGGTGCAAGGGTTGAAAGCCTCTGCGGGTTTGCGCGACTGGCTCGAAGGGCTCGGTGCCGGCGGCGGTACGCCGATGCTGGCGGCGATGGGTGAGGCGGGGCGTTGGCTGGCGGTACGGCAAAAGCGCTTTCCGGCAGAACAGCAACGGCTATTGTTGGTGACCGATGGACGGATGAAGGAATGGTCAACGTTGCCGGCGCTGGATTGTCCGGGGCTGCTGATCGACATCGAGCGCGGGCCGATTCGCCTCGGGCGGGCTAAAGTGCTGGCGGATCAACTGCAAACGCATTATCAGCATATCGATGATTTGTAGCCGAAAAGATCGTCCGAACGCGGCCCGAGCCTTCGGCAGCTCCTACAGAATAGCGAGTGCATCCGCGAATGATGGGTGTGCCACAATCGGGGTAGGAGCTGCCGAAGGCTGCGATCTTTTGATCTTCACAGGAGTGACCCATGCGCGTTCTGGCCCGCAATGAACAGGGCGATTTTCGCGTCAAGGCTTACGCTGGCACCAACGGCGTGCTGTTGGCCATGGACCTGGCCGAATCCCGTCGCATTGGCCTGTTGGGTTTTGCCATTGAAAAACAGCAGGGCAGCAAACCCTGGATGTTTCTGTTCAATAGCCTGACGTTCCCGGACAAGGACCATACCTTCCCCGAGTTTCACGCCACGCCCAGCGATATCGCTCCGTTGCAGAGATTTCGCTGGGCCGATTACGCGGTCAATCCGGGTGTGACAATCCATTATCGGGTTCATCTGGCCTATGGCACCGCCGATGCGCCACAGCTGGGTGAATTTCTGGAAGTGACGCTCACCACGGACAATGGCCTGCCAGCGGGCCAGAGCGTCATCTTCAACCGGGCTGTGGCCGCCAGTCAGGCATTCCAGCGCAAGTTCGCCGACGTTGATGCGCTGCTCAGCGCCAACAAGAAACTGCCCATCGAAGAATGGCCCGACGCCCCGCGACAATGGCTGGAAAACGGTCTGCTCGCACGCTTGCTGGGGTTCATCGAACGGGCCGAGGATGGTCAGTGGGCGCTGGACATCGCGATCTATGAGTACCAGTTGCAGGTGATCGTCGATGCGGTGAACGCCGCCTTTGAGCGCGGCGTAAAGCTTCGGGTTCTGTACCACGCCCAACCGGACGAAGACACCACGGCAATGAACGAAGCCAGCCTGGAAAAAATCCCTGCGGCGAACAAGCGCGGGCGAGTCACGCATAACATTTTTCACAATAAGTTCATGGTCCTGAGCCGGCTCGACGCAGCGGGACAGCATCAGCCCGAAGCGGTACTCTGTGGCAGCACCAATTTCACCCCCAACGGCGTTTATCGTCAGGCCAACGTGGTGCATGTGTTGGACGATGCTCAGGTCGGCGCCAGCTATCTGCAAACCTTCGAGCAGGTCTGGGCCGCACCGGCGGACGTCGGTGCCACACGGCAATGGCTCACGGAAAACAATCCGATGCAGCCGGACCAGGCGCTGTTCGCCGGCTTCTCACCGCGCTCGGGCCAGGGCGACTTGCGTGAGTTCGTCGAGATCATCGACGCGGCCAAAAAAGACCTGCTATTTGTCACCGCCTTTGCCTTGCCGGACGAAGTGCTCAATGCGTTGCTCGGCCAGCCCAACGACGACATTTTGCGTTACGGCCTGCAAAACACCGTCAGCCGCATCACCGGTTTTCACGCCGACCGCACCGCCCAATTTGCCGCCACCGCGCTGCTCAACACCGGCCTGGAAGGCTGGCTCAAGGAAAACATGAAAGGCCAGAAGGGCAACCTGCTGGTGCATACCAAAGCCATCGTCGTCGATTTCACCAGCGACTCACCGACGATCATCAGCGGCAGCCACAACCTCAGTGAAGCGGCCAGTAACGGCAATGACGAGAACTACCTGATCATCCGTGGCGACACCGACCTGGCCGATCGTTATGGGCTGGAACTGCTGCGCTTTTACGAGCATTACCGGTTCCGCTACTTCGCAAAAAAACTCTCGCTCAAGCAGGTCCGGCCGTTGGCTCTAGATGACAGCTGGACCGATGATTATTACCTCGATGGCGATCTGCGCATGTTGTCGCGGTTGCGCTTTGCCGGACGATAAACAGCCTGGCGGGTCCCTGTAGGAGCAAGCTTTGCTCCTACAAGTTTTATCTTTGGTTATTGCTCATTGCCTACCGGTACTGACGCATGAGTAGATCAAACGCCAGATTTTAAATCGTTACACCTTCAACTGTGGTGCAAGTACCCGTGCGTTGTGGCCAACGGTAGCGTTCATTCAATTGTCCCTTTCGTAACACCTTCTTCGCGCTTACGCGCATCCATCTGATTCAAAACACTTTTCAATTCCCCCAGGATTGCGCCCATATCCTGTGGCACACTTTCTGCTGTCTATTCCGTTGTTACACAATATGTTCCGGTATAGCGGAATAAACTAGCCTTGGAGTGCTTGCCATGCATCGCCGACCTTCCTTATTTAAAGCGTGTGTTTTTCTGTTCGCGGCTTCGGCCTCTGTCGTGGGTATCGCTCAAGCGGCGGACAGCAAGCTCGACAGCGTCCTGGCCCGCGGCAAACTGATTGTAGGCACCGGCAGCACCAACGCGCCGTGGCACTTCCAGGGCGCCGACGGCAAGTTGCAAGGCTTTGATATCGATATCGCGCGCATGGTGGCCAAGGGGCTGTTCAACGACCCGAGCAAGGTCGAGTTCGTGGTGCAGTCGTCCGACGCGCGTATCCCCAACCTGCTGACCGACAAGGTCGACATGAGCTGCCAGTTCATCACCGTGACGGCCAGCCGTGCCCAGCAAGTGGCGTTCACTCTGCCGTACTACCGAGAAGGCGTCGGCCTGCTGCTGCCAGCCAACAGCAAGTACAAGGAAATCGACGACATGAAAGCCGCGGGTGACGGCATCACCGTGGCGGTGCTGCAAAATGTCTACGCCGAAGAACTGGTGCACCAGGCGCTGCCCAAGGCCAAGGTCGATCAGTACGACAGCGTGGACTTGATGTACCAGGCCGTGAACTCCGGCCGCGCCGACGCGGCGGCCACTGATCAGTCTTCGGTGAAGTACCTGATGGTGCAGAACCCCGGCCGTTATCGCAGCCCGGCCTATGCCTGGAGCCCGCAGACCTATGCGTGCGCGGTCAAGCGCGGCGATCAGGACTGGCTGAATTTCGTCAACACCACCCTGCATGAAGCCATGACCGGCGTTGAGTTCCCGACTTACGCGGCTTCGTTCAAACAGTGGTTCGGTGTGGATCTGCCAACGCCGGCGATTGGCTTTCCAGTCGAATTCAAATGATTGCGTGAGAGCGGGGCGATTTGAGTCGCCCCGCTCAAGGTACTGCTGACCATGAACTATCAGTTGAATTTTGCCGCCGTCTGGCGCGATTTCGACACCTTGCTGGCGGGGCTCGGTATGGGCCTTGAACTGGCGCTGGTGTCGATCGCCATCGGCTGCGTGATCGGCCTGATGATGGCGTTTGCCTTGCTGTCCAGGCATCGCGCATTGCGGGTGCTGGCGTCGGTGTATGTCACGGTGATTCGTAACACGCCGATCCTGGTGTTGATTCTGTTGATCTACTTTGCGTTGCCGAGCCTGGGGATACGCCTGGACAAGATTCCCTCGTTCATCATCACCCTGTCGCTGTACGCCGGGGCCTACCTGACCGAAGTGTTCCGCGGCGGTTTGCTGAGCATTCCCAAGGGCCTGCGCGAAGCCGGGCTGGCCATTGGCCTGGGCGAGTGGCAGGTCAAGGCCTACGTCACCGTGCCGGTGATGCTGCGCAATGTGTTGCCGGCCCTGTCGAACAACTTCATTTCGCTGTTCAAGGACACCTCGCTGGCGGCGGCGATTGCCGTACCGGAGCTGACCTATTACGCGCGCAAGATCAATGTCGAGAGCTATCGGGTGATTGAAACCTGGCTGGTGACCACGGCGCTTTATGTGGCGGCCTGTTACCTGATTGCCATGATGCTGCGTTACCTCGAACAGCGTCTGGCGATTCGCCGATAGGAGGCCCCATGTACGAATCCCCCAGTTGGTTGCATGAGTTGTGGGTGGCGCGGGAAGTGCTGTGGCAAGGCTTTCTGACCAGCGTGCAGGTGTCGGTGCTGGCGATTTTGCTCGGCACGCTGGTTGGCGTCGTCGCCGGGCTGGTGCTGACCTACGGCAAATTCTGGATGCGCGCACCGTTTCGTTTTTATGTCGATGTGATTCGCGGCACGCCCGTGTTCGTGCTGGTGCTGGCGTGCTTTTACATGGCGCCGGCGCTGGGCTGGCAGATCAGTGCGTTCCAGGCCGGTGCGCTGGGGCTGACGCTGTTCTGCGGCTCCCATGTTGCCGAGATCGTGCGCGGGGCCTTGCAGGCCTTGCCGCTTGGGCAGATGGAGGCGAGCAAGGCCATCGGCCTGACGTTCTACCAGGCCCTCGGCTACGTGCTGTTGCCCCAGGCGCTGCGGCAGATTCTGCCGACCTGGGTCAATTCGTCGACCGAGATCGTCAAGGCCTCGACCCTGTTGTCGGTGATCGGCGTCGCCGAGTTGCTGCTCAGCACCCAGCAGATCATCGCCCGGACCTTCATGACCCTGGAGTTTTACCTGTTCGCCGGATTCCTGTTCTTCGTCATCAACTACGGCATCGAGTTACTCGGCCGGCACATTGAAAAGCGGGTGGCTTTGCCATGACTCAGACTCAAACCCATGCACAAAACGGCCAACCGCTGCTGGATATTCGCGGCCTGCACAAGCGTTACGACCAGCTCGAAGTGCTCAAGGGCGTCGATCTGACGATGCAGCGCGGCAATGTGGTGACGTTGATCGGTTCCAGCGGCTCGGGCAAGACCACGCTGCTGCGCTGCGTGAACATGCTCGAAGAGTTCCAGGGCGGGCAGATCCTGCTCGACGGCGAATCCATTGGTTATGACGAGGTCAACGGCAAACGCATTCGCCACCCGGAAAAAGTCATTGCCCGTCATCGTGCCATGACCGGCATGGCGTTCCAGCAGTTCAACCTGTTTCCGCACCTGACTGCGTTGCAGAACGTCACCCTGGGTCTGCTCAAGGTCAAGAAACTGCACAAGGACGAGGCCGTGGTCCTGGCCGAGAAATGGCTGGAGCGCGTCGGCCTGCTGGAACGTCGCGATCACTTTCCCGGTCAGTTGTCTGGCGGTCAGCAGCAGCGCGTGGCGATTGCCCGCGCTATCGCCATGAACCCGAGCCTGATGCTGTTCGACGAAGTGACCTCGGCCCTGGACCCGGAACTGGTCGGCGAAGTGCTGAGCGTGATCAAGGGCCTGGCCGAAGACGGCATGACCATGCTGCTGGTGACCCACGAAATGCGCTTCGCCTTCGAGGTTTCAGACAAGATCGTTTTCATGAATCAGGGGCGTATCGAAGAGCAGGGGCCGGCCAAGGACCTGTTCGAGCGCCCGCAATCGCCACGACTGGCGGAATTTCTCAAAAGCACTCGCTTTTAATGTCATTTTCAAAGCAGGAGAACCCCCCATGAGCATTACTCGTTACGGCACCGGCAGCACCGCCGGCGGCGGTCAGCCCCGTCCTTTTGCCCGTGCTGTCGAAGCCGATGGCTGGCTGCACGTGTCCGGCCAGGTGCCGGCGCTGGATGGCGAGATCATTGTCGGAGGCATCGTCGAGCAGACTCATCAGACCATGAAGAACCTGATCGCCATCCTTGAGGAAGCCGGTTATGGCCTCGAAGACGTGGTACGCACCGGCGTGTGGCTGGAAGACCCGCGGGATTTCTGGAGCTTCAACAAGGTGTTCTCCGAATACTTCAAACCGGAACATGCCCCGGCGCGGGCCTGCGTGCAGGCGAACATGATGGTCGACTGCAAGGTGGAGATCGACTGCATTGCGTACAAGAAAAAGGCTTGATCGGCGGTTGCTCTTGTAGGCGCTGCCGAAGGCTGCGATCTTCTGGCGTTTTTTATGGGGCTGCCAAGGCAAGATCAAAAGATCGCAGCCTGCGGCAGCTCCTACGGGCGACTTTGAATGGAAACCACTGAAATGACCGAAGACACCATCAAGCGCCGGGCACGCGGTCTGGACCGGGCGTTCGATATCCTCGACTTCCTCAAGGAGATCGGCCAGCCCCTGCGCCCGAACGACATTGCCAACGGCATCGGCAGCCCCAAATCCACGGTCTACGAACTGGTGGCTTCGCTGCTGGAACGGCGGATCCTGGAACCGGTGGGCAAGGACGGTCATGTCTACCTCGGTCGTCAATTGTACTTTCTCGGCCAGGCCCACTTGCGCCATTTCGACCTGACCCGTGAAGCCGATCACGCCCTGCAGGAAATCGTCAGCCAGACCCATGAAACGGCGCAGATGTGTCTGCTCAACGGACGCAAATACACCGTTGCGCTGATGAAGGAGGGGGAGCGGCACTTCCGCATTTCCTCGGATATCGGCGAGAACGCGCCCATCCCCTGGACGGCGTCCGGGCGCCTGTTGCTGGCGCACCTGAGTGACGAGGAAATCGTCGACCTGATCGACCACGACGACTTCATCCTGCCCGACGGCGAACGTTTGCCGCTGGAACAGTTTCTCAAGGAAATCCGTCAGGCCGGGATCGATGGATTTTTTTCTTTCGATAGCGTCGCCGACACCTTTACCCATTGCTTCGCCGCACCCGTCAAAGACCCTGGCGGCGTGGCCATCGCGACCCTGTGCATCGTCGCTCCACGGGCCGATGCCAAGAAAAACTACAATGACTACCGCCGGGTGCTGATCGACAGCGCCAACAGCCTGGCCCGTCGCATCAACGAATAACAGCGGCTGCCAGCGGCCGCGTGAACGAGGAGTTCGACCATGCCTTCTTCCCCCCATACTGCCAACGTGGACAAAGGCGCTGCCCCGATCGGTGCCAGCCTGGTGCGTGACGTCAGCCTGCCCGCGCTGGTGCTGCACCGCGAGGCACTGGAACACAACATTCGCTGGATGCAGGACTTCGTCAGCAACAGCGGCGCGGAACTGGCGCCCCATGGCAAAACCAGCATGACCCCGGCGCTGTTCCGACGCCAACTGGACGCCGGTGCCTGGGGCATCACCCTGGCCAGCGCGACGCAAACCCGTGCCGCCTACGCCCATGGCGTGCGTCGTGTGCTGATGGCCAACCAGTTGGTCGGCGCGCCGAACATGGCGTTGATCGCCGACCTGCTGGCCGACCCGACGTTCGATTTCTATTGCATGGTCGATCATCCGGACAACGTCGCCGACCTCGGCGCCTATTTCGCCTCCCGTGGCGTGCGCCTGAACGTGATGATCGAGTACGGCGTAGTCGGAGGTCGTTGCGGTTGCCGCAGCGAGCAGCAAGTGCTCGATTTGGCCAAGGCCATCGCCGCGCAACCGGCCCTGGCCCTGACCGGGATTGAAGGCTACGAGGGCGTGATCCATGGTGATCACGCCGTGACCGGTATCCGCGATTTCGCCGCGTCATTGGTGCGCCTGGCGGTGCAGTTGCAGGACAGCGGCGCCTTCGCCATTGCCAAGCCGATCATCACCGCGTCGGGCTCGGCCTGGTATGACCTGATTGCCGAATCCTTCGAAGCGCAGAACGCCGGTGGACGTTTCCTCAGCGTGCTGCGTCCCGGCAGTTACGTGGCTCACGACCATGGCATCTACAAGGAAGCGCAGTGCTGCGTGCTCGACCGTCGCAGCGATCTGCACGAAGGCCTGCGCCCGGCGCTGGAAGTGTGGGCGCACGTGCAGTCGTTGCCGGAGCCGGGGTTTGCGGTGATTGCCCTGGGCAAGCGCGACGTGGCCTACGACGCGGGCTTGCCGGTGCCGTTGTTGCGGTACAAAGCGGGGGTGGTGCCGGCCAAAGGCGATGATGTGAGTGCGTGCAAGGTGACCGCGGTGATGGACCAGCATGCGTTCATGACCGTTGCGCCAGGGGTTGATCTGCGGGTGGGCGACATCATTTCGTTCGGCACTTCGCACCCGTGCCTGACGTTCGACAAGTGGCGTGTCGGGTGTCTGGTGGATGAGCAACTGAACGTCATCGAGACCATGGAAACCTGTTTCTAAGACTTGAGACCGAGGTGCTGCCTTCGCCGGCAAGCCGGCTCCTACATTGGAATGCGTTCCCCTGTAGGAGCCGGCTTGCCTGCGAAGAGGCCCGACCAGACAACACCGAAACACCAGAGACCCCCACAACAATGAACACCATCAACACCCTCGGCCCCAACACTCCACGCATCGCCCTGATCGGCGAATGCATGATCGAGTTGCAGCATCGCGCCGACGGCAGCCTGCAACAGAGCTTCGGTGGCGACACCTTGAACACGGCGGTGTACCTGTCCCGGGAACTGGGCGAGGGCGGCACCGTGGATTACGTCACCGCCTTGGGCGATGACAGTTTCAGCGACGCGATGTGCCAGAGTTGGGCGGCGGAAAATATCGGGCTCGGTATGGTTCAGCGCCTGCCGGGACGTCTGCCGGGTTTGTATTGCATCCAGACCGACGCGGTCGGCGAGCGGCGCTTTCTGTACTGGCGCAATGAAGCGGCGGTACGCGATTGCTTCACCACCCCGGCCGCCGCGCCGATCCTTGCGGCGCTGCCGGATTACGACGTGCTGTACTTCAGCGGCATCACCCTGGCGGTACTCGGCATGCAAGGCCGGGAAAAGTTGCTGAACACCCTGATCGAAGCCCGCCAGCGCGATGCGCGAATCGTGTTCGACAACAACTACCGGCCACGGCTGTGGGCGTCGGTCGAGGAGGCTCGGGCGGCGTATCGCCGTGTGCTGCCGTATATCGACCTGGCGTTGCTGACGGTGGATGACGAACAGGCGTTGTTTGGCTATGCCGACTGCGAAGCGGTGTTTGCCGCTTACGATCAGATCGGTACGCCGGAAGTGGTACTCAAGCGCGGCGCCCAAGCTTGCCTGATTCGTTGTGATGGCGAGTCATTCGAGGTGCCAGCACAGAAAGTCGAGCGGGTGGTGGACACTACGGCGGCGGGGGATTCGTTCAGTGCGGCGTATCTGGCTTCGCGGCTCACGGGCGGCAGTCCGGTGGACGCCGCCGAGGCCGGGCATCGGTTGGCGAGCCGGGTGATTCAGGTGCCGGGGGCGCTGATCCCCAGGGATTGAAATGCATTATCTGTGGCGAGGGAGCTTGCTCCCGCTGGGCCGCGAAGCGGCCCCAATACCTTCCGGGTATGATCTGCCTGACACACCGCATGCACAGAATTTGCGACTGCTGCGCAGTCGAGCGGGAGCAAGCTCCCTCGCCACAAGGCCCTGAGACCAAACCCTCAATCCCGGTAAAACACCTGTACCAGGTGATAGCCGAACTTGCTCTTGATCGGCCCATGCACCACCCGTAGCGGTTTCTTGAAGATTACCGCATCGATCACGCCGACCATCTGCCCCGGGCGTACTTCACCGAGGTCACCGCCGCGCTTGCCCGAGGGGCAGGTCGAGTACTTCTTGGCCAGGACATCGAACGCTTCACCCTTGGCGATGCGTTGTTTGAGCTGCTCGGCTTCTTCCGAGGTTTTCACCAGAATATGGCGGGCTTGAGCTTTCATGGGCGGTACCTTGCAACGGTGGTGGCTATGTGGGCGGCTATATGGGTGGCAGCGGGGGCGCGCGATTATGCCTCAAGTCAGTGCGGTTGACCGATCATCGTGCGAATCTTATTGGCCAGCAGGTCGATGGAAAACGGTTTGGCCACCATGTCCATGCCTTCTTCGAGGAAACCCTGGCGCTCGGCGGCGATTTCCGCATAACCGGTCATGAACAGTACTTTCAGTTCGGGGCGGTGCTGGCGGGCGATTTCTGCCAGTTGCCGGCCGTTCATGCCCGGCAACCCGACGTCGGTCACCAGCAGGTCCACCCGCAGGTCTGATTCCAGAACCGGCAGGGCACCCTTGGCATCTTCGGCTTCATGGGCGCGGTAACCGAGCTCCTTGAGCAGGTCCAGTACCAGCATGCGCACCGCCGCATCGTCCTCGACCAGCATCACGGTTTCGCCGGCAATTGCCGCCGGTGCCTCACCGATGGGGGGCGACAGGGCTTTTTCCGGCTCGACCGAATGTAGGCGCGGCAGGTACAAACGCACGCTGGTGCCCCGTTCGGGCAGGCTGAACAGACTGACGTGGCCCCCCGATTGTTGGGCGAAACCGTAAATCATCGACAAGCCCAAGCCGGTACCCTGGCCAATGGGCTTGGTGGTGAAGAACGGGTCGAATGCCTTGGCCAGCACCAAGGGCGTCATGCCGGCGCCGTTGTCGCTGACGGTAATCATCACGTAATCGCCGGCCTTGACCGGTTCCAGGGTCGTGATGTCGCTGCCGTCGAGGTACACATTGGCGGTTTCGATCTGCAGCACGCCGCCATCGGGCATGGCGTCCCGGGCGTTGATCACCAGGTTGAGCAAGGCGTTTTCCAACTGACTGACATCCGTGCTGATCCGCCAGATGTCTTCGGCCAGTTGCAGTTTGAGTGCGATGTGGTCGCCCTTGGTGCGACGGAACAGGTCTTCGAGCGAGTGAATCAACTCGTTGGGGTTCAGCGGCTTGCGGTTGAGCGACTGCCGCCGGGAGAACGCCAGCAAGCGATGGGTGAGGGCGGCGGCACGGTTGGCCGAGGACACTGCCGCCTCGGTGAATCGGCCGATCTCGCTGATACGACCGTCGGCGATGTAGCGCTGCATCAGGTCGAGGCTGCCGATGATTCCGGTGAGCATGTTGTTGAAGTCATGGGCGATGCCGCCGGTAAGCTGGCCGACCGCATCCATTTTCTGGGCATGGCGCAAGGTGTCTTCGGCACGCTCGCGTTCGAACATCTCATTCTGCAGGCGCTCGTTGGTCTCGGCCAGTTGGCGGGTGCGGGCGGCAACCCGTTCCTCAAGGGTTTCGTTCAGGTTGCGCAGGGCTTCTTCGGTCTTTTTGCTTTCGGTTTCATCGATCACGAAGATGTAGAAACCGTTTACCGCGCCGTCTGCGCCGTGGCGTGGCAGGTAATTCATCAAGGCCTGGCGGATGCTGCCGTCGCGGTGTGGCGTGCTGATGCTGAAACTGCAGGGCCGGCCGGACAGTGCCTCAGTGATGTACGGGACGCATAGCGCATAGGCTTCTTCGCCGAGCACTTCAAGAATGGTAAGCCCGTAAAGCTCTTGCGGCGTCAGGCCGTACCAGTCGAGGTACGCCGCATTGTTCAGGCGAAAGCGTTCTTCGTGGTCGACGTAGCTGATCAGGACCGGCATGGCGTTGATGATCAGTTGCAGCTCGGTCTGGCTCTGACGCAGGGCCTGTTCGGTGTGTTTGCGTTCGGTCAGGTCCAGGGCGGCGCCGAGGAAGCGCATCGGCCGGCCGTGGTGATCCTTGTAGCAGCGACCGCGGGCAAACACCCAGCGCATCTGGCCGTCGGTTTGCAGCAGGCGATACTCCTCGGCGTACTCAGTGCCGTGGGTGATGCAATGCTTGATGCTGCGGGCGATCAGGGCGCGGTCTTGCGGGTGTACGCCGTGCAGGTACTCGCTGATCGGCAACTGGCTGGCCATGGCCGGATCGATGCCGTGCAGTTGGGCAAAATTCGCATCGGCGATGAAACGGTCCTCGCTGATGTCCCAGTCCCAGGTGCCGACCGCATCGCTGGCAGCGAGGGCCAGTTGCAGGCGCTCCTCGGTTTCACGCTGGGCCTTGAGGCTGGCCGCCGAGCGCTGTTCGAGTTCGAGGGCGATGCGCCGGCGTTCGTTGGTTTCGATGGCGGTGACCAGGATCCCGGCCACCTCGGCACTTTCGTCACGGATCGGGCTGTAGGTCAGGTCGAGCCAGAAGTCAGTCTCCCGGCCCTCACGTTGCAGGGTGAAGCGCTGCTCGCTGTAGGTTCGCACCTGACCTTGCAGGACGGCGCTGTATATCGGGTCGGTAAAGTCTTTCAACTCTGGCCAGATCAGGTGTGTCGGTTGGCCGAAAGCGTGTGGATGTTTGCTTCCGCTGAGCAGGGCGAAGCCGTCGTTGTAGATCTGCGTCAGTTGCGGGCCCCATAGCAGCAACATCGGCATCGGTGAGTGAATCACGATGTCCACGGCGGTTCGCAGGCTTTGTGGCCAGGTGCTGGCCGCGCCCAGCGGGCTGCTTGCCCAGTCGATTCGGGCGATCAAGGCCTGGGCATCGCTGGCGGTTGGTGTTGCGTTCATCCGGGAGTCCTGCGCCAATTCGCTATAGCAGGCGTCTATTCTTGCACAGGTGGCAGACACAGGTTGATTCGAAGGCGACACAGGGCACTGTAGGAGCGAGCTTGCTCGCGATGGTCGTAAACGATAACGCTGGTTGGCAGGTGCTCCGCGGCGCTCTCAGGTTTATCGTCGGATCGCCGCCCGGAGCAAGCTCGCTCCTACAGGTGACCCTATTTCAATCCTGGAGTTCGGGCCTGTTTCGGTACTGTTCCAGCGCTTCGGGATTGGCCAGGGCATCGGTGTTTTTCACTTTCTGCCCGTGCACCACATTGCGCACCGCCAACTCAACGACTTTGCCACTGATGGTCCGGGGAATGTCGGTGACCGCGACAATCTTCGCCGGCACATGGCGTGGCGTGGTGTTGTCGCGAATCGTCTGGCGGATCTGCTGTTGCAGCGCCTCGTCCAGTTCGACCCCGTCGCGCAACTGTACGAATAGCACCACCCGCACGTCATCCTGCCACTGCTGACCGATGGCCACGCTGTCGAGCACCTGCGGGACTTTCTCCACCTGACGATAGATTTCCGCCGTGCCGATGCGCACGCCCCCGGGGTTGAGCACGGCATCGGAGCGACCGTGGATCATCATTGCGCCATGGGGCAGTTGTTCGGCGTAATCACCTTGGGCCCAGACGCCGGGGAACAGGCTGAAATAGGATTTGCGCAGTTTTTCGCCATCGGGGTCGTGCCACAGACCCACGGGCATTGCCGGGAAATGGCGGGTACAGACCAGCTCGCCTTTTTCGCCGATCACCGGTTGGCCGGCGTCGTTCCACACTTCGACGGCCATGCCCAGGCTCTTGCCCATGATTTCGCCGCGCCTGACCGGCGACACAGGGTTGCCGTTGACGAAGCAGGAGACGATGTCGGTGCCACCGGACATCGAGGCCAGACACACGTCAGCCTTGAAGTCGCGATAGACGAAGTCGTAACTGTGCGGCGACAGCGCCGAGCCGGTGCATAGCAGCATCTTGAGGCTGCCCAGGTCATGGCTTTCCCGGGGCTTGATACCGCTGCTTTCCAGGGTCGCGAGGTATTTGGGGCTGGTGCCAAAGACACTGATGCCCTCGTCGTCGATCAGGTCGATCAAGCGTTGCGGGTCGGGGTGGAACGGCGAGCCGTCATACAGCACCACCGCACTGCTGACTGCCAATGCCGACACCAGCCAGTTCCACATCATCCAGCCGCAGGTGGTGTAGTAGAACAGGCGCTCGCCGGGGCCGAGATCGCAGTGCAGGCCATGTTCCTTGACGTGTTGCAGGAGTACGCCGCCGGTGCTGTGGATGATGCATTTGGGCACGCCGGTGGTGCCGCTGGAGTAGAGGATGTACAGCGGATGGGCGAAGGGCACGGGGACGAAATCCGGCTCGCCGCCAGGTTCATAGAAATCGTTCCACAGCGTCACGTTGGCCGGGGTGTGGAAGTGTTCGATCCGCGTGTGCGGCCGCGCATAGGGCACGATGATCAACTGCTGCAACGACGGCAGGCGCTCGAGGATTTCGTTGACCTTGGCGGTCTGGTCGATTTCCTTGCCGGCGTAGCGATAGCCGGCGCAGGTCACCAGCACTTTCGGTTCGATCTGGCCGAAACGGTCAACCACCCCTTGGGTGCCGAAGTCCGGGGAAGAGCAGGACCAGATTGCGCCAAGGCTGGTGGTGGCGAGCATGGCCACCAGTGTCTGCCAGGTGTTGGGCATGCAGGCGGCGACCCGGTCGCCAACCCTGACACCGGCCGCTATCAGCCCGTTTTGAAAGCCGGCGACATGTTCCGCGAGCTCGGCCCAGGTCAAATGTTCACGCAGACCGTTTTCGCCAACGGCTATCACGGCGATCGCATCATCGCGACGCTGCAGCAGGTGTTCGGCAAAGTTCAGCGTTGCGCCGGGGAACCACTGGGCGCTCGGCATCTGCGGGCCTTCGAGCAGCACCGCGTCGGGTTGCTCGTGGAAGCGGATGTCGAAGAATTCGACGATGGCCTGCCAGAAGTCCGGGCGTTGCTCGACGGACCATTGGTGCAGGGCAGGGTAGTCGTCAATTTTTAGGTGATGCCGCTGATTGATGAAACGCCGGAAGGCCTCCATGCGGGTCTTGCCAATGCGTTTGGCGTCAGGTTGCCAGAGGATGTCGGACATGGTTTGCCTCTTCTTTTTTATGCCTTCACACAGGCTGATGTGGAGCAGGCTCTAGTGGCGAGGGAGCTTGTGTGGCGAGGGGGCTTGTCGGATCGCCGCACCGCCCCGTTGGGTGGCGAAGCCGCCCCAAAAACTTCCCCCCGATTTCAATTCATATACCGCGAGTATTGAATTTACGACTGCTTCGCAGCCGAACGGGGGCAAGCCCCCTCGCCACAGGGGTTTAGCGGCTGATCACTGCGCCAACCAACCACCATCAACATTCCACGCCGCGCCACGCACCTGGCTGCCGGCTTCGCTACACAAAAATAGCACCAGCTCACCCAGTTGCGGCGGTGTCACGAACTCCAGCGATGGCTGCTTTTCAGCGAGCAAATCATGCTGCGCCTGCTGCGGGTCAACCCCCCTGGCGGCACGATCATCAATCTGCTTCTGCACCAGCGGCGTCAATACCCAGCCTGGGCAAATCGCGTTGCAGGTGATCTGGGTGGTCGCGGTTTCCAGCGCGACCACTTTGGTCAAGCCGATCACTCCGTGCTTGGCGGCGACATAGGCTGACTTGCCCACCGAGCCGACCAGGCCATGCACCGAAGCAATGTTGATCACCCGGCCCCAGCCCTTGGCGCGCATGCCTGGCAGGCTCAAACGGGTGCTGTGGAACACCGACGACAGGTTGATGGCGATGATCGAATCCCAGCGCTCTACCGGAAACTCATCCACCGCTGCCACGTGTTGAATGCCAGCGTTGTTGACCAGGATGTCGACGCCGCCGAATTCGCGCTCGGCGTAGGCGATCATGTCGGCAATTTGTGCCGGATCGCTGACATCGGCCGGGTGATGGCCGACCTTGCCGCCGAACTGTTCGACCTCGGCAATCACCTTGGATGCATCGCCAAAGCCGTTGAGGATCAGATTGGCCCCGGCCTTGGCCAGGCTGAGGGCTATCCCCAGGCCGATGCCGCTGGTGGAACCGGTGACCAGTGCGGTCTTGCCCGAAAGAGTCGTCATGAATACCTCACACAATGCCAGTGGCGTAGAAGGTGCCGATCACTACGAAAACCGCCAGGGTCTTGATCAGCGTAATACAGAAAATGTCTTTGTAAGCTTCGCGGTGGGTCAGCCCGGTGACCGCCAACAGGGTAATGACGGCGCCGTTGTGCGGCAGGGTGTCCATGCCACCGCTGGCCATGGCGGCGACCCGGTGCAGCACTTCCAGCGGAATGTTCGCCGCATGGGCGGCGCTGATGAACTGCTCGGACATCGCCGCCAGCGCGATGCTCATGCCGCCCGAGGCGGAACCGGTGATGCCGGCCAGCAGGGTCACGGTAATCGCTTCGTTGACCAGTGGGTTGGGGATGCTCTTGAGCCAGTCGGCCAGCACCAGAAAACCCGGCAAGGACGCGATCACCGCGCCGAAACCGTATTCCGAGGCGGTGTTCATCGCCGCCAGCAAGGCACCGCTGACCGCACTTTTACTGCCTTCGGCGAGCTTGCGGCTGATCGCCTTGTAGCCGAACGCCAGCACCATGAGGATGCCGACCAGCAAGGCTGCCTGTACCGCCCAGATCGCCGTGAGCTTGGCGATGTCCGTGGTCACCGGCGCGGCCATGCCCGGCAGCGCGAGGCTGTGGGTCTTGCCATACACCTGCGGAATCCAGTGGGTGAACAGCAGGTTCATGATGCCCACCGCCAGCAGTGGCGAGAGTGCCAGCCACGGGTTGGGCAGCTTGAGGTCGGCGGCGGTTTCCGGCTCGTTGCGCAGGTCAGAACCATAGCCTTCACCGGCACGCTGGGCCTTGTTGCGCTGACGCTGGAGAAACAGCATGCCGGCACAGAACACGAAGATTGTGCCGATCAACCCCAGCCACGGCGCCGCCCACGCGGTGGTGTTGAAGAACGTGCTGGGGATGATGTTCTGGATCTGCGGGGTGCCGGGCAGGGCGTCCATGGTGAACGAGAACGCACCGAGGGCAATGGTCGCCGGAATCAGGCGCTTGGGGATGTTGCTCTGGCGGAACATTTCGGCGGCAAACGGATAGACCGCGAACACCACCACAAACAGCGACACGCCGCCGTAGGTCAGCAAGGCGCAGACCAGCACGATCACCAGCATCGCCTGGCGGGTGCCGAGCAGGCGAATCGCCGCCGCGACGATGGAGCGCGAGAAACCGGACAGTTCGATCAGCTTGCCGAACACCGCGCCGAGCAGGAAAACCGGGAAATACAGTTTGATGAAACCGACCATTTTTTCCATGAACACCCCGGTGAAAGCAGGGGCGACAGCGGAAGGATCGGTGAGCAGAACAGCGCCGAGGGCGGCAATCGGGGCAAAAAGGATAACGCTGTAGCCACGGTAGGCAGCCAGCATCAGCAGCGCGAGGGCTGCCAAGGCAATGATCACACTCATGGTGTGTCTCCTGGGTTGTTATTTTTGTTGGGTGAAGCCTGGTAGGAGAGGCGTATAGCTAGTTTTGTGCCAGATGGTTAAGTTGTTGAAATATAAGGGTATAAATTAATTTTAAGATGGGTTTGTGGCGTGTTTGTCTATTTGTTGAGACTTTTTTGTGCCTGAAAAGATCGCAGCCTTCGGCAGCTCCTATAGGGAAGCGCGAAAAACCCTGTAGGAGCTGCCGAAGGCTGCGATCTTTTGATCTTGAAAATGTTTTCTACAAATAGAGATTTATGTCTCGTTAAGAAGACTAAACAATCCCCAACGCCACCATCTTCTTGTACAGCGTCGACCGGCCAAGCCCCAGCCGCTCTGCCGCTTCCACCACCTTGCCCCCGCATTGCGCGAGGGTGGTTTCAATCAATTGCCGGTCAAATCGCTCGCGCGCCGCACTGAACGTTTCATGGGCAAGCGGCTCGATGGTCAAAGGCGCCACGCGCTCCACCTGGGTGAACGTACCAATCGCCGCGCGGATGTCCGCCGCCGTCAGGCGCAAGTCATCACTGAGCAGCGCGGCCCGCTCCAGCACATTGCGCAGTTCCCGGATGTTCCCCGGCCAGGCGTGTTGCCCCAACAGTTCCAGGGCCTCGTGGTGCAATTCATGCTGGCTGCGCAGTTCCTCAAGAATGGCTTCACTGAGCGCCGGCACGTCATCCAGACGGTCGCGCAAGGGCGGAACCTGAATCGGCAACACGTTGAGCCGGTAGTACAAATCGGCGCGGAATTCGCCGCGTTTGATCGCCGCTTCCAGGTCCGTAGAGGTCGCGGCGATCACCCGCACATCGCTCTGGATCACTTCGTTGGAGCCCACCGGCTCGAATTCCTTTTCCTGCAACACTCGCAACAGTTTGCTTTGCAGGGGCAGCGGCATGTCGCCGATTTCATCGAGGAACAGCGTGCCGCCCTGGGCAATCTGCAATTTGCCGGCGCGGCCCTTGCGGTCGGCACCGGTGAACGCGCCGGGGGCGGTGCCGAAGAATTCGGCCTCCAGCAGCGATTCGGGAATCGCCGCGCTGTTGACGCTGACAAACGCCTTGTGTGCACGGGGCGAGGCATTGTGGATCGCCTGAGCCAGCAACTCCTTGCCGGTACCGGTTTCACCAAGCAGCAGCACCGGCGATTCGGTACTCGCACTGCGCCGGGCGCGGCGTTTGACTTCCAGGCTGGCGGCGCTGGTGCCGATGAAATGGGCGAAGTTGTATTTGGTCTGCCGTGCCCGCAGCAGCGAGCGGGTGGAAGCCAGTTCTTCCTGCATGCTCATGTAGCGCTTGAGCATCGGCGACAGGCTGCGCAATTCGTCGAACAGGGCGAAACCGATGGCACCGATCACCATGCCGGCGTCATCGTGAATCGGCAGGCGCATGACCACCAGCGGCTCTTTGGGGGTGTCTTGCATATCCAGCAAAATCGGCCGGCCGCTGCGCACCACTTCACGTAACAGGCTGCCGGGGATCACGCTTTCACAGGGCTTGCCAATCGCAACTTCCGCCGATTGCAGGCCGAAGCGCCGGGCATAGCGCTCATTCATCCAGACGATGTTGGCATCGCGGTCGACAATCACCGTGCCCTCGCTCGACTGCTCGATGATCTCGAACAACGAGCGGATCGCCAGCAGGCGAACGCGCTGGTAGTCCTTGAGGCTTTCGGTGGTGTTCATGGGCTTGATCCTGATTGTGTATTGCCTGTGCCGGCCTCTTCGTCGGAGCGCCGCCCGGGGCAAGCCCGCTCCTACAGTTGATCTGCGTCGTTCACAAATCTCCTGTGGGAGCGAGCCTGCTCGCGATGGCTGCACCGCGGTCTAACTGAATGCAACCGATTATGCCTGCCCAAGCAACGCAGCCGCCAACAGCTCCTTGGTGTACGGATGCTGCGGCGAATCAAACACCTCATGGCTGGCGCCGCGTTCCACCACTTTGCCATCCTTGATCACGATCATGTCGTGGGCCAGGGCGCGCACCACCGCCAGGTCATGGCTGATGAACAGATAGGTCAAACCGTGTTTTTCCTGAAGCTGGCGGAGCAGGGCGACCACTTGTTTCTGTACCGTGCGGTCGAGCGCCGAGGTCGGTTCGTCGAGCAGGATCAGCGCCGGCTTGAGCACCAGCGCCCGGGCGATTGCGATGCGCTGGCGCTGCCCCCCGGAGAACTCGTGGGGATAGCGATGGCGACTTTGCGGGTCGAGGCCGACTTCGTTCAGTGCCCGGATCACTTCGGCATTGCATTCTTCAGGGCTCAACTGGCTGTGCACTTCCAGGCCTTCGCTGATGATTTGTGCCACGGACATCCTTGGGCTGAGGCTGCCGTAAGGGTCCTGGAACACCACCTGCATCTTCTTGCGCCACGGTCGTAGCTGTTTTTGCGTCAGGTCGTCCAGCGCCTGGCCCTGAAAGCGGATGCTGCCTTCGGAGTCGAGCAAACGCAGAATCGCCTGCCCGAGCGTGGACTTGCCGGAACCGGACTCACCGACGATGCCCAGGGTTTTGCCGCGCTGAATATTCAGGCTGATACCATCCACGGCGCGCAGCCAGGTTTTGCGTTGAAACAGGCCACCACCGACGGGAAACCGCACCTGTAGATTGTCCACCTCCAGTACGTTTTCGCGCTCGTCCCGGGGCAAGGCTTCGCCCTCGGGTTCGGCGTGCAGCAATACGCAGCTGTAAGGGTGCTTGGGTTCGGTGAACAGGATTTCGCAAGGCGCCTGCTCGACGATTTCCCCGGCCTTCATCACGCACACGCGCTGGGCGATACTGCGCACCAGGTTAAGGTCATGGCTGATCAGCAGCAGCGACATGCCCAGCCGTTGTTGCAGGGATTTGAGCAGCAGCAGGATCTTGCGCTGCACCGTCACATCCAGCGCAGTGGTCGGTTCGTCGGCGATCAGCAGTTCCGGTTCGCAGGCCAGGGCCATGGCGATCATCACCCGCTGGCGCTGCCCGCCGGACAATTGATGGGGATAGGCCTTGAGGCGTTCCTCGGGTTTCTGGATGCCCACCAGGTGCAGCAATTCGAGAATCCGCTCTTGCGCCGCCTTGCCCGCCAAGCCTTTGTGCACCAGCAGCGTTTCGCCGATCTGCTTTTCAATGCTGTGCAGCGGGTTGAGGGAGGTCATCGGCTCCTGGAAGATCATCGCGATGCGATTGCCGCGCAGTTGTCGCAACTTGCCGACATCGGCGCCTACCAGTTCCTGGCCGCGATAGCGGATGCTGCCCGTCGTCTCGGACTCGGTTTGCGGCAGCAGTTGCAGGATCGAGTGGGCCGTCACCGACTTGCCCGAGCCCGATTCGCCCACCAGCGCCAGGCATTCGCCAGGGCGGATGTCCAGGCACAGATTGCGCACCACGGCCTGGCCGCTGAAGGCCACGCTGAGGTCACGGATTTCGATCAGGTTGGTCATGTCAACATCCGAATCAAGAGCGGGGATCAAGATCGAGGATCAAGATCGCGGATCAAAAGCGTCGCGCAGCGCTTCGCCAATGAACACCAGTAAAGAAAGAATCAGCGCCAAAGTGAAGAACGCCGTCAGGCCCAGCCACGGTGCTTGCAGGTTTTGCTTGCCCTGGCCGATCAGCTCGCCCAGGGAAGCGCTGCCTGCAGGCATGCCGAAGCCGAGGAAGTCCAGCGCCGTCAGGGTGGAAATCGCCCCGGTGAGAATGAACGGCAAGTAGCTCAAGGTCGCGTTCATGGCGTTGGGCAGAATGTGCCGTACGATAACTTTGCGGTCGGTCAGGCCCAGCGCGCGCGCGGCCTTGACGTATTCCAGGTTGCGCCCGCGCAGGAACTCGGCACGCACCACGTCCACCAGGGCCAGCCATGAAAACAGTGCCATGATGCCCAGCAGCCACCAGAAATTCGGCTCGACGAAACCCGACAGGATGATCAGCAGGTACAGCACCGGCAACCCGGACCACACCTCCAGCAGGCGCTGGCCGAGCAAATCCACCCAGCCGCCGTAATAACCCTGCAGTGCCCCGGCCGCGATGCCGATCAGGGCACTGACAAAGGTCAGCATCAAGGCAAACAGGATCGACACCCGGGCACCGAAGATCACCCGGGCCAGAACGTCCCGTGCCTGGTCGTCGGTGCCCAGCCAATTGACGCTGGAGGGCGGACTGGGGGCGGGTAGGTTCAGGTCATAGTTGGGTGTGTCGTCACTGAACGGAACCGGTGGAAACAGCAACCAGCCACCGTCCTTCTCGATCAGCTTCTGCACGTAGTCGCTGCGGTAGTCGGCCTGGAATGGCAGCTGCCCGCCGAATTCCTGTTCGGTGTGGCGCTTGAAGACCGGAAAGTACCACTGGCCTTGATAGCTGACCATCAGCGGTTTGTCGTTGGCGATCAGTTCGCCGCCCAGGGTCATCAAGAACAGGCCGACAAACAGCCAGAGTGACCACCAACCCCGCCGGTTTTTCTTGAAACGCTGGAAGCGGCGACGCGCCAACGGTGAAAGCTTGAACATCAGGCGTTCCTCGCGGCAAAGTCGATACGCGGGTCGACCAGGGTGTAGCAGAGGTCGCCGACCAGTTTTATCAGAAGTCCGAACAGGGTGAAGATGAACAGCGAGCCGAACACCACCGGATAGTCCCGGGATACCGCCGCTTCGTAACTCATGCGGCCCAGGCCGTCGAGGGAGAAGATCACCTCGATCAGCAGGGAACCGGCAAAAAATACACTGATGAACGCTTGGGGAATGCCTGACACCACCAACAGCATGGCATTGCGGAACACGTGTCCATACAGTACCCGCCGTTCACTCAAACCCTTGGCCCTGGCGGTGACCACGTACTGGCGGGTGATTTCATTGAGGAATGAGTTCTTGGTGAGGATGGTCAGCGTGGCGAAGCCGCCGATCACCAGCGCGGTCACCGGCAACACCAGATGCCAGAAGTAGTCAGCCACTTTGCCCAGGGTCGATAGCGAGTCGAAGTTGTCCGAGACCAGTCCGCGAACCGGGAACCAGTTCAGTGAAGTGCCACCGGCAAAGACCACGATCAGGAACATCGCAAACAGGAACGCCGGCATGGCATAGCCGATGATTATTGCGGTACTGCTCCAGATGTCGAACTGGCTGCCATGGTGCACGGCCTTGCGGATACCCAGGGGAATCGACACCAGGTAGGTGATCAGAGTCGCCCAGAGCCCGAGGGAAATGGTCACGGGCATTTTTTCGAGGATCAGGTCGGTGACGGTAGCGCCGCGGAAGAAGCTCTTGCCGAAGTCCAGGCGTGCGTAGCTGGTGAGCATCAGCCAGAGGCGTTCGTGTGCCGGTTTATCGAAGCCGTACTGTTTTTCAATGTCCTTGATCAGCTGCGGATCGAGCCCGCGACTGGCCCGGGACTTGCCGTTCATGGCTTCGCCGGAACCGCCGCCAACTGCTGCGCCGCCAATGCCTTGCAGGTGTGCGATGGCCTGTTCGACCGGCCCGCCCGGCGCGGCCTGGACGATGACAAAGTTGACCAGAAGAATGATCACCAGCGTCGGAATGATCAGCAGCAGGCGCCGCAATATGTAAGCCCACATCAGTGCGGCCCTCCGGGTTTGCCACGGCTGATACGCTCGGCCGTCATCTGTTGGTTGGTCAATGGCGTGGTGCTCATCTCCCACCAGCTCTCTATGGCTTCGTCATTGCTCGCCTGCACGTTCGGGATGCCAAAGCGGTTCCACCAGACCGTCGAGGTGCCCGGCGGGTAATAATTGGGAATCCAGTAGTAATTCCATTGCAGCACCCGATCCAGGGCATGAGCGTAATGCAGCATGTCGGCCTTGGTATTGGCACGGATCAGCCCGGTGATCAGGGTGTCCACTGCCGGGTTCTTCAACACCATGTAGTTGTTTGATCCTGGGTCGGTGGCTGCCGCCGAACCGAAATAATTGAGCAGTTCGTTTCCCGGAGATGTGGTGACCGGGTAGCCGGTGACAATCATGTCGTAGTCGCGGCTCATCAGACGATTGACGTACTGGGACGAGTCGATGCGGCGGATGTTCAGGTCGATGCCGATCTGTTTCAACGTGCGTTTATAGGGCAGCAGCAGACGGTCCATGCCGTTCTGACTGATCAGGAACGTGAAGCTCAACGGCTCGCCGTCGGCATTGACCAGTTGATCGCCATCGGGTTTCCAGCCGGCCTGTTCGAGCAAGTCCAGGGCTTGCAGTTGCTTGTCGCGGATCACGCCGCTGCCATCGGTCTTCGGCGCTTCGAACACCTTGGTGAAGACTTCGTCGGGAATCCGCCCGCGCAGCGGTTCGAGAATCGCCAGCTCACCCGCATCCGGCAATTTCCGGGCCGCAAGATCGGTATTGGAGAAAAAGCTCTGCTGGCGGATGTACATGTCGCGCATCATCTGCCGGTTGCTCCACTCGAAGTCCCACAGCATCGCCAGCGCCTGGCGCACGCGACGGTCCTGGAACATGGGCTTTTGCAGATTGAACACAAAACCCTGGGCCGGCTGCGGCGCCTCGGTGGCGAGGTGGGCCTTTTGCAGGCGACCATCGCTCAGGGCCGGGCTCTCGTAGCCGATGGAGTAAGCGGTGGCGGAAAATTCCCGGTTGTAGTCATAGGCGCCACCGCGCAACACCTGGCGCGCTACGTCGGTATCGCCGAAGTATTCGATGCTGAAGTGATCGAAGTTGTACAGGCCACGACTGACCGGCAGGTCCTTGCCCCACCAATCGGGATTGCGCTCGAAGGTGATGCTGCGTCCGGAGTCGATCTTGCCGACTTTATAGGGGCCGCTGCCCAGCGGCGCTTCATAGCCGCCGCCATTGGCGAAATCGCGGCTCTTCCACCAGTGTTCGGGAAACACCGGCAAGGTCGCGATATCCAGGGGCAGGGTACGATTTTCGTTGTTCTTGAAATCAAAGCGGACAGTCAGCGGCGATTCCACTTCGACGCCTTTGACGTCGGCGAACTGAGTGCGGTAACGCAGGCTGCCCTGAGTCATCAGCAGGTCGAAGGTGTAACGCACGTCTTCGGCGGTAATCGGTTTGCCATCGGCAAAGCGCGCCTTGGGGTTGAGGTAAAAGCGCAGGGACAGTCCGTCTTCGGCGCGCTCCATCTTTTCTGCCACCAGGCCGTACACGGTGTACGGTTCGTCCAGCGAGCGCTGCGCCAGTGGTGAATAGAGCAGGCCATCGATCTGCGTGACGCCGATGCCTTTGTCGATGTAAGGCAAGACATGGTCGAATTGACCGATTTCGATCGCGGAGCGACGCAGGGTACCGCCTTTGGGGGCTTGCGGGTTGGTGTAGGCGAAGTGACTGAAGCCGGCAGGGTATTTCGCCGGCTCGCCATAAACGGTCAACGCATGCTGCGGTTCAGCACTCACACCCGCGGCACCTATCAGCAGGGCCACGGCAGTGAATAATAAGGTAGGGAAAGCCAGTCGCATTGTCAGCCTTGGAGCCGGGTGGTCGTTAACGCCAATTTGTACGCTAGCGGCGCGTCCCTCGCCAGCCGAATTACGCACCTGAAACACAACGGCCCACCAAAAGGCGGGCCGTTGTGAGCGTAGCTCAAGCGTCGATCAGTCCTGACGGCTGGTCACTTCCAGCAGGTGGTAACCGAACTGGGTCTTGACCGGGCCCTGGACCACGTTGATGGGTGCGCTGAAAACCACGGTGTCGAACTCCTTGACCATCTGGCCCGGGCCGAACGAACCCAGGTCACCGCCCTGACGGCTGGAAGGGCAGGTTGAGTTTGCCTTGGCAACTTCGGCGAAATCGGCGCCAGCCTCGATTTGGGCCTTGAGTTCGTCGCACTTGGCTTGCGAGGCAACAAGGATGTGACGGGCAGTGGCTTTAGCCATGGGAAAATACTCCTTTCAATACTCGATAAAGTGCTGAGCCTACCGGATTCAGTGAGCTATTTCTCCTCAAAGTTCCGTTCCACGCGGGATCCACGGCAGGTGGCAGCTCAAAGGCCGGCGTCTCTCAAGCGTTCGGCATGCTGGACATACAGTTCGATCGGGTCGACACCTGTGCGCAACTGGCCGGTCGGTTGACCAATGGTGTCCAGATGATCCAGCGCATAGTCGGAGCGGATAACCGTACCCAGATGGGAACTGAAGCGGCCGACCAACCCGTCGTTCTGCTCGCTTTCCGTGACGAAATAACCGGAAAGGGCCCGGCAGAACGCGTTGAGCGGATCGAACGCATTGAGCCCTGCCTCGAGAACACTCGACTGCAACACACCGCTCCACGAGTAGTAATGCACACCGTTGACCCGTTCGCGCCCCTTGCCACCCCAGAGGGTGGGCAGCCCTTGCGGGTATTTGTCGTTGAATGCGCCTACGCCTTCGGTGGTCAGCGCATTGAGGGCCGCAATGGCGTTCTGCGGTCGGTACTGGTTGTCGCTTAAAGTCGCGAGGAAGTCGGCGAACAGGGTCACCACCGTCTCGGCCACCTGTTCCGGCAGGCTGCCTGGTATCAATGCCTTGCGCAGGAAATCGGCCAGTTCCGAGCCATGGTTCGGCCCGCTGACGGAGGTCACCGACGCCACACTGTGTGGCGTAATCGCTGCGGCATAACGTGCGGTCAGTGCGCCTTGGCTATGGCCTATGAGGTTGACTTTGCGTGCACCGGTTCCTTCCAGTACCCGCTCGATCTGCGAGAGCAATTGGTCACCGCGTACCTCGTTGTCATGGGTGGCCGACAAGTAGGGGACGAACACCCTTGCTCCGGCGTTCCTCAATGCCTGCCTGATGTCGTGAAAGAGTTCGAATTTGCCGATTCTTTCGAAGCCGAAAAGGCCGTGGACCAGCAGTATTGGATAACAAGTGCTTGCATTCCTTTGCATGTTCATACCTTTGCACAGAAGTTCGTTGGGACGGCATGGCGTTTCACTCTAAAACACTCGAGGTTGGCGCGATGTATGAAATGTCCGCCGAAACTTGCGGAAAGCGGAATAGAACAAGTGCGAATGCTCAAGAGCGGCTGAGGCCTTAGTCGGAATAAATTGATGACTTTTCACGGCAATCAGGTTGCTGCTGATCAAAGACCTACTTCGTATGTATCGATTTTCCGAGCGAGCCGGGGTGAGAGGCCGACATCACGGCTGTTTGCCGTGAGGTTAAATAGTCGGCATCCAAAGCCGGCCACCTGTTCGGTGTTTATTCCAAGGACTGGAGCGAATGAATGACTGTTTATGAACCCGATACCTTGAATCTCGCGCAGCAACCATTACCACCTCCAATACTTGAACAGGCGGAAAACGGCGTTCTGAACCCCTCTGACAGAAAAGCCGTCATCAGGGTCCAGCCTTATCCGGGCATGACCTGCGGCGACAAATTGCTATTGAGTTGGGCGGGTCTGGATGCTGATGGCGTCGCCTGCAACCATCAGGTCGCGCGCTTTGTCACTGAGGACCGGGTCGGCGAGGATATGATTTTTGCCGTGGTTAGCGCACATATTGCGACGCTTGACGGTGGTTCACTCGAAATCAGTTACTCACTCACGAGCACCCGTTTTGCCGAGCCCGTGCACTCCCATCGTTTGCAACTGAGTGTGGGTGATGTGCAATCCGACCTGTTGCCTGCGACAGTGAACGACGCAGTGGGTAGAACGCTTGATCCGGATCGGGTGAAAGAAGGGGCGATCGTTACGATCAAACCCTATGCACGCATGGCAGCGGGCGACTGGGTTTTGCTGACCTGGGCTGGCGTCTCGGTCGAAGGAAGTTTTAGTGATGCACTCAAGGTCGAGTCCTTTGCTGTGGGGGAGGAACTGTCGTTTTGGGTCAGTCCAGAATGCATTGCGCCGAATCTGGGCTCCTCCGTTTCCATCGATTATTGCGTCAAGCAAGCAGGTCAGGGGCCTCGTTACTCTGAAGTCACGGCACTGATGGTTGACATCCTGGAACAGCGACCGCTGCCAGGGCCCATTGTGCTGGAGGCCGACGAAGGTTGGGTGGATCTGCATGATGCACAGGATGGCGTGACCGTCGTCATCGAAAACGCCAGGGCTGATAGAGGTGAACTGATTTACCTGAGATGCGACGGGGAGAAATTCAATCACTGTAACGAGCGCGAAATAACCAGAGACACTGCGGGCGAGCCATTGGTGTTCATCGTTCCCTACCGGTTCTGGAGGGAGCATCGAGATTCCGCGATCCGGGTTTCCTATTCAGTCGAGCGCCTTGACGGCACCCGCCAGCAATCCGGAGTGACACTGGTTCAAGTGCAGTCCCTGATGGGGCATTGATTGCCGTTTGCCCTCCAGTCTTCGCATGAAGGCTGGAGGGAGTATGGATGATGCCAATTATCGGGCGTTGTTTGACACTCGCAGCCGATCTGCCGCTTCAAGCAACAGTTGTTCTGTCCCGGCCCAGCCGAGACAGCCATCAGTCACCGACACACCGTATTGCAATGACGAACTCAACGGCTGGCAGCCCTCGAACAAATGGCTCTCGATCATCATGCCGATCAGCGAACGATCACCTTGCAGGCGTTGTTCAAGTACATCCTTGAACACGGCTGGCTGGTTCAACGGGTTTTTGCCGCTGTTGGCGTGACTGCAATCGACCATGATCCGAGCCGGAATCCTGAGTCTGGTCAGGTCGCTGTTCACCTGGGCAACGCTGGCGCTGTCGTAGTTCGGCCCGCGATGGCCGCCGCGCAATACCAGGTGAGTGTCGGCATTGCCCGGTGTTTGAATGATCGCCGGATGTCCCTGGCTATCGACACCGAAATGGCGATGGGGGTGGGCGGCGGAACGCATGGCGTCGCTGGCGACACCGACACCACCGTCAGTCCCGTTCTTGAAACCGACTGGCATGCCCAGGCCGCTGGCCATTTCCCGATGGATCTGCGACTCCGTCGTGCGTGCGCCAATTGCCACCCAACTCAGCAGGTCATCGAAGTAACCGGCAGCCATCGGTTGCAGCAGTTCGGTGGCCACGGGCAAGCCCAGGCGGAGCATTTCGCGCATCAACTCGCGGGACAGAATCAGGCCGCCGGCCATGTCGTCGCTGCCATCCAGGTGCGGGTCGTAGGCCAGGCCTTTCCAGCCAACCGTGGTGCGGGGTTTTTCGACGTAGGCGCGCATCACCAGCAGCATTTCGTCGCTGACTTCGGCGGCGAGGCGGGCAAGATTGCCGGCGTATTCGAGGGCTGATTTCGGGTCGTGTATCGAGCAGGGGCCGACGATGACCAGCAAACGGGAGTCTTCACCGTTGAGGATCGCGCGAACCGCCTGGCGGTGGGCGGTGACTTGCCGGGACAGGGCGTTGCTGAGGGGCAATTGCTGTTTGAGTTGCAATGAGCTGGGCAGACGCAGGGTCAGCGCTTCATTGGCAGGGCTCAAGGTGGACAGCGGCAGTGCAGAGACGGACGAGTTCATATTCAAGGCTTCCTGGGCTGGCGGCGGGTTCGTGCCCGCGCGCTCGGCCCTACTGGGGTGTTCGACAATTGGCCAGATTGGCTGCGTGCGTGTGCTTGCCACCTGTGGGCGACCGATCGGAGGCGGCAGGCTGTCCCGAGCGGAGGGTGGTAAATCGCCAGGCAGTAAAACTGTCGTAACGGTAATAAGTGGCGTAGTTCATGTGCTGAATCCTCTAAATGTCTGGTGTGTCGCTAAAAGTGTTGGAGCTGAAAAAACAAAACCCCCGGTCGGGAAGCCGACCGGGGGTTGAGAATTCTCTGGTGGCGACCCGTTTAAAATGGGCGCCGTGTGGGTATCAGGCGCGCCAGTGGCTAAACCAATACCCAAAATAAAAGCTGACCGGAGCACAATCGTCGTTCACCCGGGCAGCCGCAACCGAGCGCGGGGCGCTGGCGGTACGAAGCTGCAAGAGGGTGTTGAACATGGTCTGTCTCCGATGGATGGACCGAGCTTACTAGAGGCCGGTACGCAGATTCAATCAGAAAATGCTATCGGCTAACGACGGTGCGTTCTATCGCTTGAGTGCCACGAAGGTTGTGACACACTCTGCGTCTCAACAAAAAAATGCATCGTCACAAGGACGCACCATGACAGTACTGTCCCTCGCAGTGGGGCTGGAATGATGGAATGATGGAATGATGGAATGCCAATGGCGTCCGGCAACACTGGATGACCTCGAATTCGCCCGCGAACTGACCTGTAGATGCATGCTGCGCTACTATATTCAGCATGATCTTTTGTGGCAGGACGAGGCGTTTGACGTGGCCTGGGCCGGGCGCGACAACCGGTTGATCGTATGCGGCGAAAATGTTCTGGGTTATGTCAGTCTGAGCCGTGATGCCGGAGCGTTGTACATCCGCGAATTGCATATTATCGAAGCGTTTCGTGGGCAGGGCACTGGAACCTGGGCGATCGATCAGGTGCTGGCTCTGGCGTGCAAGGAGCGGCGTCCGGCGTTGCGCCTGACGGTTTTCGAAAACAACCCGGCGCAAGCGTTGTACAGGCGCAAGGGATTAAGGGTGGTGGGCAAGGACGAATGTTTCTTGAGGATGCAGCTGGATATCTCCGGTCGGGATTGCTGCAACACGCTTGCAACAAGCCTTTCAAGATGAATTGAAACTTTTAATCTGACGCTTTCCGCTAGGTCTGCCAGATGCTTTTTGCTAAGGTGTCTGGCATTCCAATAAGACCATATTGCGAGGTGTCTGCTTGATTAGGGTGCTAGTAGTCGATGACCATGATCTCGTTCGTACAGGCATTACACGAATGCTGGCTGACATCGATGGCCTGCAAGTAGTCGGCCAGGCCGAGTCGGGAGAGGAATCCCTGCTCAAGGCGCGTGAGCTGAAACCCGATGTGGTGCTGATGGACGTCAAGATGCCGGGTATCGGCGGTCTTGAAGCCACTCGCAAATTATTGCGCAGTCATCCGGATATCAAAGTCGTCGCGGTGACCGTGTGTGAAGAGGACCCGTTTCCTACGCGGCTGTTGCAAGCAGGGGCGGCAGGGTACCTGACCAAAGGGGCAGGTTTGCCGGAAATGGTCCAGGCCATCCGCCTGGTATTCGCCGGACAACGCTACATCAGCCCGCAAATTGCCCAGCAGCTGGCGATCAAGTCCTTCCAGCCCACCAACGATTCGCCTTTCGATGCCTTGTCGGAGCGGGAAATCCAGATCGCGCTGATGATCGTCGGCTGCCAGAAAGTACAGATCATTTCCGATAAGTTGTGCCTGTCCCCGAAAACCGTGAACACCTACCGTTACCGCATTTTCGAAAAGCTTTCGATCAGCAGTGATGTCGAGTTGACGCTGTTGGCGGTTCGTCACGGTATGGTCGACGCCAGCCTCTGAAAATGAACGACACCTTTGATCCGAGCGCCTTTCTGTCGACCGTTAGCGGGCGCCCCGGCGTATACCGCATGTTCGACAGCGAAGCGCGGTTGCTCTACGTCGGCAAGGCGAAAAACCTCAAGAATCGCCTGTCGAGTTACTTTCGCAAGACCGGGCTCGCCCCCAAGACCGCCGCACTGGTAGCGCGTATCGCCCAGATCGAAACGACGATCACGGCCAACGAAACCGAAGCCTTGCTGCTTGAGCAGACGCTGATCAAGGAATGGCGTCCGCCCTACAACATCCTGCTGCGCGACGATAAATCCTACCCCTACGTCTTTCTCTCCGACGGAGAGTTTCCGCGACTGAGCATTCATCGCGGCGCGAAAAAGGCCAAGGGTAAATATTTCGGTCCTTACCCGAGTGCTGGCGCGATTCGCGAAAGCCTGAGCCTCCTGCAAAAGACCTTTTTCGTTCGGCAATGCGAAGACAGTTTTTACAAGAACCGCACCCGTCCTTGCCTGCAATACCAGATCAAGCGCTGCAAGGCACCCTGCGTCGGGCTGGTGGAGCCCCAGGTGTATGCCGAAGATGTGCGCCACTCGGTGATGTTTCTTGAGGGGCGCAGCAATGCTCTGACAGACGAGCTGTCCGCCGGGATGGAAGAGGCGGCGATCAATCTCGAGTTCGAACGGGCAGCCGAGTTGCGGGACCAGATTGCGTTACTGCGCCGGGTTCAGGATCAGCAGAGCATGGAAGGCGGGACCGGGGACGTCGATGTGATTGCCGCCTTCGTCAACCCGGGCGGTGCCTGTGTTCACTTGATCAGTGTGCGGGGCGGGCGGGTACTGGGAAGCAAGAACTTCTTCCCTCAGGTGGGTATCGAAGAAGACGTTAGCGAAGTCATGGCTGCATTTCTCGGCCAGTACTTTATCAGCAGTCCTGAGCGCGACTTGCCAAGTGAACTGATCGTCAATGTGGTCCACGACGACTTTCCAACACTGATCGCCGCCATTGACGAGTTGCGCGGTCGCGAACTGACCATCAGCCATCGCGTGCGGGGTACGCGGGCGCGCTGGCAGCAATTGGCGGTGACCAATGCCGAGCAGGCACTGAGTGCGCGGCTGGCGAATCGTCAGCACATTACGGCGCGCTTCGATGCACTGGCCGAGGTGCTGAAGCTGGATGAGCCTCCTCAACGACTTGAGTGCTACGACATCAGTCATTCCAGTGGCGAGGCGACGGTGGCGTCCTGCGTGGTGTTCGGCCCCGAAGGCCCGATCAAATCCGATTACCGCCGGTATAACATCGAGGGCGTTACGGCCGGCGATGACTACGCGGCGATGCACCAGGCGTTGACCCGACGCTTCAGCAAGCTGAAGGACGGGGAGGGCAAACTGCCGGATATCCTGTTGGTCGATGGCGGTAAAGGTCAGTTGTCCATGGCCCGCGACGTGCTCGATGAATTGGCTGTGCCTGATTTGATTCTGCTGGGCGTGGCAAAAGGCGCGACGCGCAAGGCCGGTTTTGAAACCCTGTACCTGAACGACGCAGCACATGAGTTCACGTTGCGCGGCGATTCTCCCGCGTTGCACCTGATCCAGCAGATTCGCGACGAAGCCCACCGATTTGCCATCACCGGGCACCGCGCCCGACGTGGAAAAACCCGTCGGACGTCTACACTGGAGGGCGTCGCCGGCGTCGGCCCTACACGTCGGCGGGATTTGTTGAAACATTTTGGTGGATTGCAGGAGCTGTCTCGTGCAAGCATCGAAGAAATTGCCAAAGCCCCCGGGATCAGTAAAAAGCTCGCAGAGTTGATTTATGCAAATCTGCACAGCGAGTAGAATGCCCCCTCACCTCGTAGCCAGTTGTGCCGATGAATATCCCTAATCTGATTACCGTTCTACGCGTTCTACTCATACCGATCTTCATTTTGCTGTTCTACCTGCCTTACCAGTGGAGCTACCTGGCATCCGCCTCGGTCTTCGCATTCGCTGCCGCCACCGACTGGCTGGACGGGTACTTGGCCCGCCGTCTGGAGCAAAGCACACCATTCGGGGCTTTCCTCGATCCGGTTGCCGACAAGCTGATGGTTGCGGTTGCACTGGTACTGTTGGTGCAGGAACACGGAAACCTGTGGCTCACGCTGCCTGCTGCCGTGATCATCGGTCGAGAGATTGTCGTCTCGGCGCTGCGCGAATGGATGGCCGAACTGGGTGCTCGTGCCCACGTCGCCGTATCGAACCTGGGCAAATGGAAAACCGCCGCGCAAATGCTGGCGCTGGTGATCTTGCTGGCCAATTCCAAGGAATTCAGTTTCTGGGTCTTGCTGGGTTATACGCTGCTGATGGTGTCGGCTGGCCTGACTTTGTGGTCGATGGTCCAGTACTTGCGGGCTGCCTGGCCACATCTGAAGACCGACGTTGAAAAGAAATAAAACTTTTTTGAATCAAAGGGTTGACGGGGCTTCTGGAATCTATAGAATGCGCCACACCAAGACGCGGGAATAGCTCAGTTGGTAGAGCACGACCTTGCCAAGGTCGGGGTCGCGAGTTCGAGTCTCGTTTCCCGCTCCAAGTTTGTACGCATTTGATGTTGTGCTACTAGACACCAAATGTTTTGAGGCCGAGTAGCAAAATGGTTATGCAGCGGATTGCAAATCCGCCTACGCCGGTTCGATTCCGACCTCGGCCTCCACTAATAAACGAGCTCCGTAGATCTATGATTTACGGAGCTTTTTTATTTGCAGTAGCCTGCAAGATTTAGTCTTGAAAAGGGTATTTGCGAACTTGCTTCACCGGGGCGGGATGTATATATTTCCACCTCTGCTGCACAAGCGTCAGAACTGCCAGATCGTTATTTGACAGAACCTGGACGCTTCACCGCGCTACCGCCCGAATGGCGAAACTGGTAGACGCATGGGACTTAAAATCCCCCGCTCGTAAGGGCGTGCCGGTTCGATTCCGGCTTCGGGCACCATATAAATCAAGGGTTTGCGAGCGAAAGCTGAGCAAACCCTTGTTCGTTTCTGGTCCGCAATTATTGATCTGGTCCGCAATTCACTTAGTTGGCGAGACTTTTTTGCCCTTTCGGTTGCGGATGTACTGCTCTGTCATTACGACGGTCGTATGCCCAAGTTGATCCCTGGCCTGCAAAATGTCGCCGCTTGATTCTGCCTTGTCCGTGCCTGCTTTGGCGCGCAAATCACGCATCTGAAACTCGGACTTAGCAACCCCGGCTGCCTCCCTGGCCAAGTCAAACCTTCCCCGCAACATTGCCACCGACATTGGTGTGCCATTCTCAGTAACGATCAGCCGCGTTGAGCGGACCTTATGTTCTGTCTTTCGGGACATGATTCGATCAATCAAATTCTTTAGCTCCCCAGTGATTTCGATTCGGCGCTTGGCGTTTGTCTTGCCCTGCAGCACCCATATCTGACCCTCTCGTACATCGCGCTCATCCATCAATCGAGTGTCGGTCACTCGTTGGCCAGTCAAATAGGCAAGATCCATCGCATCCTGTAGGCCGACGTCCGCTTTCTCGTGCACGCGCTTAAACAGTGCGTCCTCGATGTAGATGTCCCGCCCCGTCTCCTTGTTTCCCTTGATCCCTGCGCAAGGGTTGGCGAGCGCGGTATATCCGATATCCCGGGCGAAGTTCCAGATTGCACTGAGCAGGGCCTTCTCCCTATTGGCGCGCACCGGCGCGGCCTTACGCCAGGTCAAGTATTGGCGGACGTGCAGGGGCTGGATTGTTTCGAGCGGGGCCGGCGGGTCGTCGAAGAATGACATCAGGTTTTTCAACTCCCTGACGTTGTCCTTTTGCGTTGCAGGTTTCTTTGATGGCACCACGTCGACCAAATACTTCTCGGCCACGTAGCGGAAGGTGATCACCTTGGCCACCAGTTCGGTGGCGGTGCGATCCCGTTCGAGTTTCGCGTACTCCATGATCGCCAGACCGTAATCGCTGCCCAGCGGAATTTCTTTGCGGTCTTTCCCGCCAGTGTCGTAGTAATAGAAAACCCGCCCGCTGGCTTTCTTGCGTTCTCGCAGTCGAGCTATGGAGCCGGGTTTACTTGGTCGTCGTCCCATTTCAGCTTGCCTTGCGTGATTTCCATACGGTTTTTTCAGGCTCGAATATGCCGACGGCGGTAACTGCAAAGACAGTTACGCTTGGCCAGCCAGTTTTCTTGATATTGTGCCTAACACCGTTTTTCTTCAGGTTGTCGATCTGGCCTGCCTTGGTCCGCGCACCGGTGAGCTCGATAATCTCTTGGGACGATAAAAATTGAATGCTCATGAGTTGCTCTATGCCGCGTGTGGCGGCAGAAGGTGGGTAAGGGGTTAGTGCACGGCGCCGGGGTGCCTGACGGTGTGCATGCTGATCGCCTGAGGACTGTGGTTCTGCGCGACATTCACCGCGCGGCCCAAGCCCATCTCCAGGCAGGCACCGCCACTACCGCAGAAGAAGTCGACAACGATCTCATCATCCTGAGTGCTGAAGCCGGGTCCGTATTGAGTTTTGAAATCGGTTACTCTTAAATGGTCGCGATTCATAATGTCAATTTTCTCTTCGGACTAAACATGGAAAACTTTGAAGTTTCTTTAAAGGAAGCAAATCGGTTGATCGATAGTGCTTTGAAGGTTGGGGTTTTATTGCTGGTTATTGGATTTGTTATCAGTGTTGGGTTGTATCTGAAAACATTTGATGGCGGGTTATCAAGTAATGCAAATGACTGGTCAGCGTTGGGGTCTTTTTTTGGTGGGGTGTTTGGTCCGATTATTTCAGCTGTTACTCTTATAGCCTTACTGAAGACGCTTAGACTTCAGCATCAGACATTGATGTCGCAGAAAAAAGATTCTGAACGAGTAATAGCACTGCAGAACCAGGCATATCAAGCCCAAGCTGATCAACTTGAAATTGCCAACGCAGAACTAAGGAGTGCCAAGGTCGCCGATTTCAAAAATTCAGTTATACGGGTTTTTGAGCAAAGAATTGCGTATTATCAACATTCTCAATCTGACTCTCTAAATAGGATTAACACTATTAGATCATTGGGGGAGACGCGGCATGCACTCGATTCTATTGCGTCGATAGGAGAAAAATCGGCTCTCTATAAGAAGGAGTTAGAAAAGCTTTTGAGGGTTTCGCTCATTTTCGCCGTCAAGGATTTTGATTCGATTGAAGAGGCGAAAAATTATGTTGCTTCATTGGGAATTCAAACCCCAGCGGTATGAAACTGGCCTGCTGTTGATAGAGTTTTCGCCCTAGATCCGGGTTGTAGTGTTACTCATTTATTTGGTGGATGGTTTCACGTTTAGCAAACTCGTCAAGCTGTCGCGACCACTTTTCGGTAACAACAATTTCAGGTCGCGACATGCTGGCGAAGCGCACCGACCCTTGCGGTGGCACGGCAGCGAGGTTGATCAAGGACGTCAATACCGTCTCCTGCCATTCCTCGAAATCGTGGCGCTCGCTCAGCACCTGCAGCGAATCAGCAAGCGCCTTCGACACAATCAACGTGCGTTTCTCGGCGCCCATCCGGTCCAGCAAAGTTTTCTCCTTGGCGCGCTTGTCTCGTTGAATTTGGACATTGTCTTTGGTTATGGCCTGCCTCTTCAATTCCGTGGGCCGGTAGATCCAGCCATGTCTGTCGTCGGCGCTGGCGCGCCTGGTTGCAGATTCGTCTCATGCTACCCTCTGCTGATTCCAGACACCCACAGCATCGAACACCCGGGCAGCCTGTTCTTCGGTCAGCGTTATCTCGGCGGGTATGGCGATCCAGCCCGAAGCGACCCGATGATTCGGATTGCTCTCGGCGACCAAGTCTTTGTAGGTTTCCTCGATCACGTCTTCGAGGTGCGCGGCCAGATAGTTGCCTTGGGGAGCAACCTCTACTGATTTGGTGTAGCGGTGCCCGCGCTGATCGCGACATTGGACGCTGACATAGATCGTCCAGCGGTGGGCGAAGTCGCAGACTGCTTCGGCCATGCGGTGCCCTGGCGGTATGTTCTTGCAGTTCTTCCAGTTGATCATGCCCTGGCGACCGCAGGGATCGATGTGGACCACCGCGACGTGATTGGTGTTGAGTAGCGCCCGGCACGATCGCTCTCTCCGGGTACGCATGTTGTTGGGCTTTCGCTTTTTCATAGCGGCACCGTAATCTGGCGATTGGCCTTGGCTTCATACTGCATGGCAAGGTCGTGAGCAGCCTTGTAGGCCTCGCGAAAGGCGCTGGTCTTGCCGCTGGTTCGGTCGACGACCTGGAACATGCCTACACCTTTCCCGTTGACTTGGAAGCGCACAGGTTTGGGTGGATCTTGCCGATCAGTGCACCCGAACAGCCCGGCTTGCGCAGCGTTAGTTTTTTGCAGTAGCACACCGAGTTCATCGAAGCGCTCTTGGAATGATGGATGCATTGAAAATCCTCGATGTTGAGTTGCAGGTATTCGTCAGCTCTCGGGCCGACTACTGCTTGCCGCTGGGGAGAGTGCTGACGGATACCGGCAGGCGTAAAAAAGTCCGATGGGAGTCGGGCGTTTGTTTGCGTCACGAAGACCTCCCTACGTGATCGCAGGTGCCGCCATTGGGTGGGCTTCGACATCTGTCGGTTACATGGCTGCCAATCCTCTGTGCGGTGGGGGGAATGCAGGGGGCCGGTGCTGGACCGGTGTGTGCTCGTCCGCATCGGTGAAACGCTCTGACTTGCCACTGTTACGGCCGGTGATAGCGATAGTCGCTAGAGCGCTTCCCGATGCGGCCTGGTGCTGGGGGGGACCAAGTGCTCGGGCAGTTAGCGACAGGCTGTCGTGTTGCGCTGGTTGATTTGTTACTGCGGTTTCGACAAGCCCGCCTGAATGCGCTGCGTGATTTCTTCTCGATGCACTGCGATATCCTTGGGCGCGCTAGTCCCGATGCGTACCTGTTGGCCGCTCACACCCAGCACGGTGATCGTGATGTCATTACCTATGTTGATGCTTTCGCCTGCTTTACGAGTCAAAATCAGCATTGTCCGTTTCCTTGCGTGAGTGGGTTTCCCAATGCCGCCTTGCAAGAAGCGGCATCAGTGAAACGTCACTCCACTACGCGGATTTCATTGCGTGGAAACCATGCGCCGTCAACCAGAACCATGCAGCCAACAAAGGCGGCGTAGCGCGTCTCTCGGTCAGTCTGGAAGCCGTAGTAGGAGCAAGTGGCCCGAGAGGCTACGTTGCTCAGCAACATGCAGCCGACGATCAGTGCCAGCAGGATCAGCAGAACCTTTGTCGCGTACTTCACGCCTCGATACCGTAGTCAGCCAGGCGCAGACCGAAGTGCATGCCTATTTCCTTCAGCACCACCAGCTCTGCTGGCTCGATCTGACCATCAGCCTGGGCAACGGCAAGAATGTTGACGAAGGCTTCCTCCGCGTCGGCCGGAACGTTTTTGATGTCGGCCAGTTCCCGCTTGATCGCCAATCGACCTACTTGAAAGTTGGCGTTCAACTGGCCTGTAAAACGATTGATGGTTTCGGTGATCTCGCTGCCGAAGTGCGTCAAATTCGGGTTGGAGCGAATCAACTCATCCAGCTTGGAAACCTCGCTGGCTTCAATCTCACCATCAGCCGCAGCGACCAATAGGCCGCCACCGACAATGGCCTGCATCAAGTCGCGGTTAACGACCTTCTTCATTTCGGCCTGGGCGTTGCCGACTTGTTTGCCGAAGAGTTTTTTCATTCCGAACATGGTGTTTCCTCTGGTGGGATTACATCCCGATGCACCCTGTCGCCAAGGTGCAGCAGTGATGCTGTCCGTCCTATTGCCGCCGGAGGAGCGAGGCACATTCCTTGCCAGGTCATTCCACGGTTCTGGCGTTTCACCATCGAGCAGCCGCACAGGTTGTTCCTGTCGTTGGCAGACTTTCAGGCCTGTCTGCTCGCCGGTCGCCGGTAGAGGCAATGCGGACTGTTGTTTGTTGCGCTGACTGTTAAAGAGCGGCGCGGCTTTCGCTGCTGAGTCGATTATGTGTCGATATGGATAAAATATAGGTGTACACATAATTTGTGTCAATGGGTAAACCCATAAAATTTATAGTCGGCGATAAAAAGCCCGCAAATCGCGGGCTTCGCTTATAGGTCGACGTATGCCTGCCAGCCAATTCTCACGCTGTCGTCTTCTAACCGCTCGACAGTTATCCCACCTGTCTCCTCAAACTCTAGGATGACGCGCTCCCATGCATCGGGTGACTCGTCATCACGCCTGGCGATCGTAATTGTCTGAACCTTCTGCACGTTTGGATCGGACACCATGCGTTGAATGCGTCGGCCGACTTGTTCATAGGTGTTCAACGTGAGGGAGTTGCTGCCATTGCTCATCTGTCTTCCTTTGTTTTTTTCTGTGTGGATAGACAGTATTTTGTTGAAGGGAAAGCAACAATCCGGAAAGAGCACGCTTGTATTCTTTTGAGTCGAAGCAAAAAAAAGCCCGCTTAGTGCGGGCTTGTTTATCACATGATTGGCGGTGCATGAGTGTCGCTCTAAAGCTTTCCGGTCATACGTACTGCTACGCCAATGATGCGGCAATTTTCATCACACTCGACCATTTTATAAGCTGGGTTCAGCGGCTTCAGATAACGTACACCGCCATCCTCCACCAGCTTCTTAAAAGTCGCCTCGTTGCTCGCGGGCAGTTTGGCAATAACCAATTTGCCGGGTTTCACATCTGCCTCGGTGTCTACCAGGATCATCATCCCTTCAGGGACGCTTACGCCTGCAGGTGCGGTCATCGAATCACCTTTAACCTCAAGCCAAAACGCGGGTCCTTTGGAGTCGTAGTCAGATATTTCATACCTGTCAGAAAAACCATCCGGGTAAGGCTGAACAGCTTCCTCCCAGGAACCCGCTGATACCCAGCTGATCACTGGATATCGATAAAGCATCTGAGGCTGGACAACATCCTTTACGTTGGACTGTTCGGTGGTTTCTGAAACCATAGGGCCAGACCCACTCTCAATCCATATGGCCGAAACTCCGCACGCTTTCGCAATGGAGGCGTTATAGGAGGAGCGCTGTGATCTGCCTCTCTCAAGGTCAGAAATGGACGCTTGATCGATGCCAACAAGCTTCGCTAGTTGGGCCTGAGTAAATCCGGCGTGTCGTCGAGCGGCCTTGATTCGTTCTTTATATTCCATCTTCCGATTATTACTGGCGAACCCATATCGTTGCAAAGTGGTATGCCTATGATCTACGATATGGGTATTCACATAATCTGGGGCGATATGAACATCATCTTTAAAGACCTTGTTGCTTTCTTCGGGACGCAAGAGGCCACCGCAGAGAAGCTCAAGGTGGATCAAAGCACCGTTTCCGGTTGGGTTCGTGAAAAGCACGGGATGTCTCCGGTGGTTGCCAAACGGGCTGAAGCCTTGACCAACGGTGTATTCAAGAAAGAAACCCTTTGTCCTTCATTTCCTTGGGCCGAGCTGAGTACCTAACAGACATCACAGCGACTAACTGAAGCCATTTTTAGCGCAACGGCGCCGAGAGAAAACTAGACGATGAAATCGCCAGTGCTAGACACCCGTCGCAAAGCAGTTATTGCGTCTGCCAATGCATTCCCTGGCGGACTTGCACACGCCTCTGACTTTCTTGGTGAAGAGAATCTCAAGCGCTTCAAGAACCGGATTTACGAGTCGGCAGGGGTCAAGCCTCTAACCGACGACGAGGTCTGCACGCTTGAGACTGAAGCGAGAACCACATTCTTGCCGGACTACATCTGTGCGATGTACGGCGGCGTATTTGTTCGCTTGCCTGAGGTTGGTGAGCTGGACAACGTAGACATGCACCAGCGCTCTTTACGTACTTCAGTGAAGCGCGGCCGCGTTGACCAGTTTCTTGCCCTGGCGCTGGAGGACGGAGAAATCACTGCCGCGGAAGCCGCAGAGATTCTGGCCTTGCACGCGAAACACTTGGCTGCCCGGCACGAGGAGGTGACCGCACTGATTGAGTTGCACAAGTCGAAACGCCCAGCCCGAACGCCAAGCGGGAAGGGCTGACATGCAGTTCACGATCGCGATCAACCAAGTGAAAGCGCTGGAGTGGGGGTTGAACTCCCAACAGGCGCTGCTGTTTTCCTTTGTCTACGAATGTCCTAGCTGGGCCAAACCAATCAAGACCGATAACGGGATTTTCTTTGTCTTGACCAAGGCAAAGATCATTGAGGAATTACCCCTGCTTACCGACAAGCCAGATACCGCGTATCGACTTCTCAAAGGGCTCGAAAGGGCAGGTCTGGTGGAATTATCCAGCACTGCAAACGTCTCGTTATTCCGTTTGACCGAAAAGGCCAAAGAGTGGAATCGCAAGTTAGATGGGTCGGAAAAATATCCGACCTCTGAGGAGTTTGAGGGTCGGAAAAAAATCCGATCTACCTCGGAAGAAACTCCGAGCAAGGTCGGAAAAAAATCCGAACAGGGTCGGAAAAATATCCGAGGAGGGTCGGAAAAATCTCCGACAAATCAGGGTACCAGTAATCAGGGTACCAATCAGGTAACCAGTAATCAGGAGAAGCAGGGCGCTAACGCGCCAGGCAAATCGCCAAAGTTCGACCCGCTGACCGCCAAGCCGGAAAACGTCGGCGTCGAGGTTTGGGCCGACTGGTGCCAGCACCGCAAGGAAATCCACAAACCCCTCACCGCCAAGAGCTGTGAACAACAGGCCAAGGCCTTGGCGAACCATCCAGCCCCCGATTCGGTGCTGGCCCTTTCGATCAGCAACGGATGGACGGGGATCTTCCCCGACAAAGCAGTCATCCCCGCACATCCACTCCCGACCAGTCGCCATTCCGGCTTTGAAACTCGCGATTACAAGGCTGGTACCAAGGAGAACGCCAATGGCACCTTCCGTCTCTAACTTCGGCGCTTACATGGACCGCAAATTCGGCGTCATCGGCCGTCAGCCAGCGAGCTGCCTGGATCATGGTGAATACGAGGCGGTCATCCTCAAGGGCGGCAACCTGTCTGGCTGTCCCATCTGCGCGAGCAACAAACGCGACATGCAAGAGCTTGCGCGCAAGCGCTCTCAGTTTCGGATAGTTCAGCAATCAAGCGCCCGGATACCGAAGCGTTTCGCGGAAAAGACATTTGCCGATTTCGTCGTGTCGAATCCGGCCCAGCAGATTGCTTTGGATGCATGTACCGACTACGTCGACAATTTTTCGAAGCATCGCCGGGAAGGTCGCTGCATGCTGCTGCTGGGGAAGGTCGGCACCGGCAAGACCCACCTGGCCATTGCCTCGGCCAATCATCTGATCAACGAATGCATGGTCAAGGCGATCTACCGCACGGTGGGCACGCTCATCGGCGAGATCCGGGCGACGTTCAATGAGCGCTCAGGCGAGTCCGAGGCGCACATCTTGCGTGAGGTGATCGGCGCGGACCTGTTGGTGCTCGATGAAGTCGGCGCTACCAAGCAGAGCGAGTTCGAGCTGGCCACCCTGTTCAGCATCATCAACGGTCGCTACGAACAATGCCGTCCGACGATCATCGTCAGCAACCTGTCTCCCGCCGAATTGAACGACGCCATTGGTGCGCGCTGTGTCGACCGCATCCGCGAAAACGGCTGCATTGGCGTGGCATTCGAGTGGGAATCTCAACGCGGTAAGGAGAGCTTCTGATGAACGCCGCCAAGCAACAAAACATGCTCGCCGGGCAAACGTCGCTCGCCCGCAAAGTGTTCCAGGTTGTACCAATTCAGGAGCGCTGGAGCGCCCACGATATTTTTAATTCGTTGGTCGCTGCCGAAGCCACGGGCGCCCAGTTCCCGGCCGTCCGTCGCGGCCTGGGCGAGTTGAAGGAGGCGGGTCTTATTCGCGAACCCGTTAACGGTCACTACCAGCGTACCGCCATCACCATTAAGCCCCCGAGAGAGCAGAGCATGTCGCACGAAACCACCTCGGCCATCGTTGCCATCAAGAACCCCAAGATCAGTGCTTTGGATACATTGGCGGTGCTGTCCGGTGAGGTGATCAGCTTTTCCGAGGAAGTTGCCCAACGCATGAAAAAACTGGCGACCCGCATCGAGGAGGTGGCTCTTTCCGTTGAAACGGAGCGCGAAGCCAACGCCGAGGCGCTCGATAAGTTCAAGCAATTGCAATCTCTGCTGAAGGGCTTCTAAGTGCACAAGTGTTTTGGGATCAATCTTCTGTTGTCTGATCGCCGCCTGGCTGTTCCGGACCCCGCTAACTATCGGTTTGCCGTGTTCTGCTGCTCGTACAAGATTGACCTGGGCAGTCCCCCTGATCACGCATTGGCGCTGTTCGTGGATCAGGCAATGGCCGAGCGCTACGGCGCTTGGATGTGGCCGACCACGTTCCAGGTTGTTGACCTTGAAAATCCTACCGGTGCCCGAACATGACGGCCTTGGTAAAAACCCTGACGGTCAAACTGTCGGATACTGAGATCGAACGCAACGCCAAGAAGCTGCATATCCGTGATCTGCGTGATGCCAGTCACCCGGCGTTGCACTTTCGTTTCGCGAAAAACCGCGCTCGCGGGTCCTGGTATTTGCTCAACAAACGCGCCTGGCATCGCATTGGTGGTTTTCCGGATCTAAGCACCAAGCAAGTGGTTGCGGCGCTGCCGACTGTCCGTCTGCGGGTTGCTGCCGAAGAAGGTTCGACCGTTTCCAAGTGGGTCATGACCGGTGAGCTGATTGAGTGGTACGCCGAGCGCATGGCGCGTGATCGCAACCTGTCCGGGAAGCGTAAGAAAACCGGTGCCTCCATGATCAAATGCCATCTGATGCCGCGTCTCGGCGATCTACCGTTGACCGGTATCGACAAGGCAGCCCTCGATAGTCAGCTCATGTGGCCTTTGCAGGAAAGCATTTCCATCGACTACGTACGTTCGGTGTTCCAGTTGCTGGCCCTGTCCTTTCGGCAGGCGTTCAAGCTGGGCCTGATTTCGTCCAACCTAATGGCGGGCATCAAGTTCAATGACTTCTCCAAGGCAAAGGTCGGGATCAAGCCGTCTCGGTTGCGCGGCACCCAGCTGCAAGACCTGATGGCGCGCTTGCTCGGTGCGATGGCGAACAACCCAGGGGATGGTCTGTTGGCGCTGCTGATGCTCTGCCACGGCACGCGGATCGGAGAAACCCGGCAGGCACGCTGGTCGCACATCAGCCTGGCCGAGCGTGAGTGGTTCATTCCGGCCGAGCACACCAAGACCGGCGTCGAGCATCGCCTGCCGTTGACTGAGCAGGTGCGCAAGGTGCTCATCAGCTATCGCGAGATTCAGCGGGCCAAAGGGTATGACGGCCAGTTCCTGTTCCCGTCTCGTAACGGCAAGACACTCAGTGAAGGGCAGGCGAGTGCCGTATTCGTGCGGCTGGGGCAGGGCGAGTGGACCAGTCACGACTTGCGCAAGTTGGCACGTACCGGCTGGGCCGACCTAGGCATTGATCACCTGATTGGTGAGCTGCTGATCAACCACGCGATGGGCCACAACGTGAAGGTGTACATCCAGTCGGACGTGATGGGGCGCAAGCGTGATGCCCTGGAGCAGTGGCACACGCATCTAGATACGAAGGGTTTTGACCAGATTCATACGTTGACCGGCGTTAGATCCGGAGATTCCGGTAATGCGCTGGAAGCCCCGGGACACAAGGGCTGCAAGGCCATTCAAGAATCAACCATAGGCGAGGATTCAAAACATGAAAAAAGCCCACGTTCCTGGCTTTCGTAAGGCGCAGGTCGAACTAGAGCATTGCTCTACCTGCAAGGGTAAAGCCGTGGTGCAGGGTGTTTCCTATGAGCTGGTTTGCATCGATTGCAACGGCTCAGGTTGGGTAATGGCGGGTAGCAGGATGGTGCTTGCTTCGGATGAGTTAGTTACCCAGTTGAGCTTCAAATTGCAGCAGGCTCAGCGCGAAATTGAGGTGTTGAAGCGTGGGCCATCGATAACAGGCCCGGCCGCCTACTACCAACAGAACAACCGTCGCGGTGCCGGCGGATCGAATTACACCGGGGATTGAGGGGTACTACACATGATGATTCGAAAACCAGCGCTGCACCCATTAGGCTATACGGAATACCTTCTAGAACAATGGGGATGGTGGCGTATGGATGGAAGGGGAATCCCCAGCTATGCCTCGCCCATGTTGGCACTGATGCGCGATGCAATGCCATCGCCTGCAAAGTCGTACTGCATCACCGACGAGCTTGCCTGTATCGTGGACGCCGCGTTGGCTCGCCTGTGTAAACGTGATCAGCAGATGGGGGATATTGTCTGGCTGTACTTCGGGGCGAAATGGTCGGCAGTTCGGGTCGGTCGGTATCACCACGTGAGCGAGGGGAAAGCTCGGGAGCTAATGAAGGCCGGAGTAGCTTGGATTGATTGTGTTCTCGAGAGTATCAAGGATGGGGGTTCGACAAGATATACGGGCAAGCATTCTGATAGCCCACTCTTAGGGACTGTCGAAATCACAGCTGGTAATTGCTCCGACTTGCCCCCCAATTGCATACCACCTGACCAGGCATTGCATCTGTATTGACTATCTTTTGCGGGGGCTTGAGCGGCCACGTCCTAGTGACGAACGGCCGCATTCAACCCAGGCTGTGTGAAAACGCATGCACTGTATTGAAGTCTGCGTTGCTACGTAAAATCTACCGATTATTGGTTGGTCAGCAAACCGAAAATTTACGTAAAAACGCGATTCTTGCTCCGATTCTGACCGTCAACCTTGCTCTAAAACGTATTCACACAGCCTGAACCCAAAGCAATGGGACGTTCGTTTTGCACTTGGCAAAATTGCTAGGCGTTTTTTTAAATGCTCAATTTAGCGTCAACAGCAAGTGGAGGACCTTAGCCTCTGCATTACTTCTCAATACCTTGAAAAAAAATTAGGATCGTCGCTGCCTGTTGGCACATAGGTATCTCCGTGATTTTGATAAAAATCATCAGGCTTAATCAACTTTGCGTAACTTTCAATTTCCGCTAAGCTCAAATCCTGATCCTTTTCTGCCATCTGCTTGAATTTTGCGATCTCTTCCTGCGCCACAGGCCAATCAAATTGGTCCGTATCCATCTTCTCGCCAGAAATATCTATGCTCTTGATGCAGTTCTCGCCGCACTTCTCTCCAGGGACCAGCTTCACCCAATGAGGTCCGAACGCATATACGGCAAAATACATTGTCTTTGCCTTCACACCGACTATTCCGAGCTCGTTCAGGGCATCGTAGAACATCCGATGGGTCTGTCGCCAAGTGCGTACGTGGTTTTCCTCGTAGCAGTAGTGGTCGTGAATTATTGCTGCCTTTAGGAATGATTCGTCGTAGGCATCGCCGATTACCGACTGCGCCCACTTTGGTATAGAAGCGCCGTCTGTAGTGCCGGACTGGCCATTTCCATCTGTCCAAACGTCAGTTTGCCAAACCAAGCCATCAGTCGATTTGAACGTTAACATAGAGTCGAGACGACATACTCTTGAATTAGTGTTCTGGCACCCCTTTGGAACAAGTCTCAGCTCTCCGCTGAACCCGCCTGCACTTACTTGTGCGCACACGCTTAAAAAAAACATCAGCAACACAATATTTTTGTACATATATCTTCCCCGCTAGTTTTATTTTAGTTTGGTACACAAGAGATACGATGGCAGCCGACGTTGAGTTTCATAGATATGGCAGCTGCCATTGGATCATTCTAAGCCCGGTTGAAGCACAGATCGGCCATAGGATCTGAACGCACCGCTCTAGAGTTCGATGCAAGCTGCATTTCAAGTGTCCATAAGGTCCAAGCAGAAGCTCAAAGCGCTGCTCGCGACGGCTCATTGCATATGGCTTGCGAACGGGTCAGCGAAGTGCAGATCGATTTAATCCCTCTGATGTTAAGCGGGTGGTCGCTTGGAAGGACTAGTCAATCACGAATCCAGGTTCGAAGATTGCATAACCACGGTTTTCATCATCGAACTTAATGCCGAAATTGCTGCTGTAGTAGGCGGAATGCTTCCGCGTCACCGGTTCTATGTGTAGCAGTTGAAGCGGATCGGTCTTCGACCGCTTAACCGCGTAAGTGGCGGGGAGAGCGCCGACCGCGCGGACTTTTGCTACGGACGATACCTTGTACTGATACGACCCTTTGACCATGGCCGCCACAGCGGATCTGAGCTTTGTCGCGTCGAACTTGCACCGGTACTTGCGTCGTAGTTCGGTGACATCCACATTCAGGTAGCCATTTAGCCTGACAATAATGTCGATCAGTTCGCTAGTAAGGCCGGTCAATTCGATCATCCCACCTGCGAAATTGTTGGGTTGCTTTCGCCGAACAGTTGACAAGAGCTGGTGCATTGCCGGCTTGGAGTTGCAGCCCCAGATCCATACAAGACCTTGAGGGGAAAACGCGTTGCGAAAGAGCGCAAGCTCATTTGCTTGCATGACATCGAAGTCCTTGCCAGAGCGCCCGTCCTTATCGTTGGGGTCGCGGATGCTCAGAGTGCCCATTATCGGGTCATCAGGCAGGTTGTCGTCGCTGTTCACCAGGATTGGCCCTTCAAGATAGGCATGCGACAAGATGCTGACTTCGACTAGCGTACCCGGCTCCGTTTCGCCGATCTTTCGGACCGCGGCGTAAAGGTCGGTGATCGACATTATTCGCGGTTGGTTCGGATTGAACGCGCCGTTCCGATCGTACGACTTCGCTGTTACAGGCTCATGCGTCTTTGGGGTCCCGATCTTAGTGGTCGACGTGCCGCTCTGCCAGGCGACGCTGATGGAAGATGTAGTCCCCGCGCTCACATCCATTATCTGAACGTGGATGTCCTTGCCTTTCTTTGTCCTGTTGATCGCTTGGCGCGCGCGCTCCTTTGCGTAAAGCGAAAAATCGAGTTTGTGCTCGTCATAGTTATGCCCGACGAGCATGATGTAGTTATCTCGAGGCATCACTTTCACAATGCTCCCGGCCACTTACCGGCTTTGTGCAACGCTACGAAGTAGGTAAGGGCTCGCAAGGTGCATGGTCCAAGAATGCCGTCGACCTTCAACTGTCGCCCGAGAAGTGCCGCCACGCCTAATTCATTGAATCGCATCTGCAGCGAGCGAATAACGCCTTTGGCGGACTTGATAACGGCGTCCTGATCGTCCTTAGAGTTCAACTCGTAGCCCAGCAACCGGACGGCGTCTGCCTTGCTCTTTCCATCCTTCCACTGATTGAGATTGTAGGGAATGCCTCCACAGGTCTCCTTTGACGGTATGAACACTTCCGGCATAGGCAGGGAGGCGGGCCATTCGGGAAGTTTCCCTTCTGCGTCGAGGATTACCAGTGAAGTCGGAATCCGGAACTGCCAGGGATGTCCCTCGGGCGTGCCTGAATCCGGGGCGTCAAGCGACTCCTTGATCTCGTCGATGACGCTGACAAAATCGGCATCGCCCAGTACCGGAGGCTCCGTACCGCCCCAGATCTGCCCGGTCTCCAGAAAATAGAGGATGTCGCTTTCATGGGCGGGCCGCACAGGCACAATGACACGCGCATATCCCGCGTTGAGGAAGCGGGAGAAAAGTATGTCTCCACCGTTTGCGTTGATCTGTCGGCCCCATTCGCTTTGTCGCGACCAGTAGTAGGGATAGAACATGTATGTGATTTGGTCCCACTCGAAGCTCTGCTGAAAGAACGCCGCGTAGGCCCCCTGTGGCGTCGCACTGGCCAGGTCGATTTCAGGCCAACCGCTTGTCGGGTTGTTCTTGATGGCACCGAGAGCGCTGAAGTGCTGCTCACTGAGCATCTCGATGCATGCCCGCTGCAGCTCGCGGCGTTCGATGTCCCTGTTAACCGCATCGGAGCCGACGGGGACCGTTGTCTCCTTTTTGCTTCGTGAGGCAAGATATTCCTCGTATTCCGACTGCCTCACTTGGAAAGTCGCGGAGATCGCCTTGTATGTGTCGAGCTGCCATTTTTCGAACGCTGCGTCGCTAGGCACGCACACGACTTGCGCGGAGGCGCTATATGAAGATAGGTTCGTGGAAACCAGCAAAGGAATGTGGCCCACCACTCCTGTGGAGAAGTACTGCACGTACCAGTTGGCGTCCTTGGAGTTCCAGAGATTGGTTCCAAGTAGGATTCTCGTCACTGCCCCCTGGGGACCGAACCCGGCGTAGGACACGCCGCCCGCGATTCCGACGAATCCATCTTCGATTTCGACGTTTGTAGCGGCGGTATCCTTGTCGGTCCGGCCGATGAACTTCAATGAGCGTGCCAGAGGCGGAGGTGAGGACACTTCAGCGCCATACTTGGCGGCTATCGCCGCATAGTTATGCCGCTGAAGATGATGGGCGGAAATCTGTAGAGGTTCGGGGGGAGGGACCGCCGCAGGATCGGGTACGCCACGCCCTTGAGCGTGCACATAGAGCGTCGCAGGCTCGGGCACCATGAACTCCAGCATAAGCCGCTTTCCGTAGACGTGGACCTGGGCCCAGTAGACCTTGTCCACCCATCGATAGACACCGATAACGTTCTGCTTCTGCGCGGAAAGGGAGTAGCGATTGGTCTCCTCGATGTCCAAGGTCGTCTTGCGGGTGCGCTCCTCCCGCACCCGCTGCTGAACCTTGGACACCGACCGGTCGATTACTTCGCGTGCAAATGACCGCGAGAGTTTCTGGCTTTGCTCTGATGTCGATACGTCGGAGAATTTCGTATTGGCCGAAATGGACACCGCGCCATACGATGCGGTCATTGTTACGCCGGTTTCGTTCTGCCGCTTCTCCATCAATGCCGCAGTGCTTTCCTCCTTCATTTCAAATCGGTCCGTGCTCTGAAGGTCTCGCTCGGACGATGTTGATCGCTCCTGCTCGATCGTAAACGTCTCCTCAGTTCGTTGCTTGACGGAGTGGACCCGCTCCTTTTGCTGCCCTTGCAGAACGTTCTCCACGTGGGCCACCTCGCCCGCCTCATAGCGAAGCAGGTTCTGCTTCACAACCTTGAGGTCCCCCACGCCCAACGGCCGGACGCTGGCACCCAAAGGCTTTTTCTTCTGCTCCGGCTGGTCAAAAATCGGCGCAGGGATCAAAAGAGGAAGGTCGCGAAGCAGCTCCTCGGGCAGATCGCCGCTGACGGCCATTTTCCTAGTGAGCAGCGGATGCTGGCTACAGAATGTCGCTATTGCCGCCTGACTGCCTCCCCGAAACAGCCGGCCACCCTTCGAACTCAAGTCGGCTCCGAGGCGACCGAGCACAGAGACTATGTCAATATTTTCGATGTTGGTGCCTTTGTCCGCCCCACCGTATTCCGTCAGCAGCATTTCTATCGTCGTCTGGCTCAGTCCCGTCTTGGGTAGACTGACCACGAGGTCGGCTGCTGATTGTCCGGCAGCTACATCACCTGCCGCCGGAGCGATCGCTTCGGCTGTTGGGTCCGGCGCCGGGGACAGCTGCAAGATCGCCAAACGCCCCATGAGCGTCGTGCGGAGCTCGCTCGCCGCCAAGTCGAGCTTGACCACTTCCTTCACCAGTTCGTCCTGCATCTCGCGTGACGCAGAGCTGATTTCTTTGAGGGGCACTTTCTTCCATTTGTCTCTTACCGCTTTCGGGTCAAACAGGTCCCGTCCGATGTAAATCGACGAGACGATGAGTGGGCGGATATCGGGCTCGGGTTCGACGACAGCGGTGCCATCTACAGGTAGGACGCTGTAGATGGCAGCCGCAACCCGCAGCGAACGAGCCAGTAGGCTCAACTGGGAGGGAGCGACATCCGCGTCGCCCATGGTTTTCGCGATCACACTGGAAAGGAACGAGTCCCAGTCCCGCGATGCCGGCGTCGAGAGATAGTCATCAACCGACAGGCCTTTGGAGAGCTTCTTGAAGAGATCATGGATTTCCTGGCGCACCTCTTCCGGGGGGGAGCTGTCGTCCGTAAGTCTTAATTCGTACTCGGCCAGGTGGTCGACATATCCACCCGACGCAGTCCATCCAGCCGCACCGTCATCTGTGAGAACTGCCTTCTTCAGCGCATCAACATAGTTGTTGTCGTGCACTAGCTCGGACAGTTTCCCCTCGAGCAAGGTGAGGGGAAACCGCAGCTTATCTCGTGTCACGACATAGGCTGGCTGCGGGTCGCTGCCAACCGGCTTGGGGCTCCTGATGTCCAGAAAGCGGAAAGCATCGAGAGTCGTTGCTCCTGCGTCCATTGTTGCATCCTCCGTGAATCCATCGTTCGGATGCGCAAGCCACTCCTATGCACCGCCCTGAGACAGCCTGAAGAAGTTACAAAGGTGACGGGAGATCAATCCCCCTGCGCTCGAATGTACCTTAGTACATCCTGAAGAAAATTTTAGATACGCCGTCCCTGCTGTCGGAATTTTTGGATGAAGTAGATGTCTTCGCTGACCCCGAGAGGGCCGGCTTGAGCGAGATTCGGTTGATTGTGCGAATAATCATCCTCTAGCTCCGGTCTCGGCGAATCCAGATGAACGAAAAACTTCGTAGAGCAATGAGTCGCGCACAAACAACGGATTTGGCACGTCCGGTTTTCGTGGAAATGCGTTCGGGCCTTGGGAGAGCTCTCCTGCTATTGGCACTTCAAATGTCCGCTCCTAGCCATTATCAGCCGTTATGAGCGTCTCATGCACACCGGTGAAAATGACTGGTCAAGTGGCGTCGATTTCGCAAACAAAACAGGATTTTCCGAATACCTATAAAAACAGTTGTCCATATGGAATAGCTCTGCTTTTATAGCAACGTGTTCAGCTGTACAGCGCGACACCATAGAAGCGCCCGACCTTTGCGTCGGGCTTTTTATTTGCTGCTTCAAAGCCTCGCCATTGTGCGGGGCTTCTTTGTTTTTGGGATTCCCATCAGCGGAGAACGCCATCTTTTGAAACCTCAACTCCCTTGTCGGGAACGTGCCGAGATGTTGTCCATGCCGGATAAACCAGATACATGGGCCATTGTTTTTACGTGGCTGAGTCAACACTCGCAGACGATTTTTGCGGCATTTCTGTCGTTGTGCATGACCGTGCTGCGTGTGTTCTACACCGGCGGCACCTGGAAGGATGCGCTTATCGAAGGCCCCATGTGTGTCCTGCTCTCCTTGAGCATTATCTGGGGTTTCGAGCTGATGGGTTTGTCGCCGTCGCTGGCCCAGCCGGTTGGCATTTGGGTGGGTTTCCTCGGAGTGAAGAAGGTCGCGTATTGGGCTGATCGGATTGCTGAAAGCAAATTTCCCCAATCGGATTCGGCGCCGTGAAGCGTCGTCCTTGCGTGCTGCCTCTAGTGCTCCTGTTTTCCTATGCCTTCACGGGCCATATCCATCGTGGTGACCCTCCTGCAAGTCAGCCACTCAACGCTCAATCATTCAATTGTGAGGTTTAGATAATGGCCTACACCCAATATGACACTGTCGTCGCAAACACCCCCGAGGAGCTGGGTACCAAACTGGCACAGGCCATGGCCGATGGCTGGCAGCCTTACGGTAGTCCTGTCTCCATCACTGAAGGCTTTCAAGTGCTTCAGGCTGTGGTGAAGGGATCGAGCAACGCAGCCGGCACACCGGGCGACATTACGTCGGACAACATCACGGACGCCTCGGATGTCGGCAAGGCGGTGCTGGTGAGCGTCGATGCCGCCGCTGCTCGTGCTGCTACAGGTAGTGGGACTTCGGACTTTTCGGGTAGCTACAATGACCTGAGCGACAAGCCAGTCATTCCAGCTGAGGGTGATGCCGCGACGCTGGAGGCCGGTACCGACCTCATCGCGCATACCTGGTCAGCCAAGTTGATCCATGACGAGATTGCCCGTCAGATTGCAGCATTATCCGCATGAGCCACAAACAAGCGATCTCATCATGGGAAGTGGTGGTCTATGACGACTGCGTCCGTTTTAAACGCGTCGATCACGTGCGGACACAGGAGGCTTACCCACCTGTCCATACTGCAACGGCAGCGGTGTACGCCGCGGCAATCGTGAACGGTCTTCAACCGCCACGGGACATCCGCCCATGTGGATTGTCGATGTTTCAAAATCCATCGGGGACCCTGGCAACTTCCAAGGAACACGGGGCATAAGACTCGCGCAAACGCGTTAGCGGCACCCCTCCAAAGTTAGTTAACTGGTTAACTCCCTTGGTTAACTGGGCTGAAAGCCTTATGGGCTATGGCTTACAGGGCGGTTAACTAACGAATTAACCTGGTTAACTCAGCCAACTGTCGAGTCGACTGAAAGTCAGTCGGGCCGTGGCTTTCAGCTTGGTTAACTAAGGCAGTTAACCAAGAGTTAACTAAGCAAATGACTGAAAGGCTACGGATTTGGCTGAAAGCCAAGCGGGCCGTGGTCTTGAGGTGGTTAACCTAGGAGTTAACCGACTATTTTACTCGGTTAACTCTCGGCGCAGCCGGGTTCACCGTAAGGCATGGACATGACAGCACTCACCAAAGCGGAGTTCGCCGCTCGCCAAGGCTGGTCGAAACCCTATGTGTCGAAGTTGGCCAAGAGCGGTCGTCTGGTTCTGATGGCGGACGGCATGGTGGATGTCGAGGCCACGGACCGATTGCTGTTCAGCACCGCGGATCCGAGCAAAGCCAACGTGGCGGCGCGGCATGAGCGCGAACGAGTACAGCGTAGGCCGGAAGGCACTACCCCGGCACCCCAGATCGAATGCGAGCCTTCAGCCGTTCTTTCGCACCAGGCGCCATTGTCCGTCGAGGGCATCCCGGACTTTCAGGAGTCGCGCGCCTATCGCGAGTTTTATGAGTCACGCCTGACCGAGAGCGAGTTTCACAAGAATCGTGGCGCCCACGTCGAGTTGGAGGCCGTTAAAACGGCGGCGTACACGACCGGGCGGATGTTGCGGGATCTGTTGCTGGGTATGCCGCCACAGTTGGCCTCCGAATTGGCCGCCATGAGTGATCACTGGCAAATCGAGAAGCACCTCACCGCCGCACTGCGCCGCGTGCTGGACGATGCCGAGCGGATGTCCTCGACTGACCTCATCCATTCTTTGACTGCAGCGAGCTAATCCATGTCAGCGGAAATGCCCGACGGTGCAGCGGTGTACCGGGAGGCGTATTTCCGCGGGCTACGGCCAGAGCCGGATGTCTGGATCGATCAGTGGGCTGACGAGTTCATGCGCATCCCACGGGACGCCGGGGCCGCCGAACCCGGACAGTACCGCACGGCGCGTACGCCGTATGCCCGCGAGCCCATGCGTTGTTTGTCACCAGCCCATCCGTGCAAGCGCGTGGTCACCATGGTGGCCTCGCAGTTGATGAAAACCCAGATCGCCTTGAACTGGATCGGCGGCCTGATCCATATGGCACCGTCCAACATTCTCACGCTGTTGCCCAGCCTGGGGTTGGCCAAACGAGTCTCGTCGCGCATCGGCAAGACCATCAAGGCCACCCCGGTGCTGCGCGAACGAGTGGCCGCGAACCGTTCGCGGGATGCGCGCAACACCATGGACACCAAAGAGTTTGAAGGTGGTTCGCTGTATGTCACCACCGCGGGCTCAGCGGCGAACCTTTCGGAGTTGTCGGCCCGGTACATCTACGGCGATGAGGTGGATCGCTGGGTGGTGGACGTGGGCGAGGAGGGCGATCCGATTGAACTGGCTGAAACTCGGGGCAGTACGTTTGGCCGTAACGCCAAGTTCTACTTTTCCAGTTCGCCGACGATCCGAGGCGCCTCGCGCATTGCCGATCTGTTCGAGACCAGCGACCAGCGTTTTTACTACGTGCCGTGCCCGAATTGCGGGCACATGCAAGTCCTGGAATGGGAACGCCTGCATTACTCGGCGGATTGCCAATTGGCACACTACGAGTGCGCCGGGCCGAACTGTGATGTGCTGATCGAGGAACACCATAAGGGTGAGATGTTGGCCAAGGGCGAGTGGCGGGCGCATGCCCTGGGTGATGGTGAAACCGTCGGCTTCAACCTCAATGCGTTGTACTCGCCACCCGGCTGGACAGGTTGGGCCGCTCTGGCCAAGCAGTTCGAGAAGGCCAAAACAGCCATGTCCCGTGGTGATCTTGAGCCAATGCAGGTGTTCTATAACACCCGTCTGGCCAAGGTCTGGGACAGCGCCCAAGAGCAGACCAAAGCTGATGTGCTGATGGCTCGGGCACGCTTGGAGACATACGGGCTGGGGGCAATGCCGTCCGCCGTGCTGATGCTCACGGCCTCGGTTGACGTTCAGGCCAACCGGCTGGAGTTCATGGTGGTGGGCTGGGGCGCCGGCATGGAGCGCTGGATCATCGACTATCAAGTGATCTGGGGCGACCCCTCCGACGATCGAACCTGGTCAGTGCTCGACGACAAACTCAAGGCACGTTATCCGCATCCGTGTGGTGCGGAGCTGACGATCCGGGCAGCCGGCATTGATTCCGGCGGCAATCACACCGACGAGGTGTACCAGTTCTGCCGGCTGCGGCGCTGGCGCAATATCTTCGCGGTCAAGGGCGCGAGCAAGCCGGGTCGCCCGGTGATTGCACAGCGGCCATCGATGATGGATGTTACCTGGAAAGGCCTGACCGAGCGCAAGGGTGTCGAGCTGTGGTTCGTCGGCACCGACACGGCCAAGGACTGGATCTACAACCGCTATCCGGTGGAAGACGGTCCCGGTGCGCTGCACTTTGCCAACGACCTGCCGGATGATTTTTTCGCCCAGTGCGTGGCCGAGCGCAAGGTGACTCGCTACGTCAAAGGCTACAAAAAAATCGAATGGGTCAAGGGCAAGGCGGAGCGCAACGAAGCCCTCGACTTGATGGTGTACAGCCTGGCAATGGCGCATTACTTGGGACTGAACCGTTACAAGGAGCACGACTGGGAAAGGGTGAAAAACGCCCTGTTGCAGGCGGCGCCTCCGGGTGAAAAAGCCGTTGCAGTCGAACGCGTCCGCGCTCCGGGGCCACCATCGGCTGATCCCGTATTGCCACCGGCCAAGCCGGCAACAGTACCGCTGCCCATTGCACGGCCTGCACAGCGTCGAAGCTCCAGCAGCGGCTACCTCAAAAAACGGCGCTGAGTGGAGGCACTGTTGCATTTGTATTTCTTCTTGAGAGCGATTCCCCATGGCCTTTACCCAACAGCAACTCGATGCGGTCGAGAAGGCAATTGCGCGCGGCGAGAAAATCGTGCGCTACGCCGATCGCAACGTCGAGTACCGCGACATCGACGAATTGCTCAGGGCACGCGACGAAATTCGTAGCTCGTTGATCGCGGCGGCCGGACCTCGTTCGCGCATCGTACGGCTTTACCATGGAGGCAAGGGACTGTAATGGCTCGTCACTTTCCAACATTGGGCCGCAGCGGTTTCTTGATCCCGTCGAACATCAAGGCCAGCTATGAAGGGGCTGCTGAAGGGCGCCGCTCTGCCAGCTGGGATGCTCCCGACGCCGGTTTCAACAGCATTGCCATTCCGGCGCTGCGCAACCTGCGCTCGCGTTCCCGCGCGGCGGTGCGCAACGACCCGTACGCCTTCAACATCATCGACAAGCGGGTCAGCAACCTGATCGGCACCGGCATCACGCCGCGACCGAAAACCCAGGATGACGAGCTTCGGCATCTGCTGCAGGAACTCTGGGCTGATTGGACCGAAGAGTCCGACGCCGATGGCCTGACCGACTTCTACGGACAGCAGGCGCTGATTGCCCGGACAGTGGAAACAGCCGGTGAGTGTTTTGTCCGCCTGCGCCCGCGCAGCCTCGATGAGGGGCTGGTGGTGCCGCTGCAACTCCAGGTGCTGGCACCGGAGTTTGTGCCACACGACAAATCCGAAATGGCCCGTAACGGCAACGTCATTCGCGCCGGCATTGAGTTCAGCACGGACAGTCGCCGGGTGGCGTACTGGATGTATCGCTCGCATCCCGGCGATGCCGCGTCGTTGAACAGCGGCTACAACCAGTTGGTGCGCGTACCGGCCAGCCAAGTGCTGCACATTTTTGAGCCGGTCGAACCGGGTCAGCTGCGTGGTTTGCCGCGTTTATCACCGGTGCTCAAACGCCTGCGCAGCCTGGACAACTATGACGATGCGGTGTTGTTCCGCCAGGAGGTGGCCAACCTGTTCGCCGGTTTTATTAAAAAACCTTCACCGGATGACATCCAGACCCCGGTAGACCCGGTGACCGGTGCGCCGCTGAACCTCGCTTCGGATGGTTTCACGCCCATGGTGGCGTTGGAACCCGGGACCATGCAGGAGTTGCTGCCGGGCGAGGAGGTCGAGTTTTCCTCGCCGCCAGATGCCGGCAACAACTACCCGGATTTCATGCGTCAGCAATTGATGGCGGCGGCGGCCGGCGCCGGAATGCCGTACGAGATCCTCACCGGCGACATGCGCGAAGTGAATGACCGAGCGCTGCGGGTGGTGCTCACTGAGTTCCGGCGTCGACTGGAGCAGCTGCAATTTGGTGTGTATGTGCACCAGTTGTGTCGCCCGGTGCGGGCCGCGTGGATGGACATGGCAGTGCTCAGCGGCGCCGTGTTGTTGCCGGACTACGCCAAACGCCGCCGTGAGTACCTGCGTACACGCTGGGTGCCACAAGGCTGGGCGTATATCCATCCGGTTCAGGATGTTCAGTCACGCACGATGGAAGTGAACGCCGGCTTTGCCTCGCGTAGCGAAATGGTCCTGCGCACCGGTTATGACGCCGAAACGGTGGACGAAGAAAACGCCGCCGATGCCGAGCGCGCTCGCGGTAAAGGTCTTAATTACAGCACGCTCGTCGAACTGCTCCAGGCGTTCGACGACAAGGAGCAGACATGAGCAAGAAAACGCCGCCGCGCATTTACAACAAGGCCGGCCAGCGGGTGCCGGTGCAGGACAAAAGCTGGTACGCCGTGCATGCCAGCGGTGAAGCCACCGAGCGGCTGATTGAAGTCTTTGTGTACGGCGAGATCGGCACCTGGGGCATTACGGCCAGTCAGTTTATGCAGGATCTGCGCGCCGTCGATGATGGCGTGTCGCCGGTGATCGCGGCGTTCAACAGCATCGGCGGCGACCTGTTTGACGGGTTGGCCATGCACAACACGTTGTCACGGCTGGGCGAGCGTTGCACGGCACGAATCGATGCCTTGGCCGCGAGCGCGGCCAGTGTCGCGGTGTGTGGTGCCCACAAGGTGGTGATCGCGTCCAACGCCATGCTGATGATTCATAACCCATGGACCTACGCGGCCGGCGACGCCGATAGCTTTCGCAAAGTGGCCGATGTCCTCGACCAAACCATGGAGGCGATCATCGCGGCCTACAAAGCCAAGGCACCGAACATTGATGAGGTGGAGTTACGGGGTTTGGTGGCTGCCGAAACCTGGTTGACCGCCAGTGAGGCGGTTGCCTTGGGGCTGGCCGATGAGGTGGGCGATGGGGTGCAGGTCAAAGCGTGTCTGGGGCAGGGCGGGGTGATGCAGCGTTACCAGCACACCCCGGCTGAATTGCTGGCCCAGCTCGATGAGTTGCCTGACCCAGATCCGGAGTCGGAGCCGGCGCCAAACGATCCACCCGCACCCGTGGTCGACTCGGCCAAGCTGGCGCTACTGATAACTCAACGTTGCGCGGAGGCGGGGATCAGCAACCTGGTCGCGCCGTTGCTCAGTTCGACCCAACTTGAAAGCGAAGAGATTGTCTTGGCGGGACTGACCCGGGCCAAGGCGGTGCATGACCTGTGTGTCGCGGCAAGGCTGCCAGAACTGGGCGCCGAATACGTGGCAGCGGGGCTGGATGAGCCGGCGGTACGCGCGCGGCTGTTCGACAAGATCGTCAGTAGCGGCAACGGTTTCGAAATCGACAACAGCGTGCCCCTCGACGAGGACCCAGCACCGAAGGTGCAGGCGAAACAACCGAATCCGTCTTCGATTTGGGCAGCCCGTCAGGCCGTCCATGCGGGGCAATCCAACAGTGCAAAAGGAGCACGAGCATGACCGTAAAGTACGAAACGCTACACGCCGGCGAGTTTCTGCTCTCCGAAGGGGCCGGGAAGATCTCTCGTGAATCCATTCTGGTGGCCGCTGGTGCCGCACTGAATGCTGGCCAGGTACTGGGGCTGGTCACGGCGACCAATGAGTTTGCCCCCTACGATCCCGCCGCCACCGACGGCACCGAAGTGGCGGCCTGCATCCTCTACGGGCCACTGGGCGAATCGACCGAAGAGCGTCGCGCCAGTGCAGTGGTACGGCTGGCCGAGGTCAGCGAGGTGCATTTGACAGGTTTTGATGCTGAGGCCGAGGGTGCCTTGGCGGTTCAGTTTGTGATTGCCCGCTAAGGCATTTCCCTTTCATCCAAACCCCGCCTTGAGCGGGGTTTTGCTTTTCCGGAGAGTTCCTTTATGGCCGACATTGGCATTTTTACCGACGATGTTTTTTCCGTGTCTTCGCTGACCGCGGCGATCAATGAGCAGGAATACCTGCCGGGCCGCATTAGCAGCCTTGGCCTGTTTCGCGAGGAAGGGATCAGCACCCTGACCGTGCAGATCGAAAAGGACGGCAACACCCTGACCCTGGTGCCGGCGGGTGAGCGCGGCACCTCGGGTCTGGTCGTGGGTGCAAGCAAACGTCAGATGATTCCGTTCAACACCGTGCACCTGCCGCAGCGTTTCACCATCAAGGCCGACGAGATCCAGGGCATTCGCGCCTTTGGTACGACCACCGAGTTGCAGGCCGTGCAGGGCGTAGTGAACACGCGCCTGAGCAAGGCCAAACGTCAGCTCGATGCCACCCATGAATTTCAACGCATGGGCGCGCTGAACGGCCTGGTGCTGGACGCGGATGGCTCGACGGTCCTGCTGAACATTTATCAGGCGTTTGGTGTGGAGCAACAAAGCTTGTCCATGGGCCTGAATGACTCGGCCACCAAGATTCGGGTCAAGTGCGCCGAAGCGCTGGACATGCAGGACGATGAACTGGGTAGCGTCACCAGCTCGGGCGCGCGGGCCTTCTGTGGCAAGAATTTCTGGAACAAGCTGATCACACACAAATCGGTTGAGGAAACCTACCTTAATACGATCCAGGCAGCCGAGTTGCGTGGTGATGCGCGGGACAGCTTCGAGCTGGGCGGCATCGTCTGGGAGCGCTACCGCGGGCGAATCGCTGGCGTGTCGTTTATTCATGACGATACAGCCCTGTTGATTCCCGAAGGCGTGCCGGAGCTGTACATCTCCTGCTTTGCTCCGGCGGATTACATGGAAACGGCCAACACCCAAGGCCTTCCGTATTACAGCAAGCTGGAACCACTGCCGTTCAACAAGGGCATGGCCGGTGAAGCCCAATCCAATCCCTTGCACCTGTGCACGCGGCCACGGGCTCAGATCCTGCTGACACTCTGACCATGGCCTTTCGAGACCTGGTCGCGGAGATCGACAGCGTGGTGTTCGACACCCTGGCCGATGTTGCCTTCATTGAAGGTCGGCGCGTGCTGGGCATGTTCTCGGCGCCTTGGTTGCAGCCCAAAATCGGACGCTTGAACACCGGTCTGCGCGAGCCGTGCTTTCACATTCGGGTCGCCGATGCTCAGGGCGTTGAAAAAACGCAGGCGGTGCACATCGATTTACCAGTCCTGGACGGTGGTGGCGAGTACACCCTGATTCACCTGGAGCCGGCGGGTGATGGTCTGGTGGCCTTGTCGTTGAGGTTAAAAGCATGAGTACCGTGCCGGTTTCGCTGCAGTTTTCCGCAGACGATATGCAGGCTTTTAAACAGTTGGCCAAGGTGATGCCCAAGGCGGCCGCCGCGGCGCAACGGCGGGCAATCAACAAGACCTTGGGCTGGCTGGCCACGCACATGGCGCGGGATGTCAGCAAGCAGGAACGAATCGCCGTTCGGGCGGTGCGTCAGCGTCTGCGCAGCTATCCCATCAAAGGCCAGGGCCAGTTGGGCAAACTCTGGTTTGGCACCAACCCGATGGAGGCCAGCCGGGTAGGCAATCCCCGGCAGGGCAAGGCTGGTGTCTCGGTGGCGGGGCGGCGCTACCAGGGAGCCTTTTACAAGCGTGTGTATGGCAACAAGGCGGATATCTGGATCCGCACCTCCAGCAAACATTTCAACCCGGATGACTATCCCGGCAGCAGCGCGTCCGCGGGTGGAGGCACAAGTTCGGGCTGGATCGCGGAAAACGACAATCGCTTTCCACTGGCCAAGGCCAAGGTCTCGCTCGAAGACGTTGAAGGTCCGTTTTACACTTGGGCCAACAAGGCCGACGAGCGTCTACTGGTCGTGTTCAAACAAGAGATGAACTTTGAACTGCACAAATACCTGAAGGGGAGTGCCCGTGTCTGATCCTGCCTTTTCGCTGGATGCGTTGTACGCCGCCATCGAGGACCACATCCGCCAGGCACTGCCCTCGGTGCGGTTTGTGGCGACCTGTCCGGACATTCAGGACCGGATAGCGTTGCCGGCGGTATTTCTCGAGCCGGTTGAGTTTGAGCCCGGGCCCGACATCGGCACCGGTGAAACCGTGTTGATCCAGCGCTTTGAAGCGCGGGTCATTGTCGCGCCCGAGTTGGCCCGCCATCAGCAACTGGGTGCGCAGTTGGCGGCACAAATTGCGGTTCTATTGCGAGCGCAGACCTGGGGGCTGGATAACGTCGAACAGGCGCAGTTCGTCGCCTCGCGTCAGGACTGGACCAAACCCGAACTGGATGGCTACACCGTGTGGACGGTGGAGTGGACCCAGCAGATCTACCTCGGTGAGGTTGAGTGGCTTTGGCCTGTCGAGCCCCCGGGCTCCCTGTACCTGAACGTCGATGGCTGCATCGGTACCGGCAATGAAGATCACTACTTTCAACCGGAGGATCTGGCATGGGATACGCCAGCGCCGAACACGACCGGATGATCGCGGCGATGCTGATGCCCTGTGTGGTGGTCGGTGTCGATCTGATGTCCGGTCGGGTGCGGGTCAAGGCCGGAGCTTGGGTCAGTGCCTGGGTGCGTTGGCATAGCCTGGCCGCTGGCAAAGCCCGCCACTGGCGCGCGCCGAGCATGAATGAGCAGGGCGCGCTGTTCAGCCCCAGCGGTGATCCGGCCATGGGCACCTTTATCCCGGGGCTGTATGGCAACGCAGGGGCGCCGCCGGACAACCGTGATCACGTCGAGGCCTGGTATTTCGACGATGGCGGCTCGCTGGTCTACGACTGGCAAGCCGGCAGCTACAGCATCGCGTTACCCGATGGCAGCCGAGCGACCATCACGGTCGGTGGCTCGCAGTTTGACGTGACGCCTGATCAAGTGCGGGTGACCGCCAGCAAGATCACGCTAGCGGGTGAGGTGAGCATCGACGGTGCGTTGAGTGTGTCCGGCGACATCACCGGCGCCGGCACGATCATGGATGCCGGGGGTAACAGCAGCAACCACTCGCATTGAGTGAACATTCACCTTCAGCCCGCCGCGCGCGGGCTTTTTCATGCTTGGAGAAAAACCATGACGAGTAAAACCAAGGAAGCCTCGGCCGCCACCGAAGCGCCCGCGCCGGCCACGCTGAGCTTCTTTCGCGACACGCTGTACAGCTCGCGGGTGTTGGTCCTGCTGGAAGCCGGGCGCACCTTGAAAGTCGAAAAGGGCCAGGTTGCGGTGGCCTCGGATGACTCGGTCGCGCTCGAGTATTTGCGCGGTCGCAAGGATTTTGTCGCGGTCGAGGACTGATCCCATGATCGGGATGATCGGACTGGACCGCCGCACCGGCCAGCTCATTTCCGGCCTCGATCACCTGCGCCAGTCCATCGAGGACATTTTGTCGACGCCGCTGGGGAGCCGGCGCATGCGCCCGGAATACGGCAGTAAGCTGCGGCGCTTTGTCGACCTGCCGGTCAATGACGGCTGGAAGAGTGCCGTGCAGGCTGAAGTGGCCAGCACGTTGGGCCGTTGGGAGCCACGTCTGAAGCTGGGGCGAGTGCGCGCGGTGGCCATCCTCGACGGGCGTATCACATTTGAGCTGACTGGGCAGTACCTGGGCAGCGACGTGACTTTGGAGGTGTCCGCATGACCATGGAACTGGCGGCCCTGCCGCCGCCGCAAGTGCTGGAGGACCTCGACTTTGAGGAGGTTTACCAGGAGAAACTGGAAGCCTTCCGCCTGAGCATGGGCGACAACTGGAGCGCGGAGCTGGAAAGTGACCCGGTGCTCAAGCTGATCGAGCAGGCCGCGTACGGCGCCTTGCAGAACCGGGCGCGGGTCAACGACGCGGGCAAGGCCTTGCTGTTGGCCCATGCCGAGCGGGCCGACCTCGATCACCTGGCCGCCAACGTCAACCTGCAGCGCCTGGTGATTCAGGCCGGGGATCCGAGCACGGTGCCGCCGACGCCGCAGGTGCTCGAAGAGGACGATGCCCTGCGCGAGCGGGTGCAGCTGTCGTATGAGGGACTGACCACGGCGGGGCCGCGCAACAGCTACATCCTGCATGCGCGTAACGCCTCGGGCCTGGTGGCCGATGCCACGGCGGAAAGCCCGTCGCCCGCCGTGGTGGTGGTCACCGTGCTCAGTCTCGACGGCAGTGGCGCGGCCTCGCCGGAACTACTGGAGCAGGTCCGCCTGCACCTGAATGACGAGGACGTGCGGCCGGTGGCCGATCGGCTCACGGTGCAGAGCGCCGTGGTCATCGACTACCGCATTGCAGCGGTGCTGTATCCGCAGGCTTCCGGCCCGGAAAACGAGGCCTACCTGGCTGAAAGTGAGAAACGCCTGAGCGAGTGGATCAACCCGCGCCGCCGCCTGGGGATGGAAGTGGCGCGCTCGGGGGTCGATGCGCAATTGCACGTACCCGGCATCGCCCGGGTTGAGCTGCTGGGCTGGACCGACATCAAACCGAGCAAGGCCGAGGCGGCGTATTGCACGGGTTACAGCGTGACGCTGGGGGCCTGACATGAGCAGCCAGTTACCGCTCAACTGCACGCCACTGGAGCTGGCCGTGGAAGCGGCCAACTACGAAAACACGCTGATCCCGCTGCGCAGTTTGTACAACGCCGACACCTGCCCCGAGCACTTGTTGCCGTACCTCGCCTGGGCCTGGTCAGTGGACCGCTGGAACAACAACTGGACACCGGAAGCCAAGCGCACGGCGATCCGTTCCGCGTACGACGTGCATGCACGCAAAGGCACAATCGGTGCGCTGCGGCGGGTGGTCGAGCCTTTGGGTTACCTGATCGACGTCGTGGAATGGTTCGACACCGTGCCGGAAGGCGTGCCCGGTACCTTCGCTCTGGAGGTTGGGCTGAATGACGCCGGCATCACCGAGGAACTGTACGAGGAACTGGCGTGGTTGATCGACGACGCCCGTCCGGTCAGCCGGCACATGACCAACCTGGCGCTCAGTCTGCAGACCGTGGGCATGCTGGGCATTGCCGTGTGCGTGCAAGAAGGTGAAGAGATCGACGTGTACCCGCCGGCCCCGAAAGACATCGACGTGACCGGCACCTTTGGCCCGGCGCTCTGCGTCGATGAAACCGATACTTTGGACGTTTATCCCTATGATTGATAAGACCAGTCAGTTTTTTGCCATTCTCACGGCGATCGGTGAAGCCAAACACGCCAATGCCATCGCCATGGGCCTGGACTGGATGTTTACCGAGATGGGCCTGGGCGATGCCAACGGCACCGACCCGATTCCCGATCGTCTGCAGACCCAGCTGATCCACGAATGGCGTCGGGCGCCGATCAACCAGATCCGCGTCGATCCGGCCAACCCCAACACCGTGATCACCGAGCAGATCATTCCGCCCGAAGTGGGCGGTGAATGGATTCGCGAGATCGGCCTGTACGATGTCGACGGCGACCTGGTGGCGGTGGCCAACTGCGCGCCGAGCTACAAACCGTTGCTGGACCAGGGCAGTGGCAAGACCCAGGTCGTGCGCATGAACTTCATCGTCAGCAGCTCGGCGAACATCGTGCTGAAGATCGACCCGGCCGTGGTGTTGGCCACGCGTGAATACGTAGACCTCAAGATTCAGGAGGAACTGGCCAAACTGGATCACAAACAGTCAGCGCGGGTGGCGGCCACCGCCGCCATTGCCCTGAGCAATGTGCAGACCATCGATGACGTGGCTGTGGTCGTTGGCGACCGGGTGCTGGTGACCGCCCAGACAGAAGCCCAGGACAACGGCCTGTATGTCGTCAGCGCCGAAGGCTGGACGCGGGCCGCCGATGCCGACAACAGCCTGGAAGTGACACCGGGGTTGTTTATTCACGTCGAGCAAGGCACGACCAACGGCGACAGCCTCTGGCAGTTGATCACCAACGCGCCGATCACTCTGGGCACCACCGGTTTGCAGTTTGAAATGATCGCGGGCGGCAGTGGGGCCGGTGTGGGCACGTTTCGCAGTGTCACCGTCGATGCCCTCGGGCGTGTGGTTGCCGGTACCAACCCGACCACCCTGGACGGCTACGGCATCACCGATGCCCTGGCAGTGAGTGAAAATCTCGCCGATATCGAGGATGTGGCTGAGGCTCGCGACAACCTTGGGTTGGGAACCGCCGCGATGGCGGACGTGCAATCCGATCTGGACGATGCCACGGTGGATGCGCTGATGAAGGTGGGCGCCTTTGGCTTGGGTGGGGCGGGCATCAGCCTGCCGGCAGGTACTGACCTCAACACCATCCGAACCAGCGGTTTTTATCGCCTCGAAGGCACGCCGGAAAACGGGCCATCGGGCGGCACCAACTCCGCGTTGATCGTCGGCAATGGGCGGGACGTGACGCTGCAACTGGTCGTGCAATACAACACCGGGGTGTTGTTCACACGCGGTGGCAGCGGTTCCGGATCAACCTGGTCGGCCTGGAAAACGCAGTGGGACAGTGGTTCGTTGATTAAACAAACGAACACCACCGATGCTGGCGCAGGGCGCGTATTGCTCAACGGTGCATTTGGCGTCGGAGGAGTAGCCCCCAATTTACCGGGCAATGACTTCAACGCCGCGCAGGTCGGTGGCACCTATACCTATACGGCCGACACCCTGAACCGTCCGAACATCTCCGGCGGTGATCATGGGCTGATGGTCCACATCGAACGATCGTATGGCAACCTAGCCTATCAAGAGGCGCGGGTGGCGAACAGCGCGAGCGCCTACCGTTACCGAACAGGGGACTTTGCCACCGGAGCCTGGAGCGACTGGCAGAGCGTGTGGGACTCCAGCAATCTGGTTAAACAAACCTCTACCCAAGATGACGCACCAGGCCGTGTATTGCTCGCGGGGGCATATGGCTGGGGCCAGGGGGGGATTGTCCTTCCCGAAGGCACCGATTTAGACACAATCACCACCGCGGGCATTTACCGGGTGAACCCCGGCCCGAACGTTCCAGAGGGCGGTCAATTCTCCCCCATGCTGGTTACGGTCAGTCAAGACACCCTCTGGCAACAAATCATCGGCTATAACACCGGTACAACTATTACTCGTGGCGGTGTTCAGACCCCAGAGGGATACGTATTCAGTGCGTGGGTAACGGGCTGGGACACGAGTAACTTTGACCCTGCTGCGTACCAACCTGCGTTGGGCTTCACTCCCGTGCAGCAAGGCGGGGGGGCGGGTCAAGACGCCAATAAAATCCGCATCGGCTATCACAATGCCTCGGGTCAAATAAAAGTACAGGTTGATGCGCAGGATTTCGGGGCGCTTTGGACCCAGACCAATTTTGATCCTGCTTCCATATTTGCCGTCCCTGTTGGCGTGCCGTTTCCATGGCCAACCGCTACGCCACCCAACAAATGCGTTTTGATGGGGGGGCAGCCGTTCAATGTCGAGTGGTACCCGGCATTGGCAGCCGTGTATCCCAGCGGCTTCCTGCCAGACATGCGCGCCGAGTCGATTCGTGGATTGGATGGCGGGCGCGGAATCGACCCCGACTCTGGGCGGCCCGTGTTGAGCCTTCAACTCGACACGCTGCAAAATATGACGGGTGAACTCAGGCTACAAGATGACGATTCGATGTTGCTGGTGAATACCGCGACCGGCGTATTTACGGCTGGTGGTTACATGACGAGTGATATCCCTGCTGCACCACGAGTCAGTACAACGGGCTACATGTCTGTAACTTTCAATCCATCGGCCGTCGCCCGTGTGAGTACGGAAACCCGTATGCGTAACGTGGCGTACAACTACATCTGCAGGATGTATTGATGACTACTTTAGTGAATGGTTTTTTTGATGAGAGCGGTTGGATCGACGTTTACACGTTCAGTGAAACCACTGGTGAATACCTCGGAAAGAACGAAATCTATGTGAGCCGTGGCTGCGGTCTACCGGCTGGCGCAACGCTGGATGAACCACCACAGGCTCCGGAACAACAGGTGGTCGTTAGGCAACAGGATGCATGGGGTGTCGTGCCCGACTTCCGGGGCGTGGCTTTCCGCACCACTGACGGTGCCGAGGTGACGCACTCGATGCCTGGCGAGTTACCGGCCGAGCTGACGACCTTGCCGCGACCGAGTGCGGCCTATGTCTGGAATGGTCTTGTTTGGGTACTGGATACCGCGCGCGATCTGGTGCTACAGAGCCAGCGAGAACGGTCATGGATCGAAAATGAACTGCATTGGGCGGGCCGAGAGATCGACAAGCATCTGGATGCTGACCCGGCTGCGCTGAATACCGAACTCGCCTGGCGCGCCTACCGCAATGAACTGCGGGCCTGGCCTCTTTCGTCAGACTTTCCAGCCAGTGATAAACGGCCGTTAAAGCCGGACGGACTGACCCGCACCGCGTCCTGACGCCCCGCATTGCCGGGGCGTTTTCTTTTCCATGCTGCAAGTCACCGCACATCCCCACGGCCTCGCTTATGCGGGGCTTTTTCGTTTCTGGAGCATCACTCTATGAGTTTTTTTCACGGCGTCACCGTGACCCTGGTGGATACCGGGGCCCGGCACATCGCCACCCCGTCCGCGTCGATCATCGGCCTGTGCAACACCTTCACCGTGGCGCCGCCGGCCACTGCCGCTGCCAACGAACTGCTGCTGATCACCCGCGAAAGCGAAGCGGTCGCGGCCTGGGGCCCGGACGCCGCGATCACCCAGGACTGCAAGGCCATTTTCAAGCGGTCCAAGGCGGTGATTGTCGCCGTTGGGGTGCCGCTGCTGGACGACCCGGCCGAGCAGCTGTCAGCGATCATCGGTGGCGTTTGGGCCGACGGCACGCGTACCGGTATGCAGGCGTTGCTCAACGGCAAAAGTAAGTTCAACGCCCAGCCACGGTTGTTGGTGACTCCGGGGTACTCGTCGACGCTGGCGGTGGCCACCGAGCTGGTGGCGCTGGGTGACAAGATGCGGGCGATGGCCATCCTCGACGGGCCGAACACCACCGACGAAGCGGCGATTGCGTATGCCGATAATTTCGGCAGCAAACACGCCTACATGGTCGACCCGGGCGTGCAGTTCTGGGATACCGGCAGCAGTGCCACGGTCAATGCACCGGCATCGGCCTGGACCGCCGGCCTGTTTGCCTGGACCGATGCCACCTATGGTTTCTGGGCCTCGCCGTCGAACAAAGAGTTTGTCGGCATCACCGGCACCACGCGGCCGATCGAGTTTCTCGACGGCGATGCGTCCTGCCGGGCCAACCTGCTGAATAACGCCAACATCACCACGATCATTCGTGACGACGGCTATCGCCTGTGGGGCAACCGCACACTGTCCAGCGACCCGAAATGGAAGTTCGTCACCCGCGTGCGCACGCTGGATATCGTCATGGACGCCATCCTCTACGCGCACAAATGGGCAGTCGACCGCTCGATCACCGCGACCTACGTCAAGGACGTGACCGAGGGCCTGCAGGCGTTTATGCGCGACCTGAAGAACCAGGGCGCGATCATCAACTTCGAGGTCTATGCCGACGAAGAGCTGAACACTTCCAGCGAACTCAGCGACGGCAAGGTGTACTGGAACATTCGTTTTACCGACGTGCCGCCGGCCGAAAACCCGAACTTCCGCGTGGAGGTGACCGATCAGTGGATCACTGAAGTGCTGGACACCGCTGCCTAAGGAGGCCGCTTTATGATTCCGGAAGTGCTCTACAACACCAACCTGTTCGTTGACGGTATCAGCCTGCAAGGCGATGTGCCGAGCCTGACCCTGCCCAAGTTGACCCTCAAGACCGACGAGTACCGCGCCGGCGGCATGGACGCGCCGGTGGAGATCGACATGGGCACCGAAAAGCTCGAAGCCAGCTTCATTACCAATGGCGTGCGCCGCGAGGTGCTGAAGTTTTTTGGGCAGGCCGATCTGACCGCGTTCAACGCCTCGTTCCGCGGCGCCTTCAAAGGCCAGAAAGGTTCGATCAAGTCGGTGGTCGCCACCCTGCGGGGCAGCCTTAAGGAAGTCGATCCGGGGGACTGGAAACCGGGTGAAAAAGGCGAGTTCAAGTACGCCATCGCGGTGACCTATTACAAGCTGGAAATCGACGGCAGCGTGATGTTTGAACTCGACCCCCTCAACTCGATCCGCGTCATCGACGGCGTTGACCAATTGGCCGCTGTGCGGTCTGCCCTGGGCATGTAAGGAGCACCACCATGAGCAACGCAAAAGACAATGTTCTGCCCAAGTGGCTGCAACTGGGCGATGGCATCGCCACCGTCATCTTATCCAAACCGAGCGAGGCCAATGGCATCAAGGTCGACAAGCTGACCCTGCGCGAGCCGACGGTGCGTGAGATGCGCGCCGCGACCCTGCAGGGAGGAAGCAACGAAGAAGAACAGGAAATGGTCCTGTTCTGCAGCCTGGCGAGCATCGGCCGCGCGGATCTGGAGGGGCTGCTGATGCGTGATTACCGTCGTCTGCAGACCGCCTATTTTCGTCTGGGAGCAGACGACGGGGTTTAACCCCCGGCTGCAAAAGGCCCTGGCCAAACGCTTGGCCGTCGAGTTGAATTTTTCGGCGACCGAGATTCAGGAGTTGTCGTTTTCCGAGATGGTCTGGTGGCTCACGGACTGAGCCCATCCCCCTCTGCACACAGGTACCCTGCATGGCGAACAAACTCTCGCTCGGGCTGGTGATTGGCGGCGCGGTCGATTCTTCACTCGGCGCCGCCTTCAAGAATGTCAGCGGCGAAATGAAAAAGCTCGAGGCGCAAACCACCCGCGCCAAGGGCTTGCAGAAAGTCATCGGCGAGACCATGCGTCTGCGCGATGAATGGAAAAAAGCTCACGACAGCGGGGCGGCCAATGCCGACGCCTTGCTGCGCAAACTGGAAACCAACACCAACAGCTTGCGCAAGCAGGGTGTCGAAGTCGGGCGCCTACGTCAGGAGTACCTGGCGTTGGGCAAGGTGGTGCGCAGTGCTGAGTTCAAAGCCAAGGGCATGGGGCAGGTCGAAGAGGGGCGGGAGAGCCTGCGCAGCGGATTTGGCACGGCGGTGGCCGGTACCACGTTGGCCGCGGTACCGACCAAGGTCAGCGCGGATTTTCAGGCGATCATTCGTGACATCGCAATCAAGTCCGGTACCGCCAACACCCAGCAGGAAATGGACACCGCCCGGGACATCGTCCAGACCTCAAAAGACACCGGCATGGCCAACACCCAAGTGGCGGACCTGGTGAACCAGCTGGTCGGTGGCGGCCTGGAGTTGGCTGAGGCGCTGAAGTACGCCCCGGTGGCCGCCAAGTTTGCGGTCGGGCAGGGCGCGTCGGGCACCGACACGGCAAAGATGATTCTGGCGATGCAGAACAACGCCAAGATCACCGACCCGAAAAAAATGGAACAGGCACTGGCGTCGGTCGCGCTATTGGGCCAGCAAGGCAGCTTCGAAGCGGCCGACATGGCCAAGTGGTTTCCGGAGCTGTTGGCGCAGATGGCCAGCAGCGGCATTACCGGTCAAGACGCGGTGACCCAGCTCGGCGCCATGCTGCAGGTGCAGATCAAGAGCGCCGGCAGTGCCGATGAGGCGGCAAACAACCTGAAAAACTGGATTGCGAAAATCGGTTCAGGGGAAACGGTCAAAGGTTATGCCGATGCCGGGATCGACTATCAGGGCTCGATGAACGCCGCCATTGCCAAGGGCCTGTCAACCTTTGAAGCCAGTTTTGAACTGGCTCGCCGGTATGTGGAAAAGACCGACCCGACAAAGGCCAAGCAGCTGAGTCAGGGGCTGACCCAGATCAGCCAAGAGACGGACCCGGCCAAGGCGCAAGCGATGGCCGATGCCTTGGCCGCCACTTTGCGTACCGGCGATCTGTTTGCCGACATGCAGGTCAAGACGGCCCTGATGGCGTACACGCAGAACAAAAAATTCTACGCGGAGCTGAAAAAAGGCGCTTCGGACCCCGACGGCCCGCGCAAGGACATTCTCGACAAGAACCTGAACGAACGGCGCGAAAGCTCGTCGCAACGTTGGGCCGAAACCGGTCAGGCGTTCAACGATTCGCTGCGGGCCATCGGTGATGCCCTGCGTCCGGCGACGGATGCGCTGGCCACCGGTATCGGCGGGGCGGCGCGGGGTTTGACCGCCTTGTCCGAGGAAACGCCTAAAGTGGTGCTGGGCCTGGCGGCGCTGAGTGCCGGAGCGTTGCTGGCGGGCAAGGCCTGGGCCGCACTGAAGATCGGTCGGGGGGTGCTGAACATCGCGCGCGGTTCGGCCGGCGACCGGTCCAATATCGTGCAGCGGGTGTTCGTGACCAACGCGAATGACGGTGATGACGACGGGCTGGATCACGATTCAGGTCGAAAGGGAAAAGCCCCTGCAAGTCGGCCGTCCCGTGGCATGAAAGTGGGCGGGGCGCTGGCGGTGGTCGGTGCCGGCGTTCAGATGCTGGACACTTACCAGAACGCCACTACCCGTGATGAAAAGGCCGAAGGCTACGGCGAGGCGGCAGGTAGCTTGGCCGGTGGCTTGGCGGGTGCAGCGGCCGGCGCGGCTATCGGTTCGATCATTCCGTTGCTCGGTACCGCGGTGGGCGGAATGATCGGTGCCTGGCTCGGCGCGTGGGGCGGTGGTGACGTGGGCGCGACCATGGGTAAGGCCTTGTTTGGCGGGCCGGACACGCCAATCGTACCCAAAGCACCGCTCGGCCTCTTTCCCATGGCTGCCGGTCAGGGGGTTGGCGCGGTCGTGCGCTCGATGGACAGCGTCCCCACCGCGCCGGTCACGGTGGCGGCATTGATGTCGAGCACCGCAGCTAAGGCACCCGAATGGCCGAAGGTCGATCAGCAATTCACCTTCGCACCGGCCCCGGTGTTTCAGGTGCACGGCGATGTGAAAGACCCGGCACAGTTGGTCCAAGAATTGATGCCGTACCTGCGCCGTCAGTTTGAAGACTTCGCCCGGGAAGCCCGTGCCCGGCAGTTGTTTGATGCACCCCACGTGGGTTGAGGACGTGAAATGGCGGATGAAAAAACTTACCTGCAGCACCTGCAGGGCGGGCTGAAGTACATGGTCGACGCCGGTGAAGCCGGCCGCACGGACATTGAGTCGATGACCGGACCCATGAATGGCGCGCTGAATGAAATTAGCGGGGCGGCCGATGCGCTGGAAGGCCTGCCCTTTATCAGCGAGGACCTGAGCGACAAGACCCGGCGTCTGCAGGATGCGATCAACTCGGCGCAGGCCAAGATCGGCAAGGTGGCCAGCTACTACAACCAGACCCAGCGAGCCTTGGCGCAGTTTGAAGAGCACTTTTCCGCCCTGACCGAACAGATCGGCCGGTTTGGCGCGGCGTTCAACAAGGTGGCCGGCAAGGCCAATGCCGCGCTGGGCAACATCCTGCCCACGGAATGGTTTGCGGGCGACATGACGCCGATCCTGGAGGCGGTGACGCCGTTCCCGCACCTTCTAATCATTTACCCGCTCAAGCCCAACGAGCGGCCGTATTACTTCAATCTGGACACCGCGGCGTTCGATGAACTACGGCGACAGACCTCATTTCGCTGGGCTGCGCAGGAACGCCTGACACGGCGGCCGGCGCAACAAGCCGTGGGCCAAGGTGAGGAAAAAATCGCCATCAAGGGCGCGATCTACCCGAGCTTCAAAGGCGGGCTAAAGCAGTTGGATACGCTGCGCAGCATCGGCGCCAAGTTGCTGCCACTGAACCTGACTACCGGTTATGGCGAGGTGTTGGGCAACTGGTGTTTGACCAATATTGAAGAAGAGCAAAGCGCCTTACTGCCCGGAGCTATCCCGCGCAAGCAGGGTTTTTCATTGGAGTTTGTCCGCTATGGCGATGACCTGCAGAACAGCTGACGGGGATCTGCTCGACACCCTGTGTCACCACTATTACGGCCACCTGAACCGCAGCGTCGAAGCGGTGCTGGCAGCCAATCAGGGCCTGGCCGATGAGCCACAACCGTTCCGGGCCGGCGTGCTGATCAGGCTGCCGGACCTGGTGATCGAGACTGACAGCGTCATTTCGTTGTGGGACTGATCCCGTTACCGAGCCTGCCCAGTGCGGGCTTTTTCTTGTCCGGAGTACCGACATGCAACCGCTGTTTCGTATCGTCGCCGACGGCGCCGACATCACCACCTTGATCAATGATCGGCTGGTCTCGCTGCAGCTGGCCGATCGGCCCGGCATGGCCTCGGATTCGTTCGAACTGCGCATCGATGACCGTGACGGGGCGGTGTCGCTGCCCGTGCGTGGCGCCAGTATCGAGGTCTACCTGGGTTATGCCGGCGCCGACCTGACCCGCATGGGTCGCTACACCGTAGATGAAGTCGCGGTCTCCGGCCCGCCGGACACGCTGGTGATCAGTGGCAAGGCCAGCGACATGCGCGGCAGCGGCAAGACCACGCGCAGCGGCAGTTGGGAGGATGTCAGCCTGGCGCAAATTGTGGGTGACGTGGCTGCGCGCAATGGCTGGCAGCCGTCGTGCTCGGTCGAGACCCGGGTGCCGCGCATGGATCAGCTCAATGAGTCGGACTTCAATTTCATCACCCGGGTGGCCAAAAAACACGACTGCACCGCCAAGGTGGCCGACGGCAAGCTGCTGGTCCTGCCGCGACAGGGCGGGCAAAGCGCCAGTGGCAGGGCCTTGGGTGTGATTACCTTGCAACGAAATGACGTGACCCGCTGGCAGTTTCGCTTGAGCGACCGCAGTGCCCATCAAGGGGTCAGCACCCAGTACCAGGACCCGGCCAGCGGTGAATTGCAGATCTCGCACCTGGACAACCCCAACGTGCCCGAAGGCCTGCCGCCGGTGCATACCGATCGCCATCTCTACCCGGACCGCACGGCGGCCGATGAAGCAGCGAAAGCGCGTCTGGCGGCGTTCAATCGTTCGACTGCCTCGGTACGCCTCGACCTGCCCGGTCGGACTGACCTGTTTGCCGAAATCATGATTGAGGCGCAAGGCTTCAAGCGCGGACTCGATGGTGAATACCTGGTGGAGTCGGTGGATCACACCTTCACCCCGTCCGGGTGGACGGTGTCGGTCGAGTGCAACGGCGGCAAGGAGGGCAAGGCCAAGGCTTCCGGCAAGTCGCAGAAAGTCGTGCTCGACGTGGTCGATTGATTGCCCGGGTGCGTGAGTCGTGCCCGGTCAAAGAAGTTTGAGTCTCAACGTAAAAGGAGCGGCCAGTCTGGATGCGTCAACATCCAGCCTGGCCACCGTCCCCGCAGATTGTCCCTGCAAGTCCCGCCAAGGCTCCTGCCCTGTGCACAAAGCACAGCGAGCCTAGAACCTGTTTATTTATACAGTAAAGATCTTGCTATCCATGTCTTCACCCATCATCCCCTGGATGGGAGGCAAACGCCGTCTAGCCGATCGCCTCATTCCGCTGTTTCCACCCCACGAATGCTACGTCGAAGTCTTTGCCGGCGGTGCCGCGCTGTATTTTATGCGGCCCCAAGCTGCACCGGTCGAAGTCCTCAACAACATCAACGGTGACCTGGTGACGTTGTATCGCGTGGTGCAAAACCACCTTGAAGAGTTCGTGCGCCAGTTCAAATGGGCGCTCAGCTCGCGCCAGGTGTTTGAGTGGCAGAAGATGACCCGCCCGGAAACCCTCACTGATGGTCAGCATCAACGACCATCCGGACATCCGTCGAGTGTTCGAGGGCTTTCACTTCGAGACACTGGACATCAGGTACAGCAATACCAACCAACGGCAGGGCAAGGCCGAAGTCAGCGGAGAGTTGGTGATCATGAGCTGGCAACCGGTGGCGTTAGGTGGCTTGTTTTGACAAAGAGGTGCAATAACCCGGCTGTGCTCCCGAACAACTCTGGTCTTTTAATCTAAGCACAGAGAAAAATTTGAATCTAAAGCAGATGATCGGTGATTTTCACCTCAGGGCTTGTAATCCATGCGCTAAATTTTTTGAAGCTTGGTGGATATTTGGCGTTTATTTCAACCCAGTAGGTCGATTTTTTGCCGTACTCGGCCAGAGCCTGACTAGCGGAGTGCCCAAAATCGGGCATTGATCGCGAAAGGTCCAAAATACGATGAAAGGGTATTGCAAATACCTTGGTTAAGGGTGTCTGAGCGCATCGGCAGGCGATCAAGTACCCATCATTGATCCGTCATTGATGAATGGTGCAGATGAGCTTATAGTTCGTGAAAGCATAGGAGGGGCTGGTATGTCTACGGATCTGAAGCACGAATTGGCTCTCACAGACGGTGCGCTAAGCGCCGCATCAGTGTCTGTAATCGCAGACAAGTTGGAAGTGGCATTCTCTTCTGGGAATAGAAGTGATTTGGCAAACTTGTCGGAGCAGATTGATGGTTTATATAAGTTTATGTTCAAAAAATCTCCGGAAGCGCGCGAAGTATTAATGTCATTTGATCGTTCTCCATTGCCTCAAAGAATACTTTACTCAATGGGGCAGTTGAGTTTTGCCTCAAAGTTCGCTGGGCAGGTTTTGCACAAGCGAGAGAGTGAGCAGTTTTTCACGCTGTTAAACACTTATTCAAAATATGTAGATATTTTGGTCGAGGTGGATTGCTCTGGTGTCGAGCTTGCTGGAAAGTTGCGTTTGGCACCGGAGACTATAAGTCGTAATCTCAAAAGACTTCGGGATGCGGGAATTGCCGATTATCGTAGAGAGGGTACCGTACTGATAAACTTCCTGACTCCTGCGGCCCGGGCTGTGCTTGGATGCTCCAATATGTCGAGTAGAGTTTCATCAGTTCAAAAGGCTATAAGCTCTTTGACTAGCCATTTGAATCCTGAAATGCGTATCCAAGTTATTCTAGGCGCGAGGGCTATGGCGTGAGTGTATATGGTAGCGGGAAGATTATTACTTTCTACTCATACAAAGGCGGCGTAGGTCGTACAATGGCTCTTGCGAATGCCGCATTTTTGGCTGCGACCAATGGTTATAGAGTTCTTGTAATGGACTGGGATCTTGAAGCGCCCGGTCTTGCGTACTATTTTCGGGGTCTGCTAGATGGCACTGCTGCTAGAGAAATGAAGGATGCCCCAGGCGTACTTGATTTCTTGTGGGAATGGAGTAGCAGTGTAGCCGCCTTGTCTGATGAGGATGATGTAGATTCCTTTATCGGTAAGTTTTTTAATTCCAAGCCCTTCGAGAGATGTGTCAGCTCTCTAGCAGATTCTGATCTGATGCCTATGATCAAAAAGCTAGACTATATCGGTAGCGGTGCTCGCTCAATTGTTGGGGCAGAATCAAGAAGTTATGAAGAAGCGTTGGCAGCATTTTCCTGGCAAGACTTTTTTAATGAAAGAGCAGGCGGGTATTTGCTTGAACGGCTAAAAGAGTGGGCCAGAGAGAATTATGATTTTATATTTATCGATAGTAGGACTGGATTTGCAGATGTTTCAGGCATCTGTACGATGCAGTTGCCGGATATTGTAGCGCTATGCTTTGTCTTGAATCGGCAAAATATTGATGGAGTTGCGCGAGTCTCAGTATCTATACGCGAGCAATTAAAAGACAAAGTGAAAATCCGAGCTATTCCTATGCGAGTTGCTAGGATTGATACTTCAGAAGAGAGCGACGCTAGAGCGCGGGCAATTTCAGATCTTACCCGTATTGGGCAATTTTCTTCATTGGAAATTGTGGATGACTTCAAGGCATTGCAAATTGTTTCCGATGAAAATATGCCTTTCTATGAAACACTTGCTCCGCTTGTTACGGAAGATCCGGCACTACATCCGTTATCAGTGAGCTATTTGCGAATGGCTAACAGCCTACTAGGTGTCGATCTCAAAATACCAGCTTTCAGTCCGGACTTTATAGAACTCGCTCGGCGCCGACTTATGCCGAGGCAGGCTACTCTGGAATATATTAGAAAACTTGGAGGGTTTGAACCTGAGCGAGCTCTGGATGAATTGCGGAATCTTATTGAGGGCGCACTAGAGACACAGTATGAGGTCGGCGAAATAGAGTTTGAGTATGTCAAGGCTTTGGTCGAAGCTGTAGATAATGTAAACGACTTTGCTGAACCTGAAATTCCAATGCTTGTTAGGTCGCGCAGTATAGAGCTGGTTAGGGTGCTATACGCGGCGGATCACCAAAAATGGCGTGCCATGTTTCAACAAGTACTTGAGTCGATGGTTGAAACCTTTTGGTTTATGCAGTCCTTTGATCTTCAGTTAAGTTTTCTGGAGGAGCTGGATGGCGTTCTTGCCGAGTCACCGACGGTTGCGAGTTCAATTAAGAGAATAAGCTACAAACGCAAAGCAGTTCCAGTTGTTGCCAGGTTAAATGGTGAATCCGATGGTGTGGAACAGATTCTTGCTGAAATATCTTACTTGATTGAAAGTATTGAGCAGAATTACCAGAGTTTAGCTGCTGATCAGTTGGAATATCTCGCTACGTCAAGAGCGGACGTTGAGTTTATGCGCGGGACGCACTGTGCTATTTCTGACGAAGAGCGTGTTGAGTTGTTTTGTAAGGCGCTTTCAATACTGATTGAGTTTGATGGCGTGCTTGGTGGTGATGCCCGATCTCTTATTTTTACTCTCAATGTACGAGTTGCCGAAACTTTAGGTAGTGAAGATAAACGAGATATTGCACGTTATTTACTTAATGCGTTTAAAATTTGGCCGAGTGGGTATCTAGGGGTCAGCCAGTTCAACCGGATTTCACGGCTTATTGTTGAGTTGGAAGGGCACTCTAAAGCAGAGGTTGCATACGAATTTTTAACTGTGGCACTTTTATCGCAGAGCGATAGAACCCTGCTGGCAAATGCTTTCGGTCGCTCTACTCATGGGATATTGGTGATTCTAGAAAGCATAACGGATATGTTGTTTTGTCTAGACTCTAATATGGATGTTGGAAAAGCTGTTGGAGATGCCGCAGAAACTCTCGATGCGATATGTCGAAACTTTCTACGGCGAAGAGATACTTTGAAAAATGAAGATGTTGAAAAAATCCAAAGCCCAATTCTTAGGGTTGTAGAATCCTTGGAAAAATTAGGTGTGGATGTATTTAGCTATCCTAATCTAATTAGGGCTAGGAGCTTTTTCGCATGACTGAGTGTCCGCAGAAGGGTGAAGCGAATTTGCTTTTCGAAGCGCTTTCTAGCTTTGATGATATCGCATGGGCTTTTGTATCGTGTTGGCGGATAGCTTGTAAATGGCTACCATCTGATCTGACAAATTCAGATGCACATGATTTTGATCGATGTGCGGATTTTTCTGCATCATTAGAGCAGGATGCGACGGATTTTATTGAGAGGCTCAAAGTTCACCTGAGTCAGCCATTGGATGGGCCTTTTCTTCGTGGCGTGATTTTAGATGCTATGAAAGTTTTGGATCAATTTTTTCTCCGTATTCATCCTAGATCGCTAACGCTTTCTCCAGCAGTAAGAGCGGCGGTTAATCTGCCGACTTGGTTGATAAAGTATAGGCAGGATAGACTTACGAAGGGGAAGTACTGGTCGGATGATGTATCTTACTTAGTACCTAGAGGGCCATTGTGTCGAAAAAATCGAGGAGAGTTCGAGTCGTCCGGGGAATCTTTACTAGATCGATTTTCCGCTCTTTCGGTTGTTCCATGTTCAGTTAAAATCTATGACACCCCATTTCAGATTGAAATAAAAGTAGTGCAGCCGGGGGTTGACTCCGGGGTAAGCGTGGTTTCAGAGTTTGGCTTGGAAAAATTCGCAGCAATCCCCGTTGGAGAAGATAAAGAAGATATCAGTTTTGAAGAGCGTACTGCTTTTGGCAGTAATCGGGCTCGTTATTTTGCCTCGCCGAATTATGATGTTGTCGAAGCAGTGATTGGTGTGCTGCATCAGTGCAAGGGGATAGATGTTGCAGTCGCCTCTGAGTTTCTAGTTCATGAAGAGCATGCAAATGAAATTTGTGCAAGACTTCACGAAGTAGATGCCGCGCCGAATGTTTTTGTTGCAGGCTCGGGGAACACAGTTAGTCAGTTAGAAGGCCAATCTTGGAATGAATCAAGGGTAGTCAACTCGCTAGGTATCGAGTTATGGAGGCAAAGAAAACTATGGCCCTCGGGAATCAGTTGTGTAGCAGCAACTAAATACGGAATGGCCGATCCAGGATCAGCTACAGTCAAGGAAGATAATAAGTCTGGATCTACACTTTTTATCGTAGATCTGGATGGTGTCGGACGGTGCGTGGTTTTGATTTGCCAAGATCTCCAGGCGATGCCTATGGCTGAAGATGTGGTCGTACATTATCAGCCTGATTGGGTTTTTACGCCAATTCTCGATACAGGGGTGAGCGTCGGGCGGTGGGGCCATCAACGAGCGTTTTCACTCTCGAACAGATCTCAAGCCAAGTTCGCAATAGTTTCGAGCCTTTCGTTAAGTAAGTACTGGCCTGACCCTGGTGAAGGTCATTGTGCAATGCTGGTAGGACCGTTAGAGCCGAAAGATAAGCATACCCCCAAGCGAACTTACGCATTGCTTAAATGCGATAGCGGTCACACTCCAGGTTGGTCAGTTATTCAATGGGGTTCCGAAGATCCTCGCTGGCGTGCTAGCGATTTAAAATAATTGTTGCCAAGTTTTGGTGAATTTCAGAGGTTGACAACTTTCAATGTGTCTGGTGAGGGGTGGCGAGCCTGTTAGCCAGTCTCACCATGTCAATTGTAATACGATTTATTTGCCGAAAGTTGGATTTGCCTAATTTGGGAAATGGGGTGTTTTTCCGGCCAAATTAACTGAGTACTGGATAAAGAAAATGTGATTTCTGTCGGTTTCATGGTTTCATGGTTTCATGGTTTCATGGTTTCATGGTTTCATGGTTTCATGGTTTGTGGCTGGGCGGGGTGAATTGCATTAGACGTTACAGCCAGATTCACCTTTCGCAATTTTCAATATCACCTGCTTTATGATGGGCGCATTCAACAGATTGTTTGTATTTTTACTCTGGAAAGGGACGCGTTAATACCCTAAGATCAGAACTTCCGTTAAATTTATTGTGTCTTCGAAGATCCTGATGAACGTCGTATTGATGAAGACTAGGCATTTAGTTGACAGTTCTTCACCATCGCTGCTTTTAATGAATCGCAGATTTAGGCCGATAGTAGTCAATCTGGTGTCATCAACACCGCGAGGGTCATTTTTATGAACTCTTCATTTCTGTCGATGGCTTCCATGCATCCGCGCACGTTATCTGCGACATCAGCTGAGCCCCGCTGCTCTATCCAATTCGACAGCTCCATGATGGCCGCTTCGAGCGCGAGCTGATTTTCGTTGATCTTGAATAGCAGGGAAGGGAGCAAGTCAGAGTTTGGCATCGTGGATCCTCCGTAATGAGGTAAGCCTAGCATCTGAAAAGCTTGGTGTTTAAGGTGCGTATTCGGTCGCCAGAATTGCGGATGTTTGGGCCAATTTTTGGGGCAATGGAGAGAAAATCAGGGGGTTGGTGAGGTTTGCCGCCCCTCTATTTGTTGACTTGTGTCTTCAGAGTAACCAATCAGAACTGCATCGTAATGGATGCTGAAGAAGAGCATTAGTAAAGGGGAAAGGGGAAAGGGCGGATTATTGCCGGAGGTTTCCGGAGGAGTTGCGGAAATAGCCGAAAAGATGCGGAAATGATCGCTCTGACGGCACACCGGGTTGCCCAACCTCAGAAACGACAAAGCCCTGAATAATCAGGGCTTTGTCGTATAAAGATGGCGGAGGCGATGGGAGTCGAACTCATGGACCTGTTACAGTCGATGGTTTTCAAGACCGTCTCCTTTTGGCCGTTTTCTGCCTGTGGCAACGGGCAGCAATCGGCCGATTCTGTTGAAAAAGTCGGTACGCCCAAACAGCCTGGTCATTGACTGGTTAAAACGCTTTTTTGCACACTGCTACGTGAAATCTGAAGAATCGGCCAGAAGCAGTCACTCGCTGCCATCAGAGTCATCCTAGGATTCCCCCGCCAGCATCAATATCGTGATCTTTCCCCAGTATTTTTTACCGCTGAATTCGGTTATCAATCAAAAGCTGATCAGTGACAGGCTGGTTGAGGGCGCCTGTGGCGGCAAGGGCGATGTTTCTTGCCACAGCGTCAACTGGATCATCAAGCGTTCCAAGGAGTTGAAACTCAGACGCGCCAACGTAGCGGGCCTTCTGTTCATCCTCGCCGGTGAAGGACTGCTCTGCTCCCGTCTGCCATGACTGCCTAGATCGAATCTGGCGCAACGTACCTGCATCTAATACCTTTGCCAACAGCAATACGTTCTTCCGGTCGCCAATTCTATTTAAGAGATAGCCCGTCCCAAGATTTTTGTTCCAGATTGGCTTCACCATTATCATATGCAGCGTCTTGATTCCTCGACGTGCTAAATCCTGCATTACTTGCAACTGACCATTGTTAATGCCAAAAGAGAGTTTCCCGGAGTTTCTCTCAATATGCGGGAACTTGTGCTTTACCTCTAACTGCATGAGAGAGTTGTCTGGCAATCGCGCCAAGCTGTCAATGTCCCAGACACCATCGAAAAAAGGTTGTATCGCACAGTTTTTAAACAGCCGATGAAGGACGACATGCTTAAAGAGATCATCGCTATAGTGGCTGAAAATACCGGCCCAGAAGGCTTGTTGAGATCGATTCTCGTCAATTACCGACTTCGATGGAATCCTGAACCGGGGAGCCGAATGCCTTCGCTTTTCCAGCATGAAAGACTGAATAGGGATGTTGGTTTGCTCTCCCCATTTCTTAATGAAGAAATCACGGCTCATCTCGTCGTAGTAGCAATCAAACAGGAACTCACCCTGACCGGACGAAGGGGCCAGAAGATGGCACAGGTCCGCTGCTGCTTGACCGGTCTCGGAGTGGTCCCACACCCACCAAGAGTTTACGAATTTCTTTTGTGGCTTTTCCTTTACCGTCAGAGTCCTTACGAGAGAAACCGGCAAAACATCGATTCCTTGAGCAACCAGCTTGCCGAGGTACTCATTGAACACAGCCTCAATGACCAATCCTTCAAGCATTCTGCTCTTGTCAGACCGGACAAGTATTTCCTTTAGCTGCTCGATGTTGTCTAGGGGAATATCTCGGAGAGGCCCAAAAGTGGTCAGCAAGCTCATTTAGTGTCGTCCTTGTACTACACATCAAAGCCGATTCTGGCCAAGCCCTAGAAAATTAGCAACCTCCAGAAAAAATAAACCACTCCAACTCAGAGACTTGAATAATCGTGGGACAGACCACGATATTGATCACTGACAAGGGATGTCTGGGACTGACTATGTTGGCAGAAGGCGACTGTTTCTGGCCGACTACCGCCCGACGCGAAGGACTGCTATGGGTCGATTCTGTTGAAAAAGTCGATCAGCCCAAACGGCCTGGTCATTGACTGGTTAAAATGCCTTTTTTGCACGCTGCTACGTGAAATCCGAGTCCAGCAGTCTCTGCCGAAAGTAAAGATTTCAATCTCGGACGCATACTTTTCTGCTGCGGAAACCATGGCCGACTTTTTCAACAGAATCGGTCGATTGCTGCCTGTCGCGAAGGGGAGGAAACGGCCAAAAGCAGCCATTAGCTTTTCGTTTTTGTCTGTGAGGCCAAATCCTTCTACGATCAAGCAATGACACGGAAGGAGCTATCTTCATGGATTATCTGATTCGAAACGCTATGAATGCAGATGCGCCGGCTATTAGTCGAACGATCATCAACACTCTCCGCGAGTCCAATGCTCAGGACTACTCATCCGAAATCATTGATCAAGTGGCTCAAAGCTTTTCTCCCTTAGCGATCCTTCATTTGTTGACTGAGCGTCAGGTACTCGTAGCTACAGTCGACAGTCATATCGTCGCAACAGCGAGTCTTGATCAGGACGTTGTCCGAAGCGTGTTTGTCGACCCGAGCTATCAAGGAAAGGGTATCGGAAGACACCTGATGGAGAGGATTCAATCAATCGCCATAAACGCAGGTTTAAACCTGCTATGCGTTCCCTCTTCAATCACCGCAGAGGGCTTTTATGCTTCGCTTGGCTTTAAAAAAATCCGAGACGAGTTTCACGAATCGGAGCGTACGATCATCATGGCGAAGACATTTGAACTGTAGCGCTACAGCGTCCTAGGAGGCACCAGGATCGAAAATGGATTTCATCTTTGACATCTTGATCAACCTGTTGGCTTATCGGATTGGCGTTTACGTGCTACGCCTGCTGAGTGGCGGTCGTTTCAAGGGAGAAAGCGGTTTTGCCTGGGGCTTGGCACTCGCCATCGGCTGCTTGGTGCTGTTCGCACCTTTCGTGGCTCTCATAGCCTTGCTCATCCATATCAGTGGCGGATGAGGTGATGATCGCTATGGGTCGTAAGCGGCTACGAGCGAATGTCCGCTAATTGCAGAGCTAGGACATCGCTATGCTTGGATAGATAGATTTCGCAATTACCAGCAAGGATAGGAGCAGGTGCGATGGAACAGACAGAACAAATACTTGCAACAGTCCACGCGCTCCTGCGTGCAGAGGGTATGAGCGAAGCTGCTGCCATCGTACGCGAGTATCCCGCGCATATTGAACAGACGGGTTACGACAATTGGAATGGAGGTACAAACATCTGTGATGTGCAGTTCAAGCTGCCCGCTCAGGATTACGCCCGGCTAGGAGCTAAACGCAGCCAATTAGAAGAGCAAATTACAGCTCGACTGAGGACTGCTATCGAGCCTGAAACGCAGGATTGGTATTCAGCCAAGATCGTGCCGGCAAGAGAACAACGTACTGACTGGAGATCTGACTCATCAGATCTCCCGCGGCAAGTCCGCGTTAACATCTTGGATGGCCTACGTTTGGAAAATGTGGCCTGGTATGGTCAGCTCGACGACGTCGAGTTCTTGAGTCGTCTGTTCGACCTTCAGCAACTTCCGTCCACAGACAGTAGGTTCAAGGATGCTGCAGGTGATATTTGGCAGCATCGCTATAACAATGATGACTGGGAAAATGACTGGGTCTACACAGATCCTCGCTTTCAGCTGATTGACGGTCCGGTGGAGCAGTTCCTACGGTTTCTCTGTGAGATCGTGCATCCAATTGTCCGTCCCGATCGCGATGAGGCACTTAAGTTAGTGCTCCATTTCAACGATCAGCTTCGATCTACTGGTTGGGAGGTCTATGAAGAGGAGCGCATTGCTGGCCGACCACGCTTTTCCTTCCACCAACGCAGCAGCTCGTCCCGAGCCGTTCTTAGAGCTAAGACAGTCGCAGAGGCTCTCGACGCAGGCTGGATGGCGAAGGAAATCGAGCGCCTGGAAAATTCTATTGATCGTGACCCTGCCTTGGCTATTGGTACAGCAAAAGAACTCATTGAAACATGCTGCAAATCCATTCTGACAAAGCGGGCCATTCCATTTACCAAATCCGAGGATCTCGGCGATCTCACCAAGAAAGTCGCGAAGGAGCTGCAGCTCGTCCCAGAGGGCATAACGGATGCTACGAAGGGGGCGGATAACATTCGTTTGATTCTTCGGAATCTTACCCAACTCACGAACAATCTTGCTCAGTTGCGTGGACTATACGGCACAGGACATGGGAGAGACGGCCAACATCGCGGACTTCAGCCGCGGCATGCTCGGCTTGCTGTAGCTTCCGCGGTTGCCTTTATCGACTTTGTGTCGGAGACCTTCCGCCACAGAGAAGGCTTGAACTGAATCGCCACTAATTTCGTAGACGCATCTGAATGACTACTATTGGCTGTGGATTCAACCGGTCGATGCAACACAACTAAATTCTTCGTTTTTGCCGATCATTTGCAGGGAGCCTCGAACGTTTCCGGCTACGGTCGGCCAGACGCCCGGGAGTACCGAAAAAGGTGTGGGGACTTTTTCGGGGATTCGCTAATTTCGGTTTGGCTCTGTAAGGCACCGTTTGCAGCGAGCGCCAGTAGAAGACTCAGCAAATGCTGGGCTTTATGCCCATTTCAAGCATGGGGTGCTTGGGGTCGAGACGACACCAGTAGAGCGCGTGAAGTATGCATGATCGGCATATCACTGATGGTTATCACGCTGCCTGAGTGCACATTTTCGATGCTTGAATCATGGTTTTTTTGGACCGCAATCTTCTAAGGTTATGCGGAAACATTGGGCTGTATGGCAAGCCAATAGGCTTGATTGCGGTCCGGAAAACCTATTGGAAGCCCCAGTCTGATTGATTTTCCCTCGGGACTTAAAATCCCCCGCTCGTAAGGGCGTGCCGGTTCGATTCCGGCTTCGGGCACCATGAATATCAAGGGCTTGCGTGAGATACCTCATGCAGGCCCTTAGTTTTTTATTGCCGCAATTTTTGAATCTTGCCGCAATTCCTACTTTGTTGACGTCACTTTCTTACCTTTTCGATTACGGATGTAATGCTTGGTCATCACGACGGTGGTGTGATCTAGTTGGTCTATCGCCTCTCGAATGTTGCCGGTTAACGCCGGGCTGCACTTTCTGGGCACAAACGCTCGCACCGCCGAGGGCTACCACGGCAATTTCTACTTCGACGAATTCTTCTGGACGTTCAAGTTCAACGAACTGAACAAAGTTGCCAGCGGCATGGCGATGCAGAAGCAATACCTGCGCACCTATTTTTCGACGCCGTCGAGCATGGCCCACGAGGCCTACACGTTCTGGACCGGTGAGCGCTTCAACAAGGGCAAACTGGCGGCCCAACGGCTCACGTTGGACGTGTCCCACGACAACCCGAACAGCGTGTGGGTGAAGGATGCTGTGGCTGCCTACGTGTCTGCGGCTGTTCAAATGCTGAGTTGAGCGCCTGACCGGCGGAGTTTCCCAGCCGGCCGACGATAGTGAAATATCACTGGCCGGCAGTCGTCATGGAGCCAGGCATTTATCGCTTCCCCTTCATACAGACTACGGAAAGATAAGCACCCCAAAGAACACCACACAGGGCAAGTATGAGCTCCGGATTGAAAATGCCCTGATCGACCGGCCCCACCAGTATTTCGCTATAAAGGCACATGGCGCCCGCGATCAACGCAATAAAGTAGCCGGTCCGGGTTCTAGTCCGGCGCAGCAACAGAACCTTTTTCAGACCCTCGTCTTTCCATTCTTGAAGGGGCATGAGTTGGATCTCCTCCAGCAACACCACACCCCACAGCAACGCACACAACCAATAACCTATCATCATAATGTCCTCCAGTTAGAACATTGGTTCAACATGAATGCAGCGCGCACTCCGCGCTCAACTTACGAATATCGATTCCAGAGTCTTTTCTGACTCGTGCAATTTGCTCACATGCATATCCATATCCTGAAGCAGACGAGAAGGTTCAAGCGGCTGCCATGGACGGGGAGTCCGAGCGGAGCACGCCCGGTCTCGTTGCCAGTGGTCGCATCCCGCTGGACCAGGTCGGCGGCGTCGAAGTCATACTCCCAGCGGTGTCCCATGCGCGTTTGCACAGATGGAACAGAACTATCAAGGTTGAGGCCAGCACGATTTCTGTCGCAAGCAGCTGATTGGCGTCCAACTCCACGCGAGGCCACCATACATAGAGAATGAACCGTGCGGCATCCGGCGTGGCAAACGCTATGGCCACTGCCAGCAAGGTGATGACGCCATGCGACATGACGTGCCGCAGCACGGCGAGAAAGTCGTGTTCTTTGCTGATTGGTTCCATGGGGTACCGCTCCCATTTGGGAATGATTGCCAGCAGAAAAAATCTTCTGATAACAAGGACTGGGCTAAACGCTCCAACATGCGGCGCATGATGGCCAGTTCATGGTTCTTGTCGTAGAAGGCGTAGGCTCCCGCTTTTGTGAAGTACCTCCAATCTGTCGGATCAGCACAATTGCTGACCACTATGACTTTTGTCCGCGGATACTCAGCTGCGACCACACGCAATACTTCCATGCCCTGACCGTCGCCGAGGTTGACGTCCAGCAAGACGACATCGGGCGGTTCACGCCGGATGGCAGCGATGGCGGTCGATGCGCGGTGGAACACCCCGGCAAGTGACAGGCCCGCGATCTGCGGCGACACCGTGCGCCGCAGCGCTGGCACAACGTTCGAATCCTCAACGACAAACAGGCGCAACGGGCCTGTATCTCTGGCTGGCATCAGTGCAGTCAATGGTTCGGTGTGGGTGACCTGCATGATTTCACCTGACTTTTTTGACATGGCGTTACAAGACGCTGACGAAGACAACTCCATTCAGCGGACGGAAATTTTCCGAGAGGTAAATGTGCCTGATTGGAACGGACCCCACCATCGGCGTTAGCCGGAGTTCTTTGTGGCGATATCGGCCAAGCGCTTGTAGTGATTCCACTACAAGCAGGCTGGATCGGGCGACGCTTCGGCGAAGCCGGGCATGTGCTGCGCATCATTCCTGCACAGTTCGTCAAACCGTACCTGACGTTCAATCAGGACGATTCAATGATGCCCGGGCGTTTACCGCAGAGCGTGGAGGATGCCGAGAACGATTGAGTGACTCGGCTGCGTCGGATGGCAGGGTGTTCTAAGTCAACAGGCCGTTTTCAAGTGCATAGCGGGCCAGTTTCGCGTTGCTGTCCATCCCGGTTTTTTCCAGGATACGTGCCCGGTACGTCGTGACGGTACTCGGGCTCAAGTGCAATATCTGCGCGATGCGGACAATTCTCTCGCCTGAAGCAAGGAGCTTTAGCACTTCAAGTTACCGGTCGGATAACGCTTCGTGGGGTGCCCCGTCGCCTCTGCCGATAGCGTTGACCAGTTTTTCTGCCAGCTCAGGACTGACGTGCTTGCCGCCTGAGGCCACCTTGCGAACTGCCGCAACCGGGGTGGCTGCGGAAATATCCTTGGTGAGGTATCCCGCTGCGCCGTGCTTGATTGCGCGTAACGCATTGGCCTCGACCGAATGCATGCTCAACATCAGAACGGCGAGCCTGGGTCGGTTGCTGCCCTTCGCAACAGGCAGCAACCGAACTACAGCGGCCAGTCACGCCAGGCTATCGTCGGCTAGTAATGGACGGGCGATGGGGCTGAGTGAGGGGGCAATCCAAGCTGATTTAAGGTGCGAGGAAAGGTTGCAGTGAATGTTGTACCGGTGGTGAGAGTAGACGTTACAGCCACTTCGCCGTAGTGCGCCCTTACAATCTCCCGAACGATGAACAGACCCAACCCGACACTTCTGAGTTCGGCATTGTCATGACTGCCACGGATCATCGGTTCGAACAAATCCCCAAGCAACACCTCAGGTATTGGGGTGCCAAAATTGTGCACAGTAATAATGACCGCTTGATCTTCAACGTGTGTAGAAACGGTGACTTCTCTATCGGCGGCGCCGTAGGCGACTGCATTGGCGACCAGGTTGCCGATGAGCTGATAGAGCCGATCACTGTCTGCAGAAAAATCACCTTGCCCATACCGCAGATGGGTCAACTTATGCCCGGGAAAAGCCAGGCTCAACTCGTCCAGGCAATCGGCCACCAGTTCGTGTAGATCAACGGGTTTGGGCAGGACCGAGATACCTCGCCCGACTTGCGTCAAGGTGAAATCCAGCAGATCGGCCACCAGACGCTGTGCGCGCTCTACCGAGTGGGTGATGTGGCCAAGTATTTGTGCTTGTTTAGCATCCATCTCCCTGCGGCCCAGCAGTTCCGCCGCCATCTTTATCGCCGACAATGGGTTGCGCAGGTCATGACTGACAATCCCGATAAGCTGCTCGGCGAACAGGGCTCTGTCTTCAGCCGCAGCGTACGTGATACGCAACTTGTCTTGGGTCATATCCAGTACGCGTTGGTCCTTGAGGTGTTTCGCCAAATGCCTTTCGGCGAGCATTCGAGCATTGAGCAGTTCGCGCTCGTACCTTTGGCTATCCGCGGCTTTGAACAGGGTCATTTCATGAAATATGCCAGCAGAATGCTCACAGCTGATGGCGCTGAGCATCATTGGAATGGAATGTCCGTTGTAGTGAACGAGGTCGAACTTCACATCAGCCACGACGCCCTGTATCTGCATGAGGGGCGCCCAGTACATCTTGTGGAACGTCCTTCCCTCGTGTTTCATCAAGTCCTGGATGTGACGACCGAGCAGCTCTTTTCGCCGGTAGCCTAACCAGCGGCAGAACGTGAGGTTGACCTGTGCGATCTCGCCATTTTCTGCGGTCAGCAGTAAGCCACCGTCAGCTTCGTCGGAGAGAACGTCAGAACCGGGCTGCGACTCGTCATCTGAGGGCATTTGCATTCACTGACCAATGGGGCCGATATCTGGAAAATTATAGACGCGACTCGCGCAAGGACCCTCAGGATTTACCCCTTTCGCAGTGATTGGCCTCGACATTCGGGGGGGACACCAGCTGTGAATGACCGTTTATGGCCGATTCTGTTGAAAAAGTCGCTCTGCCCAAACTGCCTGATCATTGACTGGTCAAAACGCCTTTTTTGCACGCTGCTACGTGAAATCCGAGTCTGGATGCCTCTGCCAAATGTAAAAATTTCAATCTCGGACGCGTACTTTTCCGATGCGCAAACCATGGCTGACTTTTTCAACAGAATCGGCCGGTAGCGGCTTCTCGCCGAAGGGATGTTATTTAGGAAAACAGCGGGAGAATTTCTTGCCGCAAAGTTTTTTTAACTCAAGTATTTATTGGGCTGCAAGACAAGCAGTAAGGTGATTTTGAGGTGAGGGTGTTTATCTAACCAGCTGATTTATAAATAATTATTCCTGGACTTAAAATCCCCCGCTCGTAAGGGCGTACCGCTTCGATTCCGGCTTCGGCACCATGAATATCAAGGGCTTGCGTGAGATACCTCATGCAGGCTCTTTTTTTTTACTCTGCAAAAACCAGCCTCTGCTCCAGTTCATTACGTTACGCATCCGAACGGACTACCCGGTCATGCCCACGCAAAAAGAATCACCTCAGGCATGAAGTCCTTGCAGGGCCTGGCTTTGCAATAGGGACTTACAAAGCAGTCTCTCAATAAGGGTGACGTGGTCAAGATGGATGTCTTCTGAAGTTTTTGCCTGCAACTGCCCGACTCAGGCTCCTTGCAGTAATCGGAGGGCACTTTATGCCCTTAGTCTTGAGGGTGATGAATGAAACAAAGACAAATTTTGCTGTTGGCTTTGTTGTTTATGTTTTTGACAGGTTGCACGACTACGCCACCCAAAGATCAGAGCAATCTCTGCGGTATTTACCGTGAGTATCCCGACTGGTACGAGGACTCGCTGCAAATGCAGAGTGAATATGGGACGCCTCTGCATGTGGCCATGGCGATCATGAAGCAGGAAAGCAGCTACGTGGCTGACGCATTGCCGCCTCGTGACTATTTGCTTTGGGTGATCCCTTGGGGGCGAGTCAGCTCGGCTTACGGTTATGCGCAGGCTCAAGATCCGGTGTGGGGCGAGTACAAGGGCGATACTGGCAACGGTGGTTCGCGTGACAGCTTCGACGACGCGATCATGTTTATCGGTTGGTACACCACTGGCACCCAGCGTCAGTTGGGGATCTCCAAATGGGACACCTACAATCAGTACCTGGCCTACCACGAAGGGCGTGGGGGCTATAGCCGCAATACCTATCGCAGTAAACCGTGGCTGATGCAGGTTGCCCAGAAGGTGCAAAAGCAGTCAGAGATTTACAGCGCCGAACTCAAGCAGTGCCGCCAGGAGTTGGAAGACGAGCGCAGTGGGTGGTTTTAGCGCGGTAAAGCCATCGATTCCGTTGCCCGGCATTATCTGAAACCAAGGGTTTGCGAGCGAATGCTGTGCAAACCCTTGTTTGTTTCTGCTTCATTACATCGGTCTTGATCGTGATTGCCTGATGCTTTTCAGGACGCTGGGTCTGCCTTGCGGCGATCGCTGCCGGTCGGGTTGCCGGTATCGATCAGCCTTCTTTCCAGCAGTACGTTTTCCAAAGCCTGACGCTCTGACGGGTTCATTTGATGTTCTCGCTCCTTGAGTTCCAGCAGAATCGGGGTGGACCACTGGCGGTAGGTTTGTTCGGCACTACGATTGAGTGACATGGGTTTCTCCTTGATCAGGCTCCTGCCAATAAAGGCGTCGCAGTTCGATACGCAAAAAACCCTAGTCGACGAAGCGGGTTCTCGCCACTGCTTTACGTCGGACTTCCATTTCCCCAGATGCCCGTAGCGCCAGTGCGCTGTACGTAGTCGCTAAAGTCGCGTGCCGGCCGACCCAGTGCCCGTTGTACGCCATCGGTCACGGGCGTGTTGCGGCCATCGAGCACAGTCGTGAACAGATACAGCACCAGATCGATCAACTCCGCGGGAAATTGTTCCTGTTCCAATGCTTGTCGATAGGCATCCGCTGGTACGGCCACGAATTCGATGTTGCGACGGGTGGAACGGGCGATCTCGGTCACGGCTTCGGCAAAGGTCAGCGCCCGAGGGCCGGTCAATTCATAGAGCTGGTTGGTGTGTCCGGGTTGGGTCAGTGCGGCGACGGCACATTCGGCAATGTCTTCTGCATCGACAAAGGGTTCGGCGATATTGCCGACGGGGAGTGCGAGTTCGCCTTGCAGAATGGGTTCAAGAAAGTGCGCCTCGCTGAAATTCTGGCAGAACCAACTGGCCCGCAGAATCGTCCAGTCAATCCCGCTGTTTTGTACGACACGTTCAGCCTGTTCCGCTTCGATCTCACCGCGCCCGGATAACAAAACCAGTTTGCGGACTCCGCTTTTCACTGCCAGGTCGGTGAACGCCTGAATGGTTTCAAGGGCGCCTGGAACGGCGAGATCAGGCTGGAAGGAAATGTAGGCCGCATGAACGCCATCTATCACCGCGTCCCAGGTTGATCGATCTTCCCAGTCGAAAGGGGGATTCGCGTCACGGGAGCCTCGGCGAACGGGCAGGCCGGCCGCCTCGAGTCGTTGTGTGATTCGCCGCCCGGTTTTGCCCGTGGCGCCAAGGACCAGTGTGATTGGTTGATCGGTTTTCATCGCGTTCATCTCCATCGGTTAATGTGAGTGATGCTCACGTTTAAAAGATGATAGATGCTCATGTTTTGTCGTCAACCCAGCGGTTCGAAGTCCCCGACGTGTGGCATCCGTTATTGGGCGCGGCGAGCGGCGATGCTAAGGTGAGTACATGTCACGTTATTGATCGGGAATTCGCTCGTGCGCAAAAAGCCCTCTGAAACCCTCGAACAGCCTGCTGCGCAAGCGGTTCGACGCAATCCCACGCAACAACGCAGCCGCGAGCGTCAGGAGCTGATTCTGACCGTGGCGACTCAATTGATTGCGGACAAGGGTTGCGACCAACTCAAGATGAGTGAAATTGCCGAGCGTTCCGGGATCTCGATCGGTTCCCTTTATCAGTATTTCCCCGACAAAAGTACCGTCATCCGCACGCTGGCCGAACGCTACAACGCTGAAAGTCGTCGTTGTATTACGCAGGCGATGGAGGCTGTCGAGGATGCCCAAGGCTTGCAGGCTGCCTATTCGCAGTTGCTCGATCTGTATTACGAGATCGTGATGGCGACACCGGTGATGCGTGACATCTGGTCCGGCATGCAGGCCGACAAGCAGTTGTTGCGACTGGAACTGGAGGAGAGCCGGGTGGCCGGAGCACTGCTGGCCCAGGCCATGCTTCGCGTATATCCCGATATCGATGAACAACAGGTTCAGGAATCGGCGTTTTTGATCTGGCACCTGGGTGAGGCGACCATTCGCCTTGCGGTCACTTGTGCACCAGAGGAAGGGCGAGCACTGGTCGAGGCGTTCAAGCGTATGTCCCTGCGCGAGATTATGGAGCCCGTGCCCGATTGAGCCCTCGTGCGAGTCGATTGGTTTTGGGCAACAAAAAATCCCGGCACCAGGCCGGGTCGTGGAAGCGGATGAAAGTCAATCAGGCAGCCAGACACACGGCGACGTCAACGTCACCGTTCGTGCGGCCAGTCAGGCCTGTCCTCGCACCGCAAATCCGTGACGGATCATCTGAACCGAGGCAGAGGCGGATCGACAGGTTTGAGTGACGACAGCGTGTGCCGAATCAGCGGCGTGTCCTTCTCGATGTCGTTCAGGCGATCACGAATTCTGAGGGCGGTGGGGTGCCCGCCTTGATGATCGACCCAGTCGGCAATTTCCTTGCAGGCCGCAGCCAAGCGGGCCTGACGGGAGTCCAGCAAGGTGAGCAGGGTGGTGATGGACTCTTTTTCGGACATGGGTGACACCTCCGTTCAAGAAACCTGGGTGTGGCAGCAAAAAGCCCGCCTGGAGCGTAATGCTGTTCAGTTAAGCGAATGTGCTCTCTGTAGGAGCAGCCGGTCGACGCTCGATTGCTCGCGATGGTCGTTAACGATAACGCGTATTTACTGGCTAAACGCGGCGCTCTTGAGTCCATCGTCGGAACGCCGCCCGGAGCAAGCTCGCTCCTGCAATTTCCTTAACTGAACAGCATTACGCCTGGATCGAGTTTTCTGCCATTGGGGGTCGCTGATCCTTCAACCCATTCAGTATAGACCCGTTAAAAAATGGTAACAGACCGTCAACTTTGTCGGGCTGTCACTTGTGATTTGGCGTTCAACTGACGGCAAATGCGCTGGGCGTCTTCTTCAACATCGTAGCCGTCTCCGATGAAGCCTTGGGTTCGGGTATCGGCGATGCGGTACCAGACTGCGGCATCCGGTGGCAGGTGGTCATATTCACCCTCACGGCGGCCATGGATGATGATCCTGTTGCAACGCTTCACGACGAAAATGTCTTCCATGGCGTCTCCGCAGCTGATTCGTGTACAGATCAACTATAGAAGCCATTGGTGATCGTGCAAAAAATAGGCAGGTTAATTCGTCGGCTCAGGTGCCGCCGGATTTACGCCAGCACCGCGACCGCTTTGATTTGTGCCCAGAGTTGCTGACCAGAATGGACGTTCAATTGGTCGCGGGAATAACGCGTGATCCGTGCAAGCAGCGGCGAGCCTGCGGCGTCCAGGCGAATCAGCACATGGGCGGCGTTGTCGGCATTCATTTCACTGACCACAGTAACCGGCAGGCGATTGAGAATGCTGCTTTGCTCGGCACTGTGCAGGCTCAGGCTCACATCCCGCGCCTGGACCTTGCAGCGCAGTGTCTGACCCGTATCCATCGGTGTGTGAGGCACACGAATGTTGAGAGTGGTGTCGGGCAATTGCAGGCTGAGCAGTTGATAGTCGGCGTCGTAGGCGCTCACGCGACCTACGATTACCACACCAGCGTCGTCCCCCATCGCCAGCGGCAAGTCGAGGCGCGCCAGGGTCTGGCCGATCGGGCCGCTGGCCAGTGCCTTGCCGTTGTTAAGCAACACGATATGGTCGGCCAGCCGCGCGACTTCATCCTGGGAGTGGCTGACGTACAGCACCGGGATGTCGAGTTCGTCGTGCAGGCGTTGTAAATACGGCAGGATTTCACTTTTGCGCTGGGCATCCAGCGCGGCCAGCGGCTCGTCCATCAACAGCAATCTCGGGCTGGTGAGCAGCGCGCGGGCCATGCCGACGCGCTGTCGCTCACCACCCGAAAGGTGTTGTGGGCGCCGGTCCAGCAGATGGCTGATGCCCAGCAACTCGGTGGCGTGGGCCATGTCGACCCGACGTTGCGACTTGGGAATGCGCTTGAGGCCGAACTCCAGGTTGGCCAGCACCGACAGATGAGGAAACAGGCTGGCTTCCTGGAACACGTAGCCGAGCGCGCGTTTGTGCGGCGCGACGAAGAGCTTGTTTTCGCTGTCTTGCCAGACTTCATCGTTGACCTGGATAAAGCCTTGATCGGCCCGTTCCAGGCCGGCGATGCAGCGCAGGCAAGTGGTCTTGCCGGAGCCTGAGTGACCGTAAAGCGCAGTGACGCCACGCCCCGGCAGTTGCAGGTCGACGTCCAGGACGAAGCCCGGGTAGCGTAGTTTCAGGCGCATTTGAATCATCGATCAGCTCCAGCCCGCTTTGGTTTTTCGGCTGGAATACAGCGCCAGCAAGACGACAAACGAGAACACCAGCATCACCCCGGCCAGCCAATGGGCCTGGGCATATTCCATGGCTTCGACGTGATCGTAGATCTGCACCGAGACCACGCGGGTCTTCTCGGGAATGTTGCCGCCGATCATCAGCACTACGCCGAACTCGCCGACGGTGTGGGCGAAGCCGAGAATGGCCGCGGTAATGAAACCGGGGCGGGCCAGGGGCAGCGTTACGCTGAAAAAGGTGTCCCAGGGATTGGCCCGCAGCGTCGCGGCCACTTCGAGTGGACGCGTGCCGATTGCGGAAAATGCGTTTTGCAGCGGCTGGACCACGAACGGCATCGAATACAGTACAGAACCGATGACCAGCCCCGCAAAACTGAAGGTGAGGGTGCCAAGGCCGAGTGATTGGCTGAGCTGGCCGATGTACCCGTGAGGGCCGAGCGCCAACAACAGATAAAAACCAATCACTGTCGGCGGCAGCACCAGGGGCAGGGCAACAATCGCCCCGACCGGGCCGCGCAACCAGGAGCGGGTGCGCGAGAGCCATAACGCAATCGGAGTGCCGACAATCAGCAAGATGACAGTCGTCAGGGACGCGAGTTTCAGGGTCAGCCAAATGGCGGAATAATCGGCACTCGATAGCGACATTTAGATTTCGTAACCGTAGGCGTTGATGACAGCTGCCGCTTTCGGCCCCTTGAGGTAGTCAACCAACGCCTTGGCGGCCGGGTTGTCCTTGCCCTTGTTGAGAATCACAGCGTCCTGTTTGATCGGGTCGTGAAGGCTGGCCGGAACGATCCAGGCCGAACCGCTGGTGATCTTGCCGTCCTTGTAGATCTGCGACAGGGCGACAAAACCCAACTCGGCATTGCCGGTGGAGACGAACTGATAGGCCTGGGTGATGTTCTGGCCTTCAACGATCTTCGCTTTGACCTTGTCAGTCAGACCTTCCCTGGCCAACACCTGGGTCGCCGCCAGGCCATACGGTGCAGCTTTCGGGTTGGCGATGGACAGGTGCCGGTACTCGTTCTTTTTGAGCACATCGCCCTTGGCATCGACGTAGCCCTCCTTGGCCGACCACAGTGCCAGCGTGCCGACCGCGTAAGTGAAGCGCGACCCCTTGACAGTGTCGCCTTCGGTTTCAAGTTTTTGCGGGGTGCTGTCGTCTGCCGAGAGGAACACTTCGAACGGCGCGCCGTTTTTGATCTGGGTGTAGAACTGGCCGGTGGCGCCAAAGGATGCGACCAGTTTATGCCCGGTGTCTTTTTCGAAGTCAGCGGCGATGGCCTGGATGGGCGCGGTGAAGTTGGCGGCGACGGCCACCTGGACTTCGTCCGCCTGGGCTGAGCCGAAGGCGAATATGGCGAGAAGGCTCGCGAGGCAGGCAGGGGTAGAGCGTGAAACGCGAATGGCCATGAAACGGCTCCGTTAAAGGCAATTGCAGCAGGTTAGTCGTTATGTACAAAAATATATAGCGAATTACCTTAAAACGGAATGTGCCATCACAAAACTGTATACAGTTTTAACGCAAGTGCTGCTCAAGAGTGACGTAGCAGTCTCGCTAATCCTTCTTCAGCCAGTTGTCGAGTCAGTGCCGCGCTGGTCAAATCGACCCCGAGGGTAAAGGCCTGGCCGGCCCAGAGGTTGCTGAAGTCCGCTTCACCTTTGGCCCGCAGAGGCATCAGCGCGCCACCGGCAAGGGGGAAGGCCGGGGCCTTGGCGCTCATGGGCCCCAGTTCACGCATCACCCGATTGAGGATGCCCCGGGCCGGACGACCGGTGAACACGTTGGTGACGGCCGTCTCGCTTTCTTTGGCGGTGCGCAAAGCTTTGTGATGGGACGGGCTGACCTTGGCCTCTGGCGTGAACAGGTATGCCGTCCCCACCTGCACTGCCGAAGCGCCCAGCATGAAGGCGGCGGCGACGCCTCGTGCGTCAGCGATGCCGCCAGCGGCAATCACCGGCACCTTCACCGCATCGACGACTTGCGGCACCAGGGCGAAAGTCCCCACCTGACTGCTCAGGTCATCGCTGAGAAACATCCCGCGATGGCCTCCGGCCTCGTAGCCCATGGCAATGATTGCATCGCAACCATGCTGCTCCAGCCACACGGCTTCTGCGACGGTGGTGGCCGAGGACAGCACTTTCGCACCGGTGGCTTTCACCCGGTCGAGCAGGGATTTTTCCGGCAGGCCAAAGTGAAAGCTCACCACTTCAGGGCGAAACGCTTCGACCACTTCGCAGGCCGCGTTATCGAACGGTGCCCGGTTGGACACCGGGGTTGGCGCATCGAAATCGGCGCCGAGTTCCTGGTAGTAGGGTTGCAGCAGGTTTTTCCAGTCCTGCTCGCGCTGTTCATCAGGGGCTGGAGGCTGATGACAGAAGAAATTGACGTTGATCGGGCGCTGGGTGTGTTGGCGGATGGTTTTCAGTTCTTCGCGCAGTTGATCCGTGCTGAGCATCGCTGCCGGCATCGAACCCAGGCCGCCGGCGTTGCAGGCTGCAATCACCATGGACGAGTTCGTGGCACCGGCCATTGGCCCCTGAATGATCGGCAGTTCGATCCCGAGCAGATCAAGAATGCGGGTATCTGGCCATTGGTTCATGTGCTGTGTTCTCCGACGTTGAAGCAGGGCAGGGACGGTAGAACAGGATTTGTAACGCAACGACTGGCGCAAGGCCAGTCGCCATTTCTGCAGGTGAGGCTTTTTTCAGCGTCGGTGCAAGCCTCCAGCCCCCACCACCGAAGGAGTGATTCATCACTTGGGAGGAGTTATGGAATTGGCAGATTGGCTTAAAGTCGTGTACGCCAATCTGCTGCCATGTGTTATTTCAATTGCATCACCACCAGACTGAATCCATTGAGAGGCCGTAATGTTCAAAGGTATTTTGATCGACAAAGACGACAGCGGTTACCGGGCCACGCTGCAAGAGATCCAGGACGATCAGTTACCCGAAGGCGATGTCACGGTGCGTGTTGCCTACAGCACGCTGAACTTCAAGGATGGCCTGGCGATCACCGGCAGCAGCCCGGTGGTGCGTAAATTCCCGATGGTGCCGGGCATCGACCTGGCCGGTGTCGTTGAAGTCAGCGGGCATCCGGACTACAAGGTCGGCGACCAGGTCCTGCTCAATGGCTGGGGCGTGGGTGAAGGGCATTGGGGTGGACTGGCGCAGAAGGCTCGCCTTAATGGTGACTGGCTGATTCCGCTGCCCAAGGCATTCACCGCTGCCCAGGCGATGGCCATCGGTACGGCGGGCTACACGGCCATGCTGTGTATCCTGGCCCTTGAGCATAATGGCGTGACGCCTGAACAGGGTGAAATCCTGGTTACTGGTGCCAACGGTGGCGTCGGCAGTTTCGCCATCGCGTTGCTGAGCAGGCTCGGCTACCGGGTGGTCGCGTCTACCGGACGGACGTCGGAGCATGATTACCTGAAGCAACTGGGTGCTGGCGAAATCATCGACCGGGCCACGCTGTCCGAGCCAGGCAAGCCGTTGGCCAAGGAGCGTTGGGCGGCAGTCATCGACTCGGTCGGCAGCCACACCCTGGCCAACGCTTGCGCCAGCACCAAAGCCAATGGCACGGTCGCGGCCTGCGGTCTGGCGCAAGGCATGGACTTTCCGGCATCCGTTGCACCGTTCATTTTGCGCGGTGTGACCCTGGCCGGTATCAACAGCGTGACCCAGCCCAAAGCCAAACGGGTGGAAGCCTGGAGTCGCCTGGCCAGGGATCTGGATTTCAACCTGTTGCCGCTGATCAGTCACGAAATCGGCTTGAGCGAAGCCATCGACGCCGCGCCGCGCTTGCTGGCCGGGCAGTTGCGCGGGCGCGTGGTGGTGGATGTGAATCGCTGATCACGGCGACTCGCGCTCCAGCAACTGGCGTTTGCGCTCGACACCCCAGCGATAGCCCGACAGATTGCCGTCGCTGCGCACCACGCGATGGCACGGGATCGCCACGGCCAGGCTGTTCGCCCCGCAGGCCTGGGCCACGGCGCGAACGGCTTTCGGCGAGCCGATGCGTTGAGCGACATCGGCGTAGCTGGCAGTGCTGCCAACGGGAATCTCTCGCAGCGCTTGCCAGACACGCTCCTGAAACGCCGTGCCGCGTACGTCCAGAGGCAAATCAAGGCCAATGGCCGGCGCCTCGATAAAGCCGACGACCCTGGCAATCAATTGCTCGAATTCATGATCGGCGCCAATCAGGTTGGCGCGCCGGAACTTGTCTTGCAGATCACAGACCAGTTGGTGCGGATCATCGCCCAGCAGGATCGCGCAGACCCCGCGCTCACTTTGCGCCACCAGAATCGCGCCTAGCGAACACTGGCCAACGGCAAAACGAATGTCGTTGTTTTGACCGGCGGCGCGGTAGTCCCCGGGTTTCATTCCCAGCAGTTGGTCTGCCGCTTCATAAAACCGGCTGTTGGAGTTGAAGCCAGCGTCATACAGGGCATCGGTCACGGAGCCGCCGTCCGCCAGGCGTTCACGCACCTTGCGTGAGCGATGGGCATCGGCGTAACCCTTGGGCGTCAGGCCGGTGACGGCTTTGAACACACGATGGAAATGGAAACTGCTCAACCCTGCCGCATCGGCCAATTCGCCTAGCGCAGGTAGCGTTTCGGCGGCCTCGATCTGGCGGCAGGCGGCGGCCACGGTGGCGGCATGTTGCGCGGCGAGTTCGCTCTGATCCTTTGTTGCGCGTTTGCTCGGACGATAACCCGCGGCCCGGGCTTGTTCGGCGCTATCGAAGAATTCGACGTTCTGCGGCTTGGGCAAGCGCGCGAGGCTGCTGGGGTTGCAATAGATGCCTGTGGTCTTCACGGCATAGACAAACTGTCCGTCAGCCTTGGGATCGCGCGCAACCACGGCGGCCCAGCGCGGATCGTTTTCGGTGGAGATCTTGGTCGATTGGGTAGTCATGGCGTCACGTCCTTTGAGGAGTTGCCTGCACATTAACCATGGGGCAATTCCCACACACTCCGGCGCTTGCGGTCAAATTCGCAGCCTTTATCCGGCAGTGCGAAAGGTGAAGTTGATGCGTTGCTCGCCCAGTCTCGGGTGATGGCCGTCCTTGATCGGCAACACGCCGTGATAACGCAGGCGATCCACGCCACCCCAGACCACGATGTCGCCATGTAGCAGGGGGATGCGCTGGCTTTTGTCGCCGCGTGCAAAGCCACCGAACAGGAACATCGCCGGTAAGCCCAGGGATACTGAAACGATGGGGGCTGCGTAGGAGTGTTCGTCCTTATCTTGATGCAATGACATTTTTGCCCCGGGGACGTAGCGGTTGATCAGGCAGGAATCCGGTGCAAAATCGGCGAAACCCGCTGCCAGTGCCGCCCCTTGCGCCAGTTGCACAAACACCTCGGGCATCATTGGCCAGGGCCGGCCGGTCTGTGGATCATCGCGGGTGTACCGATAACCATTGCGGTCAGTGGTCCAGCCGAATTGGCCACAACTGCTCAGGGCGACCGACATGGTAAAGCCGCCGGGCGTGACCATCTGCCGAAACGGCGCGGCTACCAGCACCGACTCCAGGGCGGGCAGCAAGCGTTCCAGCCAGGGCAGGGCGAAACCTCTCAGTACGTAGGACTGTTCACCGATCTGCTCGCGCCTGGGTTGTTGCTCGGGCTCTGCATTGGCAAACAGATCGAAAGTCAGCGGATTCATGGGCTCATGACGCATCGTGAAAGATGATTCCAAGGGTATGCCGTTTGCCACTGTGCAGGCGACTCACGCCGTGGCGTAGGGTCACGCGATAGTAACCGCGAACGCCTTTGACCGGCCGCTGGTTGACGGCAAAGATCAGCCCGTCGCCTTTCTTCAGGCTGATGACCATCGGGCGTGACTGCATTCGCGGGCGCTGTTCGGTCAGGACAAACTCGCCACCGGTGAAGTCTTCTTCGGGTTCCGACAGCAGAATCGCTACTTGCAGTGGGAAAACATGCTCACCGTATAAATCCTGATGCAAACAGTTGTAGTCCTGCGGACCATATTGCAGCAATAACGGTGTCGGACGGTTCTGACCAGCGGCATGACAGCGTTCGAGGAAGGCTTGAAGGGTTTGGGGAAAACGGTCGGGCAAACCCATTTGTTCCTGCCAGCGATTGGCGATGGGCACCAGGCGCGGGTAGAGCGCACTGCGCAAACGGGCCACAAGTTCCGGCAGCGGGTAGCTGAAATACTTGTATTCGCCTCGGCCGAAACCGTGGCGAGCCATCACCACGTGCGAGCGAAAAGGCTCGGTTCGAGGGTACAAGGCGCTGACCTGATCACAAGCCTTGTGGCTCAACAGTGACGGGACGACGGCGCAACCGTCCTGATCAAGTTGCTGTTCCAGCCGGGGCCAGTCCAGCCTGTCCAGATATTGCTCGCTCATTGCCGGGCCTCTTGTTGTTGAGGTCGCCAGTCTGCAAGGCAAAAATAAAGCTGGCACTCCGCTGCTTGCGGTCGAATTGCGAGTGGGAGCTGACGTCCATTGTCGCTCCGGATCGCATTACAGCGCTTTGCTGACGCTGATTTCGCTGATGACGTCGTCTTGTCCATGAATGGCATCCAGCGCCGCCTTGGCTTCTTCCGGGGTGCCGTTTTCAAGCTGGGCAAACTCGAAGCGGCGCTCACCGTTGAGTTTGTATTTGATGACGTACTTGGTCGTTTGGGCCACGGTTGTCTCTGCCTGTCTGGTGTTTCGGGTTCGCTGATCAGCTCAGTTTCGTGCTGGAACGGCGAATGATTTTGATCGAGTGGGTCAGGGTGGGTTTGCGCGTCACGCTGATGGCGCGGCGGTTGACGGTGTCGATCGTGATGTTCCAGAAACCGGTGCTAGGAGCGGTGATGCGGGCCGGAAACGTGTCGAATGCGCCGCCGTGATAGGTGTGACGGCCACCATTCTTGAAGCTGCGGAAGTTGGCGTCGTTCATCAAGCGGATGTTGCACATTTGGGAGCATTGAATGACGACGATGTCGTCTTCATTGAGGTGCTCGCGCTGATGGATATATTTCATGAGGCGCCTCCAGAAGGGCTTTTTCTACAAAATCAAAACGATAGCATGGGCGATTGGCGCAGTTTATCAGCCCGAAGGCCTTATTATCCGGCCACTTTGACAATTAAAAACGCTAATTTCACGTTTGATGAGCGATAAAGCAGTTTGTCTCGGAGAAAAAGCGCATCTGCGCTGTCCGACCCTCTTTATCGGAGGTTTTGTATGAAGTGGGGTTTTTTGGTTCTTTCGCTGGCGGTATTGGTGAGTGGTTGTGCGAACGTCTCGGAAATCAACGAGTCGCTGCCGACCATGAACGTGATTTCTGGCAAGAAACCCCATGAATATGCGCAATGCCTGAGCGAAAAACTGGCCGACAGTCGTGGCGCCTTGCAAATCGAGCCGCACAAGGATGGGTTGCGTGTCATCGTGCCACTCAAGTATTCCTCGGGCCCGTCTGCCGTATTCGACATTGAAGAGCGTTCGGGCGGCAGCAGCATCAAGCTGCACGAGAGCATGTCCAATGTCCCGGTGCGTCCAATGGACGTACAGAATGCTGCCAACGAGTGCATTTCCGGCTGATAGACTGTCGACGATCAGCACCGATGCCGCCAAAGCGATGCTTTGGCGGCATCGTCATTTATGGAGTCGAACATGAAGCGAGAGCAGGTCCGGGAGCGCCATGCAGAGGGTTTAATCTCTGCCACCCATGTGATTCAGAATCCGGCTGAGCTGGGGGAATGGATCGTGTTTTTCAAGAAAAGCGCCGGGCGCAGCTATTTCCTGGTGGATGACAATGATGAGGTCGAGTCTTTCAGCCGCCTTGATGATCTGATCGATACCCTGCGCGGGCTTGGCATCAAATTCGCTGAAATTCATCTGTAGGGCGCGGCGCCTTACTTGCAGATCACCACAACGTTGCGGCTCTTGTAGTTGCCGATGTCGGCGCCGAGGGTCTTGTCGCTCTCTTCGAGCGAGGGCGTGCCATCGGTTCCGACAATCTTGTAGCCGGTGCCGGCACAGGACGCATCGGCCTTTTCGTAGCACGCAGCCCAGGAATTGACTTCCCCTGAGCAATCAATCGACAGGCCTTTTTCTCCGTTGCCCAGGTAGGTTTCTTTCGACGTTGCGCAGCCGCTCAGGGCCAATACCGCTAGCAAAGGCAAAATTTTGTTCATGGCTTGATCATCATCAGGGTGGTGGGCTAAGGCTGAGACAGCGTCAAAGGCAAAAGGTTATAGCCAAAGGCCACGTTATTGCATGCATTCATAAAAAAGCCCTGCGCAGTGGCAGGGCTTTTTGCATCGGACGTCGATCAGTTCTTGTCCTTGCTGCGTCGCTTGGGCTCCGGGTGCTCAAGCTCCAGCACCGAGGCCACTTCGGTTGCCAGGGCTTCGGAAGGGAAAGGTCCGGCGATATTTTCACCGGCGACACTGGCTACCCACCATTGGCCGTCTTTCACCTGATTGATCAGGAATCCGTTGACGCTTTTTGCTTCCGACATCAATTTGCCTCGTTGTCTGGTTCAATCGCGCCATGATACCGCCAAACGCACTCAACGGGTGCCGATGGGCGTATGGTGCTTCGTTGCGGGCAGTTGAATACCGTGCAATTGTGCAAGTCTGTGCTATGCATAAGGGCTTGCGCAGGGAACTATCGGCAAGATTATTTCTCTATGTTGGCATCGGTTGGCCAGCGCGGGGGCATTGTAAGGTGCACGCCGCCTGATTAGACTGCGCCGAAACTCGTACACGCACAGCCCTTACAAGGACTTATATGATCAAGAAATGCTTGTTCCCAGCAGCCGGCTACGGCACTCGCTTCCTGCCAGCGACTAAAGCCATGCCCAAAGAAATGCTGCCGGTGGTGAACAAGCCACTGATCCAGTACGGCGTTGAAGAAGCACTGGACGCTGGCTTGAACGAAATCTCCATCGTCACCGGTCGCGGCAAGCGCGCCCTGGAAGACCACTTCGACATCAGCTACGAGCTGGAAAACCAGATCAAGGGCACCGACAAGGAAAAATACCTGGTTGGCATCCGCCGCCTGTTGGATGAGTGCTCGTTCTCCTACACTCGCCAGACTGAAATGAAAGGTTTGGGCCATGCGATCCTGACCGGTCGTCCACTGATCGGTGACGAGCCGTTCGCCGTGGTACTGGCGGACGACCTGTGCGTGAACCTGGAAGGTGACGGCGTACTCAAGCAGATGGTCAAGCTGTACAAGCAGTATCGCTGCACCATCGTCGCGATCATGGAAGTCGACCCGCAAGAAACCAGCAAGTACGGTGTGATTGCCGGCGACCTGATTGGTGACGACCTGTACCGCGTGCGCAACATGGTCGAGAAGCCAAAGCCGGAAGATGCTCCGTCGAACCTGGCGATCATCGGTCGCTACATCATGACGCCGGACATCTTCAGCCTGATCGAACAAACCGACCCAGGCAAAGGTGGCGAGATCCAGATCACTGACGCCCTGATGAAACAGGCGCAGGATGGTTGCGTGATTGCCTACAAGTTCAAGGGCAAGCGTTTCGACTGCGGTGGCGCCGAAGGCTACATCGACGCAACCAACTTCTGCTTCGAGAACTTCTACAAGACGGGCAAGGCGTACTGATAGCCTGAGTTGCTCGTGTTGGAAATCGAACTTCGCTCTGTGTAAAAAACACAGGTGAGGAATCAAGCAAACGCCCCGACTTCGTTCGGGGCGTTTGCTTTTGTGCGGGCTCAGGTACGCAGGGGAACGAGTATGTAGGTATCGCCTGACATCTATCGGTAGGCGTTGCGAAAGAAAAATTCTGATTTGTTGATTGCTGGCGCAAACGATGATTGTTGCGGCTAAAAACCTCTGTATTAAATGGGACATACCAGAGCCGTGTTGCTTGGCGTGACTAATGTCACGTCAAGGACACGCTTAAAGTCGCTGGGGTTTTATGAGGAAATGGAGTTTCGTGAATGGCGATAACAGGAAGCGTGACTCTAAAACGGTGGTTGGCTCTAAGCGTCCTGATGCTACCTGTACTGCTGGTAACAATTGACAATACGGTGCTTGGATTCGCATTACCAAAAATTGCCGAGGCCCTGCGTCCAAGCGCTAGCCAGCAGTTGTGGATGATCGATGCTTATTCGCTGGTATTGGCGGGGTTGCTGGTGTCGATGGGTAGTCTGGGAGATCGAGTCGGTCATCGTAAGTTGTTGCTGGTCGGGTCCTTGGGTTTTGCGATTGTGTCGGTGCTAACCGCGTATTCCTATACCGCCGTGCAACTGATTGCCGGGCGAGCCTGTATGGGTATTTTCGGTGCAATGCTGATGCCTTCGACATTGGCGTTGATACGTTCGGTGTTCGAAGATCGAGAGGAGCGCAGGTTGGCAGTCGCGATCTGGGCAACGACATTGACTGTAGGTTCGGCACTGGGTCCATTGGTGGGCGGTGTATTGCTGGAGTTCTTCAGTTGGGGGGCGATTTTCCTGTTGGCGGTGCCCGTGTTGGTGCCGCTGCTGATATTGGGGCCAATGTTGTTGCCCGAATCCGAGCGAGATGCTTCAGGACCGCTTGATCCAATTAGCATCTTGCAATCGATGCTTGCCCTTGGTGCCATCGTTTATGGCATTAAACACAGCGCCAGTAATGGTATCGACTGGATGGCGCTGACAGCATTTGCAGTAGGCGCAGTTGCGGGCTGGATGTTTGTGCGTCGACAGTTACGTCTGCCAGTGCCGCTGATGGACCTGAGTCTGTTCCGCAGTGGCACCTTTAGCGGCTCTGTCGCGATCAATTTGATGAGTCTCGCGTTTCTCGTCGGCTTCGTATTCTTTACCACTCAGTTCCTGCAGATCGTTCTTCAGATGTCGCCCTTGAGTGCTAGCCTCGCGTTGATTCCTGGTCAGGTCATGGCGATTGTAGTGGGAATGGCGGTCGTGCCTGTCGCACGGCGATTACAGGTGCATGTGCTGATACCGATTTTGATGGCGTTTGCTGGAGCGGCGTTTTTGCTGGTCGCCAGCATGGGCGGTAGCCTGACCGTTCTAGTGGTGGCTTTTGCCTTGCTGAACATTGGCGTGGGCGCGATCGCGACGGTGTCCAATGATGTGATTTTATCAGCCGCACCACCGGCAAAGGCGGGCGCCGCGTCGGCCATTAGCGAAACGGCCTATGAAGTGGGCGTAGTTTTGGGGACGACAGTGCTCGGCGGAGTCGTCACCGCCTACTATCGCGGTACATTGCAGCTTCCGGGATTCCTGAGCGAAGTGCAGATGATGCTGGCGAGTGAGACGCTGTCAGGCGCCTATCATGTGGCGGCCGGCTTGTCGGGTGATCAAGCAAGGGAATTGATGGCGCAGGCGGGAAGGGCATTCGAAGGTGGAATCGGTTTGGTTTCATGGGTGACGTTCGGCTTGGCCCTCATGGCGATTTTGATTGCTTGGCGCACTCTGCGGACACCGAAAACGCAATCTGCAGAGGGGCATTGATCGAAAACGAAGATTGGGCCGCGCATCGCACGGCCCGAGCATTTCAGCACAATGCTTGCTCAGCGGCCGTCCGCAGGTATGCTGTTGGCCTGCCGAGGAGATTGAAAATGGCCTACGATTTTGACCTTTATGTGATTGGCGCCGGTTCTGGCGGTGTGCGGGCGGCGCGGTTTGCTGCCGGGTTCGGCGCAAAAGTGGCCGTGGCCGAGAGCCGCTACCTGGGCGGCACCTGTGTAAACGTCGGCTGCGTGCCGAAAAAATTGCTGGTCTACGGTGCACACTTTGCCGAAGACTTCGAGCAGGCATCCGGTTTTGGCTGGAGCCTGGATGAAGCGCAGTTCGACTGGCCGACATTGATCGCCAACAAGGACCGCGAGATCAATCGCCTCAATGGCATTTATCGCAACCTGCTGGTCAACAGTGGCGTGACCTTGCATGAAGGTCACGCGAAGATCGTCGATCCGCATCAGGTCGAGATCAATGGCGAGCGCTTTACCGCCAAAAATATCCTGATCGCTACCGGCGGCTGGCCTCAGATTCCGGAGATCCCGGGGCACGAGCATGCCATCAGTTCCAACCAGGCATTCTTCCTAAAAGCGCTGCCCAAGCGCGTGTTGGTGGTGGGTGGTGGCTATATTGCGGTCGAGTTTGCCGGGATCTTCCACGGTTTGGGTGCACAGACCACGCTGTTGTATCGCGGCGAATTGTTCCTGCGCGGCTTCGATGGTTCCGTGCGCAAGCATTTGCAGGAAGAGTTGACCAAGCGCGGCATGAATCTGCAATTCAACGCGGACATCGAGCGCATCGACAAGCAGGTTGACGGCAGTCTGAAAGTCACGCTCAAGGATGGTCGCCAACTGGAAGCCGATTGCGTGTTCTACGCCACGGGGCGTCGTCCGATGCTGGACAATCTCGGGCTGGAAAACACCGGGGTCAAACTCGACAGGAAAGGCTTTGTCGAGGTCGATGAGCAGTATCAGACCGCCGAGCCGTCGATCCTGGCGCTGGGCGATGTGATCGGCCGCGTTCAGCTGACACCGGTGGCCCTGGCTGAAGGCATGGCGGTGGCGCGACGCTTGTTCAAGCCCGAGCAGTATCGTCCGGTGGATTACAAGATGATCCCGACGGCGGTGTTCAGCCTGCCAAACATCGGCACCGTCGGTTTGACCGAAGAAGAGGCTCGCGAAGCTGGCCACGAGGTGCAGGTCTTCGAAAGCCGCTTCCGGCCGATGAAGCTGACCCTGACCGAATGCCAGGAGCGCACGCTGATGAAGCTGGTGGTGGACGCCAGTACCGACAAGGTCTTGGGTTGCCACATGGTCGGCCCGGACGCCGGTGAAATCGTCCAGGGCCTGGCGATTGCCTTGAAGGCCGGCGCCACCAAGCGCCACTTCGACGAAACCATCGGCGTGCACCCGACGGCCGCCGAAGAGTTCGTCACCATGCGTACGCCGCTCGCCGGTTAATCGTCCTTCGCTGCGTCTGCCGCTGCCGCAAGGGTCGCGGACAGACGTACGCGTTCTTCAAGATCCGTGCGGGTCTTGGCCAGATCCATTTCCAGTGACCTGTTGAGCTGCGACTGCTCATCGACGTTCTGTTTGAGTGCCTGGCTTTCCAGCAGGGCGACGCGCAGGCGTTCCTGGAGGAGGGTGCGTTCGCCGTCGACGCGAGTGGCCTGTTCCAGCAACTGATCCTGACGGCTATTGCTTTGCTTGAGCTGTTCTTGCAGCAGGCTCAGCTCTCGCAATGTGCCGCGGTTTTCAGTCAGCAAGCGTTCATTGTCGCGGTGCAGCTGGGTGATTTCATCCTGGCGTACCAGCGCGCTTTGTTGGGCCTGGCGCAGTTCCATCTGTATCTGTTGCACCTGACCTTCGTGGCGACTCATTTCCTGTTCGCGCTGTTCCTTGACCGCATTGCGGTAGTGCTCCAGTGCGTCGCGAGTGTGGAGGTGTTTTTCTTCAAGGGAGCGGATCTGCTCGTCCTTGTCCTTCAAGCGCAATTCGAAATCGGCCAGCGCCTGGTTCAGCCCGGCGTTGCGGGTTTGCTCCGTTTGCAGCATGGCGCGGGTTTCGTGCAGGGCTTCGGATTCCTGGGTCAGCGCCAGGCTCTGAAATTCGTATTGCTGGTGCAGTTCGCTGTTGGCCTTTTGCGCTTCGCCGAGTTGGTGTTCCAGCGCCTTGCGTTGTTCTTCGTACTGCGTGCGCGCCTGATCGATAGGTTCTTGCGCTTGCTCCTTGAGCCGTAGTGCGAGCCGCGTCACCAGCGCCATCAGTTCGTCGTCGATCGGTTCCGTCGGCGCTTCGACAGGTTCAAACCTGTCATCGAGCTCCTTGAGATAGCGATGGATCGTGGTTTTCGAGCCGGTATTGCCCATCTCGATGCGTACGGCATCGATGCTGGGGTTTTCGCCGCGGGCGAGGATCGCCAACCGAGCGGCTTGCACCACCGCTTTATTTACACCGCCGCGTGCCATGAGTTCTCCCGGGTTTTGATGATGTGGTACGTACCACGTAAATACACATTGTACCATTCAATGGATAAAGTTAAATACTGAATACTATTAACACGGGATATACTGGTATTACCCCGTGTGAGCGAAGTTTCAAGGTATTCCTCGCGCTAATTCCGTACACAAACCCTGTAGGAGCGAGCTTGCTCGCGAAAAACCTTAGAGCGCTGCGTGCATACAGGCATCCAGCGTCATCGTTAACGATCATCGCGAGCGAGCTCGCTCCTACAGTCGGTCAAAACAGGTTCATTTCCTATGAGCGATCTGGATCGCTATCTGCAGGCTGCGACACGTGACAACACCCGTCGCAGCTATCGCGCGGCCATCGAACACTTTGAGGTGACATGGGGTGGTTTTCTGCCGGCCACCGGCGACAGCGTGGCGCGCTATCTGGTGGCCCATGCCGGTGTGTTGTCGATCAACACGCTGAAACTGCGTTTGTCGGCATTGGCGCAGTGGCACAACAGCCAGGGCTTTGCCGATCCCACCAAGGCACCGGTGGTGCGCAAGGTGTTCAAGGGCATTCGCGCGCTCCACCCGGCGCAGGAAAAACAAGCCGAACCCTTGCAGCTTCGGCATCTGGAGCAGGTGGTCAGTTGTCTGGAGCTAGAAGTGCAAACCGCCAGGGCCGAAGGCGATCGACCGGGTTTGCTGCGGGCCAGGCGCGACATGGCGTTGATCCTGCTGGGCTTCTGGCGCGGTTTTCGTAGCGATGAGTTGTGCCGGCTCCAGGTTGAACACGTTCAGGCCAGCGCCGGTTCCGGTATCAGCCTCTATTTGCCGCGCAGCAAGAGCGATCGCGACAACCTCGGCAAGACCTATCAGACGCCGGCCTTGCAGCGTTTGTGTCCGGTGCAGGCTTATATCGACTGGATAACCGAGGCGGCACTGGTGCGTGGGCCGGTGTTCCGCGGCATCGACCGTTGGGGGCATTTGGGCGAGGAGGGATTGCACGCCAATAGCGTGATTCCGTTATTGCGCCAGGCATTGGCGCGGGCGGGTATCGCCGGCGAGCTTTACACTAGTCACTCCTTGCGCCGTGGCTTTGCGACCTGGGCGCATCAGAGTGGCTGGGATTTGAAGTCGCTCATGAGTTACGTGGGCTGGAAGGACATGAAGTCGGCCATGCGTTACATCGAAGCCAGTCCGTTCCTCGGCATGGCGCGCATCACAGAAAAACCCGTGTCACCCTAGATACCGTTTTCTTCTATTAATACAGTCGACTAATAGCGAAAGCCAATCAGCAGCATCAGGTTTGCCAATGAGCCTTCCGTTCGTCGAGTGGGTAAAGTTCTCTCCATCAACTTCTTAACCCCCTGACGGAGAGTCAACGATGCCTATCATCAACAGCCAAGTTAAACCGTTCAAAGCTGACGCATTCAAAAATGGCGACTTCGTAAAAGTCTCGGACGCTGACCTGAAAGGCAAGTGGTCTGTAGTGTTCTTCTACCCGGCCGACTTCACCTTCGTCTGCCCGACCGAGCTGGAAGACCTGGCTGATAACTACGACGCATTCCAGAAGCTGGGCGTCGAGATCTACAGCGTTTCCACCGATACCCACTTTGCCCACGCTGCCTGGCACAACACTTCGCCAGCCATCGGCAAGATCCAGTACACCATGATCGGCGACCCGACCCACGCTATCTCCCGCAACTTCGACGTGCTGATCGAAGAAGCAGGTCTGGCTGACCGTGGCACCTTCGTGATCAACCCGGAAGGCCAGATCAAGATCGTTGAACTCAACGATGGCGGTGTAGGTCGTGACGCTTCCGAGCTGCTGCGCAAGATCAAGGCTGCCCAGTACGTCGCTGCTCACCCAGGTCAGGTTTGCCCAGCCAAGTGGAAAGAAGGCGAGGCCACTCTGGCGCCGTCCCTGGACCTGGTCGGCAAGATCTAAGTCTGTGATGCGCTTCATCAGGGCGGACTTCCGCACCTTCTAAGCAAGCTGCACCGCCCAATAAAAACGCCCGGGCGAGATTCGCTCGGGCGTTTTTTTATGCCTGCTCTATATGAAACAGCAAAAAGGAAATCGCCCGTATGTTGGACGCCAATCTTAAAGCCCAGTTGAAATCGTACCTGGAACGGGTCACTCAGCCGATCGAGATCGTTGCATCCCTCGACGACGGTGCGAAATCCCAGGAAATGCTCGAACTGCTGAAAGACGTTGCCAGTCTTTCCACCCGGATTACCTTGCTCGACAACGGCGATGATGCACGCAAACCATCGTTCTCGATCAATCGCCCCGGGGCCGATATCAGCCTGCGTTTCGCCGGCATCCCGATGGGCCATGAATTCACCTCCTTGGTACTGGCCTTGCTGCAAGTCGGCGGTCACCCGTCGAAAGCCAGTGCCGAAGTGATCGAACAGATCCGCTCGCTCAAAGGCGAATTCAGCTTCGAGACCTACTTCTCGCTGTCCTGCCAGAACTGCCCGGACGTGGTCCAGGCGCTGAACCTGATGGCAGTACTGAACCCGAACATTCGCCACGTCGCGATCGACGGCGCGCTGTTCCAGGCCGAAGTCGATGAGCGCCAGATCATGGCCGTGCCAAGCATCTACCTCAACGGCGTGAACTTCGGCCAGGGCCGCATGGGCCTGGAAGAAATCCTCGCCAAAATCGACACCAGCGGCATCGAACGCCAGGCCGAGAAAATCAGCGCCAGGCAAGCCTTTGATGTGCTGGTGGTCGGTGGTGGCCCGGCCGGTGCCTCGGCGGCAATCTATGCGGCCCGCAAAGGCATCCGCACCGGTGTCGCGGCCGAACGTTTTGGTGGGCAGGTGCTGGACACCATGGCCATCGAAAACTTCATCTCGGTGCAGGAAACCGAAGGGCCGAAACTGGCCGTGGCCCTGGAAGAACACGTCAAGCAGTACGACGTCGACATCATGAACCTGCAGCGCGCCGACCAGCTGATTCCTGGCAAAAACGGCGAACTGCATGAAGTCCACTTCGCCAGTGGCGCATCGTTAAAAGCCAAAGCCGTGATTCTGGCGACCGGTGCACGGTGGCGTGAAATGAACGTGCCGGGTGAGCAGCAATACCGCAACAAAGGCGTGGCGTACTGCCCGCACTGCGACGGTCCGCTGTTCAAGGGCAAGCGTGTGGCGGTGATTGGCGGTGGTAACTCCGGCGTCGAAGCGGCCATCGACCTGGCCGGTATCGTGTCCCATGTCACGCTGCTGGAGTTCGATGTGCAGTTGCGCGCCGATGCGGTGTTGCAACGCAAGTTGCACAGCCTGCCGAACGTCACCGTGATCACCAGTGCTCAAACCACTGAAGTCACCGGCGACGGTCAGAAGGTCAACGGCCTGCGCTACAAGGATCGTCAGAGCGACGAATTGCGCAGTGTGGAACTGGAAGGAATCTTTGTGCAGATCGGTCTGCTGCCCAACACCGATTGGCTCAAAGGCACCATTGAGTTGTCACCCCGTGGCGAGATCATCGTCGATGCCCGCGGTGAAACGTCGGTGCCGGGTGTGTTCGCCGCCGGCGACGTGACCACCGTGCCATACAAGCAAATCGTGATCGCAGTGGGCGAGGGCGCCAAGGCTTCCCTGAGTGCCTTCGATCACTTGATCCGCACTTCTGCCCCGGCATAAACCCCGGCGCTGAAAACACAAAACCCCATGAATGATCATGGGGTTTTTTTGTCTTGCACGTTACTTATGTAGGAGCGAGCTCGCTCGCGATGGTCGTCAACGATAACGCTGGTGGGCAGGTGCCCCGCGGTGTTCTCAGGTTTATCGCGAGCAAGCTCGCTCCTACAGTGGTGCTGGCTGAATGATCTCGACCCAGTAAGCGTCCGGGTCCTTGATGAATGCCAGGCTCTTCATGCGACCATCGCTCAAGCGTTTCTGGAAATCGCAGCCCAGTGCTTCAAAGCGCTCGCACGCGGCGACAATGTCCGGTACCGAGATGCAGATGTGGCCGAAACCGCGGGGGTCGGTGTTGCCATTGTGGTAGGCGAAATCCGGATCGTTCTCGGTGCCGTGGTTGTGAGTCAGCTCCAGAATGCCGGGGATCGATTTCATCCACTCGGTGCGCGCGGCAGCATCGGCCGGGATCTGGTTTTTGTCGACCAGCGCCAGGAAATACAGGCTGAACTCGGCTTCCGGGAAGTCGCGTTTTTCCACCAGCGTAAAACCCAGAATGCGTGTGTAGAAATCCAGGGACTTGGCGATGTCCTTGACCCGCAGCATGGTGTGGTTGAAGACAAACTTCTGCGTGGCGGCGTCCGGTTGGGCGGTGACGCCGGGGAAGGTGTTCAATTCGTGCAGGCTCATGGGCCCTCCGGGAAATATGTGGGCTAACGAATGGCGTCAATGATACGCAAGGGCTCGGACATCACCAAACCCGAACAGTCGGCTATTGCCTGACGGCCGGCCTGGGCCCAGACTTTACGGCTTGATCCGTGAGTGCCCAGTGCAATGATTAGATTCCATAAACTGCTGTTCATTCTGTTAAGCGTGCTTTCGGTGGCTGGCGCTGCGCGTGCCGATGCGCCAGTCGTGACCTGGCCGGAAGGTTGGCAGGTCGAAGTCGTGCCTGAATCGGCGTCGGGGGTGAGTCGCCAGCGGGCGGTCAAAAATGATCAGAATGGATCGCCGCTCATGGTGATGGAGGTGACCATGAGCCCGGTGCAAAGCGATCATCAGGTCAACCTTGAAGGTGTACTGCTGGAGATGCGCAAGTCAGTACAAAAAGACTTCTTTCAGGGCGGGTATCAAAGTGTCTGCACGCGAATTCATGCGACTACGTTGAGTCGATTGGCTGCGCTGGAAACAACCTGTACCGTCACGCAAAACGGCAGGCATGTGCTTTCTCAAACATTGGTGGCCGCAGTGGATGTCGATAAGGCCTATGTTCTTTCCTACGCCGGGCAGGCCGAGGCTTATAAGGCGAGCCAGGATGAAATAGACGTTGCCCGTAACAGCTTGAAACTTTAGTGAGCGACAGTGCCTTTTCGATGCATGAAGAAAATTTTAGATATCCAAATGGATTAAGCACAAAGTTGTTGGCAGTCAGGTAATTGTCTGGCATCCGCCCCGGGCATTTAGATGGCTCATGAAAAAGCCCTGCATAAGCAGGGCTTTTTTGTCGCCGCGAGAGTTAGCCGCGCAACCAGGAATCAACGGTGGCTGCACCGTACTGTTCTTTCCAGGCCTTCAGGCCGCGGTGGTTGCCGCCCTTGGTTTCAATCAGCTCGCCGGTGTGCGGGTTCTGATAAACCTTGACCACACGGGCGCGGCGGGTTTTAGGTGTTGCGGCGTGCAGCAGGCCGGATTTTGCCGGGTTGGGATCGAGAATGGCGATGATGTCGCGCAGGCTCTTGCCATAGGTTTTCATCAAGCCCTGGAGCTTCTCTTCGAATTCGATTTCTTTCTTGAGCCCGGCATCGTTCTTCAGGGATTCCAGCTGCTTGAGCTGTTCTTGAAGGGCCTTTTCGGCTGCACGAAATTCAGCGAGTCTGGACAATATCTTTACTCCAATAGTGTGTTTGGCTGATACCAACCGCAAACAAAGCTATAAGCCAAGAGCCTTGTAGCGACTCGGTGATAGTGGCTCACCTGTCAATTTAGCGCAGGCATGTAAAATTGTAGTAGTTAATTGGCCAAGAGTAAATCCTGTCTTTTTTTTCATGTAACGACAGTAGTGTTTTGATTCAAATTGGTGCGTGTCATCGTTGTTTTGTCGGTTAATTTCGCGAGTTAACGGTTGCTTAATGCACTAATGAATTCCGCGCCGGGCATGGGTTTGCCGAAAAGATAACCTTGCAGGAAGTTGACCTGATGAGCGCTCAGGTAATCACTCTGTTCACGGGTTTCGACACCTTCGGCCACCAGGGCAAGGTCGAGCTTGACCGCCAGTTCGATGATGCTGTCGAGGATGTGGCTGGAGAGTGTGTCGATGCCGATCATGGCGACAAAAGTCTGGTCGATTTTCAGAAAATCGACATTAAATTGCCGTAGGTAGCCAAGGCTCGAGTGGCCCGTGCCGAAGTCGTCGATGGCGATTTTCACGCCCAGTTCACGAAGTTGTTCGAACAGTTGCAGGGTGATGGCCGTGGGCTCGATCAGTTCGCGCTCGGTCAGCTCCAGTACCAGATGGATCGAGCCAGGTTCGAACGCATCGAGAAACTCGCGACAATCCTTGATCAGCTCCAGGTCCTGACAATGGCTGGCGGTGATGTTGATGCCGATGTGGAATGGTTTGTTGAATCCGGCGGATTGCGGCGCGAGCAGGGCGGCGGTTTGTCGCATCAGCGAGCGGGTCATTGGTACGATCAGCCCGGAGTGCTCGGCAAACGGGATGAACAGGTCCGGACGCACCAGACCTTCCTTCGGATGTTTCCAGCGCATCAGCACTTCCGCGCCGGACCAGTTTTTGCTGTCGCCATGCACCACGGGCTGGAAATACGGAATGAATTCTTGAGCTTCCAGTGCCCGTTGCATTTCCTGGGTGGGTGCCGATGAGCGTTTTTGCAGGAAGTGACCGATTGACCCGGCAATCACACCGAAGAAAATCAGCAAGCTGAACAATGGTGGGTATTCGTTTCGCATGTATCGCCAGGTTTCGCCTTCGGGAAAGCCGGCTTCCACGGCAAACGCATAGTGCCGGGAGGCCAATCGACTTTGCGCAACGGGCAGGTCCGGCGCGGCGCCCCTGTGAACCTTGCCGTCGGCGGCTATCCAGTCCGGGCCTACCTGCAGCAAGAGCAAGGTCTTGCGGCCGATCAAACGCAGAATATGACTCAAGTGATGACCATAGAGGGTCGTCAGCGCACCTTTTTTTCCTTCGCTCAGGCGGTATACCAGCAAGGCGGTGTCGGGCGTTACCGGATTGCCGTTCATGAGCCATAAGGCGCCCCGGGTGAAGTCACCGGAGTTGACCTTCTCCTGGTAGTCGCCGAACAGAGAGCTGCAATAGAGGTCGTTGTCCCACACCAGATTGGTTGAACTCACGAATGGGCGGCGAGTGACCTGTTCGCGCAGGGCGAGACTGACGTCAGCGCAACTTTGGCCCGCCAGTGGCAGCAGTTCACGAGCGGCCTGGGCGGTGTTGTCGAGCATCAAGTCGAACTGGCGAATCGCTTCTTCGGCGGTTTGTTCCGCGTTTTGTTTGAGCGCACGCCCTGCTTGCATGTAAAGAATGACGGCCCCCAGCAGCACCGGGAGCAATCCACTGATCAGGGTGACAGCCATTCTTGTGCTGCGACTGCGGGTTTTGGCTTTCAGCGGCATTCGCGAATCCTGTCACGAAGAAGTAAGGCTCTCAAACGCTGGGGCGGTAAAACACCTCCCATGAAGAGTTCGGGTATGGGCCATGATAGTTGGCCCTTGGCGGTTATGCCGCTCAACGCAGGTCAAGGCCTTCGGCCAGCTTGATGAAGGCCAGCGTCGCGGGTGATGCCTGGCGTCGATCGAGCACCGCCAGGCCAACCTGGCGCAACACTGCCGGCGACAGCGGTTTTTTCACACAGCGGCCGTCAATTTGATTGGGCAATGAACATTCGGCAACTACCGTCACCCCGTCGCCACGAGCGACGACATCCAGGGTACTCAGCAACTGCGAGCAGCGATAACGGATGTTGGGCGTCAGTCGGGCCGCCGTGAACAGGCGTGAAACCAGCTCCGAAGAACCGGCCTCGGTCAGCACAAACGGGAAATCGCACAGGTCCTTCAGGTTCAGGCTGTCGTGAACCGCCAGCGGGTGGTCGGCGGGCAGTAGCGCGACCATCTGGTCTTCGATCAACGCGACCGTGTCGAAACGCTCCTCGGGCAACACCACAAAGCCGATGTCGATCCGTCGTTCCTCCAGCCACTGGAGCACCTGGCGGTCGGGGCCTTCGTCGATATGCACCTCTATGCCGGGATGGGCGGCGCGGTACTGCTGCAAAATCAACGGCAGCAATTTGATCGATGAGGTCGGGCCGAAGGAGCCGATGCGCAGCGTGCCGCGTTTCATGCCCCTCGCATCGGCCGCTTCCTGGCGCAGGGTGTTGGCCAGGCCGAGCATCGTTCGGGCGCGCAGCAACAACTGCTGGCCAATGTCGCTTAACTCGACCCGGGATTGATGGCGGCGCAACAGCTCGACACCCAACTCCAGTTCCAGGGACTTCAAGGCATGGGACACCGCCGATTGGGAAATACCCAGGCGATTGGCTGCTGCCGTGAAGCCTTGGAGTTCGGCCACGAGGGAGAAAATCTCCAGTTGAGTGAGGGTCATGAGTGTTTGCTCATTTTGCGATGACTGGGTATTAGCCAAATGATACGTCATCTTTCCAATATCCGGTCCTGGAATCTAATGACGATCTGCGAGCAAACCCTGTCAAAACCCTCGGATCTGCCGGTGTATCTGAAACTGGCGGCCGTGACCATGGTGTGGGGTGGCACCTTCGTCGCTGGGCGCTATCTGGCCGGCGGCCTCAGCCCGTTATTGGCGGCCAGTCTGCGGTTTCTGCTGGCCAGCATGGCGTTGCTGCTGTTTATACGAATGGCACGGACGCCGCTGGTCCGGCCCAGCCCCCGGCAATGGCTGCAATTGTCGTTGCTTGGCTTTTTCGGGATCTTTTTCTACAACTTGTGCTTCTTTTACGGCCTGCATTACATCAACGCCTCACGGGCGTCCTTGATCGTGGCGCTGAATCCGGCGGTGATCGGCCTGGCGTCCTGGCTGCTGTTCAAGGAGCGTTTGACCCGGGCCAAAGTCGTCGGCATTGCGATCTGCATGGCAGGCGCATGCATGGTGATCGTCAGTCGTGACCCGCAACTACTGGCCGGCAGAGCCGATGCCTGGCTCGGCGACTTGCTGATTTTTGGTTGCGTCCTCGGTTGGGGTGTCTACTCGCTGTTCTCCAGGGAGCTGGACCACAGCCTGGGACCGGTGCAAACCGTGACCTGGTCGATCCTGCTGGGCACCGTCATGCTCTGGATCACCTGCATCGTGCGCGGCGAGGTGAGTATCGAAGCGGTCGCCAGCCTGGGTGCGCAACAATGGTTGAGTCTGTTGTACCTGGGCGTACTGGGGTCGGCGCTGGCTTACATCGCCTACTACGACGGCATCCGCAAAATCGGCGCGACACGTTCCGGGGTGTTCATTGCCTTGAACCCGCTGACGGCGGTTCTCCTTGGCGCGCTGCTGCTGGACGAGCCGCTGACGCTGGCCATGTGTCTGGGCGGCGGGCTGATTCTGGCGGGGATTTTCCTGTGCAATAAACCCCTTGCACGAGCAGGGAAAAAGGGGATTTGATACAGAAGGCGGACAAATTGATTTACGCTGTGTAGAATTGGTTTACGCATACAATAATAATCGTCTTCTGGCAGCAGAAGCCTCGCCCGCAAGAGCCTTGGGTCGACAATGAAGATATTCGGGTTTCAACTGATCTACGGTGACTTTCTCGCCCGCAGCGTGCGGGGCATCTCCTGTGCGCCACCCACCGGTCTCAGCATTGCTTACAACTAACCTTTGTTAATTGATAAAGAATGATGAGGCGCCGACCATGGCAGATTTATACGAAAACCCAATGGGCCTGATGGGCTTTGAATTCATCGAGCTCGCATCGCCGACCCCGAACACCCTGGAGCCGATCTTCGAGATCATGGGCTTCACCAAGGTGGCGACCCACCGTTCCAAGGACGTGCACCTGTATCGCCAGGGCGCGATCAACCTGATCCTCAATAACGAACCCCACAGCGTGGCCTCGTACTTCGCGGCCGAGCACGGTCCGTCGGTGTGCGGCATGGCGTTCCGCGTCAAGGATTCGCAAAAAGCCTACAAGCGCGCCCTGGAACTCGGCGCCCAGCCGATTCACATCGAAACCGGCCCGATGGAGCTGAACCTTCCGGCGATCAAAGGCATCGGTGGTGCGCCGCTGTACCTGATCGACCGTTTCGGCGAGGGCAGCTCGATCTATGACATCGACTTCGTGTTCATCGAAGGCGTTGACCGCCACCCGGTCGGTGCCGGTCTGAAGATCATCGATCACCTGACCCACAACGTGTATCGCGGTCGCATGGCCTACTGGGCCAACTTCTACGAGAAGCTGTTCAACTTCCGCGAAATCCGTTACTTCGACATCAAGGGTGAATACACCGGCCTGACCTCCAAGGCGATGACCGCGCCGGACGGCATGATCCGCATCCCGCTGAACGAGGAGTCGTCCAAGGGCGCCGGGCAGATCGAAGAGTTCCTGATGCAGTTCAACGGCGAGGGCATCCAGCACGTTGCGTTCCTGTCCGATGACCTGATCAAGACCTGGGACCATCTGAAAAGCATCGGCATGCGCTTCATGACCGCGCCGCCGGACACCTACTATGAAATGCTCGAAGGCCGTTTGCCGAACCACGGTGAGCCGGTGGACCAACTGCAGGCGCGGGGCATTTTGCTGGACGGTTCTTCCGAGTCGGGCGACAAGCGCCTGCTGCTGCAGATCTTCTCGGAAACCCTGATGGGGCCGGTGTTCTTCGAATTCATCCAGCGCAAGGGCGACGACGGTTTCGGCGAAGGCAACTTCAAGGCACTGTTCGAATCCATCGAGCGTGACCAGGTGCGTCGTGGTGTTCTCTCCACCGACTAAATCCTTGCAGATGTAGTAACTGTAGGAGCGAGCCTGCTCGCGATAGCTATCTGTCAGCCAATATCTATGTTGAGTTTGAAGACGCCATCGCGAGCAGGTCGGATCGCCGCACCGTCGCTCCTACAATTGTTTTGTATGTGCTTAAGGCCTGCGCTGCCGCACCAGATGCTTGAACCCTTCGAACATCAGCACCAGCACGGCCATCCAGATCGGGATGTAGGTCAGCCATTCGCCGGACTTGATGCTCTCTCCCAGCAGCAATGCCACTCCCAGCAGCAACACCGGTTCGACGTAGCTCAACAAGCCGAACAGGCTGAACGGCAGCAGGCGACTGGCAATGATGTAGACCACCAGCGCCGACGCACTGATCACGCCGAGCAGCGGGATCAACAGCGACAACCAGGGATGCTGGTCAAACACAGCGAAACCTTGTGCGCCACTCTGGATGAACCAGAGCGCCACCGGCAGCGTCAATGCCATGTCCAGCCACAAGCCGCCGAGATTGTCCGACGCCAGCCGTTTGCGCAGGATGAAGTAGGCCGGATAGCCAATGCAGACCAGCAAGGTCGCCCAGGAAAAACCACCGACCTGATACACCTCGTTGATCACGCCCAGGCAGGCGAACACCACGGCGATTTTTTGCAGATAAGACAGGCGCTCGCCGTAGGCCAGGCGGCCGGTCAAGACCATGGTCAGCGGCAGCAGGAAATAGCCCAGTGATACGTCGAGGCTGTAGCCATTGAGCGGCGCCCACATGAACAACCACAGTTGCACGCCGAGCAGGGCAGAGGAGGCGATCAGTGCACCCATCAGTTTCGGGTTGGCAATGGCGCGCCGAACGATCTCCAGCACGCGCTTCCACTCGCCGGACGCCACCATGAACACGGTCATGCACGGCACGGTCAGCAGCATGCGCCAACCGAAGATTTCCACGCCGCTCAAGGGGGTGAGCAGCGACGTGTAGTAATACATGACGGCAAAAAGCACCGAGGCTGAAACCGATAGAGCGATACCTTTAGACAAGCTGTCCTCGCAAGGTTGAAGGTGAAACGGGGTGCGGAGAATACGTGGTTTTAGCGGTGATTACTGACCAACTGATCAACACTCGCCTCCGTAGGAGCTGGCTTGCCAGCGAAAGCGGTCTTCCAGTCAGCGAAGGGTTGTCTGTGATGACGCCTTCGCTGGCAAGCCAGCTTCCTACGGAGGGTGCGGTTTTGTCAGGCACTGCGTGGTTTACGCCCCGACACAAAATGGCTCACATCATTGAACCCTGGTGTCGACGCATGCCCCGGCGTCACCAGCGAATCGATGAATGCCTCGTCCTCGGCTGTGATCTTCACCGTCTGCGCCTTAGTGTAGGCGTCCCACTGCGCTTCGGTGCGCGGCCCGACAATGGCCGAGGTAATGGCGCTGTTGTTCAGCACCCAGGCAAGCGCGAACTCGACGATGCCGACGCCGCGCCCTTGGGTGTACTGCTGGATTTGCTGGGCGATGCGCAGGGACTCGACGCGCCATTCTGTTTCCAGGATGCGTTTATCCTGACGGCCGGCACGGCTGTTGGCGTCCGGTTTCACATCCGGCGCGTACTTGCCGCTGAGCACCCCGCGCGCCAGCGGGCTGTAAGGCACCACGCCCAGACCGTAGTTTTGCGCCGCCGTGATCTGCTCGGATTCAGCCTGGCGGTTGACGATGTTGTACAGCGGCTGGCTGATCACCGGCCGGTCAACGCCAAGTTTGTCGGCCACGCGAATGACTTCGGCGATGCGCCAGCCACGGTAGTTCGACAGGCCCCAATAACGGATTTTGCCTTGGCGAATCAAATCGCCGATGGCCGAGATCGTGACTTCCAGCGGCGTGTTGTGGTCTTCGCGATGCAGATAATAGATGTCGAGGTAATCGGTGCCCAGGCGCGTCAGGCTGGCATCGATGCCGTTGAACAGGTGTTTGCGGCTCAGGCCGCTGCGGTTGGGGACACCGTCCACGGGGCCGAAGCCGACCTTGGTCGCCAGAACCCATTCATGGCGGCGGCTGGCGATGGCTTCGCCGACGATTTCTTCGGAACGGCCGTTGGTGTAGACGTCGGCGGTGTCGATGAAATTGATGCCCTGGTCCCAGGCCTTGTCGATGATCCGCAGGGAATCTTCGGTGCTGGTCTGTTCGCCGAACATCATGGTGCCCAGGGTCAGGGTGGACACCTGCAGACCCGAATGACCCAGCGTGCGATAGCTCATGAGCAAATCCTTTTACCAGTGGGAAAGGTCCAATCAGATACCAGAACCATTGCCGGGAGCAAACGCAAATCTCAAACACACTCGAATCAACTGTAGGAGCGAGCCTGCTCGCGAAGAACTTCAGGACACCACGTTTATCCAGGATAAACGCGTTATCGTTGACGTCCATCGCGAGCAGGCTCGCTCCTACAGTGGTCAGGTGGTGGTCAGGCGCGCAGGGTACGGGTCATGCGAAGCGCCAACAGACTGCCGCAGACAATCACGCCCGCCAGCAGATACAGCGCCGCATCGGTCGAACCGGTGCTGTCCTTGACCCAACCCACCAGGTAGGGGCTGAGGAAGCCGGCCATCTGGCCCATCGAGTTGATCAGCGCCAGGCCGCCCGCCGCAGCACCGGCACTGAGCAGGGCGGTCGGCACCGGCCAGAACATCGGCAGGCCGGTGAGGGCGCCCATGGTGGCGATGGTCAGGCCGAGAATCGCGATGGCCGGGTTGGCGGCAAAGTTCACCGCAATCAGCAGCCCCAGCGCGCCCATCAACATCGGCGCCACCAAGTGCCAGCGGCGTTCTTTGCGCAGGTCCGCCGAACGGCCAATCATCAGCATGAAAACGGCGGCTAGCAGGTACGGAATCGCACTGAGCCAGCCGATCACCAGGTTATCGCTGAAGCCCAGGTTCTTGATGATCGACGGCAACCAGAAGTTGATCGCGTACACGCCGCTCTGGATACAGAAGTAGATCAGGCCGAAGGCCCAGATTGCCGGGTTCTTGAACACCGCCAGCAGTGAATCGGAGGTGGTTTTCGGTTTGTTGGCCAGATCGATAGCGTGGTCGGCTTCCAGTACCGTGCGCTCGAACGGGGTCAGCCATTTGGCGTTGGCGTAACTGTCGCTGAGCAGGAAATAAGCCAGCGCACCCAGGATCACAGTTGGAATGCCTTGCATCAGGAACATCCACTGCCAGCCGGCGAGACCACCCTGGCCTGCGCCGAAGTGGTTGAGAATCCAGCCGGAGAACGGACTGCCGAGCAGGCCGGATACCGGGATCGCCGACATGAACAACGCCATGATGCGGCCACGGCGGAAGGTCGGGAACCACTGCGAGAGATACAGCACCACGCCCGGGAAGAAACCGGCTTCGGCAGCGCCGGTGAACAGGCGCAAGGTGTAGAACTCGGTCGGGGTGGTGACGAACAGCAGGCAGGTCGACAGCGTGCCCCAGGTGATCATCATCAGTGCAATCCAGCGCCGTGGGCCGAATTTGGTCAGGGCCAGGTTGCTTGGCACACCGCACAGCACGTAACCGATAAAGAAGATGCCGGCACCGAGGCCGTACACGGTTTCGCTGAACTTCAGCGCGTCGAGCATCTGCAGTTTGGCAAATCCAACGTTGACCCGGTCGAGGTAGTTGAACAGATAGCAGATGAAAATGAAGGGGATCAAACGCAGGGTGATGCGCTTGTAGACGGCGTTTTTGTCGTCAGCGATGGCGTCGGACGCTACGGCGCTCTGTGTCATGGCGGCTCTCTCTTTATTATGATTTTTTGCGATGCAAAGGGTAACGTTGATCGCCCAGAGAGTCTCGACCACCCTCAGGGTGGCTGTCTTTGTGCCTGAGCACAGGGTTTGCAACCAAGGCCTGTGCGGGTGAACAACCCGTTCCATCACCGTCTTCAAGGATCACTTGCATGTTCGAACTCGATCACGACCTGGCCCAGGATATCGTCGACCGGGCGATGGCTATCCTGCCGTACAACGTCAACGTCATGGACAGCCAAGGCCTGATTCTGGGCAGCGGCGAGCCGGAGCGGGTCAACACCCGGCATGAAGGCGCGCAACTGGTCCTGGCCAACGGCCGCGTGGTGGAGATCGATGCGCAGACGGCGATTCATCTCAAGGGCGTGCAGCCAGGCATCAACCTGCCGCTGATGCTCGACCAGCGCCTGATCGGCGTCCTGGGCATCACCGGTGAACCCGAGCAACTGCGCACCTACGCCGAACTGGTGCGCATGACCGCCGAAATGCTGGTGGGCCAGCGCAACCAGCAGGCCGAACAGCAATGGCGGCGCCAGCGCTGCGATGATCTGCTGGCGCTGCTGCTCAGCGAAGCCGGGGATGCTCCGCGACTGGTCGATGAAGCACAGCAGTTGGGCCTCAAGCCACAAATGACCCGGGTGCCGTACTTGTTCGAACTGGGCCTGGAACACGCTCCAGGGCAAACCGTCGAGGCACTCAGTGCCTGGTTGACCAGCCGTCACCCCGACAGTTGGTGCGTGAGCTCGGCCAAAACTTCATTGCTCTGGTGCCGGCCGGCCGGCCAGTCGGTCGATAACGAGCGCTTGCTGGACAAGCTCGATGGCCTTGGCTGGAACATCCTGCGTATCGCCGTGGGTGGGCAAGCCGACGGGCTGGCAGGGTTGCGCCGCTGCTATCGCCGGGTCGGTGACTTGCTGGCCTACGGACGCGAGGTGTTGCCGCGCTCCCGATTGCTGACGCTGAACCGCTATCGACTGCCGGTGATGCTCTGGCGACACCGCAACGACGATGCCCTCGACGAATTGCTCAACCCGCTGCGCAAGGTCATTGCCAAGGACAGCAACGGCCAGTTGCTGGCGACCCTGCGCAGCTGGTGCGAACACGACGGCCAGAGCCAGGCTTGCGCCGATTCACTGGGCATTCATCGCAACAGCCTGCGTTATCGGATGGAGCGGATTGCCGAGCTGAGCGGGGTTGACCCGTTGCGCCTGGATGGGATGCTGGCGTTGTATCTCGGCGTCCAACTCCTCCCGCAAACCGACGCAGACCCCCTGTAGGAGCTGCCGGTTTGTGGAAATGAACAATAATCCTCATCGGCGCTTGTGCAGCGGACCGGCGTTATTGTTCATGGCGGCTGGCAGCATGTGGGCATTGGAACTGGAGAATTCCCATGAAAATCGTGATCGCCCCCGATTCGTTCAAGGACAGCCTCAGCGCTCAAGGCGTGGCCGACGCCATTGCATTGGGATTGGCGCAAGTCTGGCCCGATGCCCAACTGATCAAATGCCCGATGGCCGACGGCGGGGAAGGGACTGTCGAGTCGATTCTTGCCGCCTGCGAAGGCGAACAGCGCCGCGCCGTGGTTCGCGGGCCGTTGGGAGCAACGGTGGATGCCGCCTGGGGCTGGTTGCCGCAGAGCCACACCGCGATCATCGAAATGGCCGAGGCCAGCGGTTTGCAGTTGGTCCCGCCGGCGCAACGGGATGCGTGCATCGGCAGCACTTTCGGTACCGGGCAATTGATCCGCGCCGCACTGGATGCCGGTGCACAACGGGTGATCCTGGCGATTGGCGGCAGTGCGACCAATGACGCCGGCGCCGGAGCCATGCAAGCCCTGGGCGTGAAACTGCTGGACGCCCGGGGGCAGACGCTGTCACCGGGCGGCCTCGCCCTTGCACAATTGGCCCGCGTCGACCTGAGTGACATGGATCCGCGTCTGGCGCGGGTCCGCTTTGACATCGCCGCCGACGTCAACAACCCGTTGTGCGGTCCCCACGGCGCTTCGGCGATTTTCGGCCCGCAAAAAGGCGCCTCGCCGGCGCAGGTCGAACAACTGGACCGTGCCCTGGGCCACTTTGCCGACCATTGCGCGACAGCCTTGGGCAAGGACGTCCGCGACGAGCCGGGCAGTGGCGCGGCGGGTGGCCTGGGTTTTGCCGCCAAAGCGTTCCTGGGCGCGCAGTTCAAGGCCGGGGTCGAGGTGGTTGCCGAACTCGTGGGCCTGGCCGAGGCGGTTGCAGGCGCCGATCTGGTGATCACCGGGGAAGGGCGTTTCGATGCGCAAACCCTGCGCGGCAAGACGCCGTTTGGTGTGGCGCGTGTCGCCAGCCAGCAAGGCGTGCCGGTCATCGTCATCGCCGGCACCCTGGGCGACGGCTATCAGGCGCTCTATGAGCATGGCATCGATGCCGCGTTTGCCCTGGCGAGCGGGCCGATGACCCTGGACCAGGCCTGCGCCGAGGCGCCGCGCTTGCTGCGTGAGCGGGCGACCGATATCGCTCGCGTCTGGCGGATGGCCGTTCGCTGCGTCTGAGGGTTTTTCACAAAAGCCCCGATGGCAGTTTTGGCGGCGGATTTGAACACCATGGTGGCGTGTTTCGCGATTTGAGATAGGGTTGAGGCTTGGAGCACCCGCGCGACAGGAGACAAACATGCGCTATTCAGCCTTGACCCAACGAATCGCCGGTGACGGAGCGGCGGCCTGGCAGATTCACGATCGAGCGCTGCAATTGCGCGAACAGGGTGTTGACGTCCTGCTGCTGTCAATTGGCGATCCCGACTTCGATACGCCGCAACCGATTGTCCAGGCGGCTATCGCCAGCCTGTTGGCCGGTGACACGCACTATCCTGAAGTGCGCGGCAGTCGGGGGCTGCGCGACAGCATTGCCCGCCGGCAACGCCAACGCAGCGGTCAGGCGGTGGATGCCGGGCATGTGATCGTCTTTCCAGGTGCGCAGTGCGCAGTGTATTCGGTGGCGCAATGCCTGCTCGATCCGGGCGATGAAGTGATCGTCGCCGAGCCAATGTACGTGACCTATGAAGGTGTGATCGGCGCGTGTGCGGCCACAGTGGTCCCGGTGCCAGTGCGTCCGCAGAACGGGTTTCGCGTCGACCCGGCGGATGTCGCGGCACGGATCACGCCGAAGACTCGCGCCATCCTGCTCAACAGTCCGAACAATCCATCCGGCGCCAGTTTGTCACTGGCGATCTGGCAGCAGCTGGCGGCGCTGTGCATTCGTTACGACTTGTGGCTGATCAGCGACGAGGTCTACAGCGATCTGCTGTACGAGGGCGAGCACATCAGCCCGGCGAGCCTGCCTGGCATGGCCGAACGGACGGCGACGATCAACAGCCTGTCCAAGTCCCACGCCATGAGCGGTTGGCGGGTGGGCTGGGTGATCGGGCCCAAACCCATGGCCGGGCACCTGGTCAATCTGTCGCTGAGCATGTTGTTCGGTATCCCGGATTTCGTGCAGAACGCCGCGCAATTGGCGTTGGACCGTGACCTGCCGGAAGTGGCCTCGATGCGCGAAGAGTATCGCCAGCGTCGTGACCTGGTGTGTGCAAGTCTGGGCCAATGTCCGGGCCTCAAGCCGATTCGCCCGGATGGCGGGATGTTCGTGATGGTCGATGTACGCCAGACCGGGTTGTCGGCCCAGCACTTCGCCGAACGGCTGCTGGAGGGCCATGGCGTCTCGGTGCTGGCCGGCGAAGCGTTCGGGCCGAGCGCGGCGGGGCATATCCGGATCGGGTTGGTGGTGGATCAGATGAAACTGGCTGATGCCTGTCGGCGGATTGCTTTGTGTGCGACGAATTTGCTGGAGGCGCGGCGGGCCTGATCGCCACAGCAAAAGATCGCAGCCTGCGGCAGCTCCTACAGGATTGATGTCCATCCACAAAGCTGCGGTGAACCCGGTCCATGCAGGAGCTGCCGCAGGCTGCGATCTTTTGATCTTCAGCCTTTCCAAACCCCAGGATTCACCAAGTTCACAGGCCGTTCGCCCGCCAGCGCCGCCAGCAGATTGTCCACCGCACACCGGGCCATTGCCTCGCGCGTCTCATGGGTCGCCGAGCCAATGTGTGGTGTCGCCACGACGTTATCCAACTGCAACAACGGCGAGTCAGGATTCAACGGCTCACGCTCGAACACATCCAGCCCAGCAGCCTGAATCTGCCCGTCACGCAACGCTTCGATCATGGCGGCTTCATCCACCACCTTGCCCCGGGAAATGTTGATGAAGATCGTCCCAGGCCCCATCAGCGCAAACTCTTGAGCGCCAATAAGCCCTTCAGTTTCAGCCGTCAGCGGCAACGTCAGGCAGACGAAGTCAGCCTCCTGCAACAACTCCGGCAGACTCCTGTACTGCGCATCGAATCGCTGCTCCACAGCCGGTTTCGGCGAATGGCTGTGATAAATCACCGGCATGCCGAAACCGAAGTGCCCGCGCTGGGCCAGCGCCTCGCCAATGCGACCCATGCCAATGATGCCCAGGGTTTTACCGTGCACGTCGCTGCCGAAATGCGTGGGGCCGATGTTGCGGGTCCAATTGCCTTCGCGAATCATGTTTGCCAATTCCACGACGCGCCGGGCCGTTGCCAGGATCAGCGCGAAACCCGTGTCGGCGGTGGTTTCTGTCAATACATCCGGCGTGTTGCTGAGCAGGATGCGCCGCTCGGTCAGGTAGTCGATGTCGTAGTTATCGACACCCACCGAGACGCTGGCAATGGCTTGAAGGTTGGGTGCCAGATCGAGCAGTTCGGCATCCAGTTTCAGGCTGGCACCCAGCAAGCCGTGGGCGCGGGGCAGGGCATCGCGCAGTTTGCCCAGGCCCTCGGCATCAAGGCTTTCGATCAGCGTCACTTCGGCCTGCTCGTGCAGGCGAGCCATCAGCAGCGGCGAGAGTTTCTTGTACAGGACGACCTGCTTTTTCATCTTCGGGATCTCAACTTCAATTCAGGAATGTGCCGTGGCGGTGCGCGTTACCGTGGCCGCGGGCCGCTCCCGATCGCTGGCGCCGGGCTTGAGGAAAATGGTCAGCAACACCGAGAACATCAGCGCGCCGCTCATCAACAGGTACGAGGCGCCGGGCGAGCCGGTAGAGCTGTTCAGGTAACCGACCAGATAGGAACCGCCAAAGGAACCGAGGGCGCCCATGCTGTTGATCAGCGCCATGGCGCCGCCCGCGACGTTGGCCGGGAGGATCTCCGGAATGATTGCGAAGAACGGTCCGTAAGGCGCGTACATGCAGGCGCCGGCAATCACCAGCAGGGTGTAGGACCACCAGAAGTGTTCGGCACCCAAGGCGTAGGAACCATAGAAGGCAATCGAGGCAATCAGCAGTGGCGGCCAGACGAAACGTTTACGTTTTTGCAGCTTGTCCGAACCCCAGGACACCAGCAGCATGCCGATCACCGCCGCCAGGTACGGCAGCGCCGACAGCCAGCCGGCCTGAATCATGTCCATCTGCGCGCCGGCCTTGAGGATCGATGGCAGCCACAACACGAAACCGTACACGCCAATGCTCCAGCAGAAAAACTGCAGGGCCAGGATGATCACTTTGGGTGAGCGGAACGCTTCGGCGTAGTTCTTCACGGCCTTGATGCCGACCTGTTCGGCGGCCAGTGCGCTTTCCAGGTCCTGTTTTTCCTGATCGTTGAGCCACTTGGCTTGTGATGGACGATCATCGGCCAGGCGCCACCAGATGAATGCCCACAACACCGCTGGCAAACCTTCGACGATGAACATCCAGCGCCAGCTGTAGTGCTGCACCAGATAGCCCGAGACCACCGACATCCAGAGCATGGTCACCGGGTTGCCGAGGATCAGGAAGGTGTTGGCCCGCGAGCGTTCGGCGCGGGTGAACCAGTGGCACAGATAGATCAGCATCGCCGGCATCACTGCGGCTTCGACCACGCCGAGCATGAAGCGGATGACGATCAGCCACCAGGCGTTGGAGACGATCCCGGTCAACGTCGCCAGGCCGCCCCAGAGGATCAGGCTGACGAAAATCAGCTTCTTCACGCTGTGTTTCTGCGCGTAGATCGCGCCGGGTACCTGGAAGAAAAAGTAGCCGAGGAAGAACAGCGCGCCGAGCATCGACGACAGTCCTGGTGTGATCATCAGGTCCGCCGCCATGCCGGACGCGGCGGCGAACCCATAGTTGGCGCGATCCAGATACGCCAGGCTATAGGTGATGAACACGATGGGCATGATGTACCACCAGCGGCGGGTGGCGAGCGTTGCGGTTTTCATGGTGGTGCTCCTGAGCTTGTTGTTTTTGTCGCAGCAGGTAACGGTTTGAATCTTCGGTGCCTTTATTGGCCTCATCGCGAGCAGGCTCGCTCCTACATTGGATCTACGTTCGACACAAATCCTCTGTAGGAGCGAGCCTGCTCGCGATGGTGGCCTCAAATTCGCTGACCATTTCGGATCGGGTCGGCAACCCCTCCATATCCCCCCGGCTTTGCACCGCCCGGCTGCCAATCCAGTTGGCGCGTTTCACGGCCTCGACAACGCTTTGGTTTTCCAACAGCGCGCTGATCATGCCGACGGCAAAACCATCGCCGGCACCCACCGTATCGACCACCGTTGCCACCGGTACGCCAGCCACGAAACCCTGATCAACATGTGTGCGGTAGTAAGCCCCGTGCGGGCCAAGCTTGATCGCCACGGCTTCGGCGCCCTGGTCGAGGTAGAAGGCGGCGATGTCGGCCGGGTCTTCGAAACCGGTCAGCAAGCGACCTTCGCTCAACCCCGGCAGTATCCAATGGGCGAGGGCGGCGAGGCGGTTGATCTCGGTGATCATTTGTTGCTCGCTGGCCCACAGGCGCGGGCGCAGGTTCGGGTCGAAGGACACACTGCGCCCGGCCTCGCGCATGCGGGTCATCAATTCGAACGACATCTGCCGCGCGGAGTCCGACAGCGCCGGAGGAATGCCGGTGGCGTGCAGGTGTCGGGCCTTGAGCAATTGGGGCACGATCGAGTGCGGCGACAGGTGACTGGCCGCCGAACCACGGCGGAAGTACTCGACCACCGGATCGCTGCCATCGTCGGTGCGGGACTTGAGTTGAAAACCGGTCGGGTGGGCGGTGTCGATGTCGACGTGGCAGCAATCCAGGCCTTCTTTTTCCAGGGTGTCGACCACGAACCGGCCCAGCGAATCGGCACCGACGCGGCTCAGCCATGCCACGTTGAAGCCCAGTCGGGAAAGGCCAATGGCGACGTTGCTGTCAGCTCCGGCAATGCGTTTGTGAAAAGCGCCGACGCTGGCCAGATCACCCGCCTGCTCGGCGACGAACATCGCCATGGTCTCGCCGAAGGACAGAATATCGATCTCAGACATGAGCACTCTCCAGCTGCGATTGGCCGAGGTGGGCGAGGGCAGCGACGTGCTCGGTGGTCAGTTGCACCAGGTCATCGCCTTGCAGCGGATATTCCGCGGCCCGCATAACGCCCTGGGCCATGTGCTGCAGCAGGTGTTCCCACTGTTGCAGGTCACTGGCGGCGGGCGGGATGGCGACCAGTTTGCCGTCGGCACGGCGCGTGACCGCTTTGCAGTGCACATAACCGACGTGACGACCGAGCAACCGCGCGGCGCTGGCGGCGGACTGGTCCTGCCAGTGCCAATTGCCGATATCGAAGGTCATTTTGATCGGCAGCTCGTGCCGCTCGACGTCCGCGAAAAAGCGCTGGAAGGGTTCAATGCGGCCGCCGTGCAGGGTCTGGTCGTTTTCCACCAGCAACTGCACGGCGCTTTCGCCCAGCACTCGGGCGAGGGTTTGCAGATCGCTGTTGTCGGTGAAATAGCCCAGCGACACCTTCAGCCATTTGGCGCCGAACGCCTGGGCGCGTTGCAGGGCCGTGACCAGTTCGGGGTTGGGCCTGGATTGCCCGGCCAGCCATAGCTCCATGGGTGATGAATACACGCTCTGCAGGCCTTCTGCCTGAGTGGCATCGGCCAGTTGAGCGGGGTCCTCGATGGTCAGTAATTCTTCACGCCACTCAATGCGCGTGGCGCCGGCGGCGGCGAGAATCCCGATGAAGCTGCCTTGGCCGCGTTGACGCACAAGGTCGGCGCCGTAGCTGGAAAGGCTGATGGAAACAGCTGGTTTTTTCATTGTTTTTCTACCTCTGAAACCGGTTTCATTTTTGTTCAAATTTTTTTGTGCTAGTCAGGGCCCCATCGAGAGCAAGCTCACTCCTACAATGGCTCTGTGTTCGCAAATCAACTGCAGGAGCGAGCCTGCTCGCGATGGCGTCTTAACATTCAACGCAAATTCCCAAGGGTTGAACCCCGCACAACCAGCCGCGCCGAAAAATCCAGCGTCCGCACCGCTCCGTCATCCCCGCGCAGCCGCTTGAGCAGACACTCGAACGCGCTGGCGCCCATCTCGGTGGTCGGCTGCGCGAGGGCAGTAATGCCGCTGCCCACCAACGGGTACCAATCCAGGTCATCGAGGGCGATCAAGCCCACGTCGTCGAACAGATTGCACTGGAGTTCACGCAACGCATGGGTGCTGGCTAGCGCCGCAACCCCGTTCGCGCAAAACAACGCCTTAAGGCCGGGGCCAGGCCTGTCGAGGAAGGATTTCAGCTGTGCGGTCAGTTCGCTGCCGGTTTCGATGTGCGTGCCGCGAAGCGCCGGGCGTTGCCCGATTTGCGCCTTGAAGCTGGTGACCCGCTCGATTCGCGAACTGGTGCCGTCGAACGGTTCGGTGACCAGCAACACATCGCGATAACCGCGCTCTTCAAGATGGGCGAGGGCCATCTCGATGGCCTGCGGGTTGTTCAGCCCGACCATATCGCTTTCAAGGTGCTCCACCTTGCGATCCACCAGTACCATGGGCATTTCCCGGTGCAGTTCGTGCAATTGGTCGCGGTGATGACCGAGGGTGTTCACGATCAGGCCTTCGATGTTGTACGAGCGCAGCAGGGCCAGGTGTTGGCGCTCTTGCTCGTCGTCGCGGTCGGTGTTGCACACCACCAGGCTATAGCCGTGCTGACGGCAGGCGGTTTCCACCCCGTGCATCACGGCAATTGAATAAGGGTTGCGGATGTCGGCCACCAGCATGCCGATCAGGCGGGTGCGCCCGCGTTTCAGGCCGCGGGCCATCTGGTTCGGGCGATAGCCGAGTTCGGCAATTGCCTGTTCGATGCGCTGGGCAATGGCATCGGAGAGCAGGGCGCGATCATCGCCAATGAACCGCGAAACGCTGGCCTTGGAGACCTTGGCGTGTTCGGCCACGTCGAGCATGGTCACGCGGCTGCGCTGGGCGGCGGAGAAATCGTTCACGGTCTGAAACCTTCTTATTGGATTTATAAGGTCGAGTGCTTCGTGAGACAGCACTGAAACCGGTTTCAGAAGACACCAAAAGTCAATTCGCCGTCAAGCCCCGGATGGTTGATTGTCGAACAATGACCGACAAGCGGCGCTCAGGCCAACACGCTCAACCACGCAGAACCCAGCAATAACAGGCCCATGCAGCGGTTCAAACGTTGCATGGCACGGGGTGAGCGCAACCAGCGACTTGAACCGGCACCGAGCATTGCCCAGACCGCGAGACATGGCAGGGAAACCAGAAAAAACCCCAGCGACAAATACATCACCTGCACGGCGCGATGCTCGCCATCCCCGGCGAATACGCTGACCACCACCAGCGCCATCATCCAGGTTTTCGGGTTGACCAGTTGCAGGCTGGCGGCGCCCATCCACCCGAGGCGCGCTTCGTTGTCGCGCGCGGCAATGTCTGTCGCCGGGGCATTGAAAATCTGCCAGGCCAGATAGCTCAGCCACGCCACGCCGGCCCATTGCATGACACCTTGCACGGCGGGCCACGCGGTCAATGATGAACCGATGCCCGTGCCCACCAGCATCACGAGGGTCGCAGCACTGGCACAGGCGCCGACGATGATCGGCACAGCCGCGACCCACCCGTATCGAGCGCTGTTGCTCAGCACCAGAATATTGGTCGGGCCGGGGGTGATCGAGGCTACGAAGGCAAACAGCAGGAAAGGCAATAAAGTCGGGAATGAGGGCAGCATCGCGGGCTAACTCCGGTGAAGATCAGTGAAGTCGATCTTCACAATCCCGGGCTTATCTGTCTGGAAGATTTGAGCAGCGCTTGCGGTACAGCGCCGGCGTCAGGCCGTAGGCGCGCATGAACCAGCGCCCCAGATGACTCTGATCGGCAAAGCCCAGCGCCATTGCCACCGCCGCCGGTTGTTCGCCACGGGCCAGCAGGCGGCGGGCGGTTGCCAGGCGCAGTTGCACCAGATACGCGTGGGGCGCCATGCCATAGGCAGCCTTGAACGCGCGAGTCAGGCGAAAGCGGTCGACGCCTGTGACGGCGGCCAGTTGATCGAGGCCGATGTCGTATTGCGCGTTGGCATGCAGGTATTCCCGGGCTTTGTGTGCCACCCGCGGCAGACGCGGGTCCTGGCCATCGCGGGCGCGCCAGTGCAAGTGGCTGGTCAGGCGCTCGAGCAAACCGTCGAGGGCGGTCTGGCGGACGATCTTCAGTTCACCGCGATGCAGGGTTTCAAACGCCAGGCTGGTGGCCTGGGCCAGACGCGCATCGCAGGCCAGGGTGGCGGCGAAGCTCAGCTGGCTGTTGTCGGGGGCATGATCGAACACGGCGCTGAGTTCGCGTTGCAACCACTGCGGGTCGAGGTACAGCATGCGGTAGGTGAAACCGTCGGCGGTCGGCGCTTCACCGTCATGGATGTCACCGGGTTCCAGCAGAAACACCTTGCCCGGCGTGCTCTGGTGCCTGGCCCGTCGGCAATTGAATTGCTGGACCCCTTGCTCGGTGACGCCCACCAGATAACTGTCGTGCCAGTGCGGGTCATAGGCGTGACCTTCGAAATGCGCGCGCAGGGTCTCGATGCCGGTGTCGGCATCCCGGGCCAGGTCGATCCAGTTGTGAGCGCTCATGGGGTACCTGCGAAACGGTTTGCCGGGCTATTTAACGCCTTGACCGAGGGCCATGCCTAGAACGTTTGTGCAGTCATCAGCCGAACAGGCCGGCGGCGATGTTGATCGAGAACCCGAGAATGGCAGTGTTGAACAAAAAGCCGATCAGCGACTGCGCCAGCACGATCTTGCGCATGCCTGGCGTGGCGACGCCGACATCCGAAGTTTGCACTGCCACGCCGATGGTGAACGAGAAGTACAGGAAGTCCCAGTAGTCGGGCGTCGTCAGGCCTTCGGCAAAGCGCAGCGCCGGCTCCTTGCCATTCCAGATGTAATACAGCCGCGCGTAATGCAGGCTGAAGATGACGCCGATCAGTAGCCATGAGCCGATGACGGTCAGCGCGGTGAAACCGTAACGCATCAGTTTGCGGGTGGTTTCCAGGTCTTTGCTGCCGGCCAGTTCGAAGGTGATGGTCGCCAGGCTGGCCAGTGCCGCAATGCACACCAGCGCCAGCACCAGCCCGGCATTTTCGTCCTCGATTTCGGCGATGCGTTTTACGTCAGTCGCTTTCGAACGCACGGTGAGCCAGAACATCAGCAAAAGGTAGATCCAGACGCCGGCATTCCAGCCGATGAGGATCTTGCTGATCGGCGAATCGGCCGGAGCCAGAATGCCCACCGCGATGCCCAGCAGGATGGCGGCGGACAGGCGAGGGTGGGTGCGTGCGAGGAAGATCATGGAGGCTCGTTGGTTCGGGGCATTGCACACACCTTAGCCCAGGAGACCACATTCTTGAAATCAACGCGTCCCCCCCCTGTAGGAGCAGCCGGTCGACGCTCCTACAGGGGGGTGTGTGGGTTAGCGCTTGCGCACCAGCTTCATCACCACCACAAAAAACACCGGCACGAACACCACGGCCAGGGTCGCCGTGATCATCCCGCCGATTACCCCGGTGCCGATTGCCTGTTGGCTAGCCGAACTGGCGCCAGTGGCAATCGCCAGCGGCACCACGCCAAGAATGAACGCCAGCGAGGTCATGACAATCGGCCGCAACCGCAGGCGTGCCGCTTGCAGGGTTGCATCGATCAGGTCGTGGCCTTCGTCGTACAGGCTCTTGGCGAACTCGATGATCAGGATCGCGTTCTTTGCCGACAGGCCGATGATGGTGATAAGCCCGACCTTGAAGAACACATCGTTGGGCATCCCGCGCAAGGTCACCGCCAGCACCGCCCCGAGCACACCCAGCGGCACCACCAGCAGCACCGAGGTCGGGATCGACCAGCTCTCGTACAACGCCGCCAGGCACAGGAACACGATCAACAGCGACAAGCCCAGCAGGATCGGTGCCTGGCTGCCGGACAACCGTTCCTGCAACGACAACCCGGTCCATTCCTGGCCCAGGCCTGCCGGACCTTGCGCCACCAGCCGCTCGATCTCGGCCATGGCCTCGCCGGTGCTGTGGCCCGGCGTCGGTTCACCGGAAATGCTGATTGCCGGGTAGCCGTTGTAGCGGGTCAACTGCGCCGGGCCCTGGGTCCACCTGGCTTGCACGAAGGCCGACAACGGCACCATTTTTTCGTGGGTGTTGCGCACGTGAATCTTCAGCAGGTCTGCCACCTGACTGCGCTGGTCGCCCTCGGCCTGCACCACGACGCGCTGCATCCGCCCCTGGTTGGGAAAGTCGTTGATGTAGGCCGAGCCCACGGCCGTGGACAGCACGTTGCCGACGTCGGCAAAGGACACACCCAGCGCGTTGGCCTGCTTGCGGTCGACGATCAGTTGCACCTGCGGTGCCTCGGCCAGGGCGCTTTCGCGCACGTTCATCAGGATCGGGCTTTTTTCGGCCGCCGCGAGCAGGTCGGTGCGAGCCTCCATCAACTTCTCATGACCGAGGCCGCCGCGATCCTGCAGGCGAAATTCGAATCCGCTGGATGTACCCAGGCCATCCACGGGCGGTGGGAGTACGGCAAATGTCACCGCGTCCTTGATCTGGCTGAGGGCAACGTTGGCCCGGTCGGCAATCGAGCTGGCCGAATCGTCGCTGCCACGCTCGGACCAGTCTTTGAGCGTGCTGAACGCCAGCGCCGCATTTTGCCCGCTGCCGGAGAAGCTGAATCCGAGAATCACCACGCTGTCACGAATGCCCGGCTCCCCGGCGTTGTGCGCTTCAACCTGCTCGGCCACCTGCACTGTGCGGTTCTTGCTCGCGCCCGGTGGCAATTGAATGTCGGTGATGGTGTAACCCTGGTCTTCCACCGGCAGGAACGAGGAGGGCAGGCGACTGAAGCACACGGCCAGACCCACCAGCAACACGCCGTAGATCAGCAGGAAACGCCCGCTGCGTTTCAGTGCATAGGCAACCCAGCCTTGATAGCGTTCGGTCAGTTGCTCGAAGCGACGGTTGAACCAGCCAAAGAAGCCGGTCTTTTCGTGGTGTTCGCCCTTGGCAATCGGCTTGAGCAACGTCGCGCACAGGGCCGGGGTCAAGGTCAGGGCGAGGAACGCCGAGAACAGGATGGACGTGGCCATCGACAGCGAGAACTGCTGGTAGATCACCCCGACCGAGCCCTGCATGAACGCCATCGGAATGAACACCGCGACCAGCACCAGGGTGATGCCGATGATGGCCCCGGTGATCTGCCGCATGGCCTTGCGCGTGGCTTCCTTGGGCGACAAGCCCTCGGTGGCCATGATCCGCTCGACGTTCTCCACCACCACGATGGCGTCGTCCACCAGAATGCCGATGGCCAGCACCATGCCGAACATGGTCAGCACGTTGATCGAAAACCCCAGCGCCAGCATCGTTGCAAAGGTGCCCATCAGCGCCACCGGCACTACCAACGTTGGAATCAGTGTGTAGCGGATGTTTTGCAGGAACAGGAACATCACCGCGAACACCAGCAACATCGCCTCAAAGAGGGTGTAGACGACCTTGGTGATCGAGACTTTGACGAAGGGCGAGGTGTCGTATGGGATCTTGTATTCGACGTTCGCCGGGAAGTAGCGCGACAGCTCATCCATCTTCGCCCGCACCAGGGTCGCGGTGTTCAGGGCGTTGGCACCGGGCGACAATTGCACGCCGACGGCGGTGGACGGCTTGCCGTTCAGACGCGTGGAAAACTGATATTCCTGGCTACCGATCTCGACCCGCGCCACATCGCTGATGCGCACGGTCGAACCGTCCGGATTGGCCTTGAGGACGATGTCGGCAAACTCTTCGGGGGCCGACAGCTGACCCTTGACCAGAATGGTTGCGGTGATTTCCTGAGTGGTGCGGGTCGGCAGATCGCCGATGCTGCCGGCCGACACCTGGGCGTTTTGCGCGACGATGGCGGCGTTGACGTCCGCCGGTGTCAGGTTGAAGGCGAGCAGTTTCTGCGGGTCGATCCAGATCCGCATCGCCCGCTCGGCGCCGTACAACTGCGCCTTGCCGACGCCGTCCAGACGCTTGATTTCGTTCATCACATTGCGCGCCAGGTAATCGCTGAGCGCTACGTCGTCGAGTTTGCCGTCGCTGGAGGTGAGGCTGATCAACAGCAGGAAACCGGAGGAGACTTTCTCCACCTGCAAACCTTGCTGGATCACCGCTTGTGGCAGGCGTGACTCCACGGCTTTCAGGCGGTTCTGCACATCGACCTGAGCCAATTCCGGGTTGGTGCCCGGCTGGAAGGTGGCCTTGATGGTCGCGCTGCCGAGGCTGCTCTGGGATTCGAAATACAACAGGTGATCGGCGCCGTTGAGCTCTTCCTCGATCAGGCTGACCACGCTCTCGTCCACGGTTTGCGCCGAAGCGCCCGGGTACACGGCGTAGATTTCGACTTGTGGCGGCGCAACATTCGGGTATTGCGCCACCGGCAGTTGCGGAATGGCCAGCGCACCGGCCAGCAGGATGAACAGGGCAACCACCCAGGCGAACACCGGGCGGTCGATAAAGAACTGCGGCATAAAAAAGCGTCCTGCTTACTGACCAGTCACCTGGGCAAGTGGAAGAGGGGTGTCGTCGATTTGCACTTTCTCGCCGACGCGAGCGTGCTGCAGACCCTCGATGACGATGCGGTCGCCTGCTTTCAGGCCGCTGGTGACGATCCAGCGATCGTTCTGCACGGCGCCGAGTTCGACCGGTTGCTGGCCGACCCGCTGTTCGCCGTCGAGCAGCAGCACCTGGGCGATGCCGGCGCTGTCGCGCTGGATGGCCCGTTGCGGCACGCTGATGCCCTGCTGGTTGACCGCTTGTTCCAGGCGTACGCGCACGAAACTGCCGGGCAGCAAGTCAAGGTCGGGGTTGGGGAACTCACTACGCAGAATGATCTGGCCGGTGCCCGGGTCGACGGTGATGTCGCTGAACAGCATTTTGCCCGGCAGCGGGTAGAGGCTGCCGTCATCCTGAATCAGCGTGGCCTTGGCCTGGTCCTGGCCGACCTGCTGCAACTGGCCGGAGCGGAAGGCGCGGCGCAGCTCGTTGAGTTCGCGGGTGGACTGGGTGAGGTCGGCGTGAATCGGGTTCAGTTGCTGAATCAGCGCCAGCGGCGTGGTTTCGTTCTGCCCGACCAGCGCACCTTCGGTGACCAGCGCGCGACCGATACGCCCGGAAATCGGCGCCGTGACTGTGGCATAACCGAGGTTCAACCGGGCGCGCTCCACTGCTGCCTTGTTGGCGGCGACGTCGGCGGCGGTCTGCCGGGCGTTGGCCCGTGCGTTGTCGTAGTCCTGGCCGCTGATGGCCTTTTCGTCGATCAACTGGGCGTAGCGCTGTTCCTGCAATCTGGCCTGGAACGCATTGGCCTCGGCCTTGCGCAATGCCGCTTCAGCGCTGTCCAGGTCAGCCTTGAACGGCGCCGGGTCGATGCGGAACAACACATCGCCCTGTTTCACGTCACTGCCTTCACGGAAGGTCCGCTGCAAGACCACGCCGGCCACGCGGGCACGCACTTCGGCCATGCGCGGTGCGGCAATCCGCCCGCTCAGTTCACTGCTGATGGTCAGTGGCCGCGCTACGATGGTCTCGATGCGCACCGTGGCCAGCGGCGCCTGTTCCTCGGCATTCGTGGACTTGTCACACGCACCCAGTGTCAACGCCAGAGCAATCAGACTGAGCCTGGCAAGCAGATTCTTCGACATGTAATACCCCAATAAAGACCCCCAGCATCCTACTGGGCGAAGGCGAGGGTAGCGGTGAAGCTTTGTTGGTGCTGTGTGAAATTGTGTAAGGGTTTTACTCGGGTGGGCGTGAGGGCGTATATCCTTCAGTCCTTGAATTTTATAGCGCCAGATAGATTGCTATCGCGAGCAAGCTCGCTCCCACAGGGATTTGATGTGAACACAAATGTTGTGAACACCACCGACCACTGTGGGAGCGAGCTTGCTCGCGATGGCGGCGTATCTGGCGCCACAGCTATTTCTGGAAACACCCCATGCCCAACATCCTCCTGGTCGAAGACGACACCGCCCTCGCCGAACTGATTGCCAGCTACCTGGAGCGCAACGGTTATTCCGTCAGCGTGATCGGTCGTGGTGACCATGTGCGCGAACGTGCGCGGCTCAATCCGCCGGACCTGGTGATCCTCGACCTGATGCTGCCCGGCCTCGACGGCTTGCAAGTCTGCCGCCTGCTGCGTGCCGATTCGGCGACCTTGCCGATCCTGATGCTCACCGCCCGCGACGACAGCCACGACCAGGTCCTGGGCCTGGAAATGGGCGCCGACGACTACGTGACCAAACCCTGCGAGCCGAGGGTGCTGCTGGCCCGGGTGCGGACCTTGTTGCGCCGCAGCAGCCTCAGCGAGCCGCAGACCGCCAACGACCGAATTCTGATGGGCAACCTGTGCATCGATTTGTCCGAACGCACCGTGACCTGGCGCGAGCAATTGGTGGACCTGTCCAGCGGTGAGTACAACCTGCTGGTGGTGCTGGCCCGGCATGCCGGTGAGGTGTTGAGTCGCGACCAGATCCTGCAACGCCTGCGCGGCATCGAGTTCAACGGCACCGACCGTTCGGTGGACGTGGCGATTTCCAAGCTGCGGCGCAAATTCGACGACCACGCCGGCGAGGCGCGCAAGATCAAGACCGTGTGGGGCAAGGGTTACCTGTTCAGTCGTTCCGAGTGGGAATGCTGAGCCAATGTTCAGAATCCTCTTTCGTTTGTACCTGGTGACCATCGTTTCGTTCAGCGCGGCGATCTATCTGGTGCCGGATCTGGTGGTCAAGGTGTTCCACGAGCGCTTTGTCACCTACAACCTCGATTACTCCCGCGGATTGCAAACGCTGATCGTCAAACAGTTTCACGCAGCCCCGGCCGAGCAGTGGCCGGCCCTGGCGGCTGAAATGGACAAGGACTTCAAACCACTGCACATCGTGCTCAGTGGCAATGACGACAGCAGCCTGACGCCTGATGAACAGCAGCGCTTGCGCCGCGGCGAGAACGTCGTGCGCGTCGGCGACTGGGGCTGGCGCACGCTGGCGGTCGCACCGCTGAATGAGCGCACCGTGGTGCAAATGGTCGTGCCACCCGATCCGCTGGACGTCAACCTGTTGTACTGGAGCATCAACGTGCTGATCGGCGCGACCATGCTCGCGTGTCTGTTGCTGTGGCTGCGCCCGCACTGGCGTGATCTGGAACGTCTCAAGGGCGCGGCCGAACGCTTTGGCAAGGGCCACTTGAGCGAGCGCACGCAAATTTCCCCGAGTTCCAACATCGGCAGCCTGGCCAGCGTTTTCGACACCATGGCCGGCGACATCGAGAACCTGCTCAACCAGCAGCGGGACTTGCTCAATGCGGTGTCCCACGAGTTGCGCACCCCGCTGACGCGCCTGGATTTCGGCCTGGCGCTGGCGCTGTCCGACGACTTGCCGGCGGCCAGCCGCGAGCGCCTGCAAAGCCTGGTGGCGCACATTCGGGAACTCGATGAACTGGTGCTGGAATTGCTGTCCTACAGTCGCCTGCAAAACCCGGGGCAGTTGCCGGAGCAGGTCGAGGTGTCGCTGGATGAGTTCATCGACAGTATCCTTGGTAGCGTCGACGAAGAGCTGGAATCCCCGGAAATCGTCATCGACGTGCTGCTCCACGGCCAGCTCGAACGCTTCGGTCTGGACCCGCGCCTGACCGCTCGCGCCCTGCAAAACCTGCTGCGCAACGCCATGCGCTACTGCGAGAAGCGTATCCAGATCGGTGTTCAGGTGTATGTCGGCGGTTGTGAGATCTGGGTCGACGATGACGGCATTGGCATTCCGGATGACGAGCGTGAGCGGATTTTCGAACCCTTCTACCGCCTCGACCGCAGCCGCGACCGCGCCACGGGTGGTTTCGGACTGGGGCTGGCGATCAGCCGCCGCGCGCTGGAGGCCCAGGGCGGCACGCTGACGGTGCAAGTCTCGCCGCTGGGTGGGGCGCGGTTTCGCTTGTGGTTGCCGGCTTCGGCCTGATTACGACAAGCGGCAGCTTCTTCTGTCAACTTTGACAGTAGCAAGACGCTGAGCTTGCGCGTTTCATTGGTCTGCGACCTCAAGAGAAGGCGATAGGCTGGAGGAAAAGAATGAGCGCGCCAACAATAAGAATCAGCGGGCGAGGCACGATCAGTGCAATCCGGGATGTCAAAGTCGAGAGTGTGTCGACAAAATTCGCGATGGTCCTGCCCGATGGCGGCTATAGCAGATTGGCGATCAGGATCGGACCCAACATCACAGCAGAGGGTCGCGCCTGTTTTCTTGTTGGCGATGCAGTGAAATATACGATGACGAAGGGGGCAGACGGAGAGCTGCTGAGCGCACACGACCTTGAGAGGGTGGGCGTCGATGTCTGGACAACGTGATGGCTTGCGGGGTCTTTTTCGATCCCGCAAGCCATTGTCTGTGCTTCAAGCGCTCAAACGACTGCGCAACAACTTCGCCATCTCCTCCAGATCCGCCATCGGTTGATGCCCGATCAGCATCCAGGCGTGTTCCATGTCAGCCCAATACACGATGTTCATCTCGCGCCGCTGTTCCCGGGCGAAATGGCGGCTGCCGCTGTTGGAGCGGGTGACGCACAGCGCCATGGGGCCGTGCACCGGATCGAGGTAGGTGATCTGGGCGATGGGCACACCGTCGTACTCGAGGATTTGCGCGCGCTTGAATTCGGCACGGGGCAAGCTCAGTTTCGCCGGCGCGAGGTCCAGGCCCAGACGCGCATCGATGGTCCGCAGCTGTGCCCGTTGCGCGGCTTCATCAGCGGGTAAATGTTCCAGGGTTTGCGGCACGTAGAGCGCCATGTAATCGGCCACCTCACCGCGCCAGTTGTGTGTCAGCCGACTCGCTTGCCAGCCGAGAAACAGCCGGTCCGCCAGCACGCCGCCGGCCAACAGTGCGGCCGCGGCGGCAAGAAACCAGCGCCGGTTGAGCCCGGGGCGGACGGGTGAGGGCAGCGTCGCGAGCATGGCTTGCAGGCGATCCGCCGGCGCCTGTCGGGCCAGTTCATCGTAGGCGTCCTTGAACGGCAGGCTGCTGCGATCGAGCCATTGCAGGCGCAGGCCGAGCATCGGATCAGCAATGATGGCCGCGTCGATGCGCGAGCGCTGCTCGGCATCGAGTTGGTTGTCGAGGTAGGCCACCAGTTGTTCGTCCGAGGTTCTCGTACTCATCAATGTTCTCCTCGGTAAGGGTGCGGCACCGCGTGCAACGGTGGGTATTCGGCCAGTTTCGCCCGAGCGGCGGCCAGGCGACTCATCACCGTGCCGATGGGCACTTGCAGCACGTCGGCGACTTCGCGGTAGGACAAGCCTTCGACGTAGGCGAGAAACACGGTTTCGCGCTGGGTCTCGGGCAACGCATCGACGCGACGGATGACCTGTGCCGCCAACACATGGGTCTGGGCCACGGATTCACCATCGAACGACAAGGCCCCATCGGCATCCACCTGACCCTGACCCTGACGCACCCGCTGGGCGCGGACTTCGTTGAGCCAGATCGAATGCAGAATGCTCAGCAGCCAGCGGTCCATGCGCGTTCCCGCCACGAATTGCCCGGCCCGCTCCAGCGCCCGCACGCAGGTGGCCTGCACCAGGTCATCGGCAACATGCCGTTGACGGGACAACAGCAGGCCGTAGCGCCATAAACGCGCCAGATGCTGGTTCAGTTCCGTTCGTATTGTCTGATCGCTGGCGATGGCGACCTCCGTCCGCTCAGGTTTTCAGGTTTTCGATGAGTCGTTGATGGCTTCGGCCAGGTCCTGGTACTCCTCGCATTGAGTGCTGCCGCAGATGGATCTGATCTGCTGCAGTTGCTCCTGCGCGAGGTCCAGCCGGCCTTTGATCACATAGGCCTCGCCGAGGTATTCGCGGACTTGCGCGTACTGCGGGTCGAGTTTCACCGATTGCAGGTAATAGCCGATGCCTTCGTCGGTACGCCCCAGTTTACGCGTGGCGTAGCCGCGATAGTTCAGTGCTTTTGCGGTATTTGGCTGTTTCAGTGTGTCGAGCAGGGCCAGGGCTTCTTCGTAACGTCCGTCCTTGGCCAGTTGCCAGGCATAGTTGGTGCGGTCTTCGTCCGGCACCAGGTTGCTGGTCTGCCTGACGCACCGATGCGATCGGGTATCCAGCACCTGACCTTTCGGGCAGTTGGGCCGGCTGGGCATGTCGTCACCGCCACCACCACCGTTGGCCAGGGCGAGGGAGCCGGACAACGCAACGGTCAGCAACAGCGGGGTCATCAGAACGGCAAAACGAATATTCATGGGCTGTGCTCCAGAGGTTCATGCGTTTCAGATCAGGTCGCGTCCCGTCAGACGCAGTGCAAGGTAGATGTGATGTGAACACCGCAGCATGAAAAATTATTCGTTGTGGGAGCGAGCCTGCTCGCGATAGCGAAGTGTCATTCAACGTTGATGTCGACTGATACACCGCTATCGCGAGCAGGCTCGCACACATTGGAGTATCAACCCAGCAAACGAATCGGAGCCCCTGCCGCCCAGGCCTGGATGTCCTCGATCATTTGCGAGAAAAACAGCTGGTAGTTCTGTTGGCTCACGTACCCGACATGGGGGGTTGCCAGCACGTTATCCAGGGTCCGGAACGGATGGTGCACAGGGAGCGGCTCTTGCTCGAAGACGTCCAGTGCGGCCCCGGCCAGCCGTTGTTTCTGCAGCGCCTTGATCAGTGCCGCTTCATCGACAATCGGTCCGCGAGCGGTGTTCACCAGCAGCGCCGTGGGTTTCATCCAGCCCAGTGCTTGCACGTCCACCAGGCCCCGACTGCGCTCGCTGAGCACCAGGTGCACCGACAGCACGTCGGCCTGTTCGAACAGTTCCTGCTTGCTGACATAGGTCACACCGACTTGTGCTGCACGTTCGGCCGTGAGGTTCTCACTCCAGGCGATCACGCGCATGCCGAACACCTGACCGAACTGCGCGACGCGCTGGCCGATGCTGCCCAGGCCGAGGATGGCCAGCGTCTTGCCATGCAGGTCGCCACCCAGGCCTTGTTGCCACTGACCGGCACGCAAGGCATTGGCTTCGACCACCAGGTTGCGGGTTGCGGCCATGATCAGCGCCCAGGTCAGTTCCGGTGCGGCGTGTTTGTAGCTGTCGGTGCCGCAGACCTGAATGCCCAGCGCAGCGGCGGTTTTCAGGTCCAGGGCGGCGTTGCGCATGCCGCCGGTCACCAGCAGTTTGAGCTTCGGCAGGCGGCGCAGCAGGTCTTCATCGAAACGGGTGCGTTCGCGAATCACGCAGATCACCTCGAACCCGGCCAGGCGCTCGGCCAGGGATGGGTTATCGGTGGGGTAGTCATGGAGAAAACTCACCTGGCCGACGCAGTCCAGCGCCGACCAGTCCACCACGTCCCGCGCCACATCCTGCCAATCATCAAGCACTGCAATCTGCACGGGCATCAGCCTTTCCTCTTCAACGCACGGGGTTGGTCTTGTTCAGCCAGGCGAGCAGGGCCTGGTGGAACTCTCCCGGTTCTTCCATCTGTGGCGCGTGGCCCATGCCAGGGAATTCGACCAGCGTGGACTGGGGAATCAGCTTGGCCACCTGTTTGCCGAGGACCTCGTAGTGCCCGAGCTTCGCCTTGACTTCGGGGGAGGCGATGTCACTGCCGATGGCGGTGGTGTCGGACGTTCCGATCAACAGCAGGGTCGGTACTTTCAGGTCCTTGAATTCGTAGTACACCGGTTGGGTGAAGATCATGTCGTAGATCAGCGCCGAGTTCCACGCGACTTGCGTATGCCCCGGACCTTTGTTCAGGCCGGCGAGCATGTCTACCCAGCGATCGAATTCCGGCTTCCAGCGGCCGCCGTAATAGGTGTTGCGCTCGTAGGTGCGGATCCCGTCGGCGCTGAGTTTGAGTTCGCGTTCGTACCATTGGTCAACGGTGCGATAGGGCACACCGAGGGCTTTCCAGTCTTCCAGGCCAATGGGGTTGACCAGCGCCAGTTGCTCGACCTGTTCGGGGTATAGCAAAGCATAGCGGGTGGCGAGCATGCCGCCGGTGGAGTGCCCCAGCAGGGTGGCTTTCTGGATGCCCAGCGTCTTGAGCAATTGTTGGGTATTCGTCGCCAGTTGCTGGAAGCTGTACTGATAGTGCGCCGGTTTGCTGGAGGTGCAGAAACCGATCTGGTCCGGGGCGATGACCCGATAGCCGGCGTCGCTGAGGGCTTTGATCGAGGTGTCCCAAGTGGCGCCGCAGAAGTTCTTGCCGTGCATCAACACCACGCTGCGACCATTGGCCTTGCCGTGGGCGGCGACGTCCATGTAACCCATTTGCAGGGATTGGCCCTGGGATTCGAAGGCGAAGTGCTTGAGGGTGTAGGGGTAGTCGAAACCTTGCAGTTGGGGGCCGTATGCCGGTCCTTCGGCGTGGGCTATGGCGGGCAGGCCGGCGGTCAGCAACAGGCTGGGTAACCAGCGGATGAGGGGACGCGACATGGGAGAGCTCCATATAAAAGCCGCCGATGCTGGATCGGCTCGATTAGGGCGATATTAAACTCAGGCAATCGCCGCTCTTGGTGGTTCACCCCATCCAGCCCAGGGTCGCCATGACCAGCACGCCGTAGCGGGCGCCTTTGGCCAGGGTGACGATCAGCAGGAAGCGCCCCAGCGGTTCGCGCATGACCCCGGCGACCAGCGTCAGCGGATCGCCGATCACCGGCAGCCAGCTGAGCAGCAATGACCAGTGGCCGTAGCGTTGGTAATGCCGCCGGGCTTTTTCCAGGTGTCGGGGGCCTACCGGAAACCAGCGCCGGTCGCGGAACCGCTCGATCCCGCGCCCCAGCCACCAGTTAAGCAGCGACCCCAGAACGTTGCCGAACGTTGCCACTGCCAGCAGTGCCCAGAGCCAATACCGATCGCTGAGCAACAGACCCACCAGCACGGCTTCGGATTGCAACGGCAGCAGCGTGGCGGCACCGAATGCCGCGAAAAACAGCCCGAGGTATGCGCCGGACATCAATGGGCGGGGTAATCCGCAACCACCACGTCAGTGCCATCCTTTTTCAGGCCAATGACCTGATAGGCATCACTCATGCCGTCCATTTCCATGCCGGGCGACCCCATGGGCATGCCGGGGGCGGCGACGCCCAACAGATCATCACGCTTGCTCAAGGCGAGGACCTGGTCGGCCGGGACATGACCTTCGACGAACTTGCCGTTGATCAACGCGGTGTGGCACGACGCCAGGCGTGGCGGCACACCGTGCTGTTGCTTGAACTCACTCATGTTGGCTTCGACGTGGTCTTCGACCTTGAAGCCATTGGCCTCCAGATGAGTGATCCATTTTTTGCAGCAGCCACAGTTGGCGTCGCGATGAACCTCGATCGGGATGAGGTCGGCGGCCTGGGCCAGGGAGGACATGAACAGGGCGCTCAGGGCGATCAGACGCAGAGGGTTTCGCATGGGATTCGTCTCGGCTAACGGGCGAAAAAAACGCATTTTGACCATTTTTACTGGTCGGGCATTCAAGGAGTATTTCTAATTGCTACAAAAAACCGCTGTTAGATGATGGTAGATCATCGCTGTCAGGCAGATGAGGAGCACATTACAAAATCGTCAGGTTGAAATGCCGAGGGTAAGTATCGGTGTTGATAAAAACCAACTAGTCGCCATGTAGGAAAAGTCTGAAGGGCCATTCTTCAAAGTGCGAATATCTAATAAACAATAAGTTTTACAACATGTATCTGAATTGTACGAGAATTGTTAAAGCTCCGAATTAAAGTTTGGTGGCCTCAAGTGCTCCGGCCGATACTTCTGACCTCCTAACTTGGTCAAGCAAGGAGTTTTCAATGACTATCGGTTATACCGGCGCCTGGACTGCGAAAGCGGGCTTGTTGGTTCGAGATACCGCCAGCAGATCAAAGCCTGTTCCCCAGAGCGTCAAGGTCAGGCAGATGCTTGACCTGGTGGGCAACAATCCAGTCGAACTGGATACAGTCAAGATGGACAAGATGAAATTGCGCAAGCAGATGAAGGGTTTTGATCCCACTGATATTTCGGTCAAATCCATGGGCAGTCTCAGTGTCTTTCTGAAAGAGCGTGGCCTGATCAGTGATGTGACGGCGGTCACGCTGAGCAATGCCGGTGACAAGTTCGACCGGTTTGGTATCAAGGACCCTGACGCGAAGTTCAATGCGCTGGAATATTTCGCCACGCAACTGGAGAACATCCAGAACAACAATCTGAAGGGTAACAAGTACGCCAACTACCTGATTCCCGAGTTCAAAAAAGCGATCTACGTGCTGCAAAACCTGGAAACTTACGGCAAGAACAACGGCCCCATGGTGAGGCCCGGCAGTGTTCTCTCGGAAGAGGCCTGACGCCGTGTTGCCCGGCCCGCCCGGTTCATTGAGCGGGCCGGCGACCCTTACCGGTCGAGCAGTTTCATGACCTCTTCCGGATAACGCAGGCCCGCGGTGGCATTCGCCGGAAAGATCGCTTCCAGCGCGTGCAGTTCTTCGGCGTTCAGCGTCACCTCCAGAGCAGCCACGTTTTCTTCCAGATATTTACGTTGCTTGGTGCCCGGAATCGGAATCAGGTAATCACCCTGGGCCAGCACCCACGCCAGCGCCAGTTGGCCGGCCGTCACGCCTTTCTCTGCCGCCAGCGCCTGTACCTGTTGCACCAGTAGCAGGTTTTTCGCGAAGTTTTCGCCCTGGAAACGCGGGCTGAAGCGGCGGTAGTCATCCGCCGCGAAATCATCCGGACTTTTCAAAGCGCCGGTCAGAAAGCCTCGGCCCAACGGGCTATAAGGCACAAAGGCGACGCCAAGGCGCTGGCAGGCCGCCAGGCAACCGTTTTCCTCCTGGTCACGGCTCCACAATGAATATTCACTTTGCAACGCACTGATCGGATGAACCTTGTGTGCCCGTTCCAGGGTCGCCACCGATGCCTCGCTCAATCCCAGGTAACGCACCTTGCCGGCACTGACCAGTTCGGCCATGGCGCCGACGGTTTCCTCGATAGCCACCTGTGGGTCGATTCGGTGCTGGTAATACAGGTCCAGAGTGTCCACGCCGAGGCGTTTCAAGCTGCCATCGATGGACTGGCGAATGTATTCCGGCCGACCGTTGACGCCCCGGGTGGTGGGGTTGGCCGGGTCGCGGACGATCCCGAACTTGCTGGCCAGGAACACCTGATCGCGCTTGCCGGCAATGGCCTTGCCAATCAGTTCTTCATTGGTGTGTGGGCCGTACATATCGGCGGTATCGAGCAGGTTGACGCCCAGTTCCAGCGCGCGATGCAGGGTGGCCGTGGCTTCGCGGGTGTCCGTGCCGGTGGTGTAGAAGTCAGTCATGCCCATGCAGCCCAGGCCGATGGCCGACACCTGCGGACCGTTTTTTCCCAATTGACGTGTGTGCATGAAATCAGCTCCCTGTGAAGTGAGTCGCTATTGTTCGCCTCGACAGAAACAAGATAAACCGGCTAAAACGGCTATCACTATTCGTTAAATCTAAACAATCTGCCGGTGGAGCCAGCAATGGACCGTTTCAACGCCATGCGCGTCTTTACCCGAATCGTCGAACTCGGTGGCTTTTCCAGGGCCGCCGACAGCCTGCAATTGCCCCGGGCCTCGGTGACTATCCTGATCAAGCAACTGGAGGCACATCTGGGGGTGCAACTGCTGCAACGCACCACGCGGCAGATCAGCCTGACGCTCGACGGTGCGGCCTATTACCCGCGTTGCGTGCGCTTGCTGGCGGATCTTGAAGAGACCGAAGCGGTGTTCAGCGCGGCGCGCCACAATCCCAAGGGCTTGTTGCGGGTGGACATGCCGGCGGGAGTGGGGCGTCTGGTGGTGATTCCGGCGCTGCCGCAATTCACGGCCCGCTATCCCTTGATCGAGCTGGAAATAGGTTTGAATGACCGGCCGGTGGACCTGATTCGCGAAGGTGTCGATTGCGTGTTGCGTGGAGGCTCGCCGCTGGACGATTCGCTGGTGGCACGGCCGCTGGTGATGATGGATCAGGTGACCTGTGCCAGTCCGGACTACCTGCAGCGGCACGGAACGCCCCATAGCCTGGACGACCTGGACGGACACCGGATGGTCGAGTACATCTCCAGCAACGCAAAACGCTATGGGCTGGAGTTTGTCGTGGATGGCCAGGTGCAGTCGGTCGATCTGCCCAAGCAGGTGGCGGTCAACAGTGCCGATGGTTATCTGGCAGCGTGCGAGGCCGGATATGGCCTGGTGCAGACGCCGTACTATCACGTCGCCCGGCAACTGCAGGAGGGACGATTGCGTGAAGTGCTTGGGGAAGTGCCGCCACCGGGCATGCCGATGACGGCGCTTTATCCGCCGCACCGCCAGTTATCCCGGCGTGTGCGTGTGTTTGTCGATTGGCTGGTTGAGTTGTGTGCCCAGCCCGGCAATGACTTCTATCGAAAGGATTCAGGACGTTGAATAGCTGTTAACGATGTTGGTAGTAACCCGGTCCGCGATGGTCGTAGTGGTGATGGTGGTGCCAGCCCCCGTAGGGGTAAACAATGCAACCGCTCAAGGTCAGGATGGCCAGCAGAGGCATCAGCAATGTGATTCGTCGCAACATGTGAAAGTCCTCATGGTTATCGCCGTTATGAAGCCAAAACTCTTCATCGGCTGTAACATGAGACCCCCGCTCGTAGTTGTTTATCCCCGAAACAGGGTAGGCACTTGGCATGCGTATCGATACAAACCGGATACATTTTCAGATTCAGGAACCTGCAATGACTCAGTCGCAACGTTTGAAATACTCGATTCTGATCTCCCTGGTGGTGCTGGGGATCATGTTTGGCCTTTCCTGGTTGCAGAACACCGGCGTCATCAGTGAAAAAATGTTCCAGTACATCGCCATAGGCGTGGCGGTGATCGTGGTGGTCGTCAATGGCGTGATGCGCCGCAAGGTCAAGCCCTGATCATTCGATCATTGGTTGCGCAGAATGGCAGCAGCCTGGGGATGCAGGCTGTAGCTTTTGTCGGGATTGAGGACAATCACGCCTTCGCTGCACAAGCGCTTGAGCACTTCACGCACGCTGAGAAAGGACAACGGAATATCCAGCTCCAGCAATTGGCTGTGCACACCACGCACACCCAGGCTGCGGTCGTTTTCGGCGGCCGTCAGCAGGGCATCGATGACTTTCAGGCGGATCAGGCTGGTGCGCAGGCCAAAGCTTTTGAGCAGGATCCTGATCCGCTCGTTGCGGTGGCGATCGGTATGCGGCTCGAATACGCCGACTCCCATGGAAGCACCCTTTGGCGCATTGCTACCGTCCGTTGGCAGTTGCGAGTTGTACATTGCAAAACTCCTTTTCAGAGCCTGATCAGGAAAAAGTGGGCGCTCTTGCAAGACTAGACGCATGAGCAGTGCAAATCATGAAGGCTCGAATGTAGAAAATTTGTCGCCACCGTGTGATCAACCTGTCAGTCCACGCGCCGATGCGCGGTAAAACCCTAAATTTTGGTTCTTCACGCAATCCCGGGGAATACCGATACCTGTAGGAGCTGCGGTGCGGCGATCCGACTTGCCAGCGATGGCGACCTGACGGCCGACCATTTTCTTCCTGGTGTACATATTCATTGCTGCGGTAACGGCCACTTAGGGTTCCGCCCTGACGGCGGGTCACTTGGAAGAGCCCCAAGTAACCAAGGGCTCTTGCCCCTGACGTTCGGTGCCTCGCCCAGGCTCGGCATGCCCTCGCTCCGGTCCTGCTCCGTGGGCCCGCCGCGATCGGCCATCCATGGCCGTGCGCGGCTAACCCGGCATCCATGCCGGGTTGCCCACTGCGCAGAACCTGCACTCGGCCTCTCGAGGCGGCGTGCACCGCAACAGCACCGCGAGGCGAGCTAACGCTCGACCTCTTGTTGGGTGGTGCACGCGTTCCCCTGTAGGAGCTGCCGGAGGCTGCGATCTTTTGATCTTGCTTTTGCGATCTGGAGATTGCTGAAGATCAAGATCAAAAGATCGTCCGAACGCGGCCCGAACCTTCGGCAGCTCCTACAGATATTTTCGTTATATGTGTTCCTCCGGGATTCCGTGAAGAACCTAAATTTTTGATGTGAGCTTCGTCCCTACAGGGAGGCACGGTGCGCGTGGGTATGCGCAGCTGTAGCCATCGTTTTTTCGATCAGGAGCGAGCGTGATTATTTCCAGCCAGTTAGCCAGGTTGAGCCTGGCGGGTGTGACTCTGGGGTTGAGCCTTGCGGCGAGCGCGAGCGGTACGCCTGCGCAAGCGAGCGCGGACATCCGCCGCACCAGTTTCGGCGTGCCGCACATCCGCGCCGACAATGAGCGCGGGCTCGGTTATGGCATCGGCTATGCCTACGCCCAGGACAACCTGTGCCTGCTGGCGAACGAGATCACCACGGTGAACGGCGAACGTTCGCGGTATTTCGGGCCGGACCAGCTCACCGTCGAAGGGCGTGAGAACCTGGTCAGCGATGTATTTTTCACCTGGCTGAACACCCCGCAGGCGGTCGCCGGTTTCTGGAATGCCCAAAACCCGCCAGTGCGTGAGTTGGTTGAAGGTTATGTGGCGGGGTACAACCGCTTCCTGAGTGAACGTCGTGCCCAGGGTCTGCCGCAACTGTGCCAGGGCGATTGGGTGCGGGAAATCACCGCCTCGGATCTGGTCAAGCTGACCCGGCGCCTGTTGGTCGAAGGTGGCGTCGGCCAGTTTGCCGAAGCCCTGGCCGGTGCCACGCCACCCAAAGCCGTGGCCCAGGCGGCAAACGCGCAGCCGGCGTTCCAGGTGGCCGCCACGCGCATGCAGCGCTTTGCCCTGGACCGGGGCAGCAACGCCGTCGCGGTCGGCAGCGAGCGTTCTTTCAACGGTCGTGGCATGCTGCTGGCCAATCCACACTTTCCGTGGGTGGGCGGCATGCGTTTTTATCAGATGCACCTGACCATTCCCGGCAAGCTGGACGTGATGGGCGCGGCATTGCCCGGCCTGCCGGTGATCAACATCGGTTTCAATCAACATCTGGCCTGGACCCACACCGTGGACTCGTCCAGACATTTCACGCTGTACCGCCTGCAACTGGATCCCAAGGATTCGACTCGTTACCTGCTCGAGGGCCAGTCCTTGCCGATGGACAGGCAGACCCTGACCGTCAACGTCAGGCAGGCGGACGGGCAGGTCCGGGCGATTTCCCATGAAGTCTACAGCTCGAAGTTCGGTCCGGTGGTGCAATGGCCGGGAAAACTGGATTGGGATCATCAATACGCCTACAGCCTGCGTGACGCCAATCTGGATAACGACCGCGTCCTGCAGCAGTGGTACGCGATGAACCGCGCCGAAAACCTCAAGGATTTCCAGGCCGCGGTGCACAAGATCCAGGGCATACCGTGGGTCAACACGCTGGCGGCGGACGATCAGGGGCAGACGCTGTACATGAACCTCTCGGTGGTGCCCAACGTCAGTGTCGACAAGCTGGCGCAGTGCAGCGATCCGCGGATCGGCCTGCAGATGATCATCCTTGACGGTTCCAACAGCGCCTGTGCCTGGGACATCGACCCGCAGGCGCCACAACAGGGTATCTATGCGGCGGACAAGTTGCCGCAATTGCTGCGCAAGGATTTTGTCCAACACTCCAACGATTCGGCCTGGATGGTCAACCCGGTGCAACCGCTGACCGGCTATTCGCCGCTGATCAGCCAGGATGGCCAGCCATTGGGGTTGCGATCACGTTTTGCCCTGGAGCGTTTGAGTACGTTGCCCCAGGTCGGGGCGGCGGATTTACAACACATGGTCATGGACGATCAGGTTTATCAGGCGAATCAAGTGATGCCGGACCTGCTGCAGTTCTGCGCGGCGGATCTGGGTGCCGATGCAAAAACGCTGACGGCACTGTGCGTCAGCCTCAAGGCATGGGACCGCAAGGCCAACCTCGACAGTGGTCTGGGGTTTGTGCATTTCCAGAATGTCATGGAGTCTTTGGAACAAGTGCCGGACGTATGGCGCGTGGCGTTCGATCTTCAGGACCCGCAACAGACTCCGCGTGGACTCGCGGTCGATCACCCGGACGTAGCGAAGGCGCTACGGGCAGCGATGCTGGCTTCGGCTGAACAGGTCAAGGCGTCAGGTCTCAAGCCGGACAGCCGTTGGGGCGATATCCAGGTGGTCAGCAGCGGCGGGCACCAGACGCCAATCCACGGCGGACCGGGGACGCTGGGCGTCTATAACGCCATCCAGAGCGTGCCGCGCAGCGATGGCAAGCGCGAAGTGGTCAGCGGCACCAGTTACCTGCAAGTGGTGACCTTTGACGAAACCGGACCACAGGCCAAAGGGCTTCTCGCGTTCTCGCTATCCAGCGACCCGGCCTCGAAGTTTTCACGGGACCAGACGCAGGCCTTTTCCAGGAAGCAATGGAGCGTGCTGCCCTTTACCGAGCAACAGATCCTGTCCGATCCGAACTATCAGGTGCAGACGATTCGTCAGCAGGATGCAAAGGTGACTGCGCAGTAAGGTCGTGGAGCATTGCATGAACGCTGAAGGCCGCACCCCGCAAGGGTGGCGGCCTTTTCAGCTTTTCGGGGTTTTTTGCGGAATCGCATTGACCACCAGATTGCCGTTCTGGTTACGGGTCAGGTAGACCGGCAGGACCCGCGGCAAGGATTTCACCAGGCCGTGGATCTCCTTGATGTTGTAGATCCCGCCGATATGGATCGAGCCGGTGCTGTTGTCCGCGACCATCAACGGTTTGTCCAGGTAGCGATTGATCAAGGGCAGTGCATCGCTCAGTGCCAGATCGTCGAGTACCAGTTTGCCCTGGCGCCAGGCCAGAGAACTGTCATTGTCATAGGTCTGGCTGATGCGGGGAATGAAGTCGCCGTGGCGATAACTGGCCTGCATCGCCGGCTCGAGGCGCAAGCCGTCACCGGGCTGGTCGGCGTTGCTGCTGACCAGTATCGAGCCTTCGATCAGATTGACCTTGACCTGGTCTTCATAGATCCAGACGTTGAATTGGGTACCGGTCACGCGAATCCGGCCTTCGGCGGCCTTGACCACAAACGGGTGACGGGTGTCATGGCTGACACTGAAGAAGGCTTCGCCTTTTTTCAGCGTGACTTGCCGTTGATCCTTGTAGTTGCTGTAGGTCAGCTCGCTGCCCAGGTTCAGTTCCACCTGGCTGCCGTCCTTCAAGGTGACCGCGCGAACATTGTCAGTCGCTTCGAAATGCTGGTACGCGTTCGGTACCCAGCCCAGGTGCCAGCCGCCATAACCGGCCAAAGGCAGTGCCAGTGCGCATATCGCCGCGGCAATACCCAGGCGCCGCCACGGGTTTACCGGTTGAGTCCGAACCAAAGGTACGACGGGCTCGGGACGGGGCAGGTCGCCAGCGACATCCCAGATCTGCAGCATCGCTTCGTACTCGAAGGCATGGAGCGGATGCGCATCACGCCATTGCTCGAACGCCTGGCGCTCTTGCTCGGTGCAGTCATTGGCGTGCAAACGCATGCACCAATGCGCAGCGGCATCGGTGATGGCGTCGTATTCAGCTTGCGAGAGCATGTGGTCGGTCATTGGCTCATCCTGATTTCGTGCATTCTAACCTTGGGGGGAAGTTTGCGAGAACATCAGTCATGGCATTTAACCATCAATGTGTAGTTTTTTTTCAACGCCTCACCTCTGGAACACCTGCTGTCGGGGTAGCAGTCTCCACAGGGCGCGTGGAAAAAAGATCAAGACAAACACCACTGTGCAGCGCAGATCTGCAGATCTGCGCGTTATTACGTCGGGATCAGGTTTCAGTGGTCGTGGCGAGCGGCACCGGGTCCAATTGCCGGCCCATTTCGCAGATCAAAAAGGCGATGGAGTCGGCATTGTGCAAAATGACGTCGGTTCGGAACTTCGAATCCTGCCCGTTCAAAAAAGCTTCCCGTGCCTTCTCCATGGTCTTGCTGCCCGTCAGCCGCAGAATGGCCTTGCCGACGTGATAAGAATCCGGAATCGAATCCAGGCTGATCCACGCTCGCAGCCCACTGTTCCAGCGTGCGAACAATTCTTCCTTGGGTGTTTCCATCGACAAGGCTACTCGCTGGAAGTCCAGCTGGGACTGTTTCATTTCTGCGCCATAGGCGGTGATCGATGCCACCAGATCGCTGAACGGTCGCCTGGCCTCAAGGTATGCAATGTCCACGGCCCCGGAAAACAAGTGAGCGAACTCGTGTATCAACGTCGCGGCCTGGCTGTGGCTGTCGACGTCGAAGGGTTGTGTCAAACAGGATTTGTACCAGTCCAGTTGTTGGTCGAAGAATCGTTCCGTGAAATGCACATGGCGCTGTTTATCCTTGTCCAGGACAAACGCGACGAGGATGTCCTTCGGGTTCCGGTTTGAACCCACGATAAAACGTTGCGAGTTCATCCAGTCTTCATCGGGGTCGACCAGCGCGTTACAGATGGGAACGATAGCCTGTTTGATTTTGTCGATCAGTGCATTGTCGACCTGCCCGACATCAAAGAACTGTTTGAGGAAGGTATCCAGCCGTGTGCCCGGGACGAGTTTGCGCAGTTGCACCAGGTTGTGCAGGCTGTTGAACGCGTAATAGCGAGCCATGTCGATGGCCTGCACGATCATACGGGCTTTTTCGGGATGTTTTGCGCGGATTTCCTTCATCCCCCGGGCCTCGATGTTCAGCACATCCCCGGCAGCATGGGCATAAGCAAACTGATTGTGCATTTTCGAGAGGGCTTTGCCGAAGTGGACGGTGTGGGTGTCCGGGTCGATCACCAGTTGCTTGTCAGGCGTCGTCAGTAACACGGGGCCTTCTTCCTGGCCTTTGACCATTCGCCACACCGCTCCGGTCTTGTTCACGCCGTACACCTTGCCGGCAATGGCGGCGAAAGTTTTCTGGCTGGCCGCTTCGAGATAGGTGCCGTCCGTGCGGTTTTTCGTCAGGTTCTTCAGTTCGACGGTGGTTTCGAACGGTTGCAGTCGTGTACGCAACGGTGCTGTCGAACGGATCTGCGACCAGGGTTGCGCAATCACGGGGGTGGTAACCGGTTGAGCGATGGCTTCACCGGTTGCCTGGGCGCTGTCGGCCCATCCTTCAAGCGATAACCGGCCCAACGTCACGATCTGCACCGCACCGGCAATAAAATCCAGCAATGCAGTTGTCCAGTGATGGTCCTGCAGGGCTTCGGCCGAGTTTCGCGCGTCCTTGTAGGCATTCCACAGAAACTGTAGATACGCGAGTTTGCCCGGTAACAGCCCCGAGAAGAGATTGATTGCGGAGCTGAACAGGTGTTTGACAGCCTCCCAGTCCGACTGGCCTGAAACATGCGACTGGCTGCCGAGCAATCGTGTCAGCAGTTGGGTGTTGTCATGGAAAAAACGGGTGAGTACGTTGCCGCCGATGGGGGTGGACGCAAGAGTCATTTCGCTCAACTGGCCAATGGTGGATTCGAACAGGTTGCGAAACACTGGCTGCTCACGGTCTGGCAGGCGACGTATCAACATTTCCTGCAAGACTCCCGGCGTATTGAACGCCGAGACCACGCTGGCCTCATTTTCAAACTCTACAAACGGTGAGCCTGCGGGATGGTAGGGGGCATAGAGAATATGTGGGCCTGTGTTGCCACCGCCAGGGCCGATCAGGTAAAGGCCAAGCGCTTTGACGGCGGCGGTGCCGGTTGTCTTGATCAGTTCCAGTGGCCGGACAATCGCATGTGCCCCCTCAACGGTAGTCCGGGCGATGGCGTCCGGCATGTCCAGTACCTGGCGAAGCAAATCGAAAGCACTACCGGACAGCCGTTGCCGCAGCTTGAGTTCGTGGGCGTGTTGCAGCAGTTGCCAGGGCAGTTGCTTGACGAAACGCAGCATTCGGTTTTCGACGTCAGCTGCTTGATTCGACAAGTTGTCGGTGACCTGTCTGGCGTAGTTTTGCGCGATGTTCAATGACAGCAACAATTGACGGACAGCCGCCTGATCCAGCCCGACGGGCAGGGCTTGAAGGGTTGCCGAGCTGACTTTGAACCCGGTGCCCTGTGCGATGTTGACATGGTTCAGGGCGAACTCGGTAAGGCTCCTTGCCGGGCCAACCAGGGCCAGGTCGGGGGTGATTTCGATGTTGTCGGGGTCCAGCGTTTGTGCAGGGAAGCGGCTGCCGAGCAATGACGTCAACGTCTCATGCACATACGACTTGAGGGGTTTGATCCCGTGCAAATAGTCTTTGTCCTCATCAACGCTGTTGCGGTATTGCTCCAGCAACTCAAGGTGCTGACACTGGTCTTCCAGTGGAGCCATGCCAAGCCAGGCGGGCAGGGTCTGCTGCCGGCTGATCGCACGGGCAATCGAGGTGGCTCTTGGCAGGTTGGCGTTGAAGGCCGTTGTGGTCAGGGTTTTCTGGGCTTCTTTCTGCTTCGTTTCGCTCAGGTCGAAGGTGCGTACGTGTTCGCTGCGAGCCAGAAAGTGTTCGATGGACGATTGCGCGACCCGCTCCAATACAGATCCTTCAATCAGCCGCAGCGGTCCCAGCGAGTAACGTTGGTGAAAGACGCGCTGGGCGGGGGTGAGGTTGTCCAGCAGCGCCAGGCGTTGTCGTGGGTCGAGCAGGCGGCGGTTCAGTTCCAGCCGTGCACGGGTGATGGTGTCAAAGACTTCCAGGCCCTCGGCGGGTGTCCACAGGATCGACCTGCCGGAATGCGAGGCGTCGAGCCCGCCACGCTCGGTCAAGAGCAGACAATGAGCCAGGGGCAGGACATCCTTCTGACCGGAGCATTCCAGGGTCAATGAGTAGGCGTCGGGCCGGAAGCCCTTGAGGGACCGGCGGTTTTGCCGTTCGGCCTGATCCGGGTTGAATACCGTTTCGACAATGGCCCGGTCCGCATCCCGCAGTGTCGCGCTGAGCCTGCGCAGACTGGCCTCGCCCCGGATGCCGACGGAAAGCGCATGGGCCAGGCGGGTTTTCATGCTTTCCAGATAAACCCGTTGCAAAGCCAGCGAAGCAACCGGTTGCGCCGCAAAATCTGCGTTGATCAGTGTTTCGATGTCGCTGAAGGTCTTGGCGAAAGCTGCCGCGGTATCCGCCAGCACCGCGGAGGGATGCTGATCGCCGGTTAACACGGGCCGTGTGCTCCAGCGTCCGTCGGTCTCCAGTGTCAGCAACCGTTCGCTGATCATCGAGCGGATATCCAGCGCCTTGTCGAACAGGGCGTGGATGTTCACGCTGCCGTCACTGTGACGGAACACCTGCAGGGCATATTCCATGTTCTGCAGTTGCTTGGTGACGATCGCGTCGAAGAGCGTGGGGAAGATCGCGCCGGACATCACTTCCCCGGCCACATTCGGCCGGTCAAAACCGATGAAGCGCTGGCGTTCGTCCAGGCTCAGCAGGCCATAGAGCTCATCCTCGTGTCCGGCCGCGCTGAACTTGCTCAGCACCGTATCGCACAAGTCCTGATAGTCCTTGAGCACCTGCAGGCCTCGGGTGGGTGTGTAGAGAAACGCATCGCTGGCGCTGACCATCAGTGAGCCGGCCAACTCGACATAGTTGGCCCGGTGCTCCCACAGGCGCACGGTTTCGATAGTCATTGATTGGCTCGCCCGGCTGGCCGTCGAGACCAGCGCATGCAAATCCTGGCTTTGCTCCGGGGTGATGATCCCGGCTTCGCGCTTGAGCAGCAGTTGCACTCGCGCCTGAGCGGAGATGGCCTGGCCGAAGAATGCGCGACGCGATGCGCCATCGACACTCGCCGCAGCCCAGAAACCTTCGAGCTGCCTGACCAGCAGGCTGACGAGTTTGCGCGAGATCGTGGTGGCGGCAGCTTCCCAGAGTGGCTGGTCGGTTTTTGCCGAGGTTTTTTTCGGATGGGAAAACTCATGGGACTGTCCGGACGGCCAACGCTGATGGCGATAGTGCAGGAGTACCGCGTCACTCAGGGACAGGGAGTTGACCCAGCGTCGCGTCGGATGGCTTTCTCCAGCGCTTTCTTGCGTTGTTGCCAGGTAGAAATTCACTTGGGTCTGGCTCTGGTCCAGACCGGGAAAAGCTGTAGCTAGCTGTTCACTGAGCAATGCTTCGAGTAGCGACGTCAGGGACGGCAACGCTTTGAGCTCAGCGAGCAGGGCCTGGTCATTGAGTTGTTGGTGGGTGGAGAGGGTGTTGCGTTGGTCCTCGAACACCTCGCCTTCGATGGTTTGAAAGTCCAGTTCGATGGCCACGGCGTCCACAACGGCCTTGCGTTGAGACAGCGCCATGAAGGCCAGCAGATTATCGTCTTCGTCGGCCGCTTTGAGTTGTTTCACCAGCTGCTCGGTCAGGGCCGAACGGTCAGTGAACTTCTGTATCCCGGCGTATGGGGTGTAGAGAATCACGCCGTGGTCATCGGGTGTCGCGGTCAGCAAAAAACTGCCGGCCAGCGCCAAATTTTCCAGTCCCGGTATTTTCAGCAGGATTTTTTTCGCCAGCATGGGCGGCGTCTGCTCATTGCGCAGGGCCTGGCTCGCCAGTTGGATATGGCTGAACCATTCGAAGTCCTTTTGCGTCAGCCCGTGGGCTTTGCCAAGTTCTCTCCAGAGACCGGGCAACGACAGTGCCTCGGGGAAAAACAGCGGAGTTAAAGATGCAGGCATCGTCGAGTCTCGTTCAAGGTGCCATTCAAGGGCACCTGTGGATTGAGTTTCGAGACTAAAAGCCGGCGGGACGATGCAGGCGGTAAATAGATAACGCACGGGCCGTGGGCATTCGTGACACGGATATACCCCATCGGCCCTGAGCGAAAGGTTGACAGGTCGCTCGCCGCGCGTTGTTAATCGGCGGGTCTTTGTACGCTGTTGTTCCCTCCAATAATCAGTCTGGAGCTTCAGATGTCTGCGCCACACGATCACACCTCTACTGCGATCTCGTCACACCTGTCATTCGAAGCGCTCAGCGCTTTGCTCGAGAAGATTTTTCTGCGTCACGGCACGTCGGCCGACGTTGCCCGGGTGCTTGCGCAAAACTGCGCCGGTGCCGAGCGCGACGGCGCGCACAGTCACGGGGTATTCCGGATTCCGGGTTATGTTTCGACGCTGCAAAGCGGCTGGGTCAATGGCCAGGCCATTCCGGTGGTCGAAGATGTGGCTTCAGGGTTTGTGCGGGTCGATGCCGCTAACGGTTTTGCGCAACCGGCCCTGGCGGCGGCACGCGAGTTGCTGGTACAGAAAGCCCGGAGTGCCGGCATCGCGGTGCTGGCAATCCGTAACTCGCACCATTTCGCTGCCTTGTGGCCGGATGTCGAGCCCTTCGCCGAAGAAGGCCTCGTGGCCTTGAGCGTGGTCAATAGCATGACCTGCGTGGTGCCCCACGGCGCCGACCGGCCGCTGTTCGGTACCAACCCGATTGCCTTCGCTGCACCGCGGGCCGATGGCGCACCGATTGTCTTCGACCTGGCCACCAGTGCCATTGCCCATGGCGATGTGCAGATTGCCGCACGCGAGGGCAAACGCTTGCCGGCAGGGATGGGCGTGGACAGCCTCGGCCAGCCGACCACAGACCCGAAAGCGATTCTTGAGGGCGGTGCGTTGCTGCCTTTTGGCGGGCACAAGGGCTCGGCATTGTCGATGATGGTCGAGTTGCTCGCGGCGGCACTGACCGGCGGCAATTTTTCCTTCGAATTCGACTGGAACAACCATCCTGGCGCCAAGACGCCCTGGACTGGCCAATTGCTTATCGTGATCGACCCGAGCAAAGCGGTGGGGCAAAGTTTTGCCGAGCGCAGCCAGGAACTGGTGCGGCAAATGCACGGCGTCGGCTTGAAGCGTTTGCCCGGTGACCGGCGTCACCATCAACGCGCCAAATCACAGGTCAATGGCATTGAGCTGGATGCGCAGACGCTGGTGAACTTGCGGGAGCTGGCGGGGGAGTGATCCTGTAGGAGCGACGGTGCGGCGATCCGACTTGCTCGCGATGGCTGCAGTCCAGCCAACATCTCTGTTGAATAGGCTGATGTCATCGCGAGCAAGCTCGCTCCTACAAAGGTCCGGTCGCGCGCGCTGGTGGCAGCTATTTTGCCCGGGCAGGCCATCTTGCTGAAAAACCGGCGCAGGACATTTCGTCCTACAGTGTAAGATGTCGCCAATTTTACGCAGCAGGAAATTCCCATGAGCTTCAATCTGGCCGACAAACCCCTCGCCGAGCGCGCTGCGCTTGAAGACGAGAAATCCCGTCTGTTCGAACTCTGGCAAAACAACCTGGGCAAAGCCAAGGGTGAGGCCGCACGGTTGTTCGGCGAGCGGGCCAAACGCAAAGGCAAATGGGCCGAATGGGTGCGCGCCGAGCTGGACGGCATGTCGCCACCGGAGTTCGCCAACATGGTGCGCAGTGAAGTCAATCGCCTGATGGCGGCCAAGTAGGAGCTGCCGCAGGCTGCGATCTGTTGATCTTGAGCTTGAGCTTGTTGCGCTGCAGTCGCCGAAAAGAAAACATCAAAAGATCGCAGCCTGCGGCAGCTCCTACGAAAAGCTCGCGACGATCGCCTCGCGCACTTTCAACACCACCGGGTCGAGCTGGGTGCTGGTCCGCCAACCCAGTTCGATCGGGTAGCGCGGCAAGGCCAGGGGGCAGGGCAGCAGCGCCAGTCCGCTGAGCGTTGCGATGCTTTGCGCCGCATGGGCCGGAATGGTCGCCACGGCCTGGCTGCCTTTGAGCAAATGCGGCAACGCGGCAAAATGCGTGGTCGAGGCGCACACCCTTCGACTCAGCCCCAGCGCCGCCAATCCTTCATCGGTAATCCCGATAAAACCGCCGGACGACACCAGAATGTGTTCGCGGGCCACAAACTCCTCAAGACTGATGCTCTGCTGGCCCTGGACCAGGCTCGACGGGTCCGCCAGGCACAAATAATCACCTTCCCCCAGTACCTGACGGCTGAGCAGTCGCTCGGCAACCCCGCCCGCGGTAATCGCCAGGTCAATGCTGCGCTCCAGCAACGCCTGGGCGACGATCTGGCTGTGGGTCTGGCGAAAAATCAACCGCAGTTTCGGCGCGCTACGGCCTATTTCCTCGATCAGACGCCGGCCGTAGGCAATTTCGAAATCATCCGACATTCCTACGGTGACCGAGCGTCCTTCGTACTGTTGCGCGGCCGGATCGACCATCGCCAGGCTCTGCCGGCACTTGTTCAAGGCATCGCTGACCACCGGTTTGAGCTGATTGGCCTTGAGCGAGGGGGCCAGGCCGCGTCCGGTGCGCACGAACAGCTGATCGCCATACACCTCGCGCAACCGACGCAAGGCCGCGCTGACGGCCGATTGCGTCACGCCCAGGCGCAGGGCGGCACGGCTGGCGCTGGACTCTTCGTGCAGCGCTTCGAAGACTTTGAGCAGGTTGAGGTCGATGTCGGTGATATTCATTTGGCTCATATCATTCAGCAGTGAATCGGTCTTTATTGATGATCACGTGGCACCGGAGAATGAGCAACACCTGATGCGAATGGAGTTTTCGAGATGCCCAAATCAATCGTTGCGGCCCTGCAAATCGGCGCCTTGCCCGGTGGCAAGGCGCAAACACTGGAACAGATCCTGTCCTATGAAAACGCGATCATCGAATCCGGCGCCGGGTTGGTGGTGATGCCCGAAGCGCTACTGGGTGGTTATCCCAAAGGAGAGGGCTTTGGCACGCAACTGGGCTATCGCCTGCCGGAAGGTCGCGAAGCCTTTGCCCGCTATTTTGCCAATGCCATTGACGTGCCCGGCGCGGAAACCGAAGCGCTGGCAGCGCTATCCGCGCGCACTGGAGCCAATCTGGTGATCGGCGTGATCGAGCGCGCTGGCAGCACCTTGTACTGCACCGCGCTGTACTTTGATCCGCAGGCCGGGCTGGTGGCCAAACACCGCAAGCTGATGCCCACCGGCACCGAACGGCTGATCTGGGGCAAGGGCGATGGCTCGACCTTGCCGGTGATCGACAGCCAGGTCGGGCGCGTCGGCGCGGTGGTGTGCTGGGAAAACATGATGCCGCTGCTGCGCACGGCAATGTACGCCAAAGGCGTGGAGGTGTGGTGCGCGCCGACCGTGGACGAACGGGAGATGTGGCAGGTCAGCATGCGCCACATTGCCCACGAGGGGCGCTGTTTCGTGGTCAGTGCCTGTCAGGTCCAGGCATCGCCCCAGGCCCTGGGTGTGGACATCGCCAACTGGCCGGCGGATCGGCCGTTGATCGCCGGCGGCAGCGTGATCGTCGGTCCCATGGGCGACATCCTCGCCGGACCGTTGCGTGATAGCGCCGGTCTTCTCACCGCACAAATCGACACCGACGACCTGGTACGCGCCCGTTATGACTTTGACGTGGTTGGCCACTATGCCCGCCCGGATGTATTCGAGCTGACCGTGGACGAGCGCGTCAAACCCGGGGTGCGCTTCATCGCTTGATGCCCTGCGGGCTTTGGCCAAAACAGTCAGACAACTTGATAACTTTGACCATTGCCCGCCACCCCGCGCAGAGCGAGTATTTCCCTGTTGATTACGGTTCCCCCCAACCTAATAAAAAACACAGAGGGATTCTGGCAATGCGCGATTACTTGTCTGCTGCTTCTCAGTTCAATTATCAGCACACGGTCGATGCCGCACTCGCAGGCGATCTGACGGCCCTCAACGCCTGTATCGAATGCTGTGACCGGCATGCCTTGCCGGGTCGCATCGCGCTGTTCTGGGAAGGCCGCGACGGTAGCAGCGCGGCTTACACCTTCACCGAATTGCAGGACAAGGCCGCGCGTTTTGCCAATTTCCTGTTGGCCCAGGGCGTGAAGAAAGGCGACAAGGTCGCTGGCCTGTTGCCACGCAATATCGAATTGTTGATCACCGTGTTCGCCGCCTGGCGCATCGGCGCGGTGTATCAACCGCTGTTTACCGCGTTCGGTCCCAAAGCCATCGAGCACCGTCTGAGCTGCTCTGGCGCCAAAGTGGTGGTCACCGATGGGGTGAACCGGCCGAAACTGGCCGAGGTCGCCGAATGCCCAACCACGGTGACCGTCACCGGCCCCAAAGGGCAGGGCCTGGTTCGCGGCGATTTCAGTTTCTGGGCCGAACTGGCCAACTACTCCGCTGACTGTGAACCGGTGCTGCTGACCGGGGAAGATCCATTCCTGCTGATGTTCACCTCGGGCACCACCGGCCCGTCGAAAGCACTGTCGGTGCCGCTCAAGGCCATCGTTGCGTTCCAGAGCTACACCCGCGATGCGGTGGATCTGCGCCCGGAAGACGCGTTCTGGAACGTCGCCGATCCGGGTTGGGCCTACGGCATTTACTTCGGTGTCACGGGACCCATGTCCATGGGGCATCCGATCACTTTTTACGATGGCCCGTTCACCCTCGAAAGCACCTGCCGGGTGATCAACAAGTACGGGATCACCAACCTCACTGGTTCGCCGACGGCCTACCGTTTGCTGATTGCCGGCGGCGATGAGTTCGCCAGATCGATCAAGGGCAAGCTGCGTATCGTCAGCAGCGCCGGCGAGCCGCTGAATCCGGAAGTGATCCGTTGGTTCGCCGACAACCTCGACGTGGTCATCCACGACCATTACGGCCAGACCGAACTGGGCATGGTGCTGTGCAACCACCACGGCCTTGAACATCCGATTCACATGGGCGCCGCGGGATTTGCCTCACCGGGCCACCGTATCGTGGTGCTGGATGAGCAATACCAGGAACTGGGTGTTGGCCAGCCGGGCATCCTGGCCATCGACCGCAGCCAATCGCCGATGTGCTGGTTCGCCGGCTACGAAGGCGGGCCGACCAAGGCCTTTGTCGGCAACTATTACCTCAGTGGCGACACCGTCGAGTGGAACCCGGACGGCAGCATCAGCTTCGTCGGTCGCAGCGATGACGTGATCACCACCTCCGGCTACCGGGTCGGTCCGTTCGATGTGGAGAGTGCGCTGATCGAACACCCGGTCGTAGTCGAGGCCGCCGTGGTCGGCAAACCCGATCCGGAGCGCACCGAACTGGTCAAGGCCTTCGTCGTGCTCAACCCGCAATACCGCGCTGAACCTGCGCTCGCCGAAGAGCTGCGCCAGCACGTGCGCAAACGTCTGGCGGCACACTCGTACCCCCGCGAAATCGAATTTGTCAGCGAATTGCCGAAAACCCCAAGCGGCAAATTGCAGCGCTTTATCTTGCGCAACCAGGAAATCGCCAAAGCTCAAGAGGCCGCGGCGAAGAACGTTCCAGCTTGAATCCAGGGAAACAATGATGCAGATCGAGAACAAGATTTTTATCGTCACCGGTGGCGCTTCCGGCCTCGGTGCCGCCACCGCCGAGGTGCTGGTTGCCGCTGGCGCGAAAGTGATGCTGGTGGACATGAACGCCGAAGCCGTTGCGGCCCAGGCCCAGCGCCTTGGCGCGCACAGCGTGGTGGCGGACATCAGCAACGAAGCGGCGGCCGAAGCCGCGGTGCAGGCGACGGTCAAGGCCTTTGGCGGCCTCAATGGTCTGGTCAACTGCGCCGGCATCGTGCGTGGCGAGAAGATTCTCGGCAAGAACGGTCCGCACGCGCTGGCCGGTTTCAGCCAGGTGATCAACGTCAACCTGATCGGCAGTTTCAACATGCTGCGTTTGGCAGCGGCGGCGATTGCCGAAACCGAAGCGGATGCCGATGGCGAGCGCGGCGTGATCATCAACACTGCGTCGGCTGCAGCTTACGACGGCCAGATTGGCCAGGCGGCTTACTCGGCGTCCAAGGGCGCGATTGTCAGTCTGACCTTACCCGCTGCCCGGGAACTGGCGCGTTTCGGCATCCGCGTGATGACGATCGCCCCCGGCATCTTCGAAACGCCGATGATGGCTGGCATGACCCAGGAAGTCCGCGATTCCCTGGCCGCCGGTGTGCCGTTCCCGCCACGCCTGGGCAAACCGGCCGAGTACGCAGGGCTGGTCAGGCATATCATTGAAAACAGCATGCTCAATGGCGAGGTGATCCGTCTCGACGGTGCCTTGCGCATGGCCGCCAAGTAAGGAGGATTTGTCATGACAATGTCCAACGATCCGATTGTAATCGTCAGCGCCGTCCGTACCCCGATGGGCGGTTTTCAGGGTGATCTGAAAAGCCTGACGGCGCCGCAACTCGGCGCTGCGGCCATCAAGGCCGCGGTTGAACGCGCCGGGGTCGCCACTGATTCCGTCGACGAAGTGTTGTTCGGCTGCGTACTGCCGGCCGGCCTTGGCCAGGCCCCTGCGCGTCAGGCGGCGCTGGGCGCGGGGCTGGATAAATCGACCCGCTGCACCACCCTGAACAAGATGTGCGGCTCGGGCATGGAAGCGGCGATTCTGGCCCACGACATGCTGGTGGCGGGCAGTGCCGACGTGGTGGTCGCCGGTGGCATGGAAAGCATGTCCAACGCGCCCTACCTGCTGGACCGCGCTCGTGCCGGTTACCGCATGGGCCATGGCCGGGTGCAGGACTCGATGTTCCTCGACGGCCTCGAAGACGCCTACGACAAGGGCCGCCTGATGGGCACCTTCGCCGAAGAATGCGCCGAAACCAACAGCTTCAGCCGTGAAGCCCAGGACGCCTTTGCCATTGCCTCGACCACTCGCGCGCAGCAGGCGATCAAGGACGGCAGCTTCAAGGCCGAAATCGTCCCGCTGACCGTGATGGTCGGCAAAGAGCAGGTGGTGATCAGCAATGACGAGCAGCCGCCAAAAGCCAGGCTGGACAAGATTTCTTCGTTGAAGCCGGCGTTCCGCGAGGGCGGTACGGTGACCGCGGCCAACTCCAGTTCGATCTCCGACGGTGCCGCTGCGCTGGTGCTGATGCGCCAGTCCCAGGCACAGAAACAAGGGCTGAAACCGTTGGCGGTGATTCATGGTCACGCGGCGTTTGCCGATACGCCGGGCCTGTTCCCGGTGGCACCGATTGGTGCGATCAAGAAGTTGATGAAGAAAACCGGCTGGTCGCTCAATGACGTCGATCTGGTGGAAGTCAACGAAGCCTTCGCCGTGGTCGGCATGGCCGCGATGACTCATCTGGAAATCCCCCACGAGAAACTCAACGTGCACGGCGGTGCTTGCGCCCTCGGTCACCCGATCGGCGCGTCCGGTGCGCGGATTCTGGTGACCCTGCTTTCGGCCCTGCGCCAGAAAGGCTTGAAGCGTGGCGTCGCGGCGATTTGTATCGGTGGCGGTGAAGCGACGGCCATGGCCGTGGAATGCCTGTATTAAGACCTACGCAGTTCCTGTAGGAGCTGCCGCAGGCTGCGATCTTTTGACCTTGATTTTTTAGCGATTTCAAGACCGCCAAAAATCAAAAGATCGCAGGCTTCGGCAGCTCCTACAGGGGCAATTCATTTATAAGGACTTGGCATGATCCCCAATGACGACCAAACACAAATCCGCGACATGGCCCGGGACTTTGCCCAGGAACGGCTGAAACCGTTCGCCGCCGAATGGGATCGCGAGCACCGCTTTCCCAAGGAAGCCATCGGCGAGATGGCCGGGCTGGGCTTCTTCGGCATGCTGGTGCCAGAGCAGTGGGGCGGATGCGACACCGGTTACCTGGCCTACGCCATGGCCCTGGAAGAAATCGCCGCCGGCGATGGCGCCTGCTCGACGATCATGAGCGTGCACAACTCCGTGGGTTGTGTGCCGATCCTCAAGTACGGCAACGACGATCAGAAGGAGCGCTTCCTCAAACCGCTGGCCAGCGGTGCGATGCTCGGCGCTTTCGCCCTGACCGAACCCCAGGCCGGTTCCGACGCCAGCGGCCTGAAAACCCGTGCGCGCCTGGACGGCGATCATTACGTGCTCAACGGCTGCAAGCAGTTCATCACGTCCGGGCAGAATGCCGGGGTGGTGATCGTGTTTGCGGTGACCGATCCGAGCGCCGGCAAACGCGGCATCAGCGCCTTTATCGTGCCGACCGATTCACCGGGCTACACCGTCGCGCGGGTCGAAGACAAGCTCGGCCAGCATGCGTCCGACACCTGCCAGATTCTCTTCGAAGACGTGAAGGTGCCGGTGGCCAACCGTTTGGGCGAGGAGGGCGAAGGCTACAGGATTGCCCTGGCCAACCTTGAAGGCGGTCGCGTCGGCATCGCTTCGCAATCGGTGGGCATGGCCCGCGCTGCGTTCGAAGCAGCTCGCGACTACGCCCGTGAGCGCGAGAGTTTCGGCAAGCCGATCATCGAGCACCAGGCCGTGGCGTTCCGCCTGGCGGACATGGCCACCCAGATCGCCGTGGCGCGGCAAATGGTGCACTACGCCGCCGCCCTGCGTGACAGCGGCCAGCCGGCCCTGGTCGAAGCGTCGATGGCCAAGTTGTTCGCCTCGGAAATGGCCGAGAAGGTATGCTCCTCGGCGCTGCAAACCCTGGGCGGTTACGGCTACCTCAACGACTTCCCGCTGGAACGGATCTACCGTGACGTGCGGGTCTGTCAGATCTACGAAGGCACCAGCGATATTCAGCGCATGGTCATTTCGCGCAACCTTTGAAAAGGAGACCTCTGTAGGAGCTGCCGCAGGCTGCGATCTTTTGATCTTGAAAATCAAAGTCAAAAGATCGCAGCCTGCGGCAGCTCCTACAAGGGATCTGGCCTTATGTAAAACAGGAGTTGTTTATGAGCTACGAAACGATTTTGCTGGAAACCCATGGCCGCGTTGGCCTGATCACCCTCAACCGTCCGCAAGCGCTGAACGCGTTGAACGCACAGATCGTCAGCGAACTGAACCAGGCCCTCGATGGCTTCGAGGCTGACGCGAACATCGGCTGCATCGTCCTGACCGGTTCGAAAAAAGCCTTCGCCGCCGGTGCCGACATCAAGGAAATGGCCGAGCTGACCTATCCGCAGATCTACATCGACGACCTGTTCAGCGACAGCGATCGCGTGGCCAACCGCCGCAAGCCGATCATCGCGGCGGTCAACGGTTTCGCCCTGGGTGGCGGCTGTGAACTGGCACTGATGTGCGACTTCATCCTGGCTGGCGACAACGCCCGATTTGGCCAGCCGGAAATCAACCTCGGCGTGCTGCCGGGCATGGGCGGCACCCAGCGCCTGACCCGCGCCGTGGGCAAGGCCAAGGCCATGGAAATGTGCCTGAGCGGTCGTCTGATCGATGCCGTGGAAGCGGAGCGTTGCGGCATCGTGGCGCGTATCGTGCCGAGCGATGAGCTGCTGGATGAAGCGCTGAAAGTCGCGGCATTGATCGCCAAGAAGTCGTTGCCGATTGCGATGATGGTCAAGGAAAGCGTCAACCGCGCCTTTGAAGTGAGCCTGGCCGAAGGCGTGCGCTTTGAGCGCCGGGTGTTCCATGCGGCGTTTGCGACGCAGGATCAGAAGGAAGGGATGGCGGCGTTTATTGCCAAGCGCGAGGCTGAGTTCCAGGGTAAGTGATGTAGCGTTCTTGCGAGCCTCATCGCGAGCAGGCTCGCTCCCACATTGGACCTCAGTGTTTATGAGATCCCTAGTAGGAGCGAGCCTGCTCGCGAAAAACCTGAGGGCACCGGGGCGATTCAGGTACCCCGTGTCATCGTTGACCCCCATCGCGAGCGAGCTCGCTCCTACAAGGCATCAAACCAGGTAGTTCTTCAGTTCGCGGGCAATCACCATCCGCTGAATCTCGCTCGACCCTTCGTAGATCTGCGTGATCCGCGCATCCCGGTAGTATTTTTCCACCGGATAGTCTTCCAGGTACCCGTAACCGCCATGAATCTGAATGGCGGACGAGCAGACCTTTTCCGCCATTTCCGACGCAAACAGCTTGGCTTGTGAGGCCTCCGACAGGCAGGGTTTGCCGGCCGTGCGCAGGCGCGCGGCGTGCAGGATCATCAGTCGCGCCGCGTTGAGTTGCATGTGCATGTCGGCCAGCAAATTGGCGATGCTCTGGTGTTCATTGATCGTCTTGCCAAACTGCACCCGATCACGGGAGTAGGCCAGCGCCGCTTCGAAGGCCGCGCGAGCGATGCCGAGTGCTTGAGCTGCGATGCCGATGCGGCCGCCTTCGAGGTTGGACAAGGCGATGGCCAGGCCCTTGCCGCGTTCTCCCAGCAGATTGGCCTCGGGGATGGTGCAGTCGTTCAGAGTGACCGCGCAGGTGTCGGAGGCGCGGATGCCCATCTTGTGTTCGGTGCGATCGACGATAAAACCGGCGGTATCGGTCGGTACCAGGAACGCCGAGATGCCACGCTTGCCCAAATCCGGATCGGTCACGGCAAACACAATCGCCAGCTTGGCGCGCTTGCCGTTGCTGACGAATTGCTTGGCGCCGTTGATCACCCACTGGCCGTTGCGCAGTTCGGCGCGGGTGCGCAGGTTGTGTGCCTCGGAACCGGCCTGGGGTTCGGTCAGGCAGAAGCAGCCGATGACCTTGCCACTGGCCAGGTCCGCCAGCCAGGTCTGTTTCTGTTCTTCGCTGCCGTAGTTGAGCACCGGCCCGCAGCCCACGGAGTTGTGGATGCTCATGAAAGCGCCAGTCGCACCATCGCCGGCGGAGATTTCTTCCACGGCCAGGGCGTAGGCGACGTAGTCGACATAGGTGCCGCCCCATTCCTCGGGCACAACCATGCCCAGCAAGCCCAGTTCGCCCATCTTGGCCACCAGACCGTCATCGATCCAGCCGGCCTTTTCCCAGGCCTGGGCATGGGGCGCGATTTCGCCACGGGCAAAATCCCGGGCCATGTCGCGGATCATGACTTGCTCTTCGCTCAATTCGATATCGTGCATGGCTCAGCTCTCGCTCTGGTCAAACCCGCTGAAGAAGCTCGCCACGTGTTCGGCGTCCAGCGCCTCGAGGGTGGGCGGGTTCCAGCGGGGTGTCTTGTCTTTGTCGATCAGCAAGGCGCGCACGCCTTCGATCAGGTCGCCGCGCTCGAACCACTGGCGGTCCAGATGCAGTTCAAGGGCGAAACATTGCTCAAGGGGCAGTTCGCGTCCACGACGGAGCATTTCCAGGGTCACGGCCATGGCCAGCGGCGAGCGGGTTTCCAGCAGGTTGGCGGTGGTGACGGCCCACTCATGGCTGTCGGCGATCGTGACCTGGCGCAGTTGCTCCACAATACTCGGCACATCGGGTTGGGCGAAGAAGTGGTCGATGGCCGGGCGCAACGTTGCCAGTGGTGCGTCAGGCAGTTGCTGCACGGCGAATTTCGCCAACAGGCCTTGCAGGTCCTTGAGCGGCGTGTCGTGCCATTCGAGCTGGTCAAGTTTCTCGTCCAGGGCGCCCAGTTTGTCGCTTTCCAGGTACCAGTCCGCCAGCCCGCAATACAGCGCATCGGCAGCGCGGATTTGTACGCCACTGACGCCGAGGTAAATCCCCAGTTCGCCGGGAATGCGCGGCAGGAAGTAGCTGCCGCCGACGTCGGGGAAGTAGCCGATGCCGACTTCCGGCATCGCCAGACGGCTTTTCTCGGTGACCACGCGCAGGTCCGCGCCTTGCACCAGGCCCATGCCGCCGCCGAGGACAAAGCCGTCCATCAGGGCCAGCACCGGTTTGCGGTAGTGGTGGATCGCGAGGTCGAGGGCGTATTCCTCGACGAAGAAATCTTCGTGCAGGGTGTCGCCGCTTTTGAAACTGTCATACAGCGAGCGTATGTCGCCGCCGGCGCAGAAGGCTTTTTCCCCGGCACCGCGCAAGACCACGGCATGCACTTGCGAATCCTGGGCCCAGGCGTCGAGCTGGCGGTGCAGGTTGCGCACCATGTCCAGGGTGAGGGCATTGAGGCCGGAGGGGCGGTTGAGGGTCAGATGACCAATGTGGTTGCGCACTTCGGCCAGCACTTCGTTTTGCATGGCATCCAGGAACTGCGCCCCCTTCGATGAAACCTGAGCAGTCATCACTAACTCCCTGCTTTTATTGTCTTTATCGAGATGCTCGCGCGCGAGCGATGACGGATCGTATCAGTGCAAATTTGCCTTGTACAACCCGGATAAGTGCAGGTTATCTGTGCATTTTTGCATGGTGATGACCGGCACTGTTTCAGCGTAGACCAACGCGTATTCAGGCAAACGCCGCGAGCAGATCCTCTTCGAACGCCTTCTGCGCATCGCCGGCCACCTGAGCCCGGTGCCGGGCCAGATGAAACGCGACATCGAAACTCATGTCGCCGCGACGCACGGCCCTGAGCAAACCTTTGTCTTCCCAGCCACGGGCAAAGTGGCTGGGCAAATAACCGACATGCTTGCCGGAAAGGATGAAGGCGAGGGTGCCTTCGACTTGTTCGGAGCGCGCCGAACACAACTTGCCCTGGAAGGGTTCGTCGCTGCGCAGGAACCGGTAGGGGTGATCGACCCGGTCGCAGGCTTGCAGATCCTGATCTTCGGGGGCCGGGTTAGTGAACAGTGGATGGCCGGGGGCGCAATACAGGTGCTGGGTTTCAATGAACAACTGGCGGTAGTCAAACGCACTTTGTACTTGCGAGAAGTAGCCGATGGCCAGGTCCAGCCGCTGTTGCAGCAGCAGGCGTTCCATCTCGCCGGGCATGGCGCTGATCAGCTCGATACGCACCGACTCGTCCCGCTCACGGAAGCGCCGGATTGCTTTGGCCACCCGTTGCAGCACCGATTGATCCAGGGCTTCGGACAGGCCCAGACGCACTTCGCCGATCAAGCGTCCGGCCACGCCGTTGGATTGATGACGGAAGGCTTCGATGGACTCGAACAGTCCACGGGTGGCGCTGAGCAATTGCTCGCCCTTGGGAGTGATCTTGAATCCGCCCTTGCCGCGACTGCACAAGCGATAGCCAAGGCGGGTTTCCAGTTTGGCCATTTGCTGGCTGATGCTCGACTGGCTCAACCCCAACTCGCCCTGGGCGGCGCTAAAGCCGCCGCACTCCACCACGCTGACGAACAACCGCAATAATTGCAGATCCAGATCATGCAGTTGGCCGAGCATCAAACATTACTCCGTCATAAAGTCAGGTTAATTAACTTGATATTTCACCAATGTATCCGACGACGCATCCTGCAACCACTTCTTCTGGTCAGGTGTTCGTCATGGCTCCCATGTTCAAGCTGTGTTTGCCCGCGCTGTTGCTCGTCGTTGCCGCTTCGGCCCAGGCCGAGGACAAGGTGGTCAATCTGTACAGTTGGGCCGATTACGTGGCTCCTGAAACCCTGCAACGGTTCGAGCAGGAGACGGGCATCCATGTGCGCTACGACACCTTCGATGCGCCGGAGGTACTGGAAACCAAGCTGCTCACCGGTGGTAGCGGGTACGACGTGGTCGTCCCGTCGTCCAGTGTGCTGGCGCGCGGCCTGGCGGCAGGTGCGCTCAAGGCCATCCCCCATGAGGGCCTGAAGGGCTACGCCAATCTTGATCCCGACCTGTTGGAAAAGATGGCCGCGGTCGATCCCGGTAATCGCTATGGCGTGCCCTATACCTGGGGCACCCTGGGACTCGGGATGAATGTCGAGGAGGTGAAGAAACGCCTGCCGAATGTACCGCTCAACAGCCTGGACCTGCTGTTCAAACCGGAATACGCCAGCAAGCTGAAGGACTGTGGCATCGCGGTCATTGATTCACCACAAGAGGTGATCGGCCTGGCGTTGCATTATCTGGGCAAGGATCCGTACAGCACCGACAAGCACGATCTCGATGCGGCCCAAGCGTTATTGCATCAATTGCAGCCTTCGGTGCTTTACGTCGCCAGTGGGCGACAGATCAACGATCTGGCCAATGGCAGCCTCTGCCTTGCGCTGACCTACAACGGTGACGCCAGCATGGCCGCCGACCAGGCGCGCAAGGCCAACAAACCGTTTGAAATCGCCTACCGGATTCCCAGGGAAGGCACCATCGTGTGGCAGGACAACCTGGCGATCCCCAAGGACGCGCCACACCCCGAGGCTGCCCGCCAGTTCATCGAATTCATGTTGCGCCCCGAGTCCGTCGCGGCGCTGACCAACACGCTGTTTTTTGCCACCGCCAACCAGGCCGCCACGCCGCTGGTGGATGAGGCAGTGCGCACAGATCCGGACATTTACCCACCCGCCGATGTGCGTGACCGGCTTTACGCCGACCGCAGCATGAGCCTCAAGGACATGCGTCAGCGCACTCGCTTGTGGACCACTTTCCGTAGCCGCCAATAACCAGAAATGAAGGAGCCTTCAATGGACGCCCCTGTGCAAAACGATCAAGCCATCACCCGTGACAGCCTTTACGGCACGGCCGCCGAAAGTACCTACGGTGGCATCACCAGTTTCATGCGCCGGCGCTACAGTCGTGACCTGCGCGGTGTCGACGTGGCCGTCAGTGGCGTGCCGTTCGACACCGCTACCAGCAACCGCCCCGGTGCACGCTTTGGACCACGTGGCATTCGTGCGGCCTCGACCGGAATTGCCTGGGAACGGCACTGGCCATGGACCTTCGACCCGTTCGATCACCTGGCGGTGATCGACTACGGCGATTGCGACTTCGATTTCGGCTCGCCGCAATCGACACCGGAATGCATCGAGGCCCACGCTGAACGCATCCTCAATGCCGACACGGCGATGCTGACTTTTGGTGGCGACCATTTCATCACCTATCCGCTGCTCAAGGCCCATGCCCGCAAGCACGGGGCGTTGTCGCTGATCCACTTCGACGCCCACAGCGACACCTGGCCGGACGAAGAAGGCAAGCGCATCGACCACGGCACCATGTTCTGGCACGCGGCCAGGGAAGGGCTCGTCGATCCGTCACGCTCGGTACAAATCGGCTTGCGCACCACCAACGATGATCATCAAGGCTTTCAAGTGCTCGACGCGCGGCAGGTGCATCGCCGTGGCTGCGAAGCGATTGTCGAGGCGATTCGGGCGCGGGTCGGCGACAACCCCGTGTACTTGACCTTCGACATCGACTGCCTCGATCCGGCGTTCGCCCCAGGCACCGGAACCCCCGTGTGCGGCGGCTTGAGCACGGTGCAGGCGCTCGAGATCCTCGGCGGTCTGCGCGGGATCAATCTGGTGGGCATGGACGTGGTGGAAGTGGCTCCGGTCTATGACAGCGCGGAGATTACCTCACTGGCGGCGGCGACGCTGGCGATGGAGATGCTGTGTCTGTATGCGGCCAGGCATAAGGTCGATCGGTAGTACAAAACCCAATGTGGGCCCAGTGTGGGCGAAGCTACAATTTGACGACATTTAGACTTCCCGTCACCGCCAAAACGGTCGCCATTTTCATGTACGTCACCCAACCAACACATGGAAGGGCTTGCCGTGGCGTATTCATGGAATGATTCAGACAATCAGGACTTGTGGACTCTTACTGTTGAAGAGGTCGCGTTGCTGCCCGGCATGACCAATAAAGGTCGGATCGGTTTCGCGGTTCAGCTCAAAAGTATGGAATTGCACGGCAGATTTCCGGAGTGTCACAACGAACTCGATCCAAGCGCCGTGCAGTGGCTGGCCATACAGCTCAGTACGACGGCCGAAATGTTAGCCTCGTATGAATTTGGCGGCAGACAGGGTCAACGACATCGGCGCACCATCTGCGCCGTTCTTGATTTCCGGCCTACAAATGGAACTGACCTACAACGATTAGGCAAGTGGCTAGGCGAGGAGGTATTACCCTTCGATCCACAAGCCGGCCATGGTCGCGAGATGGCGCATGACTGGTTTCGTGCGCAACGCCTGGAGCCACCTGCCTGCGATCACCTTGATCGTGTCATCCGTTCTTCCGTGCGCAGCTACGAAACCAGGCAGCAAGCGATCATTCACGCGCTTGAGTGCAGATGACCAGGCGGCTCTCGAGCGACTGCTGGGCGACGAGGAAGTCGACCCCGACGACACGCGCAGCGAGCAAGCTACTGCCATCTCGTTCAGTAATCTCAAGACCGATCCCGGCAAGGCCAGCTTGGACAGCGTATTGGTCGCCATCGCCAAGCTCAAGTGCCTCAACGATATTGGCTTGGCGCCGGCAGTGTTTCAGGACATTCCCGCCAAATTTATCGACCAATTCCGGCAACGCTGTGTAGCCGAATCGATCCGTATATTGCAAATAGCGAGGGTACTGCTGACACAGGGGGTCAACGTTCGTGAAGTGGCAATACGGCTCAAAATCGGGAAGACGACGCTCTACGACGCTTTGCGTGAGACCGATCAAGAACCCCAGCAAAGCTAAATGTCGTCAAATTGTAGCTTCGCCCACACTGGGCCCAGTCCCACGGCCAGCAGGCAGAGGGGGATGAGTGCAATGATCCCGGCAATGACCGGCATTTTAAGGCCTGATAAAATCAGGTAGACGATAGGCGCGTAGAGTATCCCGCAGGCATAAGCGCACAGCAGCATGATCGAATAGGAGATGGAGAGGCTTCGCAACAACATGGCGCAAGCCAGAAGCATGCCGGGGATGACGAACAGATAGGCAATGCTGGGGACGTAGAAAGCAAGAGCCGCGCAGGCAATGCCGAACAGGACAATGGCCATGGGTCGCAGCGCGGAATTCTTGCCCTGATGCTGGCGGCGAGTGCGGCAGCGTTGCGCCCAAAGACCGCAGAGCACGAACGAGGCGATGCCCAGCGCATACATGGCGGGCAAAGGGAGTACCAGCAGCGTGCCGCCTGGCAGTGGGAAATAGGTTGCGTCCTCGTCAGCGCTCAGGGAGGAGAGGTCGATACCCTGGATAAAGTGGTTACCCACGTCACGCACTGTCTTTTGGTAGCGAAACAAGGTTTCTGGCGCAAGATTCTCCACCGTGTCGCTCATGTGGTGGTAGTGTTGAAAACCCTCCACGACCGCAAAATTCAACCCCGCGATGTTTTTTTTCCTGAAAACCGTAAGGTCTGTGTCGTTTTGCAGCATCTTGTAAATCAGGGGAGTGAATGAGAAGGATATGATGTCCCGAACCCCTGCGTTCAGGTTCCTGATCAGGTTGTAGTCCTTCTGCGAGGTCTCGAACATTAAAGGGATGCCCTGGTTACCCCTGGCTTCGAAGTTCAATACCAGGCGGATGGCTTCACGTTCCGGCGCGCTGAGCTGCGAGACGTAACGCTCCGCTCCCAGTAGACCCAGTTCTTCGCCATCGGTGAGAAGAAAGACAACATTGTTTTTGGCATCGCTGCGGGTAACGGTTTCCCGCATCAGCTGGAGTATCGAGGCGACGGCCATGCCATCGTCACTGGCCCCTGGGGCGGTTCCGACGCTGTCGTAATGCGCCATGAACAGGACCGTCGCGGTCGCTCCCGGTACGCGGCGTGAGGCTATCAGGTTGATTCCGTGGCCGCTGTTGCCTTCCAGCAGGCCGGAGCGAATTCGCACTTCCTTTTCAAAACTGTCCGCGCCCACCCGGGCCAGCTCAGCATCGAATGCTTGGCGCTGGTGCTCGTTCAGCTCGGCGTAGAGCATTTTCTGCCGGTTCACCATGCTTTCGATGGTAAATCGAAAGGGTTGCTCAACCACCTGGTAACCCATACCCACAATCGTTTCCTGCAAGTAATGCCTGACAGCGGCCTGGCGTGGTGACGCGGTGGGGTGTGGGGCAGCGGCGATGACGCCCAGATTATTGCGTACATTCAAATAGCCGATATCGCGAGCATCGGCGGCTGTCAGGGCGGCGGGTTTCACCATCCCTATTCCATGAACACTCGCCAGAACGACAACGGCCAGCAAACATAAACTCAATGCCAAACGTTTCACTGGTTTCTTCCTTGGGGTCCGACGCTGCGAGTTTCGATACACGATCGTCTTGCGTGCGTTAATCCGCTTTCACGTCCAGGACGCATTCCATGGCACCGCTCTGCAGTGCCCGCTGTTTTCTGAGAACGACTTCAAGCGCACGGTCAACGGGCAGTACGGGAACGCCGGAGCCCAGAAAGATCGGAACGGTAGTGATGAACAGCTGCTGCAACTCCCCGGCGTCGGCAAAACAGGCTGCCGTTTTGCCGCCACCGACCAGCCAGACATTCTTGCCCTTCGCCGCTTGCCTGGCCCTGGCCGCGATGGCTCCGGCATCACCGCGTACGAAGGTAATATCCAGATTGGCGGGGACTGACCGATTCCGGTTGCTCATGACAAAGGCGGGTACATCCTGGTAGGGCCAGTCATCGGGAGCGTTCGACATGATCCAGTCATAGGTCTGCGACCCCATGACCACCGCTCCGACCGTCTGGTAAAAATCATCATAGGCCGTTGCGTCATCCCCCAGCGCAAAGTTCTCCAGCCAATCCAGTTTGTGTTGTTGAGTGGCAATGTAACCATCCAGGGTGGCAGCTACGTAATAGACCAGCGTCGACATGTGTTTTCCTTGTAATCATGCAGGCGGGAAATGACCCGTAAATAAAGAGCCCCTCTGGAAAGTGGCGAGGGGCGATGGTGATCATCTATTTCGGGTAGGCGAAGATAATGCCGTTCCCACTTGGCAGGCGCTTTACCTGTTTGACGATGAAGCCGCTGTTTTCAATGAGGGTTCTGAATTCAACCTCGTTGCGCTCCTTGCCACCGGCGATACCGAACAAGGACAGCATGTAAAGATCCATCATTGCGCCCGTGGGATTGGGCTGGGCACTTTCACCCTGGTCAATCACCAGGTCCACTACAACCAGCAGCGCATTGTCCGGCATGCTCCGTCGGCAGGTGGCCAATATGGCCTGGCAGTCTTCGTCGCCCCAGTCGTGCAAGACATGGGACAGCAGGTAAGCGCTGCCATTGTCTGGCAGACTCTTGAAGAAGTCCCCGGCGACGATTTCGAAGCAGCCAGCTTTTCCAATCTTGTGCAGATGTTCTTGCGCGATTTTTGCCGCGACGGGTAAATCGAAGAGTATGCCTTTGCTTTCTGGCCACTTGTCCAGCATGTGCATCAGCAAATGCCCCGAACCACCCCCTACATCGACGATGATCTCACCGTCATGCAGGTTGATGTTCTCCAGTATTTCCGGAATCTCCAGATCCAGTCCCATGTCCTGGGAACGGTCAAAGATGCCCCGGCGTTCCGGGTGCTGTTCAAAATACTCGAACAGGCTGATGCCATATTGCATCTTGAAGCTGGATTCGCCGGTTCGGATCGTATGCGCCATGCCACGCCAGGTTTGGCCCATTTCACCATTGATCAACAGAGCACTGGGCTGAGCGGAAGCAAAGGCGTCATGGGTCAGACTGGCGCCGAGAGCGGTCAAGGAAAAACCTTCGTCGGTTTCATTTACCAGCCCGAATGGCTTCAATGCTTTCAACAAGCGTGACAGGGCACTGATATGGGTGTGTGTCTGCTCAGCCAGCCGTTCGATGGAGGTGGGCTGGCCGGCTGCTTGCAGGACATCAGGCAGGCGCAGTTCACAAAAGGTTTGAACCGATTGCGAAATAAGTTGGCTGTATAAAAGCTGTCTTATCTGTTGCGGCACCGCAACATTTGTTTCGGGTGGCCGTGCCATGTTGGTGTCCCTATCGCCAGGTGGCGTCAATACTGAAATTTTGAAATGCCTCCTCCGGCCCCAGTGAGGTCGGAGGAGGCAGAATTACTTGTAGGCCACGATGATGCCGTGTGGGGTCCAGCCTGGAATCGCGGTGCGTACGGGTTTTTTGAAGCCGGCTTCCGCCAGGCAGCCCTCATACTGTTTCCAGGAGTAGATCATGCCGCCCTCGGCAGGCAGACAGGCAAAGTAGACACTGTCCAGTGCGGCCATGACCGGGCCGTCGCCTTCATCGTTGGACATGGAGTTGAAAATGACCACACGGCCGCCATCTGGCAGCGCATCGTAGGCCTTGCGCAGCATGTGAGTGTTTTCTTCCAGGGTCCATATCACCAATTGGTGGGCGAAGAGAATGCAGTCGTAACCCCCGGGGAAGGGCTGGTGCAGGATATCCAGTGCCTGGGCTTTTACCCGGTTGCTGAGTCCGGATTCATTGATTTTGCCCTGAGTGACCGGAATGGAGTTGTCGATATCCAGTACCGTTACGTTCAGGTGCTCGTTGTGTTTGGCCAGGGCGATGGCGTTGACCGCGTCCCCGCCGCCCGCGTCGAGCAATTTGTTCACGCGCGACAAGTCGAGGTGCTTGACCAGGTCCTGGTTGGCCAGTTCGGACCACGAGCGCATATAGCGATAGAACACGTTTTCCAGTTTAGGATTCTGTCGCAGGCGGTGATAGAGGTCTCGCCCTTCGCCTGGGAAACGCTGCAGACCGACGTTGGTGTTTTTCTGCAGGGACTCGGTGAAGTCCAGCTGCCCTTCATAGACGATGTAGTTTTCAAAGGCCACGGTATCCTTGAAACGTTGCCAGTCGTCCGTGACCATCAAGTCCTCAACCACATCGGCATTGCGGTAGATGCCGTTTTCCTTGACCAGCATGCCCAGGGAGGTAGCGCCCAGCAGCAGAATATCGGCGGCGCGTTCCTGCAGTTTCAGTCGGTTGCTGATGCTGTCCTTGGTGGCTTCGCGCAGGTCGCTGATATGCTCGAACAGATTCAGTTCGCAGCTGGCTCGCAGGTATTGGAAAGCGGCGTGGCCGAAAAGAATGCCTGACAGGCCGGGCATATCCAGTACCGGAGGCTTGACTTGGTCGGTGGTGCGATGGGTAAAAGTCATTTTTCTACCTTGCTTTGGTTAATTGATATTTCACGCAATCTTTTTTGCATCACGTTGTATCTATTTCGTTGGCTCTGGCCAGATCTCCGCGATATGTTTCAAGCAGTCTGCGCGTGCCCCCTTGAATCCTGCTTCGGACCAACCCGATGGAATGTCTCTTGCGCTTGGCCATATCGAATATTGTTTGTCGGCGTTAACGACGACAACGCATGGCACTGCGTCGTCCTCCCCCAGGAATGTCGGCATGGTTCTCTCCTTTGCTTTTCCGTATATCGGACCGGTTTTAATGGTGTGCGAGGTGCAGTCAGGCGTTATCCCGCACCGGCGCAACCTTTTGTCTTGAGGTATTTCAATCTTGATTTCTTCAGGTTTTCCAGCACCTGGCCGGCGGTGTTAGTGGCGTTTTCCTTTGCCAACAAACTGGTGTTTTCTTCGCCAACGAACTTTTCGCAGACCCCACGATGAGCGCTGTAGACCTGCGCCAATATGGTTCGCATACGTTCAGCCAGTTGAGGGTAGGTCTGTTCAATGAAGTTCCAGGCCTCGGTGGACTGGCGCATCAAACGGATCATCACCACATGGTCACGCCAGTTGATGCCACTCATCTTGGGTGGTGCGATCGGCGGCATGAGGGTCGGTCGAATCTGGCTGACGTACTGTTGCGAGTTCAGATCGGTGGCAAACTCGAGCGTGATGCGCGAGATGTTCATCAGTTGAATCAGCCGATTGGCCTGTGCACAAGCCAGTTCGAGGTCCTTATCGTGGGCAGCGCTGATCAGGAGGTTGGTGCACAGGCTCATGCCCTGGCACAGGACCATGAACAGCAGGTGGCCGCGCACCCAGCGTCTCAGGGGGTCTTGATCATCCTCCTCGACCTTGCTTTTCGGTGCCTGGAACATCACGCGGGATTCGGGCATGAGCCGGGGGCTGGCAATCGTCTGCAGGATCACCTGCGCGGCGGACATCATGTCGCTCCATTCCGAGTGATCCAGGCTGGCGCCACTGCGCTGGACCAGCTCGCCCGTTTGAATCGCCGCATCGAGGGCGGCGTTGACCATCAGGGCAACAGTGTCGCCCTGGTGCCGTTCGATACCGAAGGCGAAATCGTTGTCCCGGGTTTCCTGGTTTTCCCGTGGATCATTGGTCATCAGCCCTGTGGCAGCGCAGGGAAGTTGCGCCATGACTTCACGGAGCGTGCCGAGGTACTGCTCGAGGTTTTTCGGTTGGGGGCACGCTTCCAGATACTCCAAAACCTGCCGTGCCATCACCGCAGAGGGGGCAAGCTCCCGCTCGGTGGCCGGCAGGTTTTCCGGGCAGCCCAGGATGAAGGGCGCATGTGCAATGGGAAAGGCTATCGATTCCATGATATTCGTCCTGTTTCTGATCAATCCGCTACACGCCAGGCTTGGCCATGAAGCCGGTGTCTGTCAGGTAACGCAAAATAGTGTGCGCGTAGGCCTTTGTCGTTTCCGGCAAGGCGATGTCCGAGGAGGCCAGCAGCTCTAAGGTCTGCTTGCATTCCAGCGCGGGGTTCACTTCATGGATGTAGTCAGGATCCAGCGCACGGTGAGGCAGCGGATCGGCATCCCTGATCAGGGGCACCAGCGGGTACAACAGGTGCCCGGGCGGTACGCTCAACGCCTGCTGCCGACCGTGTTCGAAATCGACCAGCTTGAACTCATAGCCGAACTCGCGGATCCAGTCGCAGAACTGACGGATGGTGACCGGCGCCGGGTTGAACAGATGGAAGAACTTGTCCCTGCCTTGCGGTTGCAGCGATATGTGAACGATCGCCGCGGCGACGTAGTCCACAGGCACGATGTCGAAGATGCGCGGGTAATCCGGCACGATTCCCATGGGCAGGAAACCCCGTAGCGCCACCAGCAGGTAGTCGATGCTCTGCGAGGCGCCAGTTTCGGTATGGCCCAGGATCAACCCCGGGCGGAAGATGCTGACCGGAATACCGCGGCAGAGGCCAAGATTGGCCACCCCTTCAGCCACCCACTTGCTGCCGGTGTAGCCCACTGGCACGCCGACGGCGGAACGCAGGGGGGCGTCGTCCTCGATGAAGGGGCGGGGGATATGCGTCGCCAGGAGAGTATCCACGGTGGAGACATACTGAACACTCTTGAGTTGAGTGGTGCAGGCCAATTCCAGGATGGTCTGCGTGCCTCCCACGTTGGTGGCTTTGAGCGCGCTGTAGGGATAGACGAAGTTGACCAGGGCGCCGTTGTGATAAATCACATCGACCTCTTCGGCCAGCGTTTGCCATTGATCCTCGCTCAGGCCCAGGTGCGGCAAAGCCAGATCGCCCTCGAGGCACTCTACCCGGTGCAGTTCGCTGCCCAGGTCGATGCGGTAGGTTTTCAGGCCTTCCAGAATCCTGGCCTTGGCATGCTCGGCACTCTTCGCGCGGCACAGGCAGATGACCCGGCTCGTGGTGCGCTTGAGCAACTGTTCAATCAGGTACAGCCCCAAGTAGCCGGTGGCTCCGGTCAGGAACACGACAGAAGGCTGGTACCAGTTGGCATGCGGCAAGCCGTCCGGCCGGATGTGTTCTTCCAGGTAGATGTCCTGCTCCAGCGTTTGTGCATGCTGGCGTGACAGGAGGGCCGTGAGGCCTTCGCGACGGTAGATTTCAATCGCCTGCGCCACCGCTGCCGGGGTCGGTATCAGGAAAAGTTCATGCAGTGGGATCTGCACCTGGTATTTGGCCGCCAGGGTGCCTGCCAGGCGTGTGAGCAGAATCGAGTTACCGCCTTGCTCGAAGAAATCCGTGTCCAGCGTTGCCGCCGCGAGGCCGAGTACTTGCGCGAAATCCTCCATGACCGACTGTTCAAGGTCGGTGCGTGGCACACGGCATTCCGTGGCCGTGGCGTCGTTCAGTTGGGGGGCCGTCAACTGATTCAGCTTGAGCATGTCGACCTTGCCGGTGGCGGTTCTTGGCAGTTCGTCCAATAGCAGGAGCTGGCTGGGGATCAGATAGGCCGGCAAATGGCGCAGCAATTCCTGTTTGATGCCGTCACTGTTCAGGCCGGGCTGTTGCTCGATGGCCGCCACTAGTCGTGCCTGTTCGGTTCCCGCGTGCTGGGCGAAGACGATGGCCTCCTTCAGCTCAAGCACCTGGCTCAACAGATGAGCCACTTCATTGAGCTCAATGCGATGCCCGCGAATCTTCACCTGGTGGTCGCGTCGGCCCAGATAGCTGATGGCCCCCGATGACCAGCGTCGTCCCAGATCGCCCGTTGCATACAAGCGTCCGTTGCCAAATGGGTTGGGCAGGAAGCGCTGCGCGGTCTCCCCAGGTTTGCCCCGATAGCCACGCGCTAGGTTCTGGCCGGCGAGCATGATTTCTCCCGGAACGCCTGGAGGGACCGGATTGAGATCGGGGTCGACGATATAAGCTTCGGTATTGTCGACTGGATAGCCAATTGGAATGGCGCCGGCGCCGTTTTTGTTGATCGCAAAATACAGCGCATCGATGGTCGCTTCGGTGGGGCCATAGAGGTTGGCGACGTCTGCCTGCCAAACCTTTTTAATCTTGTGTGCCAGTTCGGGGTTGAGGACTTCGCCGCCACTGAGCACCAGCTTGACCGCCCGGCAGTCATTGGCGAACGGGTGGTCGATCAGGGTGCCGAGCAGGCTCGGTACGCCACCCAACACGCTGACGTGATGACGGATCATCAGATCGAGCAGAGCGGTGCTGTCCTCCATGGTCCTGACATCCGCCAGTACGATGGCGCCACCGCTCAGCAGCGGCCAGAACAACGCCCAGATACTGGGGTCAAAGCTGAACGAATGGTTATGCAGCACGTTGTCCTGTGAAGTCAGCGGCCAGGTTCGTTGCCGCCACAGGATGTTGTTGACGACTTGCCTGTGCTCGACAATGACCCCCTTTGGAGCGCCGGTGCTGCCGGAGGTATAGATCAGGTAGGCAGCATCGCGGTGGCTGAGCCCCTTGGGCGCCGCCCAGCGAATGCCTGGATCAAGCGCCTCCATTCGTATCCTGGCGACCTCTGGCCACCCCTCCACGGATTGCTGGTCAGAGGTAATGACCAGCTCGCAGCCACTGTTTTCAATCAGGAAGTGGATGCGGTCGGTGGGCAGACGGGGATCGATGGGCAGGAACGCATGACCTGCTCGCAGTACCCCCAGCAGCGCGGCAATGAACTCGGCCGACCTCGGCAGTGCCACGGCGATGATGCTCCCGGGTTTTGGCACATGCTGGCTGATATTCGCCGCCACCAGTGCGGCCCTTGCCCATAGCTCGCCGTAGCTGAGTTGCTGGCTGTGGTCGATAACCGCAATGCCCTGCGGGGATTTTTCCGTGCTGGCACCGACCAGTTCGCTCAGCGTCAGCTGTGGCAATGTCGTACGCGGGCCATGGGCCTGAGCTAGAACGGTTTGCTGCATTTGCTGGCCCATCAGCGCAACGGTTGCGATTGGCTGCTTGCCGGGCGCTGACAATACGCTGATGAGCGCCTGGGCCAGAACCCCAATCTGGCTCGAATTCAGCACGGCGCAATCATAATCCAGCGTCAGGCCAAGGGTGCCTTCGTTAATCCAGCAGGAGATGAACAGGTCAAGGTCGCTGCAGGGCTGCTTCGTTGACAGGCGCGTCAGGTTACCCGCGCGGGTGGAGCGCTGTTGAACATCGTCCGCGATGAGGTGCAGGCCGGTCTGGAAGTAGGGCGTCCGACTCAGGTCCCGCTTCGGCGGGCAAACTTCCAGCAACGTGGAGAAGGAGGGATGGTCGTTGCCGTTGAGCTGTTCTTCCACCTGACGTCGCAGTTGTTCCAGGGTGCTGTCATCCGGTGTATCGACGCGGACCGGCAGGTAGGTTTGCAGCGGGCCGATCAGGTTGGCATGCGCCTTGTCGCGCACCTTGATTGCGCAAAGCGCCGATTGCGATCCCTGCCAGCGCATCAGTACCGCCAGCCAACTGGCGACGATATCGGCTTCTGCTACTGATCGGTCGCCCCATGCGGTAAGGACTTCATGTACCTGACGATCTGAACCCTTGATGGTGGGGCGGGGATTTTCGGTCGGAATTTCCGTGGCAGCAGGCGCCTGAAGGCCTATTCCCCATTGCTGCCATTGCTCGGTGGTCGGCGCATCCCGTGCCAGCGTCTGTTCGTGTTGGAACACCTCGGCCAGCGCACCGACGGCGGGGTGATGATGATCGGGTTCGGCCTGGAAGAGGGACTGGGCAATTCGTTGCAAGGCATGTTCGTCCACCACGATAGGATGGCCGACCAGTTGCAATTCATGGTGTTGCGCGGCGGTTCGAGTGATGAACGCACGCAGCAACGGTCCCTTATCGAGTTCGAAGGCGGCACCCAGGTGCCCGGCCATGTCGGCATCAGACTGCGGGTGATCGAAGAACTCCAATTTCACCAGGCCCGTAGGCATCAGAAGCCTGACGGGGCGTCCCAGCACTTCGACGAACAGGCTGCGCAGGGACTCGCTGTGTGAGATCCATGAGCTCAGGTTCTGTTGCACGATAGCAAAGTCCACCGTGCCGGTGAACTCATAACGCACCGTTACCGGCAACGTTGCCATACCCGCCAGTTGGGCCAGTAACCAGAGGCGCTTTTGTTCGCTGGATAACGGATATGCACCGAGTGCGTCGCGGGCAGCGGGCAGCGAGCGCAGTGCTGCCTCGAAAGAATCGATGTTGGGGCATTGCATGATTTATCTCTCCTGAACGGCGACTGTGCTGTCGGCGTTGTGTTGAAGGCTGATGGCGGTGAATTCCCAATCGCCTTTCATGCTGTGTGCAGCCAGTCCTCTTTCGAATGCCATGGAATCCAGCGTCGCCGCCACACGGGCGATCGTCGGAGAAAAATAGATATCTGCGATAGGTACGCGCCGTCCGAACGTGGTTTCGATGCGTTCGACCATGCGCGCCACCAGAATGGAGTGGCCGCCTAACTGGAAAAAGTCATCCGTGACGCCGATATCCTCGAGGTTGAGCAGCTCGCACCAGATCTGCTGAACCTGGGTCTCGGTGTCACTCCCGGGGGCGGCCCGCTGGCTGGGCGTTTGCAGCCTGACGGCCTGGGGCAGGAGGCGTTTCCTGTCCCGCTTGCCGTTGTAGGTGAGGGGAATGCCATCGATTCTGTAATACTCAGTCGGCAGCCACGCCTCAGGCAGTGCCAGGCGCAGTATCTCGAGCCAGTGGCCGATATCGATCCGGCTATCATCGACCGTTGCGCAAAGCTGGACGAAGGCCTGTATGCCCCGGCTTGCGTCCTGGCCGTGGAGTTGGGCGGCGGCATCCCGTACCCCGGGCAGTGTTCGCAGTGCTGCCTCGACCTCTCCCAGCTCGATACGATGGCCGCGTAGCTTGATCTGGTCATCACGTCGACCGATATAGACCAGTGAACCGTCCTGCAGCATGCGCGCCCTGTCGCCGGTCAGATAGGCGCGCCTACCTGCAGCAACCGGGTCCGGTACGAACTGCTTCGCCGTTTCAACCGGGTTGCGATAGTAGCCCTGGCTGACGCCGGGACCGCAGATCAGCAATTCGCCGATTATCCCTCTGGGGACGCTGCGCAGGTTCCGATCCACTAAGGCCACTTGCGTACCGGGAATGGGATGGCCCAGTTGCACCGGGGCGCCAGGTTGAAGGCGACAGGCCGTGGACCAAATCGTCGTTTCGGTCGGGCCGTAGAGGTTCCACAGGGTCATGCCGGGCAGGCACAACCTGTCCGCCAGATCCGGTAGCAGCGCTTCGCCTCCGCACAGCAGGGTCAGGCTTTCCCGTGGCTGCCAGCCTGTCGACAGTAGCAGCCTCCAGGTCACTGGCGTGGCCTGGACAAGGGTGATCTGGAGATCGGCGAGATAGCCAGCGAGCTTTTCTGCGTCCCGTTGAGCCTGTGGGGCGGCTATCTGCACGCTGGCGCCCTGCATCAGGGGAAGCAGCAGTTCCAGCAGCGAGATGTCGAAGGAGAAGGTCGTCAGCGCGAGCATCCGGTCGCTTGGCTTCACCTGCAACAGTTGGCCGAATGCGCTCAGGGTAGCGACCAGGTTGGCCTGGCTGACGTGCACGCCTTTAGGTTTGCCGGTCGATCCGGAGGTGAACATTATGTAACCGGACTGGAGGCTGGCGTCCGTCGCGTGCTGCTCATGATGCGTTGCGGCATCGGCCAACAACGCGTCCATGGCCAGCGTCACAGGTTGCCCGAAGCGTTCCGGCGCGCTGTCGTCGGTAATCAGCATAGCCCCGTCGAGTTCCGCCAGGATGCCTTGCAGACGCTGTTCGGGCAGGTCCTTGGACAACGGAACGTAGATGCCTCCAACTTGCCAGATGGCTAGCATGGTGACTACCCAGGGGATGCCGCGTTCGCCGATGACCGCGATCAGGGTACCGGATTTCGCGCCCTGGGTGCGCAGGGCAGCCGCCGCCTGCATGATCTGCTGGCGCAACTGCGCATAGGTCAGTTCGCCTTGCTCGTCACGCAGCGCGGTCGCACTGGGATTGCTGTCTGTCAACGCGAACAGTCGGGCTGGCACGCTCGGGAATGCCGGCGTAATCGCGGATGCCTGCTCTTCGGAGTCCACCGCCCCCAGCTGTACAGCGTTCAGCGGGGCCTGCGGCGCCGTGACAAACTCGCGCAGCACTCTGGTGAGCATGCGGACCATGTTTTCGGCAGCCGCAGCGTCGATACGGTCCGTGGCATATTCCAGAAAGCCGTATACGTTGAGTTCGTGGTCCTCGAACAGGAACAGCGACAGATCGAGGCGTGCGGCCCCGGTATCGACATCCGAGACCGTCAATTGAAGGTCACCGGTATCCAGCGTGCGTTGAACGTCCTGCTCATAGCCAAACAGTACTTGGAACAACGGAGTCATACCGGCTTGCCGTGTATGCTCAACGCTTTGCAGCACTTGCTGGAAAGGGGTTTCCCCGTGCTCGATCAGATGGGTAAGGGTCAGCTGAATCTGTTGAAGAAAATCCGTAACGCTCTGGTCCTGACCATACCGGCTGCGAAACACGCACATATTGGACAGGTAGCCGATCACCTGTGCCAACTCCGGGCGCAGGCGATTTGAGGTTGGCAGCCCGATCAGAATGTCGTCCTGCTCGGCCAGTCGGTGCAGGACGACGCAGTAGGCCGCCAGAAACACCGCTGCGCAGGAGATGCCCTGGGGTCTGAACAGCTGGCGCACTGCCTGCCATTGGTGGTGGCTGAACTCGACAGGAATTCGCGCGCCGACAAATGTCCGTTGTTCGCTTCGGCCGGGCCTTGTCGAAATATCCAGGATCGTCGGGGCGTCGGCCAACTGCTTGCGCCAGTACTCGAGTCCGGCATATTCGTGCTGTCTTGACCAGGCCGCATAGTCGACGAATTGCAGGGCCTCTTCATCCAAGATTGTGGGTGCCCCCTCATGGCCTTGGCCTTGATAGGCGACGACTATTTTTTGCAGCAGCAGTTGCAGCGAGATGCCATCGCAGGCGATATGGTGGGTGCAGATGATCAGCTCATGTTGCCGGTCGCCGGTTGTTATCAGCAGCAGGCGGTACAGCGGAGCGCTGCTTAGCGACCAGCCACGCTGAACTTCCATGTTGATCAGGCGTTGCAGCGTCTGTACATCGTCAATGCACTCCACGCAGCGAATGGTCAGTGTGGCGGAGGGTGAAATGACTTGGCTCAACTTCTCGTTATTATAGGCAAATGAGGTTCTCAAAACTTCCTGGGAGGCCACCACTTTGTTGACCGCGCGCTGCAACCGCAGTGTGCTCAGTTTCCCGACAATAGATACTTTCATCGCCATGGTATAAGCCAGCTGGGAGTTCTGGTTCAGTTCGTTCAGAAACCAGATCTGTTCCTGGCCGTATGACGCAGGGAAAGCTGCAGTCCGGCATGTATCAACGTTCATGCGGTACTCCTGATTAATGATGAGAGATCTTTCGGTCAAGTCGTGGGATTGGCGCGGCGGCAGGCTTTGTCAGTGCCGAATTTAGTAACTTGTGAATGAATTCGGCCTGTTGTTCTATGGTTGGCCTGATCCAGAGATCATGTAGTGAAATATGAATATTGAATTCTTTTCTCAATAGACCGGTTAAATGCGTAAGGGAAAGCGAGTGACCTCCAATTTCCAGGAAGTTCTCGTTGAGTTGGATGTGATGGCCGATGATTGTTTGCCAGCAGTTGGCGACGCGTTGTTCGAGGTCGCTCGCCTCTCGCATTTTGCGCTCTTGCGCAGTCTGGGGCACATGTTTCAAGAGCAGGGTTCTATCGATCTTGCCATGTTTGTTTCTTGGCAGGGCTTCAAGAAAAATAAACTTGTCCGGTACTGCGTAATAGGGGAGTACGCCAAGTAAGTATTGATTTATGCCATTGCGCTGCACCGACTCATCTTCGCTCGGCTTTTTCAGGGAGACGAAAGCCACGATGCTGCGCTGCTGTCCTTTCGCGACAACGACCACTGCGGATTCACGAATGGCTTCAATGGCATGCAGCGCGGCCTGAACGGGGCCCAGCTCGACCCGGAAACCGCGGACTTTGACCTGATCATCCCGTCGACCGATAAAGTCCAGGCGGCCATCGGGCAACCAGCGGACACAGTCTCCCGTGCGGTAGCAACGCAAGCCATCGGGTGCTGGCAAAAAGGAAGCAGCGCTACGCACGGGGTCGCTGACATAGCCTTGCGCCACGCCGCGTCCATGGATGATCAGTTCGCCAGGCACACCGATACCGACGCTCTGCATGTTTTCATCCACGACATCAACCCAGGTGCCAGGCAGTGGAAAACCGATGGTGATTTCCTGTTGAGCGGGTTCGATCACCAGGGCGGTGGAGTAGGTTGTCGTTTCCGTCGGGCCGTAGAGGTTAACGATGCGTGTGGCGGGCAGCTTTTCCTGAAGCCTCAGGTAAAGATCCCGACTCAGCGGTTCTCCCGCGAGGTTGAGCATGCGCAGGGAGGGATCCAGCACATCATGCTGCAACAAGGCGTCGGCCACCGACGGCACCGTATTGATCAATGTCGTGCCGGTCAGCAGGGCCGGATTGTCGATCAGCGACATGACCGAGGAGACGGGCCGGACGCAGCCACCGACCACAAGAGGGGCAAACATCTCGAAAATCGAAAGATCGAACGTCGTGGGGGTTGCCGCCAGTGTTTGCGCCAGGTACTCGGGGCCACAATCCTGAGCCGCCCAATGCAGCAGGTTGGCGGCATTGGCATGGGTGATCGCCACGCCTTTTGGTTCCCCGGTGGAGCCGCTGGTGAACAGGATGTAGGCCTTGGCTTGAAGCCTGGACTGGTCCTGCAGCGGGGCGTTGGGCATCGACAGCAGGTCGCTCAAGGACCAGCAGGGCGCCAGGAGGGCGAGACGGGTCACGCCCTCCTGGTCGGTGAGGATCGCGCGGCAGCGGGCCTTGGCCAGAATCGAACGGTTGAGTTCGACAGGGTTTGCTTCACTAAGGGGCACATAACAGCCTCCGCAGGCCATGACCGCCAGCAGGGCCGGGACGAGATGGATATCGCGAGGCAGGAGTATCGCCAGGGATTGTTCAGGTTCGAATCCGCGCAGGCGCATGGCTGCCGAAAGCCTGGCTACTCGACTGGCCAATTCGCCATAGCTGATGGTGGCCTGGGGCGTAAGCAGCGCGGGTTGGTCCGGCGCGATGGCGACTTGCCGGAGAAAGGCGGCAACCAATGTCTCTAACGCGGGCCCCGGCCTCGCTTGGCCCTGGGCTTTTGGCGGGTGCATCAGGCACGCTGGCACGGCTGACAGCCTGGCGTGTGGATCACGCACCATTTCCCTCAGGATCGCGGCGAACTGACCGGCTATCGCATCTGCCAGCCAACCGGGATGCTGCGCAGGATCGACCTCGACCCGGCCATGCAACTGGCCGTCATGGCGCGTCAGCAGCAGCGCAGTGGCAAAGGGGCCGATGCTGGGCGGTGCCTGTACCGCGGTCAGCGCCATCTCGCCTAATTGCACCGTGCCCAGTCCCAGCAGGGCTGCCGCCAATCCCCTTGGCATGCCTGGCATATCCTGCTGGAAAATCACCGCACTAGACGGGACGGTCGGTGCCCATCCCTGTGGTGCCATAAAATCTGCCAATTCGGGATAACCGGCACCGACGCTGGCTTTTGATGTTTCATCCAGGCGCTGTGCGGTGCGTTTGACAAACTCGCCCACGCTGCTTTCCCTGACATCGAAAGGCACGGCAAGCGTATTGGCGAAGTAACCCACCGCGTCCTTGTTGCCCCGATTGCGGCCATGGAACGTAACCGCGAGCGACAGACGGTGACTCTGGCCGATTCTGGACAGCGCCAGTACCTGTGCGGCGAGCAGAATGGCGTAGGGGGTCACCGCGCAGGCCGTGGCCAGTCGGGCCAATGTAGCGGTAGTTTCCTGGTCGATGACAAAGGAGGACAGCACCATGCGGCGGTTCGTGCGCTGGTCCTGGGAGGCCATGGGCAAGGAAAACGGCGTGTCCTGCGACATCTGGTGCAGCCAGAACTCACGGTCGATCACCGGGGCAATCGGTCTTGGCACCAGGGTGACGCTGGAGCGGTCTTTACAGTCTTTGGCAAAATCACGAATTAGCAGGCCGATAGACCACAGGTCGGCGATGGTGTGATGGATACGGAAGACTAGGTAGCGTTGTCCGTCGTTGCGCTCCACGACTTCGGCGTGGAACAGTCGCTCAGACTCAACCCCGATGTGCTCGCGGCTTGGCACCAGCAGTGCATTGGTTGATGCCTCATTACAGGTGCGCACCTGGCAGTAGCGTCGCTGTTGCGGTGGTACCTGTTCAATCCAGTAAATGCCACCGCGCATGACAAAGCGTTGCCGCAAAGAGGCATGCCGCTCGGCCACTCTTTCGATACGCGATACCAACTGCGAAGTGGAAAGATCGGTGACCACGTGAAAAACGACTTCAAGTAACAGGCCAGGCAGGTTGGGGTCGATAGCCTGCTGTAAGCAGAGAACTTTTTGGCGTAAGGAAGCTTGCACCGTATACCATCTCCTTGGTAATGGAATGAACGTTTTTACTTGTCGTACTGATACGGTGAAGCAGCGGAGCTTTATGTCTCATGCGGTTTTTAAAGTGACCTTGATTGCAGGATGAAGTTGAATTTTTGACTTTGAATTTTAAGCGCCGTGCGGCTGTTGCAGTTGAATTTATGATTAACTATTAAGATTGAAAATCAAATGATAAGTAAGTAACAAAATATTGCAGCGGTCCAGAAACAGGGGTGGGAGGCCAAATTTTAGGAATGATCTGTAGGAATGATCTGTAAAAGCCCAGCATCCAAAAAAATAAGTTTTGAAAGTACGGGGGCTCCAGACAGGCATTTTGCCAAATAGTGGGTTTTTTCAGGATTTCCCTAGTTCGCGATCAACTGTATAAAAGTACTTAAAATGGGCGATTATTTTTGAGTCAGGGCACTAGTCAGGGGGCGGATTTTGTTTGATTGGTGGCTGCGTATATTTGTTTTATTTAATTTGTATAGGATGGGTTTCGCTACTAAGGTCCGTAATGGATAACTATTGATATATGGATGCTAAATAATGCCTAGCGTTTTTTCTGACGGAAAAGGGAATGGAAATCCAGGTTTTGTGCATACGTTCAGCCGTATTGCGCCGACTTATGAAGAGAAGTACGGTACCAAACTGAGCCAGGCCCATGACGAATGTCTGCGAATATTGAGCCGATGGTTGTGCACCTCGAGCCCGGAGGGTGTTCTGGACATTGGTTGTGGTACCGGCGCCCTGATCGAACGCATGTTCGCCCAGTGGCCCGATGCGCGCTTCGAGGGCGTCGACCCGGCTCAAGGCATGGTGGACGAGGGCGTTAAACGACGTCCCTTCGCCTCGTTCGTCAAAGGCGTTGCCGAAGCCTTGCCATTCCCCTCGCAAAGCATGGATCTGGTGGTGTGCTCGATGTCGTTCGGCCATTGGGCCGACAAGTCTGCCGGCCTGAATGAGGTCCGTCGCGTGCTCAAGCCTCAGGGCCTTTTCTGCCTGGTGGAGAACCAGCCCGCGGGTTGGGGATTGACCTCGTTAATCAACTGGTTGCTGGGTTCACTGGCAGATTATCGATCAGAGCATGAGGTGATCCAGCTCGCGCAAACGGCCGGGCTGCAGAGCATGGAAACGAGAGTCACCGACCAGCACGTCATTGTCGCCACTTTCCGCCCCTGCTGTGGAGAGGTGGGTGATCATGGTCGTTAAAAACGAACAGGTCCTTGTCGTGGGGGCGGGCCCCGTCGGGTTGGCTGTGGCAGCAGCCCTGGCCGAGTTGGGAATAGCGGTTGATCTCATCGATAAAAGACCGGTTGCCTCCCCCCATTCCCGGGCCTTTGGCTTGGAGCCCGTCACCCTGGAGCTGCTCAATGCCTGGGGCGTGGCAGAAGAGATGATACGCCGGGGGATCGTCTGGGCAAGCGCGCCGCTGGGTGACAAGGCGGGCAGGACGCTCTCGTTTTCCAAACTCTCTTGTGAGTATCCCCACATGGTGATTATCCCGCAGTCTCAGACCGAGTCGGTGTTGACCGATTGGGTCAATCGCTTGGGGGTGAATCTGAGGCGTGGGTATGCGCTAAAGGCTCTGGTTACCGGCGAGGCACAGGTTGAGGTAACCCTGGAACACAATGAGTCCGGCAGTGTGCAGCATAGCTGCTACGACTGGGTGCTGGGGGCTGACGGGGTCAACAGCTCTGTCCGTCAGTTTCTCGATATTTCGTTTGTCGGACAGGACTACAAGCATTCGTTGGTGGTTGCGGACGTTGTCTTGAGAAATCCTCCTTCACCCGCGGTCCATGCAAGGTCGGTCTCCAGGGGGCTGGTCGCCCTGTTTCCATTACCCGATGGCAGTTATCGCGTCAGTATCGAAGACAACGAGCGCATGGATACTCCGGTCAAACAGCCGGTCACCCACGAGGAAATTGCCTGTGGGATGAGGGACATCCTGGGAAGCGATTTCGGATTGGCGCATGTGCTGTGGAGCGCTCGTTACCGCAGCCAGCAGCGCCTGGCTGCTCATTACCGCCAGGGGAGGGTATTTCTGCTGGGAGATGCCGCCCACACCCATGTCCCCGCGGGAGGACAAGGTCTGCAGATGGGGATCGGTGACGCGGCGAACCTGGCCTGGAAGCTGGCGGGTGTGATCCAGGGCACATTGCCGATGTATATCCTGGACAGTTACGAGGCCGAGCGTAAGCCTATCGCGGCGGCGGCATTGCGCAACACGGATCTGCTTTTCCGCTTCAATACGGCTTCCGGCCCGGTAGGCCGTCTGATTCACTGGATCGGGTTGCAGGCGACGCGGACCCCGTATGTGGCGCAGAAGGTGGTCAGTTCACTGGCAGGAGAGGGCGTGCGCTATGGCAGTGTGCGGCACCGAGGCGATCATCGCTTGGTGGGCCGACGTCTACCCCTGCTGAGCCTGCTTCCTGAGGGCGAGCGATTACCACGACAGAGCTTGACCCAGTTACTGCGAGGGGGGCGGTTTGTCCTGGTGCATCATCGTGCCGATGGGCTGGCCGCCGATCTTCGACGTGATTTTCCGGGATTGCAAACGGCGTCTATCAGCGAGGATTCGCGCAATAACAGGCTGTCCGCTGGCGAGGGAGTCATCGTCAGGCCGGATGGTGTGGTGATCTGGGTCGGTAAAAAATCGACCTTGGCCAAGGAACGTTTAGGTGGTTGGCTGCTGGACGATTCTGGTTACGCGCGTCAGAACCTGATCTGGAACAGCTGACAATCCGCTAAAACGCTGGGAAAACTGATCGTACGTGAAAGCGGCCTTGCTCTCGAATCGATTGACTTTTTTGAAGAGAGCCTTTCTTGTGTGTCCGCATTCCATTGTGGACGCTCATGACTTTGCACAATCGCATCCGCCAAGTGCCGTTTGTTTGCACAGAACATACACCCACGAGCCATGGGCCTTGCCCAGTCCCACCAGGGCAACTGAAGTCGTAATGGCAAAATAATTCGTCGTTGTGATATTCGCCCCGGGTACCGGAACACCGGTGTGCGGCGGTCTGCGCGGGATCAATCTGGTGGGCATGGACGTGGTGGAAGTGGCTCCGGTCTATGACAGCGCGGAGATTACCTCACTGGCGGCGGCGACGCTGGCGATGGAGATGCTGTGTCTGTATGCGGCAAAACATAAGGTCGATATGTAGGAGCGAGCCTGCTCGCGATAGCGATCGTTCAGCCAACATAGATGTTGAATGTTCCGCCCTCATCGCGAGCAGGCTCGCTCCTACAGTTTTGATGGGTGTCAGGCAACTGGAACGACCGGCAGGTCGAGGATCTGACCGCCGCTGAACCGTGCGGACGAACCGGAAATGGATTCATGCGGTACGCCTTTGGCCACGTCACTGACGCCATCGAGTCGTGCCAGTTGTTCATTACTCAACTGCACATTCAACGCGCCCAACGTGGCATCCAGTTGCTCCCGGGTCCGGGAGCCGAGGATCGGAATCAGCGCCGTGGTCGAGCGTTTGGCCTGTTCCCGCAGCCAGGCAATGGCCACATGGGTCGGGCTGGCGTCCAGTTCTGCAGCGACGTCGATCAAGGTATCGAGCAGAGCGCTTTCGCGGACGCTTTTTTCAGCATGAATCAACACGCCCAGCTTGTTCGCGCGGTTGTCCCCTTCAGTGTTGCGGTATTTCCCGGTCAGGAAGCCGCCACCCAGCGGCGACCACAGGGTCGCGGCCAGGCCCAGGGCTTCGGCCATCGGCAGTTGTTCGCGTTCGGCGGTGCGTTCGGCGAGGCTGTACTCGACCTGGATCGCCGCAATCGGCGCAAAGCCACGTATCTCGGCCAGCAGGTCGGCGCGGGCGATGCGCCACGCAGGGAAGTTCGACAGCCCGGCGTAATGAATCTTGCCGGCACTGACCAGGTCGTCGAAGCCGCGCAGGATCTCCTCCATGGGCGTGACGCCATCGCTCATGTGGGCCCAGAACAGGTCGATATGATCGGTCTTCAGGCGTTTAAGGCTTTCTTCGACGGCGCGCACCATGTTCTTGCGACTGTTGCCCGTGTGGGAAATGCCGGCTGCGGGTGTAGTCCCGAGGGTGTATTTGGTGGCGATGACCAGGCTATCCCGTTCTGCGGCGATGAATTCGCTGAGCATGGCCTCGGACTGCCCGCCCTGATAGCCGTTGGCGGTATCGATGAAGTTTCCGCCGGCCTCCCGATAACCCTCAAAAATGCGTTTTGCTTCGTCATGCTCGGCGCCATGGCCCCAACCGGTACCGAAATTACCGGCGCCCAGCGCCAGTTCGGAAACACGCAAGCCGGTTTTACGACCGAAGACTTTGTAATGCATGGGATGACTCCAGGGGGCTGGCGACAGGATTTAATAGATTGTTTGCGACATCTATAAAATATGATGGTAGTAATCTAATGCGTCAAGGTGCTTTTCCTTCCTGCACAAAACCGCCGATCACCGGTCGCGTTTTCCATGCGCAATGGCATACTGCCGCCCATGACTATCGATTCCCCCTTAAGCGCCTGGCAGCACGCCATCGAACAAAAGGGCTTCGTCCAGGACGAGGCCCAGGAATATGCCGTGTGGGCGCTGCAAAAATGCCACGAAGCGCTGCATGAAGGCCGTTCGCCCATTTCCGGCGTATACCTGTGGGGGCCCGTGGGGCGGGGTAAAACCTGGTTGATGGACCAGTTCTACCAAAGCCTGCGGGTACCTGCGCGGCGCCAGCACTTTCACCACTTCATGGGCTGGGTGCACCAACGCTCGTTTCAACTGACCGGCACCGCCGATCCGCTCAAGGCGCTGGCTCGTGAATTGGCCGAAGAAGTGCGCGTGCTGTGTTTCGACGAGCTGTTCGTCAATGACATCGGCGACGCGATCATTCTCGGGCGCCTGTTTCAGGTGATGTTCGAGCAGGGCGTGGTGGTGGTCTGCACCTCCAACCTGCCGCCGGACCAGTTGTACGCCGACGGATTCAACCGTGACCGCTTCCTGCCTGCCATTGCGGCGATCAAGCAGCATATGCAAGTGATTGCAGTGGATGGCGGGGAAGACCATCGCCTGCATCCGGGTGCCGGATCGCAACGTTATTGGGTGGCCGACCCCGATAAACCCGGCGCTTTGGGTGAAGTGTTCCAGACGTTGAGCGTTGGCCAGTCGGTATCGAGTGAGTCGGTCAGGGTCGGTTATCGTTCCCTTGAGGTGATCAAGGCCAGCCCGGCCGTGCTCTGGACCCGTTACGCCGCGCTGTGCGAGCAACCCTTCGCGGCCATGGACTTCATCGCCCTGTGCGATACCTACAGCGCTATTCTGTTGAGTGAGGTGCCCAACCTCAGCGCGCAGAAACGCGCCGGGCGCATTGCCCGTGGCACCGAGGACGGTGTCGAGCGGGTGGAAGCGGGGGACCGCGAGTTGCCGCAGCTGTCGGTGCATGACGACGGTGTGCGACGCTTCATCGCCCTGGTGGACGAATGCTACGACCGCAAGGTTCCGCTGTACCTTGAAGCGCGGGTGCCAATGGCGTCGCTTTACACCGAGGGATATCTGGAGTTTCCGTTCCGCCGCACCCTCAGTCGATTACAGGAAATGCAACTGCAACGGTTTGCCGAAGTTTGATCGGGATTTGATCGGGAGCAGCGAACATGAATCAGCCCCTGTCACACCATTTGCTGACCATGGCTTATCAGAACGCCTGGGCCAATCACCGACTGGCCAAGGCCTGGCGTCAGTTGAGCCCGCAGGAACTGAGCGCGCCCCGGGTCAGTTTCTTCCCGACTATCCGCGCCACCCTCAACCACATCCTCACCTGTGACTGGTTTTATGTGGACGCTCTGGAGCGCGAATTGCGCGGCGACGATCCGCATCCCGATTGCCAGGTGTTTTTCAAGGAAGACGAGCCCTGTCTCGTGGCGCCGGACCTCGTTGGCGAACAGGCCCACGTCGACCGCCGGCTGATCGCCTACTGTGAGCAGATGCGCGATGCCGACCTCGGCAAAATCGTGACCATCGCCCGCGACACCCCACAGCACGACAGCCGTTTGCGTCTGCTGTCCCATTTGTTCGAACACCAGATCCATCACCGCGGCCAGGTTCACGCCATGCTCAGCGGCACTTCGGTCAAGCCACCGCAACTCGACGAGTTTTTCTGTGCCGGTGAGTCGCACTTGCGGGCGGAGGATTTTGCCGAGCTGGGATGGACCGAAGCCTTGATCTGGGGCGCTTGAGCGCCAAAAGATTTCCTCGGCTGCGATTGTCGTTGGCACGGTGCTCGCGTTATGGTCAGCGCGCACTTCAGCGTGAAATACATGCTGGAGGCTACTTCATGTGTGATCGAGGATGGAAATGGACTCCGCAGAAATTCTTGTGCTTCAGGCCAGTTACACCAATCCGGTGCACGCCGAGGCTATTTGTCTGGTGTTGAACCACTACGCCGAGGACCCGATGGGGGGCGGCTAGCCGTTGCCAGCCCATGTACTGGCGCAACTCCCGGCAGAGCTTGCCCGGCGTCCCCACGCTTTCAGTGTGCTGGCCTTTGTCGGGGGCGAGCCGGCCGGGCTGGTCAATTGCTTCGAGGGGTTTTCCACCTTTGCCTGCCGGCCGCTGGTCAATGTGCACGATGTGTCGGTGGTGAAAAAATTTCGCGGCCTGGGCTTGAGCCAGAAGATGCTGCAAAAGGTCGAGGACATTGCCCGTCAGCGTGGTTGCTGCAAGCTCACCCTGGAAGTGCTGGAAGGCAATGCCGTGGCGCAGGGGTCGTATGAAAAAGCCGGTTTCGCTGCTGGCATGTTCGACCCGGCCCACGGACGGATGCTGTTCTGGACCAAGAACCTCTGACTCGACAGGCAAAGAAAGGGCGTCCATCAGGACGCCCGACGGTTTTCTCCGATCCTAGGGGGCGTTCTCAATTAGTTTCCCCGCCGCGCCGGGTCTGCTGTTGTGCAGGGCAAGGCGCGAGAAGCGCAGTTTGGTCATTCCAAATCAGCTTCGAGCAACACAGCCCTGCACAACAGCAGGCCCGGCCCTTCGGGTTGTGCCTTAAGGCGGGCCATGCTGCGTTGTAGGCCTTGGAAAGGGAACAACCATTCCCAGCGGCCTACGCCTTGCCTGGCCCGCTTTAAGGCGACAACGCGGTGGGGAAACTAATTGAGAACGCCCCCTAGAGCCGCAGTCAGAAGTCCATGGATCATTTCGGTCTGTAGGTTTCAGTCATTTGTGCGGTTTGATCATCGGGCACCCGCAGCTCAGTGCTTTGGATGGGGTGGCCCAACGCTTGTTGCTGGGCCAGTCGCAGGCTTTCGTAGTAATAGCGCATGCGTTCGGCTCCACCTTCGGCAAAAGCGCTGGCGGAGCCCAAAGCCATCAGGCCGGCGAGGATCAATGTTGTGCGTTTCATGGTGTGCCTCCCACTGAAGTTGTCGGATGCCTTTCGTCCATGAATCAATGAAGCAGTGTCGAAATGGCATTATCCGCTGATTCGATTAAATAGAAATCAACTTCACCAACAGTCTTCTTTGCCGAGGGTGGCAGGGCGTGAGCCGGTGCGGAAGCAGTGCAGACTGCTCCCGCTTGAAAGGAGGGGTCAGGCGAGTGGGGCGCGTTGCGTCACAGCCAGGGGCTGCACCTGATTGGCTTGCAGCAGCAGTCGCAACTGCGCCAGCTCCTGTTTCAATTGATCGCGTTCGTCCTTCAACTGGCGCAATTCATCGCGACGGATAGTGACGTAAAGGGTTTGTGCTGGCAGTGCGGTGTGTACTGTGCCCATTGCTCACCTCGCAAATGGCGTGTCTCAACTGTAGAACCGCCTCGAAAACAACGGCTGATCTACTATCGGCGCCAATTTTGATTTCTTTTGCTCCTGAAGGGAACTTTTTTATTTTTCATGGTCGTTGTGTCTTCGGCTTGATTCCCGACGTTATCCATCAGGATCGGGCACAATGCCCGGAAACTTCACGCCAACGCTCTGGACTAACCTCATGAGTCGCGTTGGGCTATAACCTTTGACACACTTTTATTTGTAGTAGGGAGCATCAGCACATGCAACTCGGGATTATTGGACTGGGCCGCATGGGCGGCAATATTGCGCGGCGCCTGATGCTCAACGGGCACACCACCGTTGTTTTTGACCGCAATACCGCCTTTGTCGAAGCCCTGGCCACAGAAGGCTCCACAGGCGTCACCGATCTGCCAGCGCTGGTCGCTGGCCTGGACAGGCCGCGTGCGGTCTGGGTCATGCTGCCGGCTGGCGCACCGACCGAAGAAACCATCGACACCCTGAGCACCTTGCTCGAAGCCGGCGACACCATCATCGACGGCGGCAACACCTTCTATAAGGACGATATCCGCCGGGCGAAAACCTTGTCGGAAAAAGGCCTGCACTACATCGACGTCGGTACCTCCGGTGGCGTCTGGGGCCTGGAGCGTGGTTACTGCATGATGATCGGCGGCGATGCCGAGACCGTTAAACGCCTCGACCCGCTGTTCGCAACCCTGGCCCCGGGCCTGGGCGACATCCCGCGCACCAGGGACCGCAAGTCCGACGACGATCGTGCCGAGCGTGGCTACATTCACGCCGGTCCCGCTGGCGCCGGGCATTTCGTGAAGATGATCCACAACGGTATCGAGTACGGAATGATGCAGGCCTTCGCCGAAGGCTTCGACATCCTGCAAACCAAAAACAGCGAGAACCTGGCGCCAGACCAGCGTTTCGACCTGAACGTCGCCGACATCGCCGAAGTCTGGCGTCGTGGCAGCGTGGTGTCCTCGTGGTTGCTCGACCTGACTGCCGACGCCCTGGCCAGCGATCCAAAGCTCGACGGTTACTCCGGGTCCGTGGCCGACAGCGGTGAAGGACAATGGACTATCGAAGCCGCCATGGAGCAAGCGGTACCGGTGCCGGTGCTGTCGAATTCGCTATTCTCCCGCTACCGTTCCCGTGGGCAAGGGACCTTTGGCGACAAGGTTCTCTCGGCCCAGCGCTTCGGCTTCGGCGGCCACGTGGAGACCTCGAAAAAATGACCCATGCGATCCGCAGGAAATCCAAGGCTGAGCCCGCACCACCGACGACGCTGTTCCTGTTTGGCGCCCATGGTGACCTGGTCAAGCGTCTGTTGGTGCCGGCGCTGTATAACCTCAAGCGCAATGGGCTACTCGGGGATGGACTGCGGATCATCGGCGTTGACCACAACGCCATCAGCGATGAAGGCTTTGCGCAAAAGCTCGAAGACTTCATTCGAAACGAGATGGCTGGCAAGGGTGACCACACCCTTGATCCAGCGGTCTGGTCCAGGCTCGCCAAAGGCATCAGCTACGTCCAGGGCGATTTCCTGGACGACAGCACCTATCAAGCGCTGGCGGCGAAAATCGCCGACAGCGGAACCGGCAATGCGGTGTTCTACCTGGCCACCGCACCGCGTTTCTTCAGCGAAGTGGCACGTCGCCTCGGTACCGCCGGCTTGCTGGAGGAGACCCCCGAGGCGTTCAGAAGGGTCGTGATCGAAAAGCCCTTTGGCTCTGATCTGCAAACGGCCGAGGCCTTGAACACCTGCCTGCTCAAGGTGATGACGGAAAAGCAGATCTACCGGATCGATCATTACCTGGGCAAGGAAACCGTGCAGAACATTCTGGTCAGTCGTTTTTCCAACAGCCTGTTCGAAGCGTTCTGGAACAATCACTACATCGATCACGTGCAGATTACCGCCGCCGAAACCGTCGGCGTGGAAACCCGTGGCAGTTTTTACGAGCACACCGGCGCCCTGCGGGACATGGTGCCCAATCACCTGTTCCAGCTGCTGGCGATGGTGGCGATGGAACCACCCGCCGCGTTTGGCGCCGATGCGGTGCGCGGCGAGAAAGCCAAGGTCGTCGGCGCGATCAGGCCCTGGACGGTGGAGGAGGCCCGCGCCAACTCGGTGCGCGGTCAATACACTGCAGGTCAGATCGACGGCAAGGCACTGCCGGGCTATCGCCAGGAAGACAAGGTCGCCCCCGACAGCAATACCGAAACCTATGTGGCCCTCAAGGTCATGATCGACAACTGGCGCTGGGTCGGCGTGCCGTTCTACCTGCGTACCGGTAAACGCATGAGCGTGCGTGACACCGAGATCGTCATCTGTTTCAAGCCGGCACCCTATGCGCAGTTCCGCGATACCGAGGTCGACGAGTTACAGCCGACCTATTTGCGCATTCAGATCCAGCCCAACGAAGGCATGTGGTTCGACCTGTTGGCCAAGCGTCCCGGTCAGGCCCTGAAGATGGACAACATCGAGCTGGGGTTTGCCTACAAGGACTTCTTCGAGATGCAGCCGTCCACCGGCTACGAAACCCTGATCTACGATTGCCTGACGGGCGATCAGACTCTGTTCCAGCGCGCCGACAACATCGAGAACGGCTGGCGCGCGGTGCAACCGTTCCTGGATGCCTGGCAGCAGGATTCCAGCGTGCGGGGTTATGCCGCCGGGGAAAACGGCCCCAAGGCCGGCGAAGAGTTGCTCACCCGTGACGGTCGCGTCTGGCACCGCCTCGGATGAGAGAATCCTCCCTCTATAACAACGCAAAACCCTTGTGCGAGCGAGCCTTTGTGGCGAGGGGGCTTGCCCCCGCTCGGCTGCGAAGCAGCCGCAATTTCATCGCACGCGGTGTACCTGCTATAACGCGGTAGCAGGTTTTGGGGGCGCTGCGCAGCCCAACGGGGCGGTGCGGCGATCCGACAAGCCCCCTCGCCACAAAGGCTCCGACAATTTATCCCGGGGTTACAGCCAGTAGCTCACCGCATACCATCCGAGCAAGCCCATCACTACGGTGTACGGCAACGCCATCCAGACCATCCGCCCATAAGACAGGCGCACCAGCGGCGCAATCGCCGAAGTCAGCAAGAACAAAAACGCTGCCTGACCATTCGGGGTCGCCACGCTCGGCAGGTTGGTGCCGGTGTTGATCGCAATGGCCAACGTCTCGAAATGCTCACGGGTCATCTCACCCGCCATGAATGCGCGCTTCACTTCGGTGATGTAAATGGTTGCCACGAACACATTGTCGCTGATGGCGGACAGCAGGCCGTTGGCAATGAACAGCATGCCCGGTTGTTGGTCCGCCGGCAGCGCCAGCACCCAGTGGATCAACGGGGCGAACAGTTGCTGATCGTGAATCACCGCGACCACGGCGAAAAACACCACCAGCAATGCGGTAAATGGCATGGCGTCCTTGAACGCGGTGCCCAGGCGGTGTTCGTCGGTGATACCGGTGAAGGCGGTGATCAACACGATCACCATCAAACCGATCAAACCCACTTCGGCGATGTGAAACGCCAGCCCGGCAATCAGAATCAATGCGGCAAGGCCTTGCACCAGCAGCGCTGCACGTTGGCGTGTGGTGCGCTCGGCATTGTCTTCGGCGGCATAGTTGGCCAGCACCGCACGGACGTTATCCGGCAGCAGCGTGCCGTATCCGAACCAGCGCAGCTTTTCCAGCAGCACGCACGTGACCAGCCCGGCAACCAGTACCGGCAGGGATACCGGCGCAACCCGGGTAAAGAAGTCGGAGAAGTGCCAGCCCATTTCATGGCCGATCAGCAGGTTCTGCGGTTCACCGACCAGCGTGCAGACTCCGCCCAATGCGGTGCCCACGGCACCGTGCATCAGCAGGCTGCGCAGAAAGGCGCGGAACTGTTCGAGATCACCCTGATGGAGGGTGGGCAGATGTTTGTCGTCGCTGAATTCGCTGTCCTGACGCGGATCGTTACCCGAGGCGACGCGGTGATACACCGAGTAAAACCCCACGGCGGCACTGATGATCACGGCAGTCACGGTCAAGGCATCGAGGAACGCCGACAGAAACGCCGACAGAAAGCAGAACATCAGGGCCAGCAGGGCCTTGGAGCGAACTCCCAACAGCAGGCGCGAGAACAGGTACAGCAACAAGTCCTTCATGAAATAGATACCGGCCACCATGAACATCAGCAGCAGGATCACCGGGAAATTGTGCAGCAACTCGTCGTACAGCGCCTGGGGCGTGGTCATCTTCAGCAGCAGGGCTTCAATCAATAACAGGCCGCCGGGCATCAGCGGATAGCACTTGAGCGCCATGGCCAGGGTAAAGATGAACTCCAGCACCAGCAGCCAGCCGGCCGCCACCGGGCCTGCGGTCCACAGCACCAGGGCATTGAGAATCAGAAAGCCGACGATGCAGGCCTTATACCAACGGGGCGAGTTCCCGAGAAAGTTGTGCGCGACCGCCTGGGCCATTGAACCGGACATCGGCTGCTCCTTGTTTTAAGAAGCGCGCAAGTTGCCGTAAGCGGGCGAGAAGATCAAGCGCAGGAAAAGCGCATCGGGTTAGCCCAGAAAGCGCGCGACGACTGCCTTGTAACTGCCCTGCAGCGAATAGCCGCCAGCCACGATGTTTCCGTCGGCCTGTACCGTGACACAGGTGGCGGTATCCGGGCCGGGGCCCAGGCGGGTACGCGTACAGCCGCAACCTTTGCCAAAGCGGCGATCGGGATGGCCATTGGGCAGGTATCGCCCGAGAATGAAGTCTGCTTCAACGCCGCCGATGGTTGCACCCGCCGCCAGCACACTGCCATCGGGCTGTAACTGCGCGGCGATCCACTGGCATCCTCTGTGACCGATTTGCAGCCGCTGTGGTTGTCCGCCGTTGCAATGATTGTTGGGTCGGCCATCGCTGTGCATTTTAAATGTCAGGCAATGCATCGGCTCGCAACTGCTGCCAAAACACAGGATGCCACCTTCGTTTTGCTGGACCACCTGACTGACCCGGGCGCCATGCCCTTGCGTTTTGAAAGTCATGAATCCATCCACGGCAAAACGGTCGTCGAGGCGGCCGTCAGCGTGATAGCGTGCCAGCAAGCCTTCCTCAGGAAAGTTGATCGATCCACCGACCAGAATTCGGCCATCACGTTGTACCGTCAGGCTGCTGAGCCAGGTATTCATCAGCAGGTGCCTGACCACCACGAAGCCGCTACCGTTGAACGAGCAGTCCAGCGAGCCTTCGACATCCAGTCGTATCAACAGGCCCACGTGATCGGCCAGTTCGTAGTGATGGTTGGCCAGGATCAGGATCCGGCCGTCTTGCTGTACGTCCACATCGCAGGCTTCCGCGCCCGGCACACCGGGCGGCAGCCAGGCATCACGAATGCCCAGGGACAGACCGCCAGGCAATCGCACGACGCAGCGGCCATTATCGCCAAAGCTCTGAACCAGGCGACCCTGCTGATCCAGCAAGGCAAGGGCCGGGAGCGTGCGGTGCGTGTTTTCGTAGTGCAGCCCGGCCAACAGGATATTGCCGTCGGGCATGACCAGGACCTTGGCGCCCATGGCTTCGAACCCTGGTTCGAATTGGCCGATGACACTACCTTGCTTGCCGAACGCGAGGTCGGCGGAACCATCCTCCAGCAAGCGGGCCAGACCAAAGCGGCTGCCATCGGCCATGGCGACTTTTGCGGCTACCAGCAGGCGGCCCTGCGCATCGATCGCAATATCATTGGCGAGGCTGGAAAGGCTGTCGGCGAAAAACACCTGGGTTTTGCCGTTGGCGGCAAACGTCGCATCGAGGGTCCCGGGAGTGTTCCGGGTGGCGGAGAAGGCAAAAGCGGACCGGATTGACATGCGCCGCATCTCCTTGCGAGTCGTCCTGATCCAGAAGTTTGGGTGGCGACTATGTAGGGAGGATATTCAATCCCTGAATGATGAGATGCGCAATGGTGAGAACTCACAGACGGAGAGTCGTTGTGTGCCACAACAGTGTCTTTTCGAACCAATGGCAAGCCTGCAAAGTACCGGGTGCGCAAAAGTTCGAATGTGTGCGGGAAATGAGTGCGGATCGGTGAAAACGATCAACCCGACTAATGACAGGGGGGAAGGGTGCGGATTACCCCGGAGTAATCCGCAAAACGATTAGTGCGGCATCGACCACGACTGCAGTGTGTAACCTTCCTCGCTCAATTCGGCGCGGGCCTGTTCCAGCAGACGTTCAAGTTGTTCAGGGTCGGAGTAGGCACTGCTTGGGATCTGCTTGCGGCCAATGCTGGTGCTGGTGCGGTCGATAACGGTCAGGCTGAGTTCGCCATTACCGTCTTGTGGGGCCCAGGCCACGCATTTGAATGGTTTGAATGCGCGGTCGGCAATCAGCAGTGCTTCGTTGATACGGAGCGGGGCGTTCATAGGGTCTTCTCTCTGTATGCCCAATCAAGTGATGTGCCGTCGGTTGGGCTTACCGTTCGGCTGGTTACTTGTACTGATGTCCGCAACCGGGGTTTGGGTCACACACAATTAAAAGAAATTTCCACTTTATTTCATAGGCTCAAGAATGAGGCTGGCATTGAAAGCGCAATGAAAGGAAAGAGTCGTTAGGTCACTAACATAATCGCAACTTATAACTGGTTTTACAGCGTCCCTATAGTCAAACAGTACAAGGCGCTGTCAAATTCTTGCTAATGTTACAGTCAGGTCTGCCAAACGACTGTTTTTAATAAAATTTCTTAAATTTGGCGCCAAGGAACAGTCATGAGCGATGCGCCTGCTTTACGACGTTTATTAGTGGTGGACCCCTGTGACGATTGCTATCGTCTGATCCCGGGATTGCGCGCTATCGGTTGGGACGTCGATAGCTGCACGCTGGCGAACGCCACTGACCGAACCTGTGACGTGGGCTTGTTACGCTTGCAGCCCTCTCACCTTGAGCACCCGGAAGCCGTCAAGGAGTTGATCAGCCGCAGTGGCACCGAGTGGATAGCCGTACTCAATCAGGAAGTGCTGCGCCTGCAAAATGTCGGCGATTTTGTCTGTGAATGGTTTTTTGACTTTCATACCTTGCCATTCGATGTGTCCCGGGTTCAGGTAACGCTGGGCCGGGCGTTTGGCATGGCGCGATTGCGCGGGCAGGGCACGGTCCATGTTGACCAGCCCGAGCACGAATTGATGGGTGACAGCAAACCTGTCCGTGAACTGCGAAAACTGTTGAACAAACTGGCCCCGACCGAATCTCCGGTGTTGATTCGGGGTGAAAGCGGCACTGGCAAGGAGCTGGTCGCACGCACCCTGCATCGTCTGTCCCAGCGTCACAGCAAACCCTTTATTGCGATCAATTGTGGTGCGATTCCCGAACACTTGATCCAGTCCGAGCTGTTTGGCCATGAGAAAGGCGCATTTACCGGCGCGCACCAACGCAAGATCGGACGGATAGAAGCCGCCAACGGTGGCACTCTGTTTCTCGACGAGATCGGTGACCTGCCGCTGGAGTTGCAGGCCAACCTGTTGCGGTTCCTCCAGGAAAAACACATAGAGCGGGTGGGCGGCAGTCAGCCGATTGCGGTGGATGTGCGGGTTCTGGCGGCAACGAATGTCGACCTTGAAGCCGCCATCGAGAAGAGACGCTTTCGCGAAGACTTGTATTACCGCTTGAACGTACTGCAAGTGGCGACCGTTCCACTGCGCGAACGCCATGGCGACCTGGCGGCGCTGGCCAACCACTTCTCCCATTTCTACAGCCGTGAAACCGGGCGCCGCCCACGCAGTTTCAGCGAAGACGCATTGATTGCCATGAGCAAGCACGACTGGCCAGGCAATGTTCGCGAACTGGCCAACCGCGTTCGTCGCGGGCTGGTGTTGGCCGAAGGCCGGCAGATCGAGGCCCGTGATCTGGGCTTGATCAGTCCGCATACAATCGCCGCGCCGATGGGCACCCTCGAAGAATACAAGAGCCGGGCCGAGCGCCAGGCATTGTGCGATGTATTGAGCCGCCACAGCGATAACCTGAGTGTCGCCGCCAAAGTATTGGGTGTGTCGCGACCGACCTTCTACCGGTTGTTGCACAAGCACCATATTCGCTGAACCGCAGCCTTGAACAAAAAAACGCTGCGATTGAAATGGCTGCGGGTTTTGTTCGGATCAGAAGTAGTAAGGCAGTTTCAGGCTGAACTGAAAGTCCGGGGCATCGTCCGTCATGCCGATGGACAGGTTGGGTACGATAGTCAGGTTGTCGGTGGCCGCAATGGTCATGCCGATATTGAAGTAACCGGCGTTGGCATCGCTGGAGACCACCGATTGCCAATCCCCGCCATCTTCCTTGAGCCTGCTTTTGCGTTGTACCAGGTCAGAGACTGAAAACGACATACTCATCTTTTCGTTCAAGGCGAACGCAATACCGGCGCCAATCTGGAAGCTGTCGCCAATGCGTACTTTGCCCGGTGTCTTGACCGCCGGGTTGGAGCTGATGTCGTCGAAAGACTCCTCCAGATTGTGCGTGTAGGACAGGCTGCCGAACAGCACCGCCGGATCGAACGTCTTGACCAGAGAGATCCCCGGCGTAATCGACCAGACGCCATTACCGGTAGGCAAGGATTCAGGCACGGCCAGGTTAGAGTTGTCGGCCACCCGAACCAGTTTGATGCCGAACGGATCTTTGCCGGTCGGCGCTTTGACGCGCAAAGTCACCACGGCATCCGGGGTGTTGACCGACTCGTCGAGGAATTTGTAGGCGATACCGAAGTTGACGTCACCTATGGTCGGGTCTTCTTTGACGGTATCTTCAGTCGTGACGTTGGCGGTGCCGTTATTGCCGCCACCGGACTGATAGGTGGATTGACGGTAGACCACCGGCACGTTCAGGTCGAACTGCCAGCGATTGTTGAAGTTGTAGCGGCCGGTGAGGTCAAGCGTCCAGGTGTCGGCCTTGATCCGGTCCAGGTTGATGGCGCCCAGAAAGATCGAGTCCAGGGCGAGAAAGCCGTTGAGGATCAGTTGGCGGGTATCGTATCGGGAGTAGGTAATCCCGGTTTCGAAGCTGAATTTGCCACCGCCGAAGAATCCGCTAGCCTCGTCATACAGATTTGAAACGCTTTGCGCCGGTTGTGAGTCATCGGCCAGCGATTGTCCATACGAACTGCCGCTGCCCCCGGCGGCACCGCCTGAAGCGGCCGCCGCACCGGTGCCGGTGGCGACGTTTGGATTGCCTTTCATGTCGGCTGGCGACTTGGCCAGGCGTTTAGGGGGAGGAGAAGCCGGCTGGTCTTCAACCTGGCGGATTCGTTGTTCCAGTACCGCCAAGGCTTTTTGCTGGACTTCGTAGCGTTGTTTCAACTCCAGAAGCTCTCGTTTGAGCGCCTCCATTTCCGGGTCAGGTGCTGCCTGCAACATCGCCACGGGGAGTAGGGCACTCAAGCAGACAACTGCACGCAGTGATACTGATCGGTACATGAAATAAGCCGTCCATTTGTGCCCAATGGTCCAGACTCAGCGTAGTTCAATAGCCCATGGTCCGTAATGCGGCGAGTTGGTTGAGGTTGCAGTCCAGTACACCCGCACTCGGTCCATTATTGTTGAGCACTACGTTGAGTTGAGTCATGTTGTCGACCACATTGCTGCTGCCCAACAACCGGGTGTTTTGCAGCAACCCGCCTTGGGCGACCTGTTGCAGGCTTGAGCCCTGGTTGTTGTTGGCGGTAATGGCCACCTGAACACCGCCGCTCGTCGCGGATACGGCGACACTGCCTGCGGCATTGCTGCCGGTAATGGTTTGACCGGCGATCAGCGCCTGGCCCTGGCCCTGGCTCGGCACCAGTGCCGGGGCCGCGCTGGCTTCTTTGACGTTGATGGCGATGTTGTTGTTTGCGCTGTTGCCATCGCCTGCAGCCCGTGTGACCTGGGTTATGCCCCGGGAAGTGTTCAGGGCAGCGCCACCCGTCACGCTACCGCTGCCCGACCTGGGCGAGCCGCCATGACCAGATTGCTTGATGGTTGAAACATAGAACTCGGGTTTGACCGTTGCGGCCTGAAGCTGCATCGAGGTGGAGGCTCCGATCAGATCACCACTGGCATTGCGCCAGGTACTGCTCATGACAACACCGAAGCTGATGACCCGCCCCGGCATCACATACCGGCCACGCAGCTCGGCCAGTTCCTGGTCCTTGATTTCGATGGGTCTGAACTCATCAGCAAAACCTGAAGTGTTCGCTGCCAGACAGGCTGCGACCACCCAATACGAGGTTTTCATTTGCTGCTCCCGGAGCATCCTGCCCCCTGTCATCTTGTTGGCGATTAGAAGAAGTCGCTCTGTATGAAACCAAAATCCATCAATTCGGCATCTTTGACCGGGTTGAAGTTATCCATCTTGTTCTTGGCTGTCAGCGGTTCCGGTGGACTGCGTAACGCGTTGGTCTTGTCGTATCCGGGACCGACGATCGCGAAAATAATGCCATTCCAGCCTTTGACAAAGTCATCATGGGCGTAGCGTTTGTGTCCAAGTACGGGGTCGCCGATATAGACCCAGTGTTTGTCCGCCCGCTGCAACACCACGAAGTGCTTGTAGCCGCGAATTTCCATCAATACCACCACCGGAATCGTCACTGCATCGAGTCTTTCCGGCGGGATCTTGTAGCCCCGGGCGCGCATGCCGATGCGCTCTATGTAGCGCTTCATGTCCAGCATGGAAAAACCCTGGGTACGCACTATGTCCTGGTCTGCGGTGACCAGCATGCCCTTGATGATGTGCTCCTCATCGACGTCGAGCCAATAGGCCTGGCGCAGTATCGTTGCCAGCGCGGCGGCGCCGCAGCTGAAATCGGTTTTCTGTTCGACGATGTCGCTGAACTTGCGCTCACGCAAACTCTGTACGTGCTTGTACACCAACACGCCACCCGGCAGGGCGGCAACCGGCATCTGTGCAGCCTGGGTCAGGCCAGACAGACAGAGCAGGGCGAAAAGGGCTGTCTTACGCATGATCGGTACGCCTTGTGGCTGTGGAAAAGCCCCGTCGCCGGTGCTTTCACTGCGATCGCGATTACTGGCAAGCCTTGCAGCCTGCGGCGATGGACAGCGAGTTACTTTGCTGGTTGCCTGCGCCGGACGATACGTTGGCTCCGCCGTTGCCGGAGAAGTTGTTCATCGAGCCTGTTATCGAAGTATTGTTGGTTACAGGGGGTTTCCAGCCATCTGGCGTCATCACTTGTTGAGTGGTTACGCCAGCCAGACCGAATACACCCACGGTGACGAAATCAGTCGTGGTGTTGCCGTTGTTGGTGACGTTCAGCCCGGACGTGCTTTGGTTGGCCGCTGCCGCCGCTAGTGCTACACGCCCGCCAGAAACGGCAATCGCCAGGTTGTTTTTCTGTTGGTTGAAGTTGCCGGCGGTCACGTTGATGCCGATGTTGCCGGAACCGCTATTGCCAGCGTTATTGAGCGTAGCGTTGTTGGTGTTGGAGTAGTTCTTGACGGTGTTGCCGGTGCTCCTCTGAGTCGCGCTGGAGACGGCGACTGCGGTGCCGAAGATGAAGCTTTCGTCAGCCGTGGCAAGGGCGGCGGCGTTGTCTTGTTGGTTGCCGTCACCGGCTGCAACGTTGGCGCCCATGTTGCCGTTGGAGTTGTTCAGGGAACTATCGACTTTAGCGTCGTTCAGGGTGCCTTGGTTCAATACGGAGTTGTCACTGCTGCCCTGCGAGTCCATCACGGCGGCCCCGGCGCCTGCTGTAATCTGCAGAATTTGTTCCAGGGTCGGGCCGTTAGGCTGATGATTGTTGCCAGGTCCACTGCCCTGACCGTTACCCTGATTTTCATCAAGACCGCCGGCTTGTGCTGCGATTGCCATCACTGCTGCGAGAGCGAAAGCCAGTGGTCTGAGAGCCGTTGTCGGGTTCATGGTGTTTCTCCGTGCTTCTTAGTTGCTTAAGTGTTGGTACTTTCCTGATCGCACTGTAGTTGGGTCAGTCAGCGACCCGGATGCTCAGGGTGTTAGCCATTCGGTTCCCCACCCCGGCACTCTGGTTCACCTGGATCACTCCCCGGCTGCCGGTGAAGGCCTGGTCACTTGTCACGACCTGGCGACTGCCGTTTTGGGTGCCAGTTGCTCCCGAGTTCGGTAACAACGCCACGTTCTGTTGAGAAAGGGCGCTATCGTCAATGGCTTGCGGTGCAGCGCTGATGCTGATGCGCATGGCGTTGGCCATCTGGTTGTTCGCTCCGGCACCCTGATTGACGCCCAGTACGCCATTGCCATTACTGAAAGAGGTGCCACCGATAGTGGCCGTCGCATCCATCGACGGATTGGCGGGCGTGGTGATTTTCTGCCTGACACTGGTGGTCGCACCGGCTTGGGTACCCATCGCGATCGCGCGGACGTTGGCCTGCTGCTGTTGATCGCCTGCCGCCTGGTTGACGTTGAAGTTGCCGCGGTATTGAGTACCGGAATCCTGGAGGGTGGCGTTGTTCACCGAACTGACGCCGGAATCGGCCATCACGCTGGTGCAGCCGAACAGGGCAAATAACAGCAGGGATCGACTCATCTCATTGGCCTCCGGCCATTCTGCCCAGTGAGCCGAGGCCGCTGCTCATGGCGCGATTGATGGTTGTGGAAATCGCGCTGCCACTGCCACCACCGTGTCCGACGGACATACCGGGCATGCCGTTGGGGTGGGTGACGGCGTTGAGGCCTTGCATGCCACCCAGGCTTTGCCCGTTGCTGTGGCGAAGGGCCGTTCCGGTGGTGACCCCGGCAATGTCGGCGTCGCTGAGTTCGCCGGTGACGCGGGCCGATGGGTTGGCATTGAGAGTGTTGGGGTTGGGATCTCTGCCGCCGCTGCGGCCGATAGGGCTTGGGTGAATGGTGCGATCAAGCACGATGACGCCATTGCCTTCGGCTTGAGCGTCGAAACTGAAAAGCGTGCCTGCAGCGCTCGCGATCAGCAGCAGGCACGTCAAGGCTTTCTTATTGAGTATCCCCACGACGCTCTTTCCTTATCATGTAGGCTGGCTCTGGTCGGCTGTGTGAAGGAGTGAGCGAAAGCTGTGCCGGTATTTGAATCTCGTGTTGATTCAATGGCTTATGGATGTTGTCCGGATACCCTTTGTCGAGGATGTTTCAAAGCTGAGACAAAACCCCGCGCAGGCAGCCCGTAAATGCGAATAGACCGCTCTGGAACAAGGGTTTCAGTGATGTTGTATCAATGTCTTAACAAACCCGATGATCAAACGGTGACGGGCGCTGAAATGGGCGGTTTGCGGTAGGGAGGGTGTTTCAGGGCCGGACACTTTTCCCCGGGAGTTGGGGGGATGGTGGGGGAATTGCCCCAAAGACAGGTCAGGCGCTGAGCAATCGGGTCACCGCGTCCAGTGCCTGGAAACGGCGTTCGGCCCAATCTCCCTGCAGTACTTGAACCGGTTGTGCGTGGCGCTCGAGCCAGACCAGGGTCTGCTCGAAAAATGCCTGGCGCTCACTCAACCGGGGCTGGCAACGCTGGCCATCATCCTTCCAGTCGACCTGTTCCGGCGACAGCAGCAAGTGCACGTCGTAATGCCGGGCCAGTAGCGCTTGTTCGATCCAGGCGGGGCAGTCGCCAAACAGGGTTTGGCTCCAGAGGATATTGCTCAACAGGTGCGTGTCGAGGATGAGCAAAGACGGTTGTTGCGCCCGCGCATGGTCCTCCCATGCCAATTGACCGCGAGCGATGTCCGGAATGTCGTCCAATGTGGTGTCCCGCGGATTCTGCTCGATGAACCAGCGCACATACTCGTCGACCAGAATCCCGCCGAAGTGCTGTTGCAACTCGGCCGCCAGCCAGCTTTTACCGCTGGATTCGGGGCCTGTGAGTACCAGGACTTTCATGCGCGCAATGCCGGATCGGCGCGCCATTCGCGCCAGCCCTGCACGGCGATCACGGTGAACAACCCGTACAGTGTGGCGGTCAGGTACAGGCCTTTATAGATGAACAACCCGACGAAAATCACATCCAGGGCGATCCACAGCGGCCAGCACTGGACACGTTTTTGCGCCATCCAGACTTGCGCCACCAGGCTGAATCCGGTCAGCGCCGCATCGAGCCAGGGTTGGGCAGCGTCCGTCCAGTGGACCATGGCCGCCCCCAGCAACAGGCTGCCGACCGCGCCAATGGCAAGGCTCAACGCCACGGACCGAGTGTCGAGCCGACTGACTTCGCGGCCATGGGTCGTTTCACCACTCCGCGTCCACTGCCACCAACCGTAAAGCTGCAAGGCGGCATAGACGACTTGCAGCAGCATGTCCGAATACAGCTTCACCTCAAAAAAGATCCAGCTATAGAGCAGCACCATGATCAGGCCGATGGGCCAGCACCAGGGGTTCTGTTTGACTGTCAACCAGACGGCAATGACACCGAGGGCGGCGGCAAACAGTTCAAGCCCGGACATGGAGGCTCCTTGGGAAAATCGAAAAGGGCACGGATTGTAGCCGGATCGGCGTCGAGAATCCCGTGGCGCAGGGTGTGCTTCATTGATGCGCGATAACGCGGCAGCGCCAATCGGACTTGTCTGGTAGGATTTCGGCCCCGCGCGGATAAACCCGAATCAGGATTGTTTTTTCACAGGATTTTTACGGTTCTGTGGTGATCCTTGATGCGCGGGGCTTCAGCTACGCTGATCGCAATTAAAGCTTTTGAAAATACTAACGGGGCATGCCAATGCGCATAGCCTTTTGGGGGATTGATGGATCTTTGGACCGCCTTTCAGGCATTGATTCTTGGGGTTGTAGAGGGGCTGACCGAATTCCTGCCCATTTCCAGTACCGGCCACCAGATCATCGTGGCCGACTTGCTCGGCTTCGGGGGCGAGCGGGCGATGGCGTTCAACATCATCATTCAGCTGGGTGCCATCCTGGCAGTGGTGTGGGAGTTTCGACGCAAGATCTTCGACGTGGTCATCGGTCTGCCGACCCAGCCGGGCGCTCGGCGGTTTACCGCGAACCTGTTGATCGCGTTCTTGCCGGCCGTGGTGTTGGGCGTGATCTTCGCCGATTTGATCCACGAATACCTGTTCAATCCGATCACCGTGGCAACGGCGCTGGTCGTGGGCGGGATCATCATGTTGTGGGCCGAGCGCCGTCAGCATGAAGTACACGCCGAAACGGTGGATGAAATCACCTGGAAAGACGCCCTGAAAGTCGGCTTCGCCCAATGCCTGGCCATGATTCCGGGCACTTCGCGTTCGGGCTCGACGATCATCGGCGGGTTGCTGTTCGGCCTGTCGCGCAAGACCGCTACCGAGTTCTCGTTCTTCCTGGCGATGCCAACCATGGTCGGCGCAGCGGTGTACTCGGGCTATAAATACCGCCACCTGTTTGTCCCGGCGGATTTCCCGGTGTTCGCGATCGGTTTCGTCACCGCGTTCGTCTTCGCGATGATCGCAGTCCGCGGGCTGCTCAAGTTCATCGCCAACCACAGCTATGCGGCGTTTGCCTGGTATCGCATTGTGTTCGGTCTGATCATCCTGGCGACCTGGCAATTCGGTTGGGTCGACTGGAGCGCGGTCAAGCCGTGAGTGACTCAAGCGCGCGCAACAACCCCGGGCGCCAGCCCGGGGGACAGATCCGCCATTCAAGGTTGAAGTGGCTGGTGTTTGCAATCCTGTGCGCGTTGCCGCTGTCGGGTTCAGTGTCGTCATGGATGCACGGGGAGTCGCTGATTCCCCTGGCGGCCTACGGCATCGTCAGCGTCGTGACGTTTTTGCTGTACTGGAACGACAAGCGCAAGGCCCGCGCCGAGCAATGGCGCACGCCAGAGAATGTCCTGCATGCTCTGGAGTTCGCCGGAGGCTGGCCCGGTGCCTTGCTGGCCCAGCAAGCGTTTCGGCACAAAACCCGCAAAGTCTCGTACCAGTTGGTGTTCTGGATCATCGTGCTACTGCACCAGGTGTTCTGGATCGATCACCTGTTCCTCGGTGCGCATCTGTTCGCCTTGTTCTGATAAAGAAGGCCCTATAGCAACAGACCGACTTGAGTACGCTTTGGCAGTCTGCTCACCACCAACTGGTGCGAACGCTGCAGCAATCCCTGTAGCTCTTCGCTACCGAGCGGGTAGGGCGTTTCCATGATGATCCACTGGGCGCGCGCCAAATAAGGCGCCGGATGAATCCCCGGGCGGTCGCAATGGCCGAGAAACACATCCTTGTCGACCTTGAAGGCCAGGGAATCACCCCGCAGGCCCTGCAACGCGAACATCTTGTTCCCGGCAATCGAAAACACCCGTACGCCTCCCCATTTATAGTCTTCCCGCGCTCCCGGCAGGGCTAGGCAAAACTTCGCGACATCCTCTTCGCTCATCCGTCCGGCTTTCATAACAATCGTTCCCCACAGGCATTGAAGGATTCGACCAAATGGTCAATCCAGGCACGTACCGCCGGCATCACCCCGCGTCGATGAGGATAGACCGCTTGCAGCCAGCCACCGGGCAACGACCACTCGGGTAGTAACTGCACCAGCGAGCCGTTTTCCAGTTCCTGCTCGCAATACATCATGGGCAGCATCGTAAAGCCCAGACCAGAGAGGGTGCTGGCCTTGCGCACGATAAAGTCATCGATGCCCAGCCGGGCCTCGAGCGCGAGTTCACAACTTTTGCCTGTTTGATCCAGCAGGCTGATGTGCACCAGGCGGTCGGCTTCCAGAGCGCCGAGCACCGGCAGGCTTTTCAGATCCTCGGGATGGTTGATCTCACGGCCAACGAGGAAACCGGGGCTGGCGACCATCAGCATCTGCGCCTGACGTAGCCGGCGGGTGACCAGCAGCGGGTCTTCGTCGCCCAGCTCGCGCACACGCAGGGCCACGTCAATGCCTTCGTTCACCAGGTCGACCCGTCGGTTGAGCAGCATCACCTCCAGCTGGACTTGTGGAAAGCGTTCCAGAAAGTCGCTGATCACCCCCGGTAATATTTCGTGGGCCAGCCCGACCGGGCTGGACACCCGCAAACGCCCGCGGGGCTCGCTGGACATGCTGGCGACGGCCTCGTCGGCCATTTCCGCCTCCAGCAGCATCGCCTGGCAGTGCCTGAGGTAGCGCTCACCCACAGCGGTCAATTTCAGCTGTCGGGTGGTGCGTTGCAGCAAGCGAGCGCCAAGGCGTTCTTCCAGTTCGGCGATGCGCCGTGACAATCGGGACTTGGGGATGCCCAGCAAACGCCCGGCTGCCGCGAAACCACCGGCTTCCACCACTTTGGCGAAGTAATACAGGTCGTTGAGGTCTTGCATGATGTGAATCCGATTGTTCTATCTGTGAGACGAACTATCGCATTATTGCCGTCTAATCAGCTATTGGTTTCGTCTGTAGGATTAGTTCCATCAGATCGCCCTTGTGGGCGATCCTCACTTGGAGATCCCACATGAAACTGCTGCATATCGATTCGAGCATCCTGGGCGACAACTCGGCTTCCCGTCAGCTGAGCGGCGAAGTCGTCAAAGCCTGGCAAGCCGCCGAGCCTACCGCCGTAGTGACCTACCGCGACCTGGCCGCCGACGCCATCAGCCACTTTTCCGCCACCACCCTGGTCGCCGCCGGCACCACCGCTGAACTGCGCAACGCCGCACAACAGCATGAAGCCGAACTGAGCGCCTCGACCCTGGCCGAATTCCTGGCTGCCGATGCCGTGGTGATTGCCGCACCAATGTACAACTTCACCATCCCGACTCAACTGAAGGCCTGGATCGACCGCATCGCCGTCGCCGGTCAGACCTTCCGTTACACCGAAGCCGGCCCTGAAGGCCTGTGCGGCGGCAAGAAAGTGGTGATCGTCTCGACTTCCGGCGGCATCCACGCCGGTCAGGCAAGCGGTGTTGCCCACGAAGAATATTTGAAGTTGCTGTTCGGTTTCATCGGCATCACCGACATCGAAATCGTCCGCGCCGAAGGCCTGGCTTACGGTGACGAGGTCCGCAACAAAGCCATGAGCGCTGCTCATGCGCAAATCAGCGAGCAATTGTTCGCCGCTGCGTAAGGCTTGCGTAAAGAACTCAACCGTTCCGGTACAGCCCAAAAAAACTCTGTATTCTGGTTACGCAAGTACCAGTTACGGAGTTTTTTGTTTCTGGTCGTTTCAGATTGTGGCCCGACTTATGCAGTCGAGGGCTTACGTCTCAAGTCCGGTAACAGGTGGGGCATCCCATGGTGCGTCTTTGTGCAACTTTGCTGATTTGCCTGCTCAGCAGCCTGAATACAGTGCACGCCGCGCCTGCGCCGCATCCTCACTGGAGCGTCGGCTTCCATGAGATGACTTTTCTCGACCCACTGGACCTGCAGCCGATGCGCGCCATCGCCTTCTATCCGTCCAGTGATTGGGAGCACACCAGTAAGCTCGAGGGTTACACCGTCGAAGCCGGGGAGGACACCAAGGTCGCCATCGGCCGGTTCCCGATGCTGATGCTGTCCCACGGAAACACAGGCACCCCCTTGGCCCTGCACGACCTTGCCACGTCGCTGGCGCGCAAAGGCTTTGTCGTGGTGGCGGTGATTCACCCCGGTGACAACTCCAGGGACCACAGCCGACTCGGTACCTTGAGTAACCTGTATGGCCGGCCGATCCAGATTTCCGAAGCCATTACCGCTACCTTGGGCGACCGTATGCTATCGCCGTTCGTCAATGCCGACCAAGTGGGGGTCATCGGTTACTCAGCCGGTGGCGAGACCGCATTGATTCTGTCCGGTGCGACCCCGGACCTGGATCGCCTGCGCCGTTATTGCCAGGAGCGCCCGGATGACCGCGATGCCTGCAACACCCAGGGTGAACTGATTGTCGACCGCGACGACCTGCAACCGGTGGCCGATCCTCGCGTCCACGCCTTGATGCTGATGGCGCCGTTGAGCCTGAAATTCGGCCGCCACACCCTGGCCGATGTGCATGTGCCGGTGCTGCTTTACAGCGGCGATGGCGACAAGCTGGTGGCTGTCGACAAGAACGCCGCGGCACTGGCGCGCAAACTGCCGACAGCGCCTGACTTCAAGCTGCTGGCCGGGGCAGGGCACTTCGTGTTCATGGCGCCGTGCAATGACGAGCAGATCGTGATCATGCCCGCGCTGTGCACCGATGCCGATGGCGTCGATCGGCAAGACATACACCGCAATTTGATCTCTGAAGCCGGAAGGTTCTTCTCGCGCGCCCTGGGCAGGGCGACCCGGGCCGGGATGCAAACCGCCGATCAATAATGTGCGCGCCGCCCTGTAGGAGCGAGTCTGTGGCGAGGGGGCTTGCCCCCGTTGGGCTGCAAAGCAGCCCCAAAAACTCTGATGTGCCAAAGATCTTGTGAGTGCTACGCACTCAAACGGGGGCAAGCCCCCTCGCCACAGACTCGCTCCTACAGAGGGCTGCGGCGCTTGAGCAACAACGTCAGACCAAGGCCCGTCACCGACAACAACGCCGCGCTGAAGAAAATCCACACATAGCCCAGGTTCAACGCCACTGCGCCCATCAACGGGCCAGCGATGGCCAGCGCCAGGTCGAAAAACACCGCATAAGCACTCAAGCCCGCGCCGCGGCTGGAGTTGGGCACCTGTTTGATGGCCTCGACACCCAGCGCCGGGTACACCAGGGACAGGCCAAACCCGGTCAGGCCGGCGCCAATGAGCGCATACGCAGTCGAAGGTGCCAGCCACAGCAGCACCAGGCCAACCGTCTCGATGCCCATGCAGGCAATGGCCGACGTGAACCCGCCGAATCGGCTGATGGCGGAAATGAACAGCAGTCGCGACAGAATGAAACACACGCCAAACACGGTCAGGCAGTAGGCCGCGCCGGTCCAGCCGCGATTGAGGTAATACAAGGTGATAAAGGTCGTCAGGGTGCCGTAACCAATGGACGCCAGGCTCAGGCTCGCGCCAAACGGCGCAATGCGCCCAAACACCGCCCGGAACGGCAAACGCTCTCCGCGCACCACCGGCACCGAAGGCTTGTTGCGAATCAGCAACAGTGCAGCCAGGGCCAGCAGCGACAGAGCGATGCCCAGGCTGGCGAAACCCAGTTGTTGCACCATGACCACGCCCAGCGGTGCACCGATGGCAATCGCCCCATAGGACGCGATGCCGTTCCAGGAAATCGACCGCGCGGTATGCTCGGCGCCGACCTGGCCCATGCACCAACTGATGGTGCCGACGCCGATCAATCCTTGGGCGATCCCCAGCAACAGGCGCCCGGCGATCAGAATCAGCAGGCTGAGCAAGGGAAAGCCTTGCAACAGGGTCGACAGCAAGGTCAGCGCGCCACTGAGCGCAATCCCCGACAAGCCATAGATGATTGCGCGCTTGGTGCCCACGTTGTCGGACATCCGCCCGGCCATGGGCCGGCTGAGCAGGGTGGCGAGGTATTGCGAGCCGATGGTCAGCCCGGCCACGATGGCGCTGAACCCGAGCTGCTCGTGGACATAACCCGGCAACACCGCAATCGGAAGTCCGATGCAGAGGAAGGCAATAAAGGTATAGAAAACGATGGAGACGATCTGCAGGGTGATCGCCTTGGAGCTTTGCGGGGCAGCTTGCTGCACAGACATGAGGGCTCGTTCGCGGGCGGCGGTGGGAGACCTGCATCATGGCGCGGCGTTGTCATAAAAGAAAGCAGGCTAACGATTAAAAGATCGTCCGAACGCGGCCCGAACCTTCGGCAGCTCCTACAGTGTGTACACGGTCAACTGTAGGAGCTGCCGAAGGCTGCGATCTTTTGGCCTCTAAATACAAAAAGCCCCGTCACACGGACAGGGCTTTTCATTTGAAGCTTGCAGCTAAAGGCCTGTAGTTGCCTTAGAACACCACACCCTGACTACGCAGGTAGTCGTCGTAGGTGCCGCTGAAGTCGGTTACGCCGTTAGGGCTCAACTCGATGATGCGGGTGGCCAGGGACGATACGAACTCACGGTCGTGGCTGACGAAGATCAGCGTGCCCGGATAGTTCTCCAGCGCCAGGTTCAGCGACTCGATGGATTCCATGTCCAGGTGGTTGGTCGGTTCGTCCATCACCAGCACGTTCGGCTTTTGCAGGATCAGCTTGCCGAACAGCATACGACCTTGTTCACCACCGGAGATGACCTTGACCGACTTGAGGATCTCGTCGTTGGAGAACAGCATGCGGCCCAGGGTGCCGCGAATGATCTGCTCGCCCTGGGTCCACTGGCCCATCCAGTCGAACAGGCTGACGTCGTCTTCGAAGTCGTGGGCATGGTCCTGGGCGTAGTAGCCCAGCTCCGCGCTTTCGGTCCATTTCACGGAACCGGCGTCCGGGGTCAGCTCGCCCATCAGGGTGCGCAGCAGGGTGGTCTTGCCGATACCGTTCGGGCCGATGATCGCCACGCGCTCGCCAGCTTCGACGGTGAAGCTGAAGTTCTTGAACAGGGTCTTGCCGTCGAAGCCCTTGGACATCTGCTCGATGGTAACGGCCTGGCGGTGCAGTTTCTTGGTCTGTTCGAAGCGGATGAACGGGCTGACGCGGCTCGATGGCTTGACTTCGGCCAGCTGGATCTTGTCGATCTGCTTGGCGCGGGATGTGGCCTGCTTGGCTTTCGAGGCGTTGGCCGAGAAGCGGCTGACGAAGGTCTGCAGCTCGGAGATCTGCGCTTTCTTCTTGGCGTTGTCCGACAGCAGTTGCTCGCGGGACTGGGTCGCCGCGGTCATGTACTCGTCGTAGTTGCCCGGGAACAGGCGCAACTCACCGTAGTCCAGGTCGGCCATGTGAGTGCAGACGCTGTTAAGGAAGTGACGGTCGTGGGAAATGATAATCATGGTGCTGTTACGCGCCTTGAGGATCGTTTCCAGCCAGCGGATGGTGTTGATGTCCAGGTGGTTGGTCGGTTCGTCGAGCAACAGCACTTCCGGATCGGAGAACAGTGCCTGTGCCAGCAACACCCGCAGCTTCCAGCCTGGCGCCACTTCGGACATCGGACCGAAATGCTGTTCCAGAGGAATACCCAGGCCCAGCAGCAGTTCGCCGGCACGGGATTCGGCGGTGTAGCCGTCCATTTCGGCGAACTCGGTTTCCAGCTCGGCCACGGCCATGCCGTCTTCTTCGCTCATTTCCGGCAGCGAGTAGATGCGGTCGCGCTCGGCCTTGACCTTCCACAGCTCTTCGTGACCCATGATCACGGTGTCGATCACGTTGAATTCTTCGTAGGCGAACTGGTCCTGGCGCAATTTACCCAGGCGCACGTTCGGTTCCAGCATGACTTGGCCGCCGGACGGCTCGAGGTCATCGCCGAGAATCTTCATGAAGGTCGACTTGCCGCAACCGTTGGCGCCGATCAGACCGTAACGGTTGCCACCGTTGAACTTGACCGAAACGTTTTCGAAGAGCGGCTTGGCGCCGAACTGCATCGTGATGTTAGCTGTAGAAATCAAAGGTTTTTCCTGCGAAGCATTCAGAGTAGCCAGGGTTGCGGCAGTACCGGTTTCCACTGTCCGGACCCCGGGACGTTCATCCCGATCGGCAGTGCAAGATCCATCTGGCATTAAGTGGACAGCAGCATGTGGCGCGCTTCACCCGAGTCAATGTGCGCTGAAAGGGGATTTCCCGCTCTCAACCTGGGTCGCGCGTAAAGTTTGGCGGCAATTGTACTGGTCTGGCTCTTTAAACGATAGGGCGTTGAGACCACTGCAACGCTTTGGCGGATTTTGCGGACACATTTTCGCAGTTGCAGGTTAACCATTGGTTACAAACTGTGGCTAAAATGCCATCCATCAGCCGAAAACCGACCATCGGCAAGGCTCGATGGCACTAAGGGGCCGCTGTTTCGTGACCAGTCGCTGCACAAGACCCGGGAGGGCGCAGCTTGTTTACTTCCGATCTGTGACGATTTCCGTGAAACTCATCATTGCCGTTATCTACGTTGTCTCCATTGCGTATGTCCACCTGCGCGGTCAGGTGCGCCACAAGCTGGGCCGCCAGTTGAGTGATCACTCGACGTTTCTGGCGCCGATCAATTGCTTTCTTTATCTGTTTTCGAAAATCCCCAACAAGCCTTATCTCGACCCGGCCGACTTTCCCGACCTGAGCCCGCTGCAGGCGCATTGGGAAGAAATTCGTGCCGAAGGCCAGAACTTGCTTCACACCGGCGAGATCAAGCGCTCGAATCAATACGATGACGTCGGTTTCAACTCGTTTTTCAAGACCGGCTGGAAGCGCTTCTATCTCAAGTGGTACGGCGATAGCCACCCGTCGGCCATGAAGCTCTGCCCGCGTACCACTGAGCTGGTACAGGGCATTGGCTCGATCAAGGCGGCGATGTTCGCCGAACTGCCCCCGGGCTCCAGACTGGTGCGCCATCGCGATCCGTACGCCGGTTCGTACCGCTATCACCTGGGCCTGGAAACACCCAACGCTGAAGGTTGCTACATCAATGTCGATGGCCAGAACTACCATTGGCGCGATGGCGAAGCGGTGATGTTCGATGAAACCTACATTCATTACGCAGAGAACACCACGCCGCACAATCGCATCATCTTGTTCTGCGACGTCGAGCGGCCGATGAAGTATCGCTGGGCTGCGGCATTCAATCGCTGGTTCAGCCGCACAGTCCTGTCGGCGGCAGGTGCGCCGAACGAGGCGGGCGACAGGACCGGCGGGCTCAACCGGCTGTTCAGCAGGATCTACAAGGTTCGCCTGCACGGCAAACAACTGAAAAAGCGCAATCGTACGCTTTACTACCTCGAAAAGTGGTCGATCTTTGCCGGGCTGCTGGTGGTCTTTATTCTGATTTGAGAGGTGTATCCGGGTTGCCGACGTCATCTTCGGAACGACGCCCGGAGCAAGCTCAGGGATACATCTGCACACCCAGATCAGTTACCTCGGTCGAGCGAATCGGAAACCTTCGCCTCCAAGTGGCAACTTCGAACACTTCCAGCACTCAACTACCGACCGGGGGCTCTGGAATCAATGCACTTGACCGCTGGCCGAATCACCTTGGCTAACGATAATTTCATTGTCCTTGGAGATTGTTTGCTTGAGGTTTCGACCGGTGACTTCCATCACCTGATTGTCTTGTGAGTACGTGACTTCGACATGGCCGCCGCCAATAAATCCAATACGAGTGATACGTGTCTGGGCCACGGCTCGCACAGCGAATGATTCAATCTCGGACAAGTCCCTGATCCCCACTGATTTTGGGGCAAGGCTCTCGATGGTCACACTACCCTCGCGCATGACTATCGTTGCCCCATCCCGGCGCGTGACTTCCACGTCGCTCTCAATTTTTTCAATGACATTGCCATTAGCTTGGGCGCTTACGAAGTCATCTTCGTAGTCTAAGTGTGTGGTTTCATCCTCTCACGGCTGTAACACCATGGGAATTTGACAACAATACACCCCCCTGAAGTGCCATCAAAATCCCGCCCTCAGTCAAGAGCCATAATCAATACTTGTAGAACTCATAAAATTCAATATCCATTTTAAGTAGCTGGTTGCGATCGCCACTCAACTCATAGAAATTTTTGTGAGCGTAAATGTAGGTTCTGTATCTGGTCCTGAACATGAATGTGTCTGGCGATGCCATGCCAGGAAAACGACTTATGCCATTTTCATGGAGAACAATAATGTCATCGCCTATCCATCCAGTTATTCCATAACGGAAACTATCATTTTTAACATCTTCGAAATTTTCAACACAACGGAGACCGTTTTTCGGACATCGAACCGGGATGTACGCACGAAATTTATTCAGCTCAATATTTCCAATCGGCTTCCATCTGGAAAATAACGATTTTCCACTTTGCGAGACGCTGATTTTTTTCCATACTTCATCATCCCCAAATGGAAAGATGATCTCAAAATCATTTGGATCAGCCCCAATAATTTCAATGTCTTCAAAGAAAACTGATTTTTCGTCTTTCGCATACTTTGCCATTTGCTCCTGTTGCCAGGTTGCTAGTAGAGGTGCGCTGCCCTCCAGCGCTTTAAACTCAGCAGAGTACGGCGCAACACTCCTAAGTCGGCGTTCCTCAATGTGATCGATCTGATTCATCTCTGATCTAAAACATCTCCACGACATGAGATTGTGAAAGTAAAAAGCTATACCGAAACCGCAGGGCTTTTCCTTATATTCTGTTCTGGTCATCCAGTAAACATGCCATTTTTTAACAACATAATTGCTGGAAATAAAACGTAGTTTGGTTGTGCACTTGCCCTTCGAGTCATTGGTGAACTCACGACAAATTTCTTTACTTGGATTGTTCTTGGTATCCGGCTTCGGTCGATTGACAGATGAGGTGTCACAGCCCATCAAGGCCGCTCCAAGCATATAGATTAGGAAATACTTAGGCTTCACCGAACAGCCTCCATTCGATATTTTCCTCCTCGACCGTCACACGGTCGGCGAGCAGGAATCGGCTGTGACGATGCTTGACGTTCAGGGTCGGCATGATTTCGCCCTTCTCGAAGCGCCGGGGCTCGCCTTTTTCCAGGCGCGACCAGGATTGGCCGGCGATACTTTCCGCCAGCCAATAACCTGTATGCGTGCAGGCTTGGCCGCTGATGCAGGTCGGTCTTTTGATGTAGTCGATCGGTATAAAGGCCGAGGAGCCTGGCATGGGCCGACCGGTGGCAGGTTCGAGGACTTTGGTCTTGGCCAGTTGGTGAATCAGTGCTTCGCTGGGTTTTTCTGGTGGGACATTGGCCAGGCGTTCTTCGAGCCATTGGAGTTTGCCGTCCCAGGCTGGCAACGGGGCAGGCGGCAGCGGGACGATCTCGTTGATCTCGGGGACCTTGGGATTGGCGTAGGAGTAGCCCGAGAGGATTTTCCAGATTTTTTCGTAGCGATCAGCGCGTTCGAGGTCTTCAGGTTGACCGAGGTAATTCAGTTCGTCGGCCGGTTCCGGGCTGCGAAATCCGTCATCTAAAAAGCCGGCTGCTGTTTCATCACCGGCTGCTACGCCCAATTGGAATGCTTCTAATGCTTCCTGATACTGGCCAACTTCAGACAAATACACCCCCAGACTTGTAGCTGCCTTTCCATCCCCTTGCTCGGCGGCGCAGCGGTACATTTTAAGTGCAACTTTCGGGGCGATATCGATAGGTTCGAGCTTCTCCCCCACATAGTATTGGGCTAGCGCGCTACCCTGGTCAGCGGCTTTACGGTAGTAACGCAACGCTATTTCGTGATCTTTCTGCAGACCTGCCGAACCGTTCTGCAGGAAAATGCCGACAAAGTAATATCCCGTTGCCACTCCCGCGTCGATCAGTTGCTCACTCATGCGCAAATGCTCTTCGCCACGGAGTCTGAAATACCCGCGCATGGCACCGTTTTGAAGATTGATATTGGCCTTGTAGTGGCCGTTTTCACTGGCGATGCGGTACAAGCGCTCGATCTCTGCATCAACAGTCTTGTCCTGCTTTAGCTGGTTGTTCTTTTGCAACCAGCGCGCGTATTTGAACAGCACATCGGTCTCGGCGGAGTACGCCGGAATTGTTTCGTGTTGGCAGGTGAAGGCGAGATTAACGTTGATATCGGTGAGCGGGTTTACAAAGTCCACCGACAAAGGCTCGGCACTGTTGGCGCCACAACCGGTCAAGGCGATGAGTATCAAACAGCCCCATAAATACTCAGGCCTCACCGAACAGCCTCCATTCGATATTTTCCGCCTCGACCGTCACACGGTCGGCTAGCAGGAATCGGCTGTGACGATGCTTGACGTTCAGGGTCGGCATGATCTCGCCCTTCTCGAAGCGCCGGGGCTCGCCTTTTTCCAGGCGCGACCAGGATTGACCGGCGATACTTTCCGCCAGCCAATAACCGGTATGCGTACAGGCTTGGCCGCTGATGCAGGTCGGTCTTTTGATGTAGTCGATCTCTATAAAGGCCGAGGAGCCTGGCATGGGCCGGCCGGTGGCGGGTTCGAGGACTTTGGCTTTGGCCAGTTGCTGAATCAGTGCTTCGCTGGGTTTTTCTGGTGGGACATTGGCCAGGCGTTCTTCGAGCCATTGCAGTTTGCCGTCCCAAGCGGGCAACGTGGCAGGCGGCAGCGGGAGGATCTCGTTGATCTCAGGGACCTTGGGATTGGCGTAGGAGTAGCCATAGAGGATTTTCCAGATTTTTTCGTAGCGATCGGCGCGTTCGAGGTCTTCCTGTTGGCCCAGGTAGTACAGCCGATCATCCGGCTCCGGACCACGGAAGCCCTCACTCAAAAAAGAAGCCGAAGTGCTGTCACCCGCCGCAGCTCCGAGTTGGAATGCTTCAAGTGCCCCCTGATAATGCCCATCTGTCGACAGGTCAACACCTAGTGCTCTTGCCGCTTTGCCGTTTCCTTGCTCTCCAGCGCAACGGCGCATTTGCCGGGCAACGTCCGGGGCAATGTTGATCGGCGCCAACTTGTCGGCGACATAGGCTTGAGCCAGCGCGTTACCTTCATCGGCGGCCTTGCGGTAGTAACGCAACGCCATTTCGTGATCTTTCTGTAGTCCCGCCGAACCGTTCTGCAGGAAAATTCCGACAAAGTAGTATCCCGTTGCCACTCCCGCGTTGATCAGTTGCTCACTCATGCGCAAGTGCTCTTCCCCACGGAGTTTGAAAGTACCGCGCATCGCACCGTTCTGCAGGTTGATATTGGCTTTGTAGTGTCCGTTTTCACTGGCGATGCGATACAGGCGCTCAATTTGCACATCAACGGCTTCGTCTTGCTTGAGCTGGTTGTTCTTTTGCAACCAGCGCGCGTATTGGAACAGCACATCGGTCTCGGCGGAGGGCGCGGGAATCTGCTCGTGCACACAGGTAAAGGCCATATTGGCCTTGGCTTCAGTTAAAGGATTCAAGGGCGTTTCCTTGGTCGACGTAGAAGTTGGACTGCTGGTATCGCAGGCGACCAGCAGCAGGCATGACAGCAACAAGATCCGTCGCATCAGTCGAGGTCCGACAGGTCGGATTCGCCGAAGTAAAACTCGACAAGGGGGGCGTAGGGAGTCAGTTGTTTAGATTGAAAATCCTTATTTCGTTTAATGATGTCTTCCCAGGCTTTGAACGCCTTCCCCGGATCATCCTGCGCACCCTTTTTAGCCGTATGCATCTCCCACAACCGCCGCCTTAACGCCTGCGTCACACTCGCCCACTCATGAGCAATGTTCAGTTCGCTATCCACCTGCATGCTGCGGGTGTTGATGTTGGCCGAACCATGAGTGGTGAACACATCGTCGACGATCATCAGCTTGGAGTGGATGTACACTTCCATCCATTTTTTGCCCGCCGGCGAGTCGGGGGCAACCAGTGAGCACACATGGACTTTCAGGCCGGTTAATTCCGGGAGTTGGGCAAAAGTCTCCTTCTCGATTGCCTCGATTTGGCTCCGGAGTGCGGCTTTGCGCCAATCGTTGTCCAGAGTCTTGCGCCGCTGGGCTTCCTTGGCCTCGTCGCTGAGATCGGTTCCGCCCAATGCGTCGGCGAGTTTCGTCATCGTGACCAAGGCATGCTGCTCCAGCCGTTCGCCTAGACTGGATTCCAGTGCGGCGGCCTCGACTTTTGCCTTTTCAATCCGCCGTAACTTGGTGATTGCAGGCATGGTATGACCTCGCCCGAGGCTTTCGAGCATGCGCTGGGTGTTCACGGTGCCGGAGCCAATGCCACCCTCGCTGGCATTGGTGATCACAAACAGGTGCAAGGGGCCGTGTATGCCAGGGTCGCGCCCGGCCTTGGTCTGGCCGGCGGCGACGGCCTTGATCAATTCGGCCAGGGGCGGCCAGCGGAAATACTGGTTTTCGATGTAGATGAACTGGCTCGCGTTATTGACGGCTTGCAGGTAGAGCTTTTCGATATCGCGCTTGCCCTCCTGGGCCTGGGTGCGCAGGATCTGCGCGATTTGTCGGGTGGCTTGGGGGGCGCATTGCAGTTGCGGCCCTACCGCTTTGGCTTGGCGCAGGTCGAGCAAGTCCTCGCCGGTTTCCTTGCGCCAGGCGCTGGCGAAGTTGTGGTGCAGGTGTTCCAGGATCGGCCCGCTGACCCGGCTGGAAATGTCCTGACGTGGGGTATCGCCACGCGGGCCCTTGTTGGGGGCGGGTTTGGTGTCCTTGTCACGCTTCACCGCCAAATGGTCATTGGTGTCCCAGTACTCGTCGAGCATGTTGTGACCCATCACGAAACCGACGGCGCGGTCCGGAAGTTCATAATCGACGAGGACTGTCTTTTGATGATGGGTCGCTGTCGCCGTCAGGATGAATTGCGTGGTGGCGCTGATCTGCGGGTCGAGACTTTTGTACATCGCTTGATGGGCTATTTCGGCCCTCTCAAGCACGCTGAAACCGCGACTGACGAACACTGGCGTGCCGCGAGCCGCCAGATGCGCAGCGGCCATGTTGTCGGCAAGCGCACAGTTGGCAAACCACTGGCGGTCATAAGCATATTGCTCATCCGTGGAGGGTTGCAGCTCCCGATCCTTGTATCGGAATGGGCCTTTGCCGGGCAGGTTGGCTTCTCCGGCTTTGCCGGCGGTATTGAATGGCATTTCCCACCCCAGTATCCGCACCTTGACGCCTTCGCGCGCCATGGCCATCAGCAATTCGCCGATACGCGGCGATATTCCATCGCGGATGAAATACATCGACGGCTGAAAGCCCCAGCAGATGATGTCGACAGTTGCCTTGGCCTGTGAAATGGCCAGGTGCACGGCCCGAAACGTCTCTTCCCCATTGATCAGCGGATGATAAGTCGCCATGGCGGGAGGGTATTCGGTATTGCGCACATACCATGGCGGGGTGCAGGTCACCTCGTTGGTATGCTGGAGTGCGACCGGTGTGACGATCTCGTATTGGCTCATTTTGTTTTCCCTTCCTGATCACTGGCTCCTTCCATCACCGTGGCATACAGGCCTCGGTGATCCGTGTGCGATGTGGGTTGACTCACCTCGGCGTGGGCTTGCGAGGGATGGTTATGCAAGCCGCGATTGGCCAGGTGCGCCTGTCCGGCGTTGCGGTATTCGGTGGGCACCGGGATCTGGTAGGTCACACCGTTGGCCATGACCAACCGGTAGCCCCGGGTCACCACCTGATGATCGATCAGCAGTTGCCCGGAAGCGTCCAGCACACCTTGCTTGAGCACCGCACCGTCGGCGTAAAGCGTGTAGGGCACGCCTGCCCAGACTTGGTGGTTGGCGTTGGGGGCTTGCGATACGTTGAATCGCAGCATTTGTTTCGACAGGCTTTGCGGATAGTCCGGATGCGTGGCCTTCATGCTCGCCGCACCGCTGTACTCGAAGTGCGCCGCCTTGACCTTGTGATCCCCGGCGGTGCCCGATTCGATTCGGCATTCATCCAGACTGAGGTAACTGCCGCCGCCGTTGAGGACGATCCTCTTTTTCGCCGTAATGTGGATTTCGTCCTCGGTGCTGGTGATGTCCAGACCCAGCCGGGCGATCAGTTCCAGGCGGTCGTTCTGCGCCTGCACGCTCACCGGGCCCTGGTTGGCGATGAGCTGGAGGCCGAGCTTGCGCACGAACAGGCTCAGCCCCTGGCCGACGCCGATGAACAGACGCTTGACCACGCTGAGGTCGGCTTGGCCGCCGGCGTTGAGCATCAGGTTGTCCTGCGCGGCCAGTTGCAGGTGCTGGCCGCTGGTCACCGCGATGCCTTGCGGGGCGCTGAGCAGCAGGACCTGCGACTTGAGCTGTTCCAGGTCCTGGCGCAGCAGGTTCAGTTGCGCCGCCACATCCGCCGGTTCGGCGTTGGCGGTCTGGGCGTCGGTGGACAGCTGTTGCAACTGTTCGCCAGCCTGTTGCAGGCGGCCGACGGCGGCGGCCATGTCCAGTACCGGCCCTTGCGCCTTGGTCTGGGCATCGGCACTGATGAACACGCCCTTGCCCGCACGCAGACTGCCCCAATCATCGGTGCGCAGCTCAAAGCCTTCGCCGCGCTTGGCCTTCTTCGCATCCACCAGATGCCCCAAATTGAGCTGGCTCTTGCCGCCGTATTCCGTGCTGAGCTTGACGTGCTCCTGCCCGCGCAAGTCCTCCATCCGCAGCTTGTTGTTGGCCGGCGTGCGCAGCACGTTGCGCTGGTAGTTGTTTGCACGCTGGGACACCAGATCCCGGTGCTGGTCGTCGTGCAGGGCGTGGGCGATGTAGGGGTTGTCCGGGTCGCCCTGTTCGAAGGCGATCGCCACTTCGGTGCCGGCGATCAGCGGCAGGTGCAGGCCGTAGGTGTCGCCGGCGTAGGCGCGGGCCTGGCGCAGCCATTTGCTTTCCTGGCCGAGGGGCCAGGTGTCGCGGTCGAAGAGGAACTTGA
>NZ_JAHUWC010000008.1:0-327798 GCF_019219185.1 Pseudomonas sp. PDM26 | reverse complement strand
GGCGACTGTGGTCGAAGAAGGTGCGCAGGGTGGTGCTCATGGTCAGGCCTTCCTGGTCTGTGGGGGGACGTGCAGGAAAGGCGGTGCTTTCACCCGAGTCCTGGGGGGTGAAAGCTTTCAAGAAGCGGGCAAGGTTTGAAATAGGACGTTTCCGAGGCGTGCGTAGGAAGCATCCAGTAGCCGGGTGCACTTGATTCCGTAAGAATTTTTTCAGCCCGGCCAGTGCGACGCGAGCTTCTTTGGCAGCGCTAAAGCTTTGGGGACGGGCGTGTGGCGAGGAAGCCGGTTCCTGCGCCACAAGGTTAAGTGCTTAATCCAGCGGAGCGACGTTATCCAGTGCGCGGTTGACTGCCAGGTCTGCCAGCATGATCACCTGCTGGATGCCCAACAACATGCTGCGCTGCGGGCCGTCCAGGAAGGTGGCGAAATCGCTGGCCATGACGCTTGCTGAAGCCAGTGATTCGCAGGCGTGGGCCAACAGGCTTTCGGTGTCGATGTCGGGTGCAATGACGAACATCGTGCTGGGATTGTGCGGTGCGTTGTTTTTGAGGATGGCGGGTTTGAGGTGCAGACCGGATGCACGTTGAGTTGTAGCAGTTTCTGATTCGGGGGGATTGGGTGTGGGTTTGACCATGACGAAACTCCTTGATTGATGGAGCCACCACGATTCGCTGCGAAACGAAGAAGGTGGCAGCCATACGCGGGTTCGCAGACCGGGAATCAAGGAACCCGGCAGACCCGAAAGCCTCCCGCGCACAGCCGCCATAACACAAAGCAGTGGGCGAACAAAAAGCGCCAACTGCAAGGAAACGGTGGCGCTGAGCGCCTTGATTAACCTGGGCTGCGAAACCCGGTCGCTGAATTTGCAGCGACCCGGCAACGATAGAGTCAGAGTCCAAGGCCCACAAGACGGCGGATTCTGGCGTAGTTGTAGGCAACGACGCAAGGCGGTGTAGCTTCACTCCTGGTCCTACAGTCGCCTCTGACATCCACAAATTCCTGTGGTGTGAGCCAAAGGATTATCGTTGGTTGTAAGGCCGCCATCGCGAGCAGGCTCGCTCCTACAGTTGGGCTGGGTACATCTGAAAGAAATGTGTCGGCTGCCAGGCCGCCTTCGCGAGCAAGCTCATGAAGGCGGTTCAAGGCTGCAATGCCTGAGGCGCGGTGGACGGGTCTTTTGGCGGCCCGCCGGTATCTTCGAGGGAGACTTTCTCGGCCACGAACTGCCAGTCCTTGTAGCTGGCCATGCCGTTGAAGTCCGACCACTCGCTGGGAAAATTCACCTGCTTGAGCGGCTTCTCTGTGGACGGGCAGTACACACCGCTGATCCGTCCGTCGATACCGCGTATCAGCTCCCATTCGCCACCTGTCATCGGTTCCGGGTACAACCGCCGGATATGGTGCCTGGCCGACGGGAAACGCTCGTCCTGCAACAGGTCCGCCAGTTCTTTCGGGTACTGGGCCACACCGGGCGAACTGCGGTAATAGCTGCGCAGCGCCTGGGCATATTGCGTACCGGCCCAGAGCAACTGGTTTTCGCGATCGCGGCGCGCAGCGGTGGCCCACAACTCGCCGGCACTGGCCAGACCCAGGCCCATCACGACGATCAGAAACAGCACACCCAGGTAGGTAAAGCCATCCTGACCCGATGGCCTACCACTCGGAATAAAGGCTGCCATCTCGCGCCCTCCCGCTGGCCCCACTCTTGATATCGGCAACCCCGCCCGCCACGCCATCCGGTGGCGCGACGATGACCCAGGTGTCCTTGCGCTCGGAAATCGGGTCCAGCGGCTGGCTTCGCAGATAGCGCAATTCGACCAGCTGTTCGATGGAATCGGGATAATGCCCGGTGTCTCCATAGTAGTGATCCAGCGCCTCGCGCATGGTCGACAGGCTCTGGTGCAAGGTGGTCTCTTTGGAGGCCTCCAGGCTGTTGAAGTAGCGTGGCAAGGCGATCGTCATCAGGGTCGCGATGATTGCCATGACCACCATCAGTTCAATGAGGGTAAAACCCTTTGGCCGACGCATAGGCTCACCACTCTCGGTAGGCGATACCGTTGAGACCCTTGCCCCGGGCCTTGGAGTAAACGTCAAAGACGTCCTGGCCCTCCCGCGGGTTCTCAGCGGAACTGTCATAGGAACGCAGGCCCCAGCCGCCCTCGTCGTCACGCTTGACGGTTGCCAGCGGGTCATGGGGGATACGCCGCAGGAAGTAGAACTTGGCACCCTTGGCGCTGCGCACGTCACGCACACCCTCGACCAGCACTTTCAGGTTTGGCGGGTAGCCGTTGCTGTCGAGCGACTTCTCGATGTAGCCGGCGTCGAAGGCACGCTTGTAGGCATCGATGCCATCGCGGATCTGGTACAGCGCTGTCCGCAATTCCTGCTCTTTGCCCCGGCGCACCACCGTCTCGGTCAGCGGTGCGGCCATGCCGGCCAGCAGGCTGACCAGGGCGAGCGTCACCACGACTTCGATCAGACTGAAACCGCGATGTGAGGCGTTCATGATCAAGGCTTCCCAACAGTAACGGTGGTGGCGATCGGTGCGCTCATGGGGTTGGTCTGAACCGTCGTGCTCATCGAGCGGTCCGGTGCCTGGATGTGCATGCTGGTTTCGGTACCGGTCGGGAATTCCATGTCCGATGGGCTCTGGTACGGCAGGTTGCGCACGATCCGCGGGGTGATCGACAGTACCAGTTCGGACTTGCTGACATCGTCCTTGTTGCTGCCGAACAGGCGACCCAGGCCGGGAATGTCGCCAAGGCCCGGGATCTTGTTGCCGGTGGCGCCGTGGTCGTTGCGCACCAGCCCGGCGAGGATCTGGGTTTCGCCGTCATGCAGACGCAAGGTGGTCTGGGCGTTGCGGGTATCGACCTGGACCGGAACGGTGCCCTGAGCGGTCGGCGTCAGCGGCGTGGCGTTACTGACTTCCAGCGCGATCTTGATCGCCACTTCGTTGTTCAGGTGCACGATGGGTTGCACTTCGAGCTTGAGACCGACGTCGAGGTAGGTCACGCTTTCGGTGATCACCGGCCCCTGGGTCGAAGGCACCGAGGTGGCGCTGATGATTGGCACGCGCTGACCGATGTGGATACGCGCCTGTTCGCGGTTACTCACCCGGATCACCGGGCTGGCGAGGGTGTTGACGTCTTTGTCCTGGGCGTTGATCTGAGCCTGCGGCGATGGCGAGATGGTAATCCGGCCGGAGTTGATGCCTTTGAGTTGATCGAGAATGGTCACTGGCGAGCCATCGGTGTTGACCACACCGAAGGTGTTGGGCCATTGCAGGCCAAGGTCGAGAATGCGTTGGCGGGCGACTTCCATCACTTCCACTTCCAGCACCACTTCCGGATTGGACTGATCCTGGGATTGCAGGAGCTTTTCCGCCATGCGCACCGCGTCACCGGTATCGCGCATGGTCAGGGTATTGAGGCGCTCGTCAACGAACACATCGCGGGTCTTGAGCATGGTCTTGATCATATTCAACGCCGTGTTGGCATCGATGCTGGTCAGGTAGAAGGTGCGCATCACCAGCTCCTGATAATCCTTGATCTTCTGTGGCGAGTCCGGGTAGATCAGCAAGGTGTTTTCATTCACCACTTTCTGATGCAGCTGGTTCTGTTGCAGCAACAGCTCCACGGCGTCTTCGATACGTACCTCACGCACGAAGATGGTGGCTTTCATGTCCGGGCGCAGGTCCTTGTCGAAGATGAAGTTCAGGCCGGCGACCTGGGACAGCACTTCGAAAATGGTTTTGAGGTTGGCGTCGCGAAACTCCAGGGTCACCGGCCGGTCCAGACGCGTGCGCAGCTGCGGGTACGGCACCACGTTGCGGCTCTGCACCAGGCGGATGCTGTCTTGCAGTTCCAGGGCGCCGTCGTTCTTCGGGTCCAGTTCGAGAATCTGTTTGACCTGGCGGTCGGCACCGTAGATGTCACCGCGACGCAGGTCGCCACGGGCCAGTTCGAGTTTCTCGTCCATGCTGCGCAGGTAGTCGAGTTGGCGCAGGGAGTCCTGGGCACGGCGGTTGTTCGGTTCAATGTTCAAGACCCGACTGTAAGTCATGCGGGCCCCGGCGAAATTACGCTGGGCGCGGTCCATGTCGGCCTGGGCCAGCAACGCCTTCACGGCGAGGGCCCGTCCGCTGTTGAGAGCCATGTGCAAATCGGTATCGCGAGGGTTTTCACGCAATCCCTGTTCGATGCGAGCCAGACCGGCTTCGTATTGGCCGGATTCCATCAGGGTGGAAGCTTCGTCCTTGGCAATCTCTGCCGAACTGCACGCGGCCAGCCCTGCACAGAGACACAGGCTCATCAGCAAACGGGATTTGTTCATTCCGTACTCCCCACAGGCAAGGTCTGCGATACATGCAGAGGCAGGTAAACCAAGCTCAGTTCCACATCGGAAATCCGCTCGATCCGCCAGGTTTCGTCGATCACATCCCCTTTGCGCACGACGTAGATTTTTTCGCCGTTCTGCAAAAACACCTGCAGATCGGAACGGTCATCCAGCCTGCCGACAAACTGGAAGGGCAACGGCGGTGCAGTGGGGACTTGCACCACCGGAGCCACGACGGCCGGTTGTTCAGTGACTGTGCCGGGGGCCGGCTCCGCTTTCCAGCTGCGGGCGGCGAACAAATCGCCTGCCGGGCTCAGGTCCTTGATCGGCACTTGCGCCGCGGCGCTCGATGCAGTCGCCGATGCGCCAGGGGCCTTGTCCTTGGCTGGCGTGGTCACGGTGGTCACCACAGGGTCACTGTCGTCAGCCTGTTTGAAGTATTCGGGGAACCAGGCCAGCGCTGCCGCTACAGCGAAGAACGCGACCCAACCCACCACTCGCTTGGTATTCATCATGACCTCGACAGGTAAAGGGTCATGCGGATCCGCCCGGTCAGTTCGGTATCGGCGATTTTCTTGCGCTGAAACTCCACATCCTCCAGTACCACCGCCGGCAACTGGCCGAGCAAGGCATGCAGGAAACGCCGCAGTTGCGGATAGCTGCCACGTACCGGCAGCAGAATCTGATAACGGGCCAGGTGTGTCTTGGGGTCCACGCCCAGGGAATATTCACCCCGGGACAAGGTGATGCGTTCCTGGGCAGCCAGGGCATAGATCTTGTCGATGGCCACGGTGGCCTGAGGCTGGGACGGCAACTTGCTGCGGAAATCGTCGAGCTGACGCTGCGGCACCACCGGTGCCGCCACGGTGCCGTCTTCGACCTTGGCCAGATACTCGGTAGCCTCGCGAGTCTGCTGGCTAAGGCTTTGCAACGACTCCCAGTCCGGCAGCAACCCGACCAGGCCATAGCTCAGCGCCAACACCAGCATGGCCAACCCTGCCAGCCCCGGAACGCCCAGGCCTTGCAGGTATTCGTGGACGATCAATTTATGGATTTGCATCGCCGATCTCCCAGGTAGCCGACAGGTTGAACTGCACCGGGTGTTCCGGCACGTTGGCGACAATTTCGTGGCTCAGCAGCGACACGTCTGACAACTCGTCGCTGGCTTCGAGACGGCGGTGGAAATCGAGCATGGCGTCCAGGTCCAGCGCCTCGGCGCTGATCCGCACCTGGCCTTTGCGGGCATCCGGGGTCAGGGTCAGCAGGGCAATGTTGTCCCGCTGCATGGCTTCGAGGGTGGCGAACAAACGTTCCCAGGGACGGCGCAACTGCTGGGAGACCTTGCGCATTTCGGCCAGGTTCTGCGCCTGCTCGCGGATTTGCGCCGGCGTCAGGCTGAGCTTGCTGCCGGTATCGCCAGTGAGCACCCGCTGTGTGGTTTGCAGGTGGCCTTGCTGTTGTTCGGCCTCGTTGCTCAGATGCTGTTGCACCAAGGCGCAAGTCAGGGTCAGCACCACGCCACCGGCCAGCAGGCTCCAGCCCAAGGGACCTGAACGGCGCCGCGGCTGGAAGTCGAGCATCAGGGGGCGCATGTCAGGCCACCGCCCGAGACATGACGTACAGGCAATCGCGTACGGCCGTCCGGTCTTCTTCGAGGTTGCGCAGATGCACACCGGGCACGTCGGGAGGCGAATCGATGCGCGCCGGTGCATGCAGGTAGACATTCAACGGTCGTTTGCTCGAGCAAGCCTGCAACTGGTTTTCACGGCCGATCAGCGCCGTCAGCGCGGCATCGCTGTCGCTGCTGCCCACCGAACGCACCGAGGTCCAGCGCCCTTCCCGGGCCAGCAGCAACACGCTGCGTACCGGTTCGGCGACCACGAACAGGAAGTCACCGGCCTCAAAGCTTTTATCGAAATGGTTGAACGCCGCCATCAGGTACGGCTGCACCGAACGCAGGCGCAATCCGCGCGCGCTGACCAGGGTGCGCAGGCGTTCGAGCAAGTCCTGGGGCAGCGCGGTGGCGATGCGGTCGTAACCGGCGGGCTCAGGCGAGAGCACCAGGCTCCAGGGTTGCGTCGGGGCACCGTAGAGGTCTTCGAAACACAGTTGGGCGAAGCCGAGCAATTCGGCCGGGCTGCTGATCTGCTCACTCCAGGGCACCAGGCAATAGCGGCTGAAGTGCCCGGAGATCACCACGGTCAGTTCCGCCCTGGCAACGGTGTGATCGGCCAGCAAATGGTCGAGGGTGTCGAGCGCCACCGTCCAGGCCTGGAAGCCTTCGTCGATGTAGCCGACGCTGCCCAGCCAACGGATTGCACTGCCTTGCCGTTGCCCCAGGCCAACACCGCTGGCGCCGAGCACGGCGACGAATCGCTCACGAGACAAAAGTGACACGATTGATCTCCTCGAGCGTGGTCCGGCCTTGTTCCACCATCTCCAGCGCCGACTCGCGCAACAGGCGCAAGCCACGTTTGCAGGCATGGGCCTTGATTTTCGAAATGGGTTGGCGCTCGACGATCATTTGCCGCAGTTCGTCGTCCAGGTGCAGCAGCTCGGCAATCGCGCTACGCCCGCGATAACCGGTGCCCCGGCAATGCCCGCAGCCCTTGCCGTGGACGAACCGGTAATGAGCGACCTTTTGTCGATCAAGCCCCGAGACCTCCAGCTCTTCTTCTGTCGGGCTGTAAGGGCTGCTGCAACTGGTGCAGACCAGGCGGATCAACCGCTGGGCCAGCACGGCATTGAGTGCCGAGACCAGGCTGTAGGGATCGATTTCCATCTGGGTGAAACGGCCGATCACGTCGAACACGTTGTTGGCGTGGATGGTGGTGAACACCAGGTGACCGGTGAGCGCCGATTGCACAGCGATCTGTGCGGTATCCGGGTCACGGATTTCACCGACCATGATCTTGTCCGGGTCATGGCGCAGGATCGAGCGCAGACCCCGGGCGAACGTCAGGCCTTTCTTCTCGTTGACGGGGATTTGCAGCACGCCCGGCAGTTGATACTCCACCGGGTCTTCGATGGTGATGATCTTGTCCACGCCGTGGTTGATCTCGGTGATCATCGCGTACAGGGTGGTGGTCTTGCCGCTACCGGTAGGCCCGGTCACCAGCACCATGCCATAGGGTTCGGCGGCCAGCCGGCGCAGCTGGCGCAGGGTTTCTTCTTCAAAACCCAGGGCCTGCAATTGCACGCCACAGACCTTGTCGGCGAGGTCTTGTTTGTCGAGCACCCGCAGCACTGCGTCTTCGCCGAAAATGCTCGGCATGATCGACACCCGGAAGTCGATCTGCCGGCCACTGATGCCGATCTTGAAGCGGCCATCCTGAGGCACGCGTTTTTCGCCGATATCCAGTTCGGCCATGATCTTGACCCGGGAAATCACCTGCTCGGCGAACTCGTTGCCCTGGATCTTGCTGATGTTGTTGAGCACGCCGTCGATCCGGTACTTGATGACCAGACCGCTGCCGGTGGTGCCGAGGTGGATGTCGCTGGCGTGCATTTTCAGCGCATCGTACAGGGTCGAGTTGACCAGTTTGACCACCACGCTGGAATCTTCGCTGATGCTGGTCAGGGACAGGCTTTGCAGGTTATCGATTTCTACGCCGGCGTCGCTCTGGGCGTTGAGCGACTCCACCGCATGGAAGCTCTCTTCGTGACGCGCCAGGTAGGCCTTCAGGTCATCGGCATGCACCAGGTACAGCGGCGCGCCTTGCAGGCATTCATCGATCCAGGCCAGACGCGCACTGTCGAAGGGGTCGGCGAACACACCGATGACCGCATCGTTATGACGCAGCAGGATGAATTCGCGCTTGAGGCATTGGGCCAGGGTCACCCGGTCGAACACCGGCGTGGATTTGAACAGGCTGTCGGTGTCGAGCACCGGATAATGCAAGGTGATGCCCAGGCACTGGATGAAGGGCATGGGAGCCAGTTCACTCAACGCTGCGAGGGCATCGAGCATGCGCTCGCCGGAACTGGTCGCCAGGGCTCGGGCCTGGGCCAGTTGTTCACTGGTGAAGCGAGTCGGTACGCATTCCGGTTGCGCCGGTTCTACGGCAAGGGATAAACGGTCCATGGCTTGCTCTCCAACGCCCGGGGCTTTGAGCCCTGTCGGCGCGGCGAGCCATTTCGGCGGAGGCCGGAACGTCCTGTCGCGCCACTACTCCCCGGTGAGCAATTGTTCGTCGTCTTGTGCCATGGAGGCCGATGTGTTTTTTCGGCGATCTGCAAGCACCCAACTACCGTCGTACAACTGCAGCGGGAAACTTTCGGTCTTGCTCTGGCGTCGTTCGACGAATCCTTTGCAAGTGCTCACACCCGATTTGGGGTCGCGCCGCCTGCCCAGAAGATCAAGCACTGCACGGGCCAACTCCGCCAATGGAAAGGGTTTGAACAGGATATGGCTGACTCCCATTAGCCGGGCTCGTTCGCAGACTTCCGCGGTGGGATGTCCTGTGATCAGCACAAAATGACAAATCCTGTTCTGGCGGATGGTATCGAGCACCTGAAAGCCTTCCATATCGGGCAAGCGGTAATCGAACACCATCACATCCGGTGCGAAATCGTCGGCTTCAGCGATTCCTTGCGCACCGTCGTGGGCAATCCGGACTTCCAGCGCTTGCGCCTGCAGGTAACCCTGGAGGTTTTCCGCCAGCAACTGTTCGTCATCAACAACCAGTACTTTGTTTAACAAGGTGGACTCCTTGAAACCTCAGGTCCGGGTTTGAACCTGGCTGAGTGCACGCCTTGACAGGGCTTATGCACACTTCACGCCAGGCTGGACACCGGTTATTTCAGGTCTTCATGTCCTTGAATTCAAAGACAATGCCTTCTTGTACAGCCATTCCATCCCCCAAAAATGGGGAAAGCGACCGGATTGGCATTGTCGTTTTTTCCCCAATGTTGGGGAAATCCCCTATTCATCGTCAATTCGCTCGATTCGATTGCGCGAGCGCAATGGCGCCAATGAATTCGTCCCGGTTAAGCGTAGTCGCGCGGCGTCGACAGTGGAAGCGTCTGCACCGGGCAGCCACAGCGGCAGCAGGACCAGCAAACTGTTGTACTTCATGATCGGCCTCCGGTCAGGGCGTTGCAGCAACGGGTTTATAGGGGGCGACCAGATAGAAACGCTGGCCCGGCAGATCCACCGTGACGATATGGGCACCGCTCAAGCCCTGGCGCCGGCCAGGACCAAAGCTGATCAGTGGCGTCAGCCCGGTATCGAAGTCATGCAGGCCTTCCAGGGCACTGACCAGTTTCTCGCGGCTGGCATCCCGCCCGGCCTGCTTCATGCCTTCGCTGAGCAGCATCATCGAGCTGAACGCGCCCACTTGCAGCACCGTGTGCTGGCCGCCGAGGCCCTGGTGTTCGCGTAACCGGGTCAGGGCCTGGCGCCCGGCCAGGGTCCAGTCGCTGGGCACGAACGGATAGGCCAGGAACACCCGCCGGGAAAATCCCTCGGGCACCTGCATCAGATTGCCCGCCACCTGGTCCGAGGCGGCGAACAGGTAAGGCACCTGCCCCGCCGTTTGCAAGCGCTCGGCCAGACGACTGAAGTCGCTGCCGCTGCCCAGGTAAAATACCGAGCGCGAGCCCAAGGGCAAATCATCCCTGGTCGGGTCGTAGGCTTGCAGACGCACCTTTTGCCAGGCGTGCCCCCGCAAGTACTGGCTGAGCTCCTGCGCCGCCAGCCGTTGGCCGGAGTCGTCCGGATAGGCGATCAGCGTCGGCCCCTGCAGCACCCGCAGGCTGGCACCGGCGTACTCGGCCAAGGCGATCAATTGCTCGCGAAGCCCCGGCAGCGGTTCGAATATCTGCCGGCTGGTGTGGGGCGTGCCCTGCAAGGACAGCGGCCCGATCAGGGGGATGCCGGCCCGCTCCAGACGCACGGCAAGGTCCACGTCCAATGCCGGCGCCAGCGGTGCGATCAGGGCAAATACCTGTTCTTCATCGATCAACCGGTCCAGCGCCTTTTCGGCACTGGCGCGGTCGGTACCGGGGTCGAGGATGGTCAGGCGCAACTGCCGGCCATGAATTCCGCCCGCCTCGTTGATACGCGCCACGTAGCCGTTAAGCACCGCCGCCACTGTGGCGCCCTCCTCGCTCAATGGCCCGGTGGCCGGCAACAACGTGCCCAGGTACAGACTGTCGGGGGTCAGGCCCGGGTCGCGGTCTTGGGTCAAGCGCTTGGCCGGCAGCACCGTGTTCGATGCGCCGCCCCAGGCCATGTTCGGCTCACCGCTGGCCGAAACGCCTTCGCGGTACAACCGCTTGCCGGCACTTTCGCTGAGACTCAGCGGCAGCGCCTGGGCACTGAGCGCGATGCTGCCCAAAAGCAGCAGGCCAAGGACGAGGGCAGTATTCATGGCCGTAGCTCAGCGACCGGCCACGGGCATTGTCAGCCACTGCAAGCGCTGGGCAATGGCGGCTGCCGGAGCATCGGGACGGATTTTACTCCTGCGCTTGTTCGCCACGTCACCGACGATCGACTGGGTGGAGTGTTGCTCGGGGGGCGGCACGATCTGGCCGATGCGCCCCAGGACAAGGTCCATTTGCGCCTTGTCGTCGGTAAGAAAAAACCAGTGGGGCTCATCGACGCCCTGTTTCAAGGTGTAAGCCTTGAATACCGCCGGGGTGTCCCGCAGCGGATCACTGGTAAGGGAAATAAAGGTGATGCCTCTCATGGCTGATGCTCCATGGCGATGGCGGTGTGCTTGGCGTGGGCGTTGCGTTCACCACTGAGTTTCTCGACGGCCCGGGCCAGCTCCGTCGGGTCGGTGAAACCGTAGTAGCGGGTCCAGAAGCGGTTGTTGCCGTCCCCCACCAGAATCAGCGGCGAGTGGTTCTCGACATCTGCGCTGTAAGCGCCCAGGCCCATGAGGGTGACAGTGACCGACTGCGGCGAACCGGTCAGCCAGCTCCAGCCCGGCCCCTGCTGGAAGGTGCGGGCGTAGTCGTTCAGGCGTTGGGGATCATCACGCTGCGGGTCGATGCTGATCGACACCAGTTGCACCTCGGTGCCAACCCGCGCGCCCAACTGTTTCTGCACCTTGCCCATGATCGAGGACACCACCGGGCAGACCGTAGTGCAGCTGGTGTAGATGAAGCCCATGACCACGATGTTGTTGCTCACCAGGTCTTTTTCCAGGCTGACGACCTTGCCGTTCTGGTCCAGCAGGGTCACGTCGGCAAACTTGATCCGGGCGGTCTCCGGGCTGGCCATTTTGGCCGCCATTTCCTGCCCGGGGTGCTCGTCCGCTGAGTGAGCCAGCGCCTGGCCGATACCGAAGGCCAACAGACCGAACGTCAGCAGGCCGCGATGCGCGAATCGGTTCATGTCAGCTTCCTCTCAGTGGGTATCGCCGGGAATGCCCCGAACACCCGGCGCGACGCCAGACAAGGGTTGACCGGAGGCTTTGTCCGTCACTCGAAATTGCACGTCGGCAATGCCGCCCTCACGCAGTACACCGTCCTTGGGCAGGGGCTTTACATCGAGGGCCACCGAAATCCCGTCACGTTCCAGCGTCCGGTCGCTCCAGGTGTCAGGCAAGGTGATTTCGTTGAGCGCAGTCGGGGGCGCGGTCCGCCATACCCCGAACCCGATCAAGGCCATCCCGAGAATCACCGAACTGCCAGCGAATGTGGTGGTCCTGTCCATAACAACAATCCTCTTTACCGATCTGTTCCTGCCTTGCCCAACCCTTGTAGGAGGTCTGCGGGTTCTGCAGATTGATGGTCAGGCAATCGCCGGCAGCCGCCCGCAGCAAATTGATCAAGGACGAAGCGTGGGAGATGCCGATCCTGGACTCGGGCCTCGCTGCGGGTTATCGGGGAACTCTTCTCGATAAATCGTCCGGAGCAATCCGCGTGCCACAAAAAATCACATTATTAATCAGTTGGTTATGATCACGACTTGATAAGCCGGGGGGATATTCCCCACCCAATCCCCCATTTTCTCGCCAGGGCCACCATTCCCCACTATTGGGGAAAACCATCCACGGGGTTTCGATCACAGCGGCGCATCCGCGGACAACCCCTGTAAACGCCGATAGTGGTTCAGCACATTGGGCACATAACGCTGGGTTTCGGCGAACGGCGGGATCCTGTTGCCCCGGCTGAGCACCGCTTGCGGGCCGGCGTTGTAGGCGGCCACGGCGAGGCGGATATCGTTGTCGAACATCGTCATCAGGCGCTTGAGATAGCGGGCGCCACCCTGGATGTTCGCCTTGGGGTCGTAGGCGTTGGTCACACCCATTTCACGGGCGATTCTGGGCATCAACTGCATCAGTCCGCGAGCGCCCTTGGGTGAGGTCGCGCGTGCGTTGTAGCCGGATTCGGTCTTGATCACTGCGTGCAGCAGCGCCGCCGGTAGTTCGTTGGCCGTGGCCGCCGCCGACACCAGCTCGGCGTAGGGTTGCGCGGCGATCATCTGCGGCTGCTGGTCGAGACTGACGAGCGCCGCATCGGGTTCATGGATCACCCGTTCATAGTGGCGTCCGGGGCGGTGGACATTGGACAGGACATAGTTGCCCTTGGCGTCCAGGGAAACGAACACATCAGCCTGTGCAGCACCAGCGAGCGCGAGTAATCCGAGCAATCCTGCGGTGATGGCTTTCATTGTTTTGCCTCCCCTGCCTGGCCCCGAAAAATGGGGGTATTGCCCCAATGGCCGGTAGTAAAATAGCTATACGCAAGCACCGTGCCGTAAGTGAAAGGCCCGTAGCACAGGGGGTGCGGAAGGATGTCCAGTCATGAGCATGGCAATTGCATGCGCCTGTATAGAGACTCTGCTGTCGACTGTGGGAGGTCATCATGAATCAGCATCTGGGCTATGCCCGGCGCCCCCAAAGCGGGTTCACCCTGCTCGAACTGTTGGTGGTACTGGTAGTGCTGGGACTGTTGGCCGGCATCGTGGCGCCGAAGTACTTCGCCCAACTGGGCCGTTCCGAAGTGAAAGTGGCCAAGGCGCAAATAGAAGGCTTGGGCAAAGCCCTGGACCTTTATCGCCTGGAGGTCGGCCACTACCCGTCGACCGAACAGGGCTTGCAGGCGCTGGTCACAGCCCCAACCGATGAGCCGCGCTGGACCGGCCCGTACCTGCAGAAAAAAATCCCGCAAGACCCCTGGGGCCACAACTACAACTATCGCTATCCCGGTGAAAACAGCGAGTACGACCTGTTGTCCCTGGGCAAGGACGGACAGCCCGGCGGCGAAGGCGAGAACGCCGAAGTCACCAACTGGAACTGACGGGAAAGGCGACCATGCGCTTTCATCTCAAAGCCGTTGGCAAGGCCGGTGTCGTCTCAATGACCATCGAGGCGCCGGGGCACAGCGAAGCCAGGCGCATCGCCGAAGACCAGGGCCTGCGAGTCGTCAGCCTGCACGCCGAGCGACATTGGCGGGCCTTGCGCCTGCACAAGCGCGAGACCTTCAACCTGGTATTGTTCAGCCAGGAACTGACCACTTTGCTCAACGCCGGGCTGCCGTTGATCGATGCGCTGGAAAGCCTGGCGGAAAAGGAAAACGCGCCACAAGCCCGCAAGACCCTGAGCGAGCTGGTGCGCTTGCTGTACGAGGGCAAATCGTTTTCCCAGGCCTTGGGGCAGCTATCGGCGGTTTTCCCGCCTTTGTACGTGGCGCTGGTGCAGTCCAGTGAGAAGACCGGCGCCGTGGGCGATGCCCTGGGCCGGTATGTCAGCTATCGCCAGCGCATGGACGAGGTTCGCCAGAAGATCGTCAGCGCATCGATCTACCCCATGCTGTTGCTGGTGGTGGGAGGTGGCGTGGTGTTGTTTTTGATGGGCTACGTCGTACCGCGCTTCAGCCTGGTATTCGAAGGGTTGGGGTCGAACCTGCCGTGGATGTCGCAGATCCTGATGAGCAGCGGCATGTTCCTGCACACCCACCAGGGCGAATTCTTCGGTGGCCTGCTGGCCATCATCGTCGCCCTCGCCCTGCTCCAGCGCCAACCGGCCTTTCGTCGGGGGCTGGACCGCCTGATCGAAAAACTCCCCGCGGTGCACCAGCGCATCTTCATGTATGAGCTGGCGCGCTTCTACCGTTCGCTAGGCATACTGCTGCAAGGCGGCATTCCCCTGGTCACCGCCATGGGCATGGTCCGTGGCTTGCTCAGCGTCGCCTCCCGCGCGCGTCTGGACCAGGCCTGCGACCGGGTGCGCGAGGGGCAATCGCTTTCTACCGCGCTGGAACTCAATCACCTGGTGACTCCGGTATCCCTGCGCCTGCTGCGCGCCGGCGAACAGTCCGGCAACCTCGGGCAGATGATGGAGCGCAGCGCCGACTTCTACGACGAAGAAATCGGCCGCTGGATCGAATGGTTCGTGCGGCTGTTCGAACCTCTGCTCATGACCTTCATCGGCCTGTTGATCGGGGTGATCGTGATCCTGATGTACATCCCGATTTTTGAACTGGCCTCGAGCATTCACTGACCTGATGGAGCAGGGCCGCGCTACCCGTTGCATCTTTTCAATCTCCCATTGAATAAACCAGTCCGTCGAGGTGTTTAACAAGTTCCCATGGGAAAAAAGCAGCACATAGCAATGTTCATCCACGTTCCAATCTGAACAAGAAGACGGAGAACGACATGCTCATCAATAAGCTTTTACTGGCAGTAGCTATTGGCGCGGTTCTGTCGGCGTCTACCGTATTGATTCCGGACAGCCTGTCCGGGGTATCCAGTGCTCAGGCCAAGGATGGGGGTAGTGGCGGTGGCGGTGGCGGAAGTGGTGGTGGAGGTAGTGGCGGCGGTGGCGGTAGTGGTGGTGGTGGCGGCGGTAGTGGTGGTGGTGGCGGCGGTAGTGGTGGTGGTGGCGGCGGTAGTGGCGGCGGTGGCGGCAGTCACGGTGGCAGCGGCCATAGTGGCGACCATGGCAGCAACAGCGGTCATGGCAGTGCCAACAGCGGTTCGAGCCACTCCGGAACGGCCTCGTCCTCAGGACGCAGCGGCACCCATGATGAACCTGGGGATGATCGCGGTGTCCATGCCAACGGCGAACCCGGCGATGACCGTGGCGTCCATGCCAATGGCGAACCCGGCGATGACCGTGGCGTCCATGCCAATGGCGAACCCGGCGATGACCGTGGCGTCCATGCCAATGGCGAACCCGGCGATGACCGCGGCGTCCATGCCAATGGCGAGCCCGGCGATGACCGCGGCGTCCATGCCGAACCCGGCGATGACAAAAGGACCTGATTCCCACTGACTCCCATACAACACAAAACCCTGTGGGAGTGAGCTGTGGCGAGGGGGCTTGCCCCCGTTGGGCTGCGAAGCAGCCCCAAAATTTCCGATGTATCGAAGATCTTGTGAGTGCTGCGCACTCAAACGGGGGCAAGCCCCCTCGCCACAGCTCGCTCACACAGTGGTTTGTGTGAACTGTGCCTTACAACCCACCCTCAAGCCGATCCAGCCGTTCGCGCAAGAACTCAACCAGCGCCTGCACCGGCCGTGAACTCTGCCGGTGTTGCGGATAGACCGCAGACAATGTCAGCGGCTCCGGCCTGAAATCCTCCAGCACTTCCACCAGCCTTCCATCCTTCAACGCCGTACCGACAATGAACGTCGGCAAATAGGTGATCCCCAGCCCGGCGATCGCTGCGTCCTTGAGCAGTTCACCGTTGTTGACCCGCATCCGCCCGCTGACATTGACGCTCAATGGCTTGCCCTGCCCCGCAAAACGCCATTGCACCTGACGACCATGGCCGTACGGCAGGCAGTCGTGTCCGTGCAAATCCTCAGGCTTGAGCGGCGTGCCGCGTTCGACCAGGTACGCGGGGCTTGCGCAGTACACCCGTTCAATGGAGGCAATGCGTCGGGCGATCAGCGTCGAGTCTTCCAGTGTGCCAATGCGCAATGCCAGGTCGTAACCTTCACCGAGCAAATCCACAGGGCGATCACTCAAATCCATCTCCACCGTCACATCGCGATAGCGCTGCAAAAACACCGGCAACAGACACCCCAGATGCGCCAGTGCGAACGACAGCGGCGCACTCACACGAATGGTCCCCCGTGGCTCGGTGGTCTGGCCGGCGATGCCCTGCTCCACTTGTTCGACTTCGCTGAGCAGGCGCAAGGCTGACTCGTAATAGCTTTGCCCCAGCGGCGTGACATCCAGTCGCCGGGTCGAGCGATTGAGCAAGCGCACGCCCAGGCGCTCTTCGAGTTGCATCAAGCGGCGGCTGACAAACTGCTTGGACAGGCCCAGTTGATCGGCGGCAGCCGTGAAACTGCCGGAGTCCATCACCTGGCAAAAAATACGCATATCTTCGAAGGGGTTCATTGTCACTTTCCGGTTGACAGTCAAACACTTTATAGCCGCTTTTTCTCTTCCAGGCACCCTATTAATCTGTGTTCACGGTGTTGAATTCACCCTTACATGCAGGCGCTGCCGAAGGCTCGGGCCGCGTTCGGACGATCTTTTGATCCAGCGCTTCGAAACGGCCAGAAAGATCGCAGCCTTCGGCAGCTCCCACCTAACCGCGTACACCCACGATCAAAAAGGAATTGACCATGAACCTCGTCCAGAAAACCCTGACTGCATCCCTCCTCGCCCTCGCCGTCGGCAACGCTTTTGCCGCGGGCACCCCCGGTGTCGAACACAACACCCAGGCCTTCCTAGAAGCCCTCGCCGCCGGTGGTGGCAAACCGCTTGAACAACTGAGCCCGGAAGACGCCCGTGCGGTGCTGACCGGTGCCCAGGCGTCAGTGAAGGTTGACCTGTCCGGTGTGGAAGTCAGCGACAAGGCGATCAAGGTTGACGGTCAGACGATCAACCTCAAAGTGGTGCGCCCGGCCAAGGTCAAAGGTGAATTGCCGGTGTTCATGTTCTTCCACGGTGGCGGTTGGGTACTGGGGGATTTCCCGACTCACCAACGCCTGATTCGTGACCTGGTGGTGGGTTCCGGCGCGGTCGCGGTGTACGTCGACTACACGCCGTCGCCGCAAGCGCATTACCCGACCGCGATCAACCAGGCCTACGCCGCGACCCGCTGGGTGGCCGAGCATGGCAAAGAGATCGGCGTCGATGGTCAGCGCCTGGCAGTGGCCGGCAACAGCGTCGGCGGCAACATGGCGGCGGTCGTGGCCTTGATGGCCAAGGAGCAAAAAGCCCCGGCCCTGCGTTTCCAACTACTGATGTGGCCGGTGACCAACGCACAGTTCGATACCGCGTCGTACCAGCAATTTTCCGAAGGCCATTTCCTCACCCAAAACATGATGAGGTGGTTCTGGGACAACTACACCACCGACGCTGGCGAACGTGCGCAGACTCATGCCTCGCCACTCAACGCCAGCACCGAACAGCTCAAGGGCCTGCCGGCCGCACTGGTGCAGACCGCCGAATTCGACGTACTGCGTGACGAAGGCGAAGGTTATGCCCGCCACCTCGATGCGGCGGGCGTGCCGGTGACCTCGGTCCGCTACAACGGCATGATCCACGACTTCGGCCTGCTCAACCCGCTGAGCCAGATTCCCGAAGTGAAAGCAGCGGTGCGCCAGGCTGCGCTGGAGCTCAAGGTTCATTTGCAGTGAGACCGACCAGAATCGCCACACAGCAATGTATGGCGATTTTTTGTGAGCACCGAGATACCTGTGGCGAGGGAGCTTGTCGGAACGCCGCACCGTCCCGCTGGGCTACGTAGCGGCCCCAAAATCCTCGCAGTCAATGCCGGTTTTGTGAGTGCTACGCACTCAAGCGGGAGCAAGCTCCCTCGCCACAAATAGCACTCTCCACCTGCGCGACCTCATTTCTGCCGGAGCATCCCCATGTCCTTTCTCCTCGGTCACCTGCTCTCCCTGAGCACCCTGCTGCTGGCCATCGATGCCCTGCTCTGGCACCTGGCGCCATTCAAGCATCGCGTCAGCCGGGTCGGTGTGCGTCTGGCGCTGTTTGTGCTGTTCAGCGCGGTGATCATCAACGCCGGCGTCAGCCCGTTGCAGGCGCCATTGTTTGCCGATGATCGCGTGGCGCAACTCGGGGCTACGGCGCTGGGAATACTGTGGTGGTTGTACGCCGCGCGGGTGCTGACCGAAGTGATCGGTCTGGTCCTGATGCGACGCATCGGCCACAGCGGCCGGCTGTTGCAGGATGTCATCGGCGCTCTGGTGTTCCTGGTTGCCGTCGTCGCCGCCGCCGGCTACGTGCTGGAGTTGCCGGTGAAAGGTCTGCTGGCGACCTCCGGCGTCGTCGCCATCGTGGTGGGTCTGGCATTGCAGAGCACTTTGAGCGACGTATTCTCCGGTATCGTGCTCAACACCACCAAGCCCTATCAGGTCGATGACTGGGTCTCCATCGACGGTGTCGAAGGCAAGGTGCTGGACATCGACTGGCGCGCCACCCACCTGCTGACCAGTGCCGGCAGCACCGCTGTGGTGCCGAACTCGGTGGCGGCCAAGGCGAAGATCGTCAACCTCAGCCGCCCGACCAACCTGCACGGCGTGTCGATCAGCATTCAGGTGCCCAACCACATCCGCCCGCGTCGGGTACTCGATGCCCTGGACCGCACCCTTCAGGGCAGCAGCAGTCTGCTGCTCAACCCACCGCCCAAGGCCGTGCTCAAGGAGGCCGGCGAAACCATGTCCGAATACGTGGCCAGCGGCTTCATCGCCGAACTGGGCAAAAAGGGCGAAGTGCGCAATCAACTGTTCGACCTGGCCCATCGGCACCTCGAAGCAGCAGGCATTTCCCGGCAGCCCGATGGCGTGATCGAGCCGTCGACCCGCGCACGGGCCTTGCTCGATGAAGTGAAAATCTTCCGTTCCCTGAGCGCCGAGGAACGTGATCGTCTGGCCCGGAACATGGTGGCACAGCAATACGCGGCCGGTGAGGTGGTGCTGGATCTGGAGGAAGTGCCGGACAGTTTGTTCATCATCGCCACCGGCGTGGTCAGCGCCACTGTCCCCGACGGCAGCACGCAGATCGAAGCCGGACGCATGGGGCCGAGTGAAGTCATGGGCGAACAGAGCATTCTTGCCGACACGCCGTCCCAGGCACGGTTCACCGCTCTGACCTCAAGCATCATTTACCGCCTCGACAAATCCCTGACCCGCAGTTGCATGGAGCAACGCCGTGAAGTCGACCGGGCGTTGAACAAGCTGCAAGCGGTGCGCCAGCAGAACAGCCGGATGGCATTGATGGCCAAACCGGTGGCGGTCAAGAAAGGTGGTTTTTTGAGCTGGTTGCAAAATCGTTGATCAAGGCGCGAGCCTGGTCCGGGCGGCGTTCCGACGAAGGCGACCTGCTGGCCGACCAGATACATCACAGAGGCGAAACTGCTTGGGCGTAATCCCGAACTGCTTGCGAAACGCCCGAATGAAATTACTCGGCTGCCGATACCCCAACCGCTCGGCAATCCGCTCAATCGGCTGATCACCTGCCGTCAACCAGTGCCGCGCCAACTCCAGACTGTCACTGCGGGTATGTTGCGCCGCAGCAGTCTGCCAGTGCCGCAACATGCTCTGATGCAAAAACCCATTGGCCCCCGACAACGGCTCATCGAGACTGGCCGCTGGCAGGCTCAAACACGGATGCGACCCCTCCAGCACCTCAATACCAACGCCACGCAACCACTGCCCGGCAGCCTGTTGCGGCGTCACGCGAACGGCCACAAACACCTGCGCCGGTGCTCGTCCCAGGCGTCGGGCGATGTTGCGCACCAACGTCAGGGTCGCCGCATCGAGACCGAAAAAATGCGGCTGTTGACCGGCACCGCGCAAGTGCAGGTGGGCCTGCCCGTCACCCGCCTCCAGTTCCGCCACCAGGTAGTTGGTCACCCGCGGCAGGAAATCGATGAAGCACGCCAGGCTCGCACGCAAGGTCGCTGCGGAGTCCAGCAGAATGTTCAGACCTCGCAGCGTGGTGGTCGCCATACCGTTGACCAGTTCGCAGCCAAACGATGCGCCCGCACCCGCACGCTCGCATTCATTCCACAGGCGTTCGACCAGATGCGCGGGCACCTGCAGGTCCTGACCTTCGAGCAACGACAGGCAGATACCGGCCCGTTGCAGCAGTTGGTCCTGGCACAGGCCGGACTGCCGGGCATGGCTGAGAATGGTGCGGGTGAAGGCGCTGGAAATGAACGGTTGGCTGGTCATGGCAGGTTACGGCGAGAGGACAGGCGTGTACTTATGCCAGCCTCTGTGTTATCGATCCAATGCATTAAAAGTATCCACTGAATGCAGGAGACGCATGATGGACCTACGACAGCTCCGCCACCTTGTCGCCCTGGCCGATTACCGCAACTTCGGGCGCGCCGCCGAGGCGATCAATCTCAGCCAACCGGCCTTCAGTCGCAGCATCCAGACCCTGGAGCGCGACCTCGACTGCGTGCTGGTGGAGCGCAGCAGCCGCGAATTGCGCCTGACCGGTCAAGGCGAACTGGTGCTGCAACATGCCCGGCGCCTGCTCGCCGGCAGCCAGGCCCTGCACAACGAACTGACGCAATACAACGGCCTGACCGGTGGCGAGCTGCGCTTCGGCTGCGGTCCGTATCCGGCCCAGGTGCTGGTGCCCGAGGCGCTGGCGGAATTCATTCAGGCTCACCCGGCGGTCCGGATCAGTTTCCACCAGGGCGACTGGGAACAACTGGCGGTCTGGCTTCGTGAGCAGCAGATCGAATTCCTCGTGGCTGACGCGCGGTACTTCACCGGCGACCCGCAATACCAGGTACAGCTGTTGCGCCCCCGGCACGGGTGGTTCTTTTGCCGTGTCGGTCATCCCCTGGCGCAGCAGCAGAATCTGTCCCTGCGCGCCCTGCTCGACTACGCGGTGGTCGGCACGCGAATACCGCCGATGATCCGCAAGATCCTCGCCGACGTGCAGGGCGAAGCGGACTTCAATCCGAGCGTGGAATGCGCGCAGTTCGACGCCATCCGCCGCGTGGTGATGCGCTCCGACGCGGTGGGCATCGCCACCGTGGAGGCCTTGGCCGAACTGGTCGACCAGGACCTGGTCCGCCTGCTGGAATTTGCCGATGTACCCAAGGAGGATCCCGGCCTGCAATTGCACTACGGCATCGTCAGCCGCGCCGGCCACTCCCTGACACCCGCCGCGCTGGCGATGGTCGATGCGGTGTTGACGGTCGACCGGCGCTTGCTGGCGTCGAATTAGGCGCACCTGAACTACACACGATCCCACAGAGTTTGGTGTCACCTCGAAATAACGCACCTGCCAATCGGCGTGGGGCGATTCGAGCAAGGCATCGAGCTGGCGTAAATCAAGCATGGTCTTGCTCCGGCAAATCGCTTAACGTCGGCCAGCCTGACCCGTGTTCCGCAACAAGCTGTGAGCCCTGCATGACAAAAAGCGATCAGCCGCTGCACGACCAAACGATACCCAACGCGTTCTACGCGCCGACCCTGTTGCCGGCCATCGAAGAGTTGCTGGCCCGCGGTGTGGACCGCGAACGCATCGAAGGCCTGTTGCGACGCAGCCTGTTCGAGTTGCGCACGCCATTCATGCGCATTCCGCTGTTCATGTCGCGGCGTTTCTGGGCGTTTGCCCTGGAACAGACCGGAGACCCGCTGATCGGCCTGGCGGCCGGTCGGCGATTCGTTTCCACCGCCACCAATGGCCTGACGTACCTGTTCGACGTGGCCGATTCACTGGACAGCGCCTGCCAGTATTTCGTGCGTTTCTTTCCGTTTTTCAACGGGCACTTCCAGGCCCGGATCGTGTGCGGCGACGACCGCGTCGAATTACACCTGCTCGACCGCGGCAGCGTGAAAACCAGCGCGTCAACCGCCGATTACATCCTCATCAGCCTGTGCAGCATGTTGCGGAGCAAATTCCTCGCCAGCGGCCTGGAGCGTGATCCGGTTCTGGGCGTCGGGCTGGCCGGTGCCTGCACGGCCAATCCGCAGGAACATGAACAAGCCTTTCGCGCACCGGTGCAATGGGGGCAGGCGCAGCACTCGATCCGCCTCGATCCACAGCTGTTCGTGACCCCGTTGACGCCGGGCAATCATGAACTGGAACTCATGCTGGTCGAACTGCTGGAGCAGACCCGACGCAACAGCGAACCGACCTTGTTGGAGCAAGTCTGCGACTATTTGATCACCGACCTCGCCGAGGCCAACTGGCAGCGATTCTGCACCACCCGGCATTTGCTCGAGCGCACCGCCGCCCGACGCTTGAAGGCGTTGGGCTGGAGTTTTTCCGAGTTGCTCGACGAATACCGCCGCTACCGGACCGAAGACTTTTTGCAGGGGACAGGCCTGGAGCTGGTGGAGATTTCCGACCGCCTGGGCTATAGCGACGTGCAAAGCTTCAACCGTGCATGCCTGCGCTGGCTGGGGTGCGCGCCGGGCGCCTGGCGAACCCGGCAAGATCAATGAACAACCACGTTTGTGCGACGCCCTGCTGATCCAGGCCCAACAACATCATGTTCATGGACTGCACCATGGACTCCTGTCCACCGATCCTCGGCTAGACCGCCGAAATGCCCGCGGTGTATCAGGCACTTGACCAGTAGGTTGTTGGACATTTTTTAACACTGGGTTTACGCCATTCGTGCGTGAGAACTGGCGACCTCTGTTAAAAATGGTCATCAAGACGGCGACTCAAACCTGACACACTTAGCAGCTACAACCCTTGTACTTCAAGGCTTACGACCGCCTGTCGTTTTCTTGAGATTTTCGCTGAACAGCCAAAATCGGGGGGAAAGCCAATAGTGCTGCGCCCCTGATGGCAATCGCCCCCACATTTGGGGGTGTCTTGTCCCTATTACATGCCGGTCTGCTGACACGGTTTACCGAGGCTGGTCTATACCCCTTTTGACAGTCTTGTTTTGCAACTCTCCACGTCTTGCGAGGCACGCTAATATGGACGTAAGCGTATTTGGTACGGGCTATGTTGGCCTGATTCAAGCCGCGGCACTGGCCGATGTCGGACATCGCGTCCTGTGTGTCGACATCGATCCGAACAAGATCCGGCAACTGCAACAGGCCGTGCCACCGATCAGTGAGCCGGGGCTTTCCGGCGCCCTTGAAGAAAACATCAAGGCCGGTCGCCTGCTCTTCACCACCCAGGCCAGCGATGCGGTGGAGCACGCCGAGCTGATTTTCATCGCCGTCGGTACGCCCGCCGACGAAGACGGCTCGGCCGACCTCAGCCATGTGCTGAACGTGGCCCGGCAGATCGCCAGTTTCATGGAGGCCGACCGCACCCTGATCATCAAGTCCACGGTGCCGGTTGGCACGGCGGATCAGGTCAGCGCGACTGCCGTTGAAGAGTTGCAGCGCGGCGGCAAAGGTTCACTGAAGGTACGGGTGGTGTCCAATCCAGAGTTTCTCAAGGAAGGCAGTGCCCTGGCCGATTGCATGCGCCCGGACCGGATCATCGTCGGCACCAACGACGATCAAGCCCGCAGCCAGATGAGCGAGCTCTACGCGCCGTTCTGCCGCAACCACGACAAATTGATGTTCATGGACAACCGCAGCGCCGAGCTGACCAAGTACGCGGCGAACGCGATGCTGGCCACGCGCATCAGCTTCATGAACGAACTGGCCAACCTCACCGAGTTGCTGGGGGCTGATATCGAAGCCGTGCGCAAAGGCATCGGCTCGGACCCACGCATCGGTTACCACTTCATCTACCCCGGTTGCGGCTTCGGCGGTTCGTGCTTCCCCAAGGACCTGCGCGCCCTGCTGCACACCGCCGAACATGCCGGAATGCCCCTGAAGTTGCTGCGTAGCGTGACCGACGTCAACGACCACCAGCGGCATATTCTGTTCAGCAAACTCAAGGCGCAATTTCCCGACGGACTGGCCGGCAAGTCCATCGCCGTGTGGGGCTTGGCGTTCAAGCCCAACACCGACGACATGCGCGAAGCACCCAGCCGCTACCTGATGGAAGCACTCTGGGCCGAAGGCGCGAGCGTGCAGGCCTACGACCCGGAAGCCATGTCCGAATGCCGGCGCCTTTACGGCTACCGCGACGACCTGCATCTGTGCGCCACCCGCGATGACACACTCGAAGACGCTGACGCCCTGGTGATCTGCACCGAGTGGAAGAACTTCCGCGTGGTCGACTTCGACAAGCTGGCGAGCAAACTGCGTAACCGGGTGATCGTGGACGGGCGCAACCTGTACAGCCCGGAACAGGTGGCGGCCGCCGGCCTGCATTACAGCGGCATTGGCTTGCGCCACATCGTGCCCGAGGCCGTCCATCCATGAAGACTCTCGTCACCGCAGCAGCCGGTTTATGGGTGTCCGATGAGGGACCGGGGCGCGTCGTTGCCTGGTCCCGCACTTACGACTGACTGCGTCGGCCATGCCGCACACGGCTTAACTCTGCGGAGAATCTATGTCTGAACACGAAAAAAGTGTGCCTCTTAACAAAATGCGTAGAGACAAGCGCTTGGACCCCGAGCAACGCAAGCGCATGGATGCCGCCATCCACATGCAGGGTTGTGGCTGGATAACCGGCCGCGAAGGTGGCCGGCCGTGGACCCTGTCGCGCACCAACCGCGTCCTGGCCGGTTTCGGCGCAGCACTGGTCCTGGTGCTGATTTCCCCGGTGCTGCTGGGGCTGGCGCTGACCATCAAACTGACCAGCCCGGGGCCGGTGATGTTCGTGCAGAAACGCACCGGCTACCGCGGCCGCCTGTTCGGCATGTACAAATTCCGCACCATGGTCGTCAACGCCGAGGAGCTCAAGGAGTCCCTGCGGCACCTGAACAAGCATGGCGCCGACGCCATCGACTTCAAGATCGACAAAGACCCGCGCATCACCGGTATCGGCAGTTTCCTGCGACGCACCAGTCTCGACGAGCTGCCGAACCTGTTCAACGTGGTAACCGGCGACATGCGCCTGGTAGGCCCCAGGCCGACTTCGTTCAACGCCTACCGCTACGAGGACAGGCACCTCGCGCGCCTGAGCATCTACCCCGGCATGACTGGCCTGTGGCAAATCTCCGGGCGCAGCAATATCGACTTCGACCAGCGCGTTGAGTTGGACCTCGCCTACATCGCCCAGCAGAGCCTGCTGCTTGATTTGAAGATTCTGCTGAAAACCCCTTTCAAAGTGTTCAGCGGTCACGGAGCGAGTTAAATGGACGGTTCATCGGCTAAAAGCCTCAGCATTGCCAGCCCGAGCGAGTCCAACCTGACATCGACCGTACTCGACCAGAACCTGCGGATCCTGTACCTGACCGCCGCCAACCCCGGCGCGGGCACCACCACCAGCGCCCTGGCGCTGGCCAGTCAACTGGCGAAGATGAGCAGCGGCCTGGTGCTGCTGGTGGATGCCAGCCACTCGGCGACCAACCTCACGCAACAGTTGGGGCTGAGCAAGGAACGGGGGTTTCGCGACTTGATGTTCAACACCCAGAGCCCGCCCTTGTTGCAGGACTGCGTGGTGGACGTCTCCAGCCTACCCTTTCACGTTCTGCCATTGGGCCGATACTTCCGTGGCAACGAGCACCTGACACCCGAGCGCCTGAGCCCGCTGTTCGATCAACTCGGCATCCGCTACCGCTTCGTGGTGATCGACGGCGACGCGGTGTATTCGGCCTCCGACACCCTGGTCATCAGCACCCAGGTGGACGGCGTGGTCCTGGTCGTGCCCGCGGAAGACACTCGCTGGGAAGTGGCCCAGGCCGCGGCCCAGCGCTTGAGCCAGGCGGGAGCGAAGCTGGTCGGCAGCGTGTTCAACCGACGCAAGTACTACATGCCCGAATGGCTGTACAAAAACCTGTGAGCAGTCAGACAAGGATGACGCCATGAACGCCAAGATGCTTGTCCTGCTGTTGCTGCCCCTTGCAGGTTGCTCCAGCACTTCCTCCGAAGAATCACAAAGCATGCCGGTGCAAATCCTCACGGCCCCACCGGCCAACGCCCAGGCCACCGACGTGCCCAAGGTCGAACAGACCCTGCGCCCACAGGATGTGCTGGACGTGATCTTCCACATCAGCACCAGTGGCTCGGCCGCCTATCGCGTGCAGTCCGGGGACACGATTGCGCTGAACTTCACCGCCGCCAGCCAGTTCAACGGCAACCAGTTGGTGCTGCCCGATGGCACCATCGAACTGCCGGGGGCCCACACCGCGGTGAAAATCGAGGGCCTGACCCGCGATGAAGCACGGGACGCGATTCAGCGCGCCTACGATCGCAAACAGCTGTTCCAGCCCAACCGCAATCAGCTGTCAGTGATGGTGGTGAACCCGCTGGCCAGTGAATGGAACCTCAAGTCCGTACTCAACCACCCCGCCACCGGCATGACCCGGGAAATCACCGTGGGCAGCGACGGCTACGCCAGCTTCCCGGAAATCGGTGCCGTGCCGCTGCAAGGCATGACCATCAGCCAACTCGAGGCCTACCTGAATAATCGCTATGCCACCCTGCCGGGGCGCATGACCGTGGACGTGCTGCTCAAGTCCACCGCCGGCAACGAAATCTATGTACTGGGTGAAGTCGGCCAGCCGGGCTCCTATCCGATCCGCCGCCCGGTGTCGGTGCTCGAAGCCCTGACCATGGCCCGCGGTTCCAACGCCAAGGCACGCCTGGACTCGGTGATGATCATGCGACGCAACGGCAACCAGGTGGTCGCGCATCGTTACGACGTGGAAAAAGCCTTGTCCGGCGACGCCACCCAGATCGCCTACCTGCAAGCGGACGACATGCTGTACGTGCCCAAGACCAAACTGGCCAGCGCCGGTGAGCTCGCGCGGCAACTGGCGGACGTCGTGTTGTTCCAGGGCATGGGCCTCAGCTTCAGCTACCGCGTCGACAACAAAGACGACGGCAGCAACTAACTCTCAGGTACCCACATGAATCCAAAGGAAAACTACCTGCATGAGTTCTTCAGGATCTTCTTCGCCAACAGGCAGTTGGTAAAGCGAGTCTTCCTGGTCTTTGCCGTGATCGCCGTGGTCTTGCCGCTGTTGCTCAAGCAGAGTTTCGATATCACCGCGCAGGTGATCGTGCAGTCCAAGAAAATCTCCCAGGGGGATGCCACCAGCACCCTCACTCAGGAAAACGCTTCCTTCATCCCGCCGTCGCTGGCCGACATGGAGACCGAGAGCAATATCCTGCGTTCGCCGGCCTTGATCCGCCAGACCATCGGCCAGTTGCGCGAAAAGGGTGAGTACACGCAGCCCGTGAGCGCCTTCAACAAACTGCTGGTGCAGCCGCTCAAACGGTTTGTGATCAATCCCGTTCGCGAACACGTGATCAACCCGGTTCGCAGCCTGCTCGGGCTGCAGACCGATCCGGTACGCGACACCCTGCTCGATGCCCTCACGCAACAAGCGTCCGCTGCCCTCAAGGTTGAAACCTTGCCGGGCTCCAACGTGATCTCGATCGTCTACCACTTCCCTGACCCGGCCCAGGGCACCCGATTCGTCACCGCCCTGCTGCAAAACTACCTGGTCACCCGCCAGGAAATGCAATCGATCGACCTGCCGCAGAGTTTCTACGAGACCAAGAAATTGCAGTACCAGGTGCGTCTCGATGGCCTGGAAGCCAATCGCCTGGCCTTGCTCGAAAGCATCGGTTCGTCCGACCCCAGGGAAGAAATCACGTTCCGCCTCAACGCGATCAACACCGAGGAGCAGGCGCTCAACCTGTATCAGGACCGACTGCTGCAAAGCCAGCGCTGGCTCGATTACCTGAAAACCAGCCTGGCGACCGCCAACAATGCCAGATTCAACGACTACACCTTCCCCTACACCTTCACCACCACGGTCGACAGCGTTGCTTTCGAAGACCGCGAGATCAAGCAACTGGGTGAGCGACTGACGACCCTGGTCAGCCGCTACATGGACGACCTGGCGGTCTTGCAGCCCGGCAGTGATCCGATGCAAATGGCCCGCGAGCAAATCATCCGGGCCCGTGGGCAATTCCTGAAGATCGTCAGCAACCGGATTCAAGAGCGCACCAGCGACCTGGTGACGATCAGCTCGGTCATCGACCAGAAAACCGCGCGCATTGCCGAGTTCAAGAATCGCATCCATCAGTTGCAGGAAACCCGCAGCAAACTGCGGCAGATGGACACCGAGATCAACGCGCTGCACAAGGCGTTCGCCACCTATGCCCAGCGCTTCGCTGAAAGCAGCACCGCGCGCGCGCTGGACAACGACCTGTCCAACGCACGGATACTCAGCCCGCCGTTCGAACCGACCGAAGCGGCGTTCCCCAAGCCGATGCTGATCATTCCGTTCGGGCTGTTCACCGGTTTGCTGCTGGCGATTGCCCTGGTCTATGTGCGTGAGTTCTTCGACCACCGCTTCAAGCACCCTGCGCAAATCACCCATGAACTGGGCTTGCCGGTGCTGCTGGTGATCAATGATCACAGCACCCAGCCGAACAACCCGCACAAGAACTGGAGCGTACCGGCCCTCGTGCATTGGGTGCGCAATTGAACGCGCCGCTCGGCACCACCCACGACCTGCCGATCATTCATTTGCTCAGCAGCGGCGGCTTCTATGGTGCCGAGCGGATGCTGCTGGATCATTGCCTGGTGACGCCGGGGCAACACCAGGTGCTGTTTCTCGATGCGCCGCCAGAGCTGATCACGCGATTTCGCCAGGCCGGTGTCGATTGCCTCGGCTGTGCAGGCCTGGGCGCATTGCTGGGGCATTTGCGCCAGCGACGGCACCAGCGGCCACTGATCAATACGCACAACTTCAAGGGCCTGTTGTTCGGCTGGCTCGGCGCCACGCTGTTGCGCCTGCCACTGGTGATCACCCAGCACGGCTTCACCCCGCGCAGTCGCAAGCAGAAGTTCTACACCTGGCTGAGCCTGCAACTGTGCCGCACGGCCTCGGTGAACCGGGTGGTGTGTGTCGCCGAAAGCATTGCGGCGCTGCACCGTCAGGCCAATGTGCGCACCGACAAGTTGCAGGTGATCCCCAACGGCCTGCCGGCGGCGCACGACTTGCCGCCGCACAGTGACGCACGTCAACGCTGGCTGGCCGGTTACGTCGGGCGCCTGAGTAGCGAAAAGGGCCCGGACCTGTTTCTCGATGCGCTGATCCCGCTGTGTCAGCAGTACCCGCAACTGGACGCGGTGATGCTCGGCGACGGGCCGGAGCGGGAAAGCCTGCAGGCACGCATTGACGAGGCAGGCTTGCAGGCGCGCATCACGCTGCCGGGCTACCAGACCGACATGCGCGCCTGGTGGCGGCAACTCGATGCATTGGTGATCAGCTCGCGCACTGAAGGCACGCCGATGATTCTGCTCGAAGCGATGCAGGCCGGGGTGCCGGTGGTGGCCTTCGGCGTCGGCGGGATTCCCGATGTCTTGCAGGACCGCCACAACGGCCTGCTGGCCGCGCCCACCGACAGCACCGCCCTCGCCCGCCAGATCGGCGCGCTGCTGGATGACCCGGCCCTGGCCGACGAGTTGATCGACAACGCAAAACGTACGCAACGGGATCACTACGACCTCAAGGTCCTGGCCGAACGCTGGTCGCAGCTTTACATCCGGACTGCACGGGAGGCACGCGCGTGATTGTTCCGCTCTCGATCGTCAGCTTGCTCGGCCTGGTCTGCCTCGGATTGCTGGCCAGCCCTTATCCGTATCTGGCGCCGGGAGCGGTGCTGGGCCTGGTGGGTGTCGCGGTGCTGTACCGCAAGCCGACCTGGGGCCTGCTGGGCATTGTCGCCATCCTGCCTTTCGAGGGCCTGTTCAAGGACAGCGCGTTATCAGGTTCCAAGTTCCTCGGGGCTTCGCTGGCGCTGATCCTGATGCTGCAACTGGCGATTCACCAACGGTCGGCCGAGCGCTTGCGCAGCAATATCTGGCGTTTCCTGATCGGGTTCATGGTGCTGTACCTGCTCAGCCTGTTGAACACCGACAACATGGGCTTCTCCCTGGGCCACCTGCGCGAATTGAGCGTCGGCCTGATTCTGTTTGTCATCACCTTGCTGGTCGGGCGTGAGTTGAACCTCGACATGTTCGCCAGACTGGTTGCCGTCAGTGTCGCGGTGACCTGCGCCATGGCGATGTTCTCTGCCAAATACCAGGACGAAGGCCGTGCGTCCGGCATGCTCAATGACCCGAACGAATTTGCCCTGATGATCGCCTTCGCCGTGCCCATGGCGCTGTTGCTGGTGGTCCGCAGCCCGAACCGGCTGCACCGGTTGTTCTGGGGGGCCTGTGCCCTCGTGCTGCTGGCCGGCATGACCAAGACTGAATCCCGTTCGGGGCTGGTGGTGTTGCTCCTCAGCCTGTTGATCGGCACGTGGCACTACCGCGCGCAGTTGCCACATATTCGTCCACGCCACCTGGGCTTTGCCATGCTCGGCCTGACGATTGTGATTGCGCTTGGGCTCTATGCGATGCCGGCCAGTTACGTGGCGCGCATCCAGTCGCTGAGCATCCTCAGCTCCGGGGCCAAGAGTCAGGACGCGTCCCTGGGCCGTCGCGCCTCCTACATTGTGGTCGGCAGCGCCATGATCGCCGAGAACCCCTTGCTCGGCACCGGCCCCGGCACGTTCCCGCTACACTACGCCACCACCGGTTATGCCAAGACCTTTTCCGTCAGCGGCAAGACCGACGACCTGTACCGCCGTGCCCACAATACCTACCTGGAAATCTTCAGTGAACTGGGGATTCCCGCCGGCCTGATGTTCGTCGGCATGCTGGCCCTGGGGTTGTACAACCTGATTCGCGCCCGCCGCATCTGGCTGTTGCGAGGAGACAGTCATCAGGCCGATCTGATGACCCACCTGAGCATGAGCTTTCTGTCGTTGACGTTGTTCCTGATGTTCCTCAGCGCACCGAACCACAAGTACCTGTGGATCATGCTCGCGTTGACCGGCGTGCTGCGCACGAAAGCCGAAGAAGCCCCGCTGAAAGAGGTCAAGGCATGAACCGCATCAGTATCATCATCCCGATGTACAACGAGGAGCAGCACATCGCCCGGACCCTGCTCGCGGCACGACATGCCGCCGAGGCGGCCAACGTCGAATGCGAGTTGATCGTGCTCGACAACGGCTCCGACGACCAGGGCCCGGACATTGCCCGGCAGCTCGGTGCCCAGGTTCTGGTCCTGCCCGGCCTGCTCATCGGCGCATTGCGCAATCGCGGAGCGGCGATTGCCAGTGGTGAATGGCTGGCCTTTATCGATGCCGACGTCGAGATGCCCGAGAACTGGCTCAAGCTGTTGTTCGACCTCGAGTCCAGCGGCCAGGCCGATGTCATCGGCCTGGACCTGCACACCCCGACCGAAGCGCCGTGGTACGCCGACGCCTGGCAGCGCCGCACCTTGCGCCCCGACACGCAGCCGCTGCATGTCGCGCAATGGCTGCCTACTTGCAACCTGCTGATGCGCCGTCGCTGGTTCGACAAGGTCGGTGGTTTCAATGAACAACTGCGCACCGGCGAGGACAAGGAACTGACCATGCGCCTGGTCGACGCCGGTGCCAAGCTGCGCTCAGTCAACCAAAGCGTGGCGCTGCATTGGGGTTATGAATGCAGTTGGCGGGAATGGATGGGCAAGGAATTATGGCGTCAGGGCAGTCATCTGCAACTGCTGCGCACCCATGGACCGAGCCTGCGCTTACTGCGCTTTCCGCTACTGTCGATTGCCGCCTGGGTCATCGATTTCATGGCCATTTCCGCCCTGTTCGACGGTTTCCCCCATCATTCGCTGCTGATGCTGCTGCTGACCGTCCTGCCCGCCCTGGCCCTGAGCCTGCGTCAGAGTGCCAGGCACCGCGACCCGCTCCTGACCCTGCAACTCTGGGGCCTGCACTGGGTGCGCCTGCACCTGGCGGGCGCCGGGTTCATCCTCAGCCTTTGTCATTGGAATGCCAGGAGGCCCGCCCGTGGCTGAATTCATTTTCTGGTTGTGCCTGTTGCTACCGGTTTACGCCTACCTCGGTTATCCCCTGTTATTGACCTTGCTGGCACCGTTTTACCCGGCACCGCGCCATGGACCGGCACAACCGATGGACGTGAGCATCGTGATTGCCGCGCACAACGAAGCGCGGCATATCGAAGAAAAACTGCGCACCGTGCTGGCCCAGGATTATCAGGCCAGCTCGCTGCACATCATCCTGGCCAGTGACGGTTCGACCGACGACACCGTGGCCTGCGCGCGCCGGGTCGAGGATCCGCGCATCACCGTGCTCGATCTGCCCCGCCAGGGCAAGGCGGCGACGCTCAATGCCGGGGTCGCGATCAGCAGCGGCGCGATCCTGGTGTTCACCGACGCCGACAACCAATGGTCCACCGACACCCTCGGCCATTTGCTCGCGCCGCTCAACGACCCGCAGGTCGGTGGCTGCGCCGGGCACATGGTGATCCCGGTGACCGGCAAGGGCTTGAGCGTGGGTGACAGCCTGTATCGGCATTACGAAGGCTGGCTGCGCTACGTGGAAAATCGCACCGGCTGCATGGTCTCCGCCGACGGCGCATTGCTAGCCCTGCGCCGCGAGTTGTTTCAGAACGTGCCGGCGGAGGTCAACGACGACTTCTTTATCAGCACCTGCGCACCCGTCGCGTTCAAGCGGATTGTCTACGTGCCCCAAGCCCGGGTGATCGATCAGGGCGTGGACGAAGCCGACAAGCAATTTCGCCGTCGTCAGCGGGTCACGGTGGGTGGCTTGCAAAGCCTGGCCCAGCGCCGGGAGCTGATGAATCCGCTGACCCACGGCCTGTATGCGATTGCCTTGATCAGCCACAAGCTGATCCGGCGGCTGGCGCCGATCCTGTTGCTGCCGTTGCTGCTGAGCAATTTCTGGCTGTGGGAAGACCACGGCTTTTATCGCCTGAGCCTGATTGCACAATTGCTCGGTTACACGATGGCCATTGCCGGCCTGCTGGATTCGCAACGCCGCTTGCCCAAACCCTTTCGCCTGGCCGCGTTCCTCCTGGTGACCCTTGCCGGGATGAGCATCGGTCTGTGGCAGTTCCTGCGCGGGCAGCGTTACGCCCAATGGAACCCCGAGCAAAATCGATGAGAGGTGCGTGCCGTGGCAATCAAACAACTGTTAAAACGCACCAGTGGCTGGCTGTACCTGAACTCCCCGGTCGGGCGCAACCAACTGCACGGCGCCGGTGTGATCCTGATGCTGCACCGGGTGCTGGCCAGCGACCAGGCCGCCGAACTGCCCCATCGCAATGAACTGTGCGTCGGGCCAAAGGCCTTTGAACACTTGCTGGTGTGGTTGAAAAAACACTTCGACTGCGTGCCGCTGATGGACATTCTGCAACCCGGCACACCGCGCTCGGAACGGCCGAAAGTGGCGCTGACCTTCGACGACGGCTGGCGCGACAACGCGCTGAATGCCTTCCCGTTGCTGCAAAAACACCAGGTGCCGGCGAGCATCTTTCTGTCCACCGATTTCATCGGCAGCCGCCAGCGGTTCTGGTGGGAAAGCATCGGCGAAACCCTGTGGAACAGCCATGGCGAACCGGCACGCCGGCATCTGATCGAATGCCTGCAGCAACTTGGGCGTCCGTTGCCGGGACTGTGCGAAAACCCGGATGAACAACGCCGCAGCCTCGCACTGCTGAATTTTTTGCAGAGTCTGAAAACCCTGTCGCCGCTAGACCTCAATCGCCTGACCGACGCCTGCCCGCAAGAGTCGTTGCCCCAGGCGCTGGACTGGCAGCAAGTGCGCCACCTGGAAGCGTCCGGCCTGGTGCGCTTCGGCCCCCACGGTGCCAGCCACGCCATCCTCACCGGCCTCGACGATCAACGCCTGGACGAAGAACTGAGCCGCAGTCGCGACGCGCTGCTCCACGGCTGCAACCGGCCGTTGCCGGTTTACTGCTATCCCAATGGCGACAACGATGCGCGGGTGCGCCAACAGGTGGCCAGGCATGGCTTCCCGTTTGCCCTGGGTACCGGCACCGGTATTTATCGAGGGGTGGAAGATCCTCTGGCCCTGCCACGTTTCGGCGTGAGCCAGCGTACCGCGCGCGATCCCGGGTTGCTGTCCTGGCGCATCTACCGTGGGGCACGTCCATGAGCCGCAGCAACTACCTCAGGCACCTGGCCCTGAGCATGGGCACCAAGCTGGCGATGATCGCCCTGCGCTTGCTGCGTAACATACTGCTGGCGCGGATTCTCGGCCCCAGCGAACGGGGCTTGTTTGCCTTGCTCAACACCCTGCCCGACCTGATCAGCGCCGCCACCAGCGGCGGCTTGAATTCAGCCGTGGGCTATCAGGCGGCCAAGCAACGACCGATGGGCTTGCTGCTCAGCCAGGTGCTGCTGTTCGGTTGTCTGCTGGCGGCATTGCTGACCTTGCTGGTGGTGGCGCTGACCCGCGAGTTCGGCAAAGAACTGGACATCACCACGCAATTGGGCCTGCTCGCCTGGCTGTTGCTGCTGGCGGTGCCGCTGACCGTGCTCAAAAGCGGCTTGCTGACTTTGCACAACGCCTCGGGCGGCGTGGTCGCCTTCAATGCCTTGCGCCTGGTCGAGTCGCTGGCGCCGCTGCTGGTGTTCCTTGCCCTGTTCTGGATGTGGAAAAGCGCAGCCCTGGAAGCGGCGCTGATCAGTTGGCTGGCGGGGATCAGCCTGGTGGTGCTGGCCGGTTGGGTCTGGCTCAAGCGCGAGCACCCGCTGAGCCTGCAATGGGACCGCGCCAGTCAAAACGAACTACTGCGCTACAGCGCCCGCAGCCATCCGGACCTGCTGTTCCAGCAAGTGATTCTGCGCTCCGACTACCTGTTCATCGGTGCCCTGCTCGGCACCACGGCGCTGGGTCATTACGCCATGGCCAGCGCGGCCGCCGAGTTGCTGCTGATCGTTCCGGAAGCGGTGACCACCCCGCTGATGAAGCGCCTGCTGCAACAGGAAGAAGGTATCGAAAAAATCACGCCACTGGCCTTGCGCCTGACCGCTACGGTGATGCTCGGCGCTTGTCTGAGCATGGCAGTGGTCGGTGAATGGTTGATCGTGACACTGTTTGGCGAGGCCTATCAGCCTGCCTACCCTGCGTTGCTGGCGCTGCTGCCGGGCCTGTTTGGTCTGTGCTACATGAGCATTCTGCGCCTGGACCTGCTGGGCAAAAACCGTCCCGGCACGATTTCGTTGTTGATGGGTCTCAGCGCCCTGCTCAACCTGGCGCTCAATGTGCTGCTGATCCCGACCTACGGCATCGTCGGCGCAGCAGCCGCATCCTCTATCGCGTACCTGGCCGTGACCCTGGCGCTGCTGGTGGTGTATTGCCGGTTGAGCCATGTGCCGGTCTGGCAAACGCTCATCGTCCTGCCCGGCGACATCGCGCCGATGCTGCTGATGCTGCAACGGAAATCGGCATGAAGCACCTGTTATTGCTGGTGAGTCTTGGCCTCGGGCTGAGCGCCGAAGCTGCGCCCATGCGTTGGGCCGATATCCGCGACGCCAGCCTGTACCTGCAAACGGACCGCCCCGACACCCTGACCGTGCTCTGGGCCCCGGTGTGGCAGGCGCAAGCCAACGAAGAACACCTCTACTTGCTCGACGGCCAGGGCAAACTCCAGAGCGAACGACTGATAGCCGCCAATGAGCCCAGCGGTAGTCAACGCTGGGACCTGGCGCCGGGCGCCGCCAGTTATCGACTGGAAATTCCTGGCTACAGCTTCCGCCGTTATACGGTTGAGCACGACGACCACACCGTCGCACTGTTCGCCCCGGCCAAGGTGCATTTCAGCGCCGAGCCCCGGGACGGTGACGAGTTGTACTTCAAGGTTGCGGCCGGTGAGCACGCGGTGCTGGCCGGTAAGTTCCACGGTGGCGTCGGCGCGTTGCAAGCGCAGCGCGTGAGTGACGGCCAACAGCTTTCACTGCCTCTAAAGCCTTACCCCGCTTATTGGCAATTCGACAAAGTCGAGTTGCCCGTTGCAACCACCGATCAAGTCTGGCGCCTGCACCTGCGCGGTAGCGGCAAGGTCGCATTCTGGCTCGACGGCACGGCCAACCTGTTCGCCCAAAACCCGCAACAGCTCAAACCCTTGCGCGAAGACGAAGGCCAGACCCGGCTGACGCTGCACAACGACGTGCTAGGCAAGACCCCGAACCTGGGTATCGCCCTGCCCTATGCGCTTCTGCCAGACTCCAGTTTCGCCGTGCTCGATGCCCTGCAACCACAGGCCGGAACCTACTACAGCCTGGTCGACATCATGGCGACGCGGCCGCATTACGAAGACGTGTTCCGCCGGTTGTATCAGGATCGCTTGGGCATCACTCAGGACATCACCCTGCTGGCCGGCCGTCAGCGCAAGGCCGACCTGCGCGCCGACACCACCAGCAACGCCGGCCTCGATGCCTGGCTCGCCGCCACGCGCGCGCTTGGCGGCAAGGGCACGCACTACATCGGCTTTGCCGACGAACCGAACCTCAACTATCCGGACTACGCAAGCTACAAGCGCCTCTTCAATAGCATGGCCTGGCAAGTGCGCAGCAACCCGGACAACGCCAAAGCCGGCGTCCGCATCGCCATGCCGGCCAGCTCCCGGTTCGTCAATGGTCCGCTCATCGACAATGCCGCCGACAAGCGCGGCATCGATTGGGCCCGACGCTTGCTGGCCGAGTCCGGCGACAAGATCGATGCGCTGGCGTGGCACGAATGGATGGTCCGCGACCTGCTGGCGACCCGTGTCTACCGCGATAGCGTACGCAAAGCGGCGGAGCTGGTGGGGCTCGACGCCCAGGGACGACCGCGCAAAGCCTTGTTGCTGGACCAGACCAACATGTCCAGCGGGGCCAGCCTCAGCCCTTACGATCAGGAAACCCACTACGCCTCGTTATGGTGGGCCTCGGTCATCATCAATGCTTCCCAGGACGGCTTGCTCGACATGCTCGGCTGGTTCCAGGCCGCCGACGAACCTGAGTATCCCAAGGGCATGTTGCGCGTGCTCGGCAAGGATGAATTCGAGCTCAAGCCCGTAGGCCTGGCGCAACAATTTATCCGCCAGCATTGGCTACACGATGTCATGCGCCTGGAGAACGACGCCTTCGAGGTTGACGTGCTGGCCATGTCTGCCGGGTACCAACGCAGCCTGCTGGGCGTCAACAAAGGCTCACGCTTGCAGCGTGTGAGCCTGGCCGGCGCGCAATGTCCATTGCCCCTGGGATCATTGCGCTATTTCGGCGCCGACAACCGCAGTCGCGACGCATCTTTCAAATGCCTGGAGGGTCGCATCAGCTTCGATTTACCGGGAGAAACCCTGTTTGCCCTCAGCTGGAGCGCCTCATGAACGTCATTTATTTTTGCCCGTGGACGATCCGCCGCGCATTGACTCACTCCACTCACGGCCAACACCGTCAGGAGTCAAAAACATGAATGTTCTGAAAAAACTCAGCGATCACATCAAGCAAAAAGGCCTGCGCGCCACCGTCGGCAAGTTGTGGAAACACTACGTATTTTTCCACGAAGAACTGTTGTGGATGGAGCGCGATCTGGTGAGCCCGGTACCGCCGCACAAGCTTCGGCCCTATACACCGTTGCGACTGGAAACCATCACCCCACAAAACGCCATGGCGTTCGCCAGGCACTTCGGCGATCGCGTGGGCACCATGACCGAGTTGGCGTGCGAAGGGTACACCGGGCATATGTACCTGAATGAAAACGGTGATGCCGTGGCCTTTATCTGGGGCAGCACCCGCGATTATTTCGACCGTCACTACTACGGCTGCATGTTCCCGGTGAAGCCAGGTGAGTTCTTCGAGTTCGCTCTCGAGCAGATTCCTGCCTACCGGGGCACCACGCTGTCGGTAGATTTCCAGCTGAACCTGTGGAAAGCCATGGCTGATCAGGGCTGCAACAAAGTGGTGGATATCTGCGAGTCCCACAACATTCCCGCGCTCAAGCTGCACATCCGCATGGGGTATCGCGAGCAAGGAAGGATCATGAACATCTACCACCTGTTCGGCTGGCGCTTCTTCCGTGAAACCCGCTACAGCGGCTCACGCCTGGATGCCTTGCGCAAACCGGCACCCTCTCCCGTTCCCGCCGAGGCGAGCTGACCTTATGTCTGCACGATTCGAATGGCGCACTTCGCTGTGCACCGACGACTTTCCGATAGCGGCTTACGAAGCGTTGCGCCAGCGCGTAACGGACCACACGCCGTTCAACAAACTGGCCTGGCTATATGCGTCGGAACTGGCACTCAAGCCTGGCGAGCAGTTGCACGTGCTGCTCGGCTGGCAGGGTGACGAACTGGCGCTGTGCCTGCCGCTGGTGGCGTCCGTGGAACGCTTTGCGCGTTTGCCGTTTCGGGTCCTGCATCATTTGGGCTATCCCCTCGCCGACCGCCTCGCGCTGCTGACGAGGCTGGACGACGACGCTATGCGCAATGCGTTGACGCAGATCCGTCAACACCTGCCCCATGCCGTGCTGCAACTCAACGAACTGGCCGGCTCCACAGCGCAGGCCCTGGCACCGTGGCAGGCACTGAGTTCGACCGCCGAACAACGCCTCAGTTGTCGGGTGCCGGTGCACCTGATCAGCGAGGCCGACCATCAGGAAGTCTCCGGCGACCCGCGCTACAAACTGCGCCGCGCGCGCAAACGCATCGCCGCGTGCGGGGCCCAGGTGCGGCGGATTACCCCCGACGCCCTGACCATGGGGCCGCTGTTGCAGGACATCAGTGAAGTCGAAGCGGTGAGCTGGAAAGGCGATGAAGGGGTCGGGATCTTTTCCGATGCGCGCCATCGCCAGTGGATGGACCGCGCCTTTACCGCCCTCGCGGCCCGGGGCCTGGTGCGCGTGGTGGTGCTGGAGCTGGAGGGGCGCTGCATCAGCTATCGCCTCGGCTTGCTGGAACAGGGCCGACTGTACGACTACAACTTGGCGTTCCTGCCGCAATATGCCGACCTGGGCAGCGGCCGGGTGCTGCTCGAAGAGTGGATTCGCTGGGGCCTGGAAGAGAACTGGCAGTGGATCGATGCGTCACGGGTCAGCCTGGAAAACTCCAGCCATCAACTGCACGAACGCATGACCGGGCAACTGGAACACTGGCGCTGGAGTTTTTACTCCTGGCGTCCAAGCGGTCTGGTGCTGGGTCTGGCCTTGCGGGTCTGGCAACGTTTCAAACCCCGATTGCAGCAATGGCGCGCCCGGCGCGCGGCGGCCGCAGTCGCCACCCCAGCGCCCGGCGCGACACCTGTCGTCAAAACGCCTGCGCCTACGGAAAACCTCAAGGAGGGTAAACATGCCTCGGCAAGTGATAGTCAACGCTGACGATTTCGGCCTCAGTGCCTGCGAAAACGCGGTGATCCTGGGCGCGTTCCAGGCCGGCCTCATCAGCTCCGCCACCGCCATGGCCAACATGCCGGCGTTCGAAGCGGCCTGTGCCATGGCCCGGCATCCATTGCTCGAAGGCCGCATCGGCCTGCACTTCAACCTGACCTACGGCCGTCCATTGAGCCAGAGCATTGTGCAACGTCCGACGTTTTGCGACGGTGCCGGTGTGTTCGATCTCAACCTGTCCCGTACCCGCCTCTGGCTCGGGCGCGGGGATCGCCACGCCGTACTGGAGGAACTCGAAGCCCAGTGGCAGCGCTGCCTGGACAACGGCCTGCGCCCCAGCCACCTGGACTCCCATCAGCACGTGCACAACATCTGGCCGATCGGCGAGATCGTCGCGCGCTTCGCCGCCCGCCAGGGGGTTCCGGTGCGTCTGGCACGCAACCTGGGACAAAACCTCAGCTTGCCCAAGCGCGTGTTCAAGGACCTGCTCAACCGTCGCCTGAGCAACCTGGCCGGCGCCACCGCCGACTACGTGTGCACCCCGGTGGATCTGCGCAACGCCGAACCGCCACCCGACGGACTGCTGGAAATCGTCGCCCACCCGAACCAGCTCGGCGCCGACTTCGGCGATGCCTACCTGGAGCCGGGAGAGTCCTTGAGTGCACTGCTGGAACAGCGCTTGCCGGGTGTGCCGAGGGTGGCCTATACCGCTGCGGGCGATGCTGCGCCTCACCGTGCGCGGGCCGTTCTGGAGTAATACGCAATCCCTGTGGGAGTGTGGCTTGCCCGCGATGGCGGTGTACTGGGCGACGTGTTTTTTACTGGTGTACATATCCGTTGCTGCGGTTACGGCGACTTATGGTTCCGCCCTTATGGCGGGTCACTTGGAAAAACGGAACGCCGCCCGGCCCCAAGTAACCAAGGGCTCTTGCCCCTGACATTCGGTGCCTCGCCATGGCTCGGCATGCCCTCGCTCCGGTCCTGCTCCGTGGGCCCGCCGCGATCGGCCATCCATGGCCGTACGCGGCTAACCCGGCATCCATGCCGGGTTGCCCACTGCGCAGAACCTCCACTCGGCCTCACGAGGGGGCGTACACCGCAACAGCGCCCGAGGCGGCCTACCGGCCGGCCTGATCGCGGGATTCGTTCGCCTGTGAGAATTGAGTCGGCTGACAGGCCCCATCGCGAGCAAGCTCGCGATGGGGCTCCCACAAACATCCCGGAAAAAACCCGCCAGAACGCGGAAATGTCTGACGGCTCACTCGTATCCATTTGGATACGATCGAGCAATGAATTATCTTATTCAGCAAACCGCTACTTTCGCAGCATGGCACGCCTCGGTTCGCGATTTGCGAGCCAAGATAGCTATCGCTCGTCGCATTGACCGCGCCTCTGCAGGTAATCTTGGCGACAACAAGGCTGTCGGTGATGGCGTTTCTGAATTGCGAGTAGACGTGGGTGCCGGATACCGGGTTTACGTCACGACGCGAGGTGGTGTCGTCATTGTCCTGCTGGCCGGTGGTGACAAGTCATCTCAAACCGCCGATATCAAACGCGCAAAAAAAATGGCAAAGGAGGTTTAACCATGAGCCAGACTTTGACGACTTTCGACATGGCGGCGCTGCTCGACAGTGATGAGGCCATTAGCGAGTATCTGTCTCAGGTACTGGCAGACGGTGACAATGAGGAGTTTCTTCGCGCTATCGGCTATGTGGTAAAAGCCCGTGGCATGACACAGATAGCCAAAGACTCGGGAATGGGTCGCGAAAGCCTCTACAAAGCCTTCGCGCCGGGAGCAAAACCACGTTTCGATACGGTCCTGAAGGTCATTCATGCCCTGGGCATAGATCTCTGCGCGCAGCCAGGGCACACCGTCAATCACTCAAATCTCTGATTTGATTCTCCGCGTTATGTCGCTGGCTTCACCACCACCCACGTAAAACACAACGGCAACTGCGCCACCTGCTGCTGATAGCGGTCATAGAGTTCTTCGCGATTGGAGTGCGGGTACTCCCTGAAGTGACGGATCTGCAGCCCTGCCGCAATGGCTGCACTGAAGAGGTCGCCCAGGGTATGGACGAACCAGTAGGACGCCGCCGACGGCTGTTCGACCTTGCCTTCGTAGACGATCGGTTCGTGCTGCACGAACGGTTCGCGACGGAAGTATGAGCTGGCCAGGCGAAAAGGATCGATTGCCTCGGGGTCGAACATTTCCAGGAACGGGTGGGTTTCGTACACCACCAGCGCCCCACCCGGCTTCAGCGTGCACGCCACATGGCGCAAGAATTCGCCGATGTCCGGCATCCAGTTCAGGACGCCGATGGTGATCAGCGCCAGGTCAAAGCGCTCCTGCAGTTGCGCAGGCAAATGGTGAATGTCCGCTTCGATGAATTGCGGCGCATGGGGCGAGCGGAACGCCAGTTCCCGTGCCTGCTCGAGAAACGCATCGGACTGGTCGACACCCACCACGCTGCGCGCGCCCAGGGCAAACAGCGACAGACTTTCGCGGCCGTTGTTGCAGCCCAGTTGCACCACCTCCTTGCCGTCGACACCTGTCTGGGTCAGCAAGGCGGTCAAGGTGTCATCCAGGCAGGAGAAATCCGCGTGGGCCACGTCCTTCAACAAGGCTTGCCATTCGCTTGAGTCTTTGTGGTGACGGGCGGAGTCATTCCAGGCCTCGCGGTTACTGGCGATGGCTTGTTCTTTTGTCGGCAGTTCCATTGCACGCTCCAGGGTTCGGGTCGTCGACTTGACCGGCCGGAGTCTAGTTCAACCTCATCCTGGCAGGTGTTGCGAACTTGTAATCCGCACCGTGCCAACGGCTGCCCACGGCGGCAGCTATAGTTAATGACCTTGGGGACATGTGATTAAACCGATTGCGCAGGTGTTGCCATGAACAAAACCAATCTGACGCTGTTGCTCGCCGTCTGCCTGAGCGCGACCGCCGTCGCCCACGCCGACGACCTGCCCACCACCAACTACAGCAGTGAATTCAACTACTACGGCGCCGACCAACCCTTCGCCCACCCCGTACCACCGTCCATGAGCACCGTGCCGCCGGGTTCGTACATCCCGACCGCGCCCGCGGAATTCACTCCGGTTTCAGGCGAGCACGTATTTTACGACTCGCGCCTGCCGACGGTGGCCGACGCCACGGTTCGCGTGTTTGTCCGCACCTACGATCCGGAGCATGGCGTCTACGTGAACCAGGAAGTCCAGGACTCCGGTTGCGTGCTGTCCTGCATGAGGCAGGGCCCGGTGCTGCAGTGAAAACGCCCCCTAGCACTGACGTTTGTCCGGGCGGGCGAGGCCGAGCTTTTCGATCCGGTAGCGCAACATGTCCCGGCTAAGACCCAGCAGGCGTGCCGATTTGGTGACGTTCCAGTCGGTCTTGTCGAGCATCTTGCGCACCATGTCACGCTCCACTTCCGGCAGGTTCATGGATTCGCTACCGTTACCGTTACCGTTGGTCGGACGTGGCTCGCTGAAATGTTGCGGCTCGGGATGAAACATCGGTGGATCATCCACCAGGCTCAGGCAGACGTTCAACTGATGGGCGGCGATGGTGTCGCTTTGCGCCAGCAACACGGTTTGCTCCAGCATGTTGCGCAATTCCCGCACGTTGCCCGGCCAGCTGTAGTTGAGCAGCAAATCTTCAGCCTGATTGCTGAAGTGCAGGTTCGGCTTGCCGTAGCGTTTGCCATGCAGCCCCAGGAAGTGCCGGGCCAGCAGCAGGATATCGTTGCCACGGGCATACAGGCGCGGCACCTTGATCGAAATGATGCGCAGGCGGAAAAACAGGTCGCGGCGGAATTTGCCTTGCTGGACCATTTGCTCAAGATTGCAGTTGGTGGCGCTGATCACCCGTAGATCGACCTTGCGCTCCTTCACCGAGCCGACCCGGCGAATGGTCCGGTCTTCCAGCAGTTTCAGCAGCTTGGCTTGCAACAGTAGATCCATTTCACCGATTTCATCGAGGAACAGCGTGCCGCCATCGGCCGCTTCCACCAGCCCCATTCGACGCTCCTTGGCGTCGGTGAAGGCGCCCTTCTCGTGGCCGAACAGTTCCGATTCCACCAGATTGGACGGGATCGAAGCGCAGTTGAATTCAATGAACGGGCCTTTGGCGCGCGAGCCGTCGAAGTGCAAGGCCCGGGCCACCAGTTCCTTGCCGGTGCCGGTCTCGCCTTCCACCAGGACCGGCGGCAGATCGCTATTGGCCATCCGCCGTTCGGCGTCGAGCAACTGGCTGATGGTGCTCTTGAGGTACATCATCGGTGCCGACTCGCCAATCAGCGCCTGCAACCCCGACTTCTGGGCTTCGCGCTCCTGGTAAAACGACAGCGTGCGCTCCATGCGGTCGGTAGCCAGGGCCTTGTCCAGCAGCTGCTTGAGCTCCGGCAGGGCCACCGGTTTGGTGACGTAGTGAAAGGCGCCCTCTTTCATCGCCGCCACGGCGTCTTCGACGTTGCCGTAGCCGGTCATCATGATCACTTTCAGATCCGGCGCGCTGACGCGCAGCTTCTGGATCAGGTCGTGACCACTCATGCCCGGCAACGAGTTGTCGGTCAGTACCACGTCAGGAGCGAAGGAGCCCAATTGCTCCAGTGCATCTTCGGCCGAGTGGCAAACGGTCACCTCGAAGCCCTTGCGCTCCAGATAGTTCTGAATATTCTCGGCGAGAATTTCATCATCCTCGACCAGCAGAATGCTGTGCTCCATATGCTCCTCCCGTTGCCACTTTGAAATTGAGACAAACACGGGTTCCTTCCTGTTCCCGACTTGTCAGTTCGACCGAGCCGTCAAATCGCTCCATTATTCTCTTGACCAGGGCCAGACCCACGCCCAAACCGCCTTGCTTGGTGGTGAAAAACGGCTTGAAGACCATTTGTTGCTGTTGTTTGGATATGCCCTTGCCGGTGTCGGTCAGGGTCATTCTCAAGTCGCCGGGCACAGAAGAATCGATCTCGATCGTCAACACGCCCCCCTTGGGCATGGCTTCCAGTGCGTTGGCAAACAGGCTATTGAGTATCTGCGTGAGCAACACCTGTTGGCTGACGACCTGTGGCACGCTGATAGGCGAGAAACGCACTTCGACGTTCGAACGTTTGATCAGGGACTCGAAGGCACTCAAGGTGTCATCGAGGGCCAGCACCAGGTCGACCGTTTCACAGTCGTCATTCATCGGCCGCAACGACACCAGCAATTCACGGACCCAGCGCGACATGCGGTCGACCTGATTGATGATGTCGCCAATGTTTTTCTGTGCGGTCTGGCTGGCGATTTCCTGGGCCAGTTCGGCGCTGGAACGGATGTTCGCCAGTGGGTTGCGCAGGCTGTGGGCGACCGCCGAGGACATTTCCCCCAAGGCGACAAAGGTTTCGTTGGCGATCAGCTGGTTCTGCTGGTTCTGCAGCTGTATCGCCGCACGCCGCACGATCCAGAACAGCCCCAGGTAAATGACCGCCCCGCCAATCAGGGTGGCCAGCCAGATCGCCTTGAAGCCACGCTGGATGCGCTCCACCAGGTCCACCGGTTCCTTGTAGATCTCCACCATGGCAATCACTTTGCTTCTGTCGGCATTGAACATCGGAATGTAGTTCTCGACGAACAGGTATTGCGGTTCGCGCAGCAGGCGCTGCTCGGGGCGCTCCTCATCGATCTCGTGGTAGCGGGTGGACACCGGCGATTTCATTTCGAAAGATTTATTCAGCTCCTCGTCGTCTTCGATGCGTATGCCAATCAACTCGGAGCTCGTCGACCAGACCACGGTGCGGTCCTGGGCGTACACCGTCGCCAGCAGGATGTCCGGCAGATGCGCCACATGGTCGAGAAACTCAAAGCGCGCGGCGGCCCGGGCTTCGGGGTTGATGTCGGAATCGGCATGGTCCAGACGCGGGTCGAGCATTTCGCCGATGGTTCTGTCCGGCGAAATCCTGGCATGACGGGTTTCGGCCTCGCCAATGGCTTGAATGAACTGCGCCGTCAGCATCGAATCGCGCTCGATGCTTTCATTGACCACAAAGCGCGTGGAGATGTAACCCAGCCCCAGTGCCACCACGGCGATGATGAAAAAGCTTGCCAGGGAGAACCAGCGCAGCAAGTTGAACTGCGGCCGCCAGCCCTTGCGCGGTACTGCCGGGGCCTGTGGCGCAGCTACTTTTTGTTGTTCCAGTATCTGCATGGCGGTGTCCTGAGTCTTTGAAATCGAGCCTTTCCAGCCGGGTATCAAGTCAGTGTAGGTAACATTGATAGCAATTGGCTGGCCCGCGTAACTATATTCAACGCTATTGCACCTGGGTCATGTCGGGTTGCGCGACCGAATGATGATGCTCAGGTTCCTCATTACCACTGACCTCTGGCGGATGCTGACGGTCGGTTTCTTCTTGCAGGAAATCGATGATGGAGTGGACGGAATGCTCATCCAGCCGCAAGTTGGGCATCGGGATCTTGTTGTAGCGATCGAACAGCTCCATCGCGATCGGGTCCTTTTCCGCGAGCATGCGATCCGGTTCGCGGATCCAGCGAATGAGCCAGGCCGGATCGCGCTGTCGGGTCACGCCGATCAGGTCCGGGCCGATGCTGTGCATGCCGATGCCCTGCCCGTCCAGCGGACCGAGGCTGTGGCAAGACGCGCAGCGGGTGCGAAACAGCTCTTCGCCATTGCTCGGCGGGCGGATTTCCGGTGCGTTGACGTAGCTTTCTTCCACACTGGGCTGTTTCCAGTTATGCAGGGTATTGGCCAGTTGATCGGCCAGAATCCACGGATTTTCGAACGGCGAGGATTTCATCCAGCGGCCCGTTGCCTGGTTGCCAATGATCAGGCTCAGGTTGTGGTCCTTGTTGCGCCCGTTATCGACGCCTTCGATGAACAGCCCCAGCTTCTTGCGCAGGTCGGTGATATCGGCGAACTCCCCGGTGAGGAATTTCCAGCCTGGCCCGACCTGGAAGCGTTGTGCATAGGCTTTGAGCACCTCGGGGGTATCACTCAAGGGGTCGATGCTGATGGAATAGAAAAAGATGTCCTTGCCGACCCGATCCCCCAGCAGTTTCTGCACCTGGCGCAGGCGCGCGGTTTCCAGGGGGCAGGAGTCGCTGCACGAGGTGAAGATGAAGTTGATCACCACCACCTTGCCTTTGATCATGTCATCGAAAAAACGCAGCTGTTGACCGTCCTGGTCGGTCAGCAGGGTGTTGGGGAAATAGTTGCCACCCCACGGGGTATTGTCTTCAACGACAGCGGGTTCGGGAGTGGATGCAGGAGTGGGCGTCGACGTTGGCTGGCTGGCGACCAGCAGCTGGCTGGCCAGCAAACCGGTCACCACCATCAGCACCAGGTGCATGCCCAAGGCTCGTGAGCGTGGTGAACGCATTTTCATGTTCATGTCGACACCCTCCCGGTTCATTGCTTGACGGTCACTTCAGGGCCGAAGCCGTCGCCAGTGAGGAAGGTTGGTGGGGGGATTGAAACTGGCCTGCACGGCAAGACGGCAGGGTGTTTTCCATCCACGTGATGTTGCGTGAGCCTTTGGCTCCATCAGGCAAATCGAAAGAATCTTCGTTGCACTGCGCTTTTTTTCCATCACCAGCCGCCTCGATGTCGTGAAGGGGGGTGATGGTGGTTTTGCAAGGACCTCGCCAATTATGTGATTTTTTTATACAAAAGCATTAACACTAGAAAAAACAATTACTTATCAAAACTCATGTGCCATGACCGTGAAAATGACCGGGGATTGAATCCCCACTAACGGGGGACGGCTCATCCCCATTTTCAGGAGGCCAATTTAAACGTCAGACGGACAGTGGTGCCCTCGCCTTCACGGCTGTCCAGGGTCACCGCACCGCCGAAACGCTCCATGATCCGCTTGACCAGCACCAGCCCGACGCCCAGCCCGCCCTGCTTGGTGGTAAAGAACGGCCGGAAGGCCAATCTGCGCTGCTCCTCGCTCATGCCTTTGCCGGTATCGCTCACCTTCACGCTGACGCGCTGGGTATCGCGCGGTTCGATCTGGATGGTCAGCGTACCGCCGCCGTCCATGGCATCCACCGCGTTGGACAGCAGGCTGTTGAGGATCTGGGTCAGTTGCACCTCCTGACTCAGGACCATGGGCGTCTGGTCCGGCTCGAACACCACGTTGATCCTGGCCTTGCTGATCTGCTGTTCGTAAGCCATCAGGCTGTCATGCAGGGCCGCCACCAGGTTCACCGGTTCAGCCTCGTCAGTGAGCGGTCGCAGAGACTGGAGCAACTCCCGTACCCATTTCGACATGCGATCGACCTGACAAATGATGTCGTTGATGTTCCCGTGTGCCGGACCGCTGTCGACCTCTATCGCCAGCTCGGCGCTTGAACGGATGTTCGCCAACGGATTGCGCAGACTGTGGGCGACCGCCGAGGACACCTCCCCCAGCGCCACAAAGGTTTCGTTGGTGATCAATTGCTTCTGCTGCGTCGCCAGCAGGATCGCCGCCCGCCGCACAATCCAGTACAGCCCCATATAAATCAGACCGCCGCCCAAGGCGGTCGCCAGCCAGATCAGCACCAGGCCGCGCTGCATGCGATTGATCAGGTCCTGCGGTTCCTTGTAAATCTCGACCATCGCCGTGACCTTGCGACCATCGGCGTCGAACAAGGGAACGTAGTTTTCGATGAAGATGAATTTGGGTGGTTCCAGGAACTTCTGTTCCATGCGGGATTTGTCCACATCGTGGTAACTGCTCGACACAGGAAGCCTGGAGCTGAACGCCCGGTCGAGGTCTTCATCGCCATAAATCGTGATACCCATCAAGGCCGGGTTGGTCGACCAGATCACCCTGCGGTCGGGGGCATAGATGCTGGCCAGGATCACGTCCGGTAAATGTTCGACATGGTCAATGAAATCATCACGGAAATCGGCACGTGACAGCGGGTCGACGTCAGGAAAGTCCTTGTCATTTCGTGGGTCGAGCAACTCACCCATGCTCGGGGAGTTGGGAATCGACACATGGCGCAACTCGGTCAAGGCAATCGACTGAATGAATTGCGAGGTCAATAGCGCATCGCGCTGCACGCTTTCGGTAATCACGAACCGCGAGGTCACCGCCCCCAGCGCCACCGCCACCATGCCGATCACCACCATGCTGACCAGCGAAAACCAGCGCAGCAGATCGAACGGCCGCTTGCGCGTGTTCCAACGGGCTTCGCTTTCGGTCACAAGCACTTTGGTCATCGAGTTCATGGACACGGTTCCCGGAAACCCCCTATAGGTTTATAGCCCACTCATGGCCGTTTGCCCGAACCTGGGGACTGCGATACCCCCCCGCCCCACTGTCCCATCCACCCCCAAAGTTGGGGACAGCTGCCCGCTCCCGAACTTCCCGGTCTATCACCCGTGACGGCGCCAACACCTTTACTGCGGGCGTCTCACGGGCGTTTTCGCTGATTGGTATGGAAGTTGCCAAACTCCCTGCCAACTGACCCGTCCCCAAGGGGCAGGTACTTCGATAGAGGGAATACTCATGCACCCTTTACTGTGCAAAACCGCGACCGCCCTGGTCGTGACCGCTCTAGGCCAAGGTATTGCCCAGGCAGCGCTGTTTGCCGTAGACCCCGGCCCCTACCTGCCAGCCAACGGCAATTTCGCCGCCTGGTATCAGGACACCCACGGCCGAACCCTTGACCTGTGTTTATCCAAGGCTGTCAGTTCCAGGGTTGCCAGCACGCCGGACGCCCCGACTTACATGTGCTCGTTGATCCCTAATCCCGGCATTTTCGACGACACCCAACCGCTGGTCTTCCCGACCAATTTCCCCGACGAAGCGTTCTGGGCCACCGGCGAAACCACCATCGTCGATGCCGCCCGAGGCATTGACCTGACCTATGTCTCGGCGCTTGAAGCCGCCTTCAGTGGCGGTGATCCGCTGGAGGGCGACCAGATCAGCTTCGCCCGTATCCGTATTCGCATCGACGTACCCGTCGCCGGCACCTATGTCATCACCCACCCCTACGGCGTCGAAGTGTTCAACGTCGACACCCCAGGCAGACGGGCGATCAACATGACCCGGGACATCGGCATCGGTGCGCCGAAAACCTATGACGGCGCGCTCAAGGGCGACGTCGGGCCGTTCCTGCGCAGCGTCAACGGCCCCTACACCGAGACCAACCCGACCACTGGCCAGGCCGAACAATTCGTCGGCGATCCGAACCTCACCGAAGCCGTCACCGGCAGTCCGTTCAACACTAACTACGTGCGCATTGAAGGCCCCAATGGCCTGGACTTGCGCACCACCCTCTTCGCCGTATCCGGCAAGTTGTCGACGGTGGTCCGGCCAACCCCGGTGATCGCCGAGCGCAGCACCTACTCGCGACAGGCCGGCGCCAGCGCCCCGGTGGCCCAGCAAGATGTGTTCGTGATGGCCCCGCCGCCACCGGCCACCGTGACCCTGGCCAGCAACAACCCGGTCCTGAACTTCACCGAAGCGAACACCACCGGCCACTGGTATGCGCAGTCGCCGAACAATCCGACGCTGCCAGGCACCTTGCAGGTGACCGCCGACAACCACCTGGCCATCGCCAGCAGCGCGCCGACCACCTTGCCCATGCCGCTGACCGACCTGGTGACGATCTCACGTGCCGAATACAGCCTGAGCACCGGGCAAATCACCATCGTGGCCTCGACCAGCGATGAAACATCGCCACCGGTGCTCACCGCCACCTCCGGCACCGGTATCGCCATCGGCGCCCTGAGTGGCGACGGCGCCGTGAAAAGCCTGGCCACCGGCATCTCGCCGATACCGCCGGCCCAGATTCGCGTGACGTCATCCAATGGCGGCAGCGATACCGAAGAAGTGGTCATCGTGCAATGAACGCTCACATGCCCAGATCCTCATCAGGAGGAATCATGAATAAATGGCCACGCCTGGCGCTCAACACCCTGGGACTGACTCTATCGCTGTCCTGCAGTGCCTTCGCGCAACTCGCCGCCGTCGATCCCGGCCCTTATACCTTTGCCACCGGGAAATTCCCGATCTGGTATCAGGACAACAATCTACTGTCGATGGAGCTGTGCCAGTCCCGCGCCACCAGCTCGCGGGTGCCAGCCAGTGTGCCACCGGCCTACATGTGCACCCTGCTGCCGACACCCGGTATTTTCGACGACACCCTGCCGATGGTGTTCCCGGATAACTGGCCGGACGAAGCCTTCTGGTTCCTCGCCGAAACCAGCATCCCCGACAACGCCGCGGGCTATGGCATGGACGCCTATGTCGCCGGGATCGAGGCGGCATTTGCCGGCGGCAACCCGGTCGACGGCGACCAGATCAGCTTCGCGCGAATCCGTATGCGGGTGAACATTCCTACTGCCGGGACCTACACCATTACCCACCCCTATGGTGTGGAAACGGTCAATGTCACCACCCCCGGCCGTCGTGCGATCAACATCACCAGGGACGTCGGTATCGGCGCACCGGGGGTTTTCACGGGTGCAGTCAATGGTGCGATCGGACCGTTCCTGCGCAGCGTCAACGGCCCCTACACCGAGGTGAACCCGGACACCGGTGCCGTCGAAACCTTCGTCGGCGACCCGAACCTCACCGAAGCCGTGACCGGCAGCCCCAACAACACCAACTTCGTGCGCATCCAGGGTCCGGCCGGGACCCTTCAGACCAACCTCTTCACCCTGTCCGGCAAGGTGCTCGACAACCGCGCGCAAACCGCGGTGGACATGACCCGTGCCACCTACCGCCGTACAGCCGGCACGGGCGGTAACAACACCCGGGTCGAAGTGTTTGCCCAAGCCGCCAACGGTTCGACCCTGTGCTTTCGCGAAAGCATCGCCCTGGTGCCCGGTCCGCCTGTGTCGCCTTGCCTGACCAACATGCCGGGCGATAACAACGGCGTGTTCTTTGGCCAGCATCTGCTGACCAACGGCACCGTGCCTGCGGTCGTGGTGGTCACCGCCACCAACCCCGCCGGGACCACCCGCCCGACTGCAGTATCGGGCAAGCTCTCGGACGTGGTGAAAATCCAGACCGTTCGTTACGACTGGAGCAACCACAGCCTGCTGATCGAGGCCACCTCCACCGACGAAGTGGTAGTACCGGACATGGTCGCCCAGGGTTACGGACGGCTGTCGAAAACCGGCATCCTGCAACGCCTGACGGTGGCTGACCTGAGCCAGCCCCCTGCAACCGTTACGGTCAAGTCCGCCGCCGGCGGCAGTGATACCGAGCCGGTCGTAGTCGTCGGCACGGCACCGGACACCGGCGCGAACCAGGCTCCGATCTCTGTCGCCGATACTGCCAGCACCAGCTTCGGTGTGCCGATCACCCTCAATCTGCTGGTTAACGACAGGGACCCGGACGGCAATACGCCGCTGAGCATTACCACGCTGACCCAACCGGCCGCCGGCCAGGGCACCGCGGCCTTGAGCGGCACTACGTCGGTGATCTACACCCCTCCCGCTGTCGTCAACGCGCCGCTGACCACGACCTTCACCTACAAGGCCCAGGACGCCAAAGGCCTGGCCTCGACGACAGCGGCAATCGTGACCATTACCGTGGCGCCTAACCAACCTCCGGTGGCCGTCGCCGATGCCGTCACGACACAGGGTGTGGCGATTCCAATCAGCGTGCTGGCCAACGACACCGATCCGGAAGGCAACGTGCCGCTAGCGGTCGACAGCTTCACTCAACCCGCAGCAGATCGCGGCACCGTCAGCAGTAACGGCACAGTGCTCACCTACACCCCGCCGGCCATCGTGACCACGGCCTTCACCACGACCTTCACCTACATCGCCCGGGACAGCTTCGGCGCCCTGTCGACGTCGCCGGCCACGGTCACGGTGCAGGTTTCGCCACGGCCTGTTGCGGAAACCTTCGCAGTGACCACCGCAACGGTGAGCGCCCGCGCCAATAACCGCTTCACCTGGAACTTTGCCGGCACATCATCGGTGACCACCGGCAACACCATCACCATCAAGGTCACCACGCCGACCGGACTGGTCACTCTGGGCACCACCACCGTACCGGGGAACGGTCGCTGGCGGTTGACGGTGAACAACACCACCACGGTCGTTCCGTCGGCGAACCCGACCGCCACGATCACCTCGTCTCAAGGCTCCGTGCGAACGGTGCCGGTGATCGCCAACTGAGCCCGCGCCCATTAGCCACGTTGGTTGATGGGGCCGGCTTCAACCCTATGGAAAACCGCGGCCTCGGGTGGGGCGGCGCGTTTTTTTGCCGGGTGCATTCCCCGTAGGAGCTGGTAGGAGCTGTCGAGTGCAACGAGGCTGCGATCTTTTGGCTGTATTACTGACAAACAAGGTCAAAAGATCGCAGCCTTCGGCAGCTCCTACGCAGTGATACATCCGCAAAATCAGGCCGGCTGGCCGGCCTGGTTCGTCATGCGTACGCATTGCCCCGTAGGAGCTGTCGAGTGCAACGAGGCTGCGATCTTTTGGCGTTATTACTGACCAACCAGATCAAAAGATCGCCGCCTTCGGCAGCGCCTACGCAGTGATATATTCGCGAAACCAGGTCGACTGGCCGGCCGCTATCGCGAGCAGGTCGGATCGCCGCACCGCGGCTCCCACACAAGAGCAAAGGCAGAGCGGCGTACACCCACGCTTCTCACCACTCATCAGGCCGAGCGTTAGCTCGCCTGGCACTCTTGATCTTGATCCACCTGCCCCCGTTACTGCAGCAACGGATATGCACTCAGACCCACAACCTGATCGACGAGTCCCGTCAATGGCACACTGGCAAGAGGCGCTGGCTGACCACCAGCCGCTCAGCCAACGCTTTGGCCTGGCTCGCCACATCGGTGACGGCAGTACTTTCCCACCATATTCCGCGCAACGGCGGGCCCATGGCAAACAGGCGGCGGGCGGGCTGACCCGCGGCGTTCAGGACCGCGCCATCGACCTCTGCCGCGATGCCCAAGGCCAAAGGCCCCGGCCGCACCAGACCGCGGGCGAGCAATTGCCGGGGCAACGGTCGCGCGACCCGGCGCCAGTCGTATTCGATACCGCTGGAGTTGATCAGGGCGGCACCGCTGACCACAAAGGCCTGCGCCTCGCCGCGCCGTCGAAGGCGAATACTCACCTCGCCATTGGGCGAAGGCTCAAGCCCCTGGAACGAGGCCGCGTGAATACGTAACCGCCCTTCTTTATATAAGCGCTCCACCCGTTCGGCGCTCAAGGGTGGCGAGCGATGGTGATGGCTTTCCCACCACGGCCGCACATGCCGCACGAACTGCCGACGCTGCACGTCCGTCGCCTGATGCCACAAGCGGCCGATATGTGCCCGCACCGTGTCCAGTGGCGCTTGCCAGTCGATGCCCTGGGCGATGGCGTCCCGGCAGTGTCGACGCAGTTCGCGCATCAGCTGGCGAGGTGTACGGATGCACAGGTCCTCAGCGAGAAAATCCACCCAGGCCGGTGGCTGGCGACGCACATGGGGCAACAGGCCATGTCGGGAAAACACTTCGATCGGCCCGCGATGCCCGGCCTGTTCCAGGGACACCACGGCATCGACCATGGTCAGGCCCGAGCCGATGATCATGACTGTCGATTGCGGATCGAGCCGCTGCATGGCCGCCACGTCCCACGGATCGAGGGCGGCCGCATTCAAGCCGCTGGATTCGGTTTGTGGCGTGCGCGCGGCGGGAAACATCCCGGTGGCCAGCACCGCAAACGCGCCCTGCACGCATCGGCCATCGCTCAAGGTCAACCGCACGGCGTCGGCATCGGTTTGCAAATCGACCGCCTCGGCCTGCACATGCTCGACCGTCGAACCGTTCAGCGCACCCACCGCCTGTGCTTGTGCCAGGCGCTGTCGGGCGTACAGGCCGAATACGCCCCGTGGTGGAAACAGTTCGCTGATCGGCACATCCTGCTGATCCGATTCCGGCCAGCCGCCCGCCGCGATGTACCCGGTCAACCATTGAGTCAGGTCGTCGGCGTTGTCCGGGTCGACACTCATCCGCGCCGCATTGCCGTTGAGTGTATGGCCCAGTTCCACCGCACTGTAGGCTTCGCCCCGCCCCAGCTCGGCCCGGGGCTCGATCACCAGCACCCGGCGCCGGCCCGGCAAGCGCATCAACTGCGCCGCCAGCATCGCACCACTGAGGCCGCCACCGACAATCAGGATGTCGGCGTCATTGGTCAAGGTCTGGTCCATCGTGCTCTCCCTGTTCAGATCACCACATTACGCACAAACCGCGCCGCCACCGCCCCGTCGTTGCGATAACAGTGCGGCTGGTTGCTGGCGAACATGAAGAACTCACCCGCGGCGATAGGCTGTGGCTGGTCGCCGAGCATAACGGTCAGGCAACCTTCGAAGACATAAATCTGCTCGCTCCAGCCATCGGCGTCCGGCTCCGACGGATACACCTCGCCCGGTTGCAGGCACCACTCCCACTGCTCGACTTCGCGGCTGGCCTGGGCCTTGGAGAGCAACACCGCTTTGCTGCCGGGGATCGTGCCGGTCCAGGCCAGTTCATTGATACGGCTGGGATCCCGAGCGTCGGGGGCCTGGATCAAATCACTGAAGGCAACGTCGAGGGCTTCGGCCACCCGGTCGAGGGTGGTCAGGCTGACGTTCTTTTCCCCCGCCTCGATCGCCACCAACATTCGACGGCTGACACCGGACTTTTCCGCCAGCGCGCTCTGGCTCAGGCCGGCGGCATGCCGCAAACGACGGACGTTTTGACTGACGTGCTGGAGGACCGAAGCCCGTTGGGTAGAATCTTTGTGCACTATATTGCTCACTGGGTGGGGTTGGGCAGTATACTGCGCAACATTCGGCGCATTGTGCGTCTCCCTCCAGTAGCGTGCAAGGTCATGACGTCGGTGAACTCCCCAAAGGCTTCCTCCCGTTTCACACGGTTCAGCAAGGCCGAATGCGTGCTGGTGCTGATCACGATGGTCTGGGGCGGTACCTTCCTGCTGGTACAGCACGCGATGACCGTCAGCGGCCCGATGCTTTTCGTCGGCCTGCGCTTTGCCGCCGCCGCGGGCATCGTCGCCCTGTTTTCCTGGCGTCAACTGCGCGACATGACCTTGTTCGAACTCAAGGCCGGGTCGTTCATCGGCGTGGCGATCATGCTCGGCTACGGCTTGCAGACGGTCGGACTGCAAAGCATTCCCAGCAGCCAGTCGGCATTCATTACCGCGCTGTACGTCCCTTTCGTGCCGTTGCTGCAATGGCTGGTGATGGGGCGGCGACCGGGATTGATGCCCAGCATCGGCATCATGCTGGCCTTTACCGGGTTGATGCTGTTGTCCGGGCCGTCCGGTGCGGCGTTCAACTTCAGCCCCGGTGAAATCGCCACCTTGATCAGCGCCGTGGCCATTGCGGCCGAGATCATCCTGATCAGCACCTATGCCGGCCAGGTCGATGTACGCCGGGTGACGGCGGTGCAACTGGCGGTCACTTCGGTGCTGTCGTTCCTGATGGTGGTGCCGACCAACGAGGCGATTCCGGATTTCTCATGGTTGTTGCTGTGCAGCGCGCTGGGCCTTGGGGCGGCAAGCGCGGCGATTCAGGTGGCGATGAACTGGGCACAGAAAAGCGTGTCACCGACCCGCGCCACGCTGATCTATGCCGGCGAGCCGGTATGGGCCGGGATTGTCGGGCGCATCGCCGGGGAACGCCTGCCGGCGATTGCCCTGCTCGGGGCCGGGTTGATTGTAGCGGCGGTGATAGTCAGTGAGTTGAAGACCAAGGGCAAGGCTGCGGCGGTTGATGAAGTGCTGGAAAGCGAAAGCGGCAACTGAAGCATACAGATCAAAAGATCGCAGCCTGCGGCAGCTCCTACATTGAAATGCGTACCCTGTAGGAGCTGCCGCAGGCTGCGATCTTTTTTGCCTCCCGATGAAACAATGTGAATCAGGGCTTTTCCGTCTACCGTGTAGGATTCTGCGACAGCTTGGCGTTTGGTGATCGGGGAGCTGGCACGTATGATGCTTCACAAACTTCCGCAGATTAGAAGCCTATGTCCCTGATAGTTCTACTGCTTCTGCCTTTCATAGGCAGCTGTTTGGCGGCCGTGTTGCCGCACAATGCCCGTAACGCCGAATCCCTGCTGGCTGGCCTGATCGCCCTGATCGGCACCCTTCAGGTCGCGTTCCTGTACCCGCAGATCGCCCATGGCGGCGTCATTCGCGAAGAGTTTCTCTGGTTGCCCAGCCTGGGCCTGAACTTCGTCCTGCGCATGGACGGTTTCGCCTGGCTGTTCTCCATGCTGGTGCTGGGCATCGGCACCCTGGTTTCGCTGTACGCCCGCTACTACATGTCGCCGAACGATCCAGTGCCGCGTTTCTTCGCGTTTTTCCTGGCCTTCATGGGCGCCATGCTCGGGCTGGTGATCTCCGGCAACCTGATCCAGATCGTGTTTTTCTGGGAGCTGACCAGCCTCTTCTCGTTCCTGTTGATCGGTTACTGGCACCATCGCGCCGATGCCCGGCGCGGCGCCTACATGGCGCTGATGGTGACCGGCGCGGGCGGTTTGTGCCTGCTGGCGGGGACCATGCTACTTGGCCATGTGGTCGGCAGCTATGACCTGGACAAGGTCCTGGCCGCCGGCGACCTGATTCGCGCCCATGCCCTCTACCCGATTCTATTGCCCCTGATCCTGATCGGCGCACTGAGCAAAAGTGCGCAATTTCCCTTCCATTTCTGGCTGCCCCACGCCATGGCCGCGCCGACCCCCGTGTCGGCGTACCTGCACTCGGCGACCATGGTCAAGGCCGGGGTGTTTCTGCTCGCGCGGCTATGGCCATCGCTCTCGGGCAGTGAAGAATGGTTCTACATCGTCAGCGGCGCCGGCGCCTGCACCCTGTTGCTCGGGGCGTACTGCGCAATGTTCCAGAACGACCTCAAGGGCTTGCTGGCCTACTCGACCATCAGCCACCTCGGCCTGATCACCCTGCTGCTCGGCCTGAACAGCCCGCTGGCCGCCGTCGCCGCGGTGTTCCACATCCTCAACCATGCGACGTTCAAGGCCTCGTTGTTCATGGCCGCGGGCATCATCGACCACGAAAGCGGCACCCGCGACATCCGCAAACTCAGTGGCCTGTACAGGCTGATGCCGTTCACCGCCACCCTGGCCATGGTCGCCAGCGCCTCGATGGCCGGCGTACCGTTGCTCAACGGCTTCCTGTCCAAGGAAATGTTCTTCGCCGAAACCGTATTCATCAATGCCACCCGCTGGGTCGAGTTGAGCTTGCCGATCGTGGCAACCATTGCCGGTACCTTCAGCGTGGCTTACTCCCTGCGTTTCACCGTGGATGTGTTCTTCGGTCCGCCCGCGACCGACTTGCCCCACACGCCCCACGAGCCACCGCGCTGGATGCGCGCGCCGGTCGAGTTGCTGGTGTTCACTTGTTTGCTGGTGGGGATCTTCCCGGCCCAGGTGGTCGGCCCGCTCCTCGCGGCGGCGGCGCAACCGGTGGTCGGCGGCACGCTGCCCGAGTACAGCCTGGCGATCTGGCATGGCCTGAACGCGCCAATGATCATGAGCCTGATCGCATTGTCCTGCGGCACCGTGCTCTATCTGCTGCTGCGCAATCAATTCAAGCGCGGGCGCTTCGACCGTCCGCCGGTCATTGGTCGCCTGGACGGCAAGCACCTGTTCGAATACGCACTGGTCGCGATCCTGCGCCTGGCCCGGCGCCTGGAGCCGCGGATTGGCACCCGGCGCCTGCAAATGCAGTTGTTCCTGGTGGTGTTCGCCGCCGTGCTGGCCGGGTTGATCCCTATGCTGCACAGCAGCCTGCACTGGGGCGACCGGCCGAAAATACCCGGGTCGATCGTCTTCGTCACCTTGTGGTTGCTGGCCATCGCCTGCGCCCTTGGTGCGGCCTATCAAGCCAAGTATCACCGGCTCGCGGCCCTGACCATGGTCAGCGTCTGCGGCCTGATGACCTGCATCACCTTCGTCTGGTTTTCGGCGCCGGACCTGGCCCTGACCCAACTGGCGGTCGAAGTGGTGACCACGGTGCTGATCCTGCTGGGCCTGCGCTGGCTGCCACGACGGATCGAGGAGGTTTCGCCGTTGCCCGGCAGTCTGCGCCGGGCCCGGGTGCGGCGTATCCGCGACTTGCTGCTGTCGACCTCCGTCGGTGTCGGCATGGCGTTGCTGGCCTACGCCATGCTGACGCGCCAGACGCCCAACGATATTTCCTCGTTCTACCTGAGTCGCGCCTTGCCCGAAGGCGGCGGCAGCAACGTGGTCAACGTGATGCTGGTGGACTTCCGTGGTTTCGACACCCTCGGTGAAATCACCGTGCTGGTGGCGGTGGCCCTGACTGTGTTCGCCCTGCTGCGCCGCTTCCGCCCACCGAAAGAAAGCCTGCAACTGCCGGCCCAACAACGCTTGCTCGCACCGGACGTGGTCACCGACCTGGTCAACCCGCGTCACGCCAGCGACACCGCACTCGGCTTCATGATGGTGCCGGCGGTGCTGGTGCGTCTGCTGTTGCCAGTGGCGCTGGTGGTGTCGTTCTACTTGTTCATGCGTGGGCACAATCAACCGGGCGGCGGCTTTGTTGCGGGGCTGGTAATGTCGGTGGCGTTCATCCTGCAATACATGGTCGCCGGCACGCAGTGGGTCGAGGCGCAAATGAGCCTGCGGCCACTGCGCTGGATGGGCACCGGAATGATGATTGCCACGGCCACGGGCCTGGGCGCGATGCTGGTCGGCTATCCGTTCCTGACCACCCACACCTGGCATTTCTCGTTGCCGCTGCTGGGTGACATTCACCTGGCCAGCGCGCTGTTCTTCGACATCGGCGTGTACGGCGTGGTGGTCGGCTCGACCCTGTTGATCCTCACCGCCCTCGCCCACCAATCGGTGCGGGGTCACAAAACCGCTGCCCAGCCTAAATCCGTTGCCATGAAGGAGGTCGTCTGATGGAAGAAGTCATCGCAATCGCCATCGGCGTACTGGCCGCGTCCGGCGTGTGGCTGATCCTGCGTCCACGGACGTTCCAGGTGGTCATGGGCCTGTGCCTGCTGTCCTACGGCGTCAATCTGTTCATTTTCAGCATGGGCAGCCTGTTCATCGGCAAGGAACCGATCATCAAGGAGGGCATCCCTCAGGACCTGTTGCATTACACCGACCCGTTGCCGCAAGCACTGGTGCTGACGGCGATCGTCATCAGCTTCGCCATGACCGCGTTGTTCCTGGTGGTGCTGCTGGCCTCCCGGGGCCTGACCGGCACTGACCATGTGGATGGCCGGGAGCCCAGGGAATGATTGCGATGAACCACCTGATCGTCGCCCCCATTCTGCTGCCGTTGCTGACTGCCGCGATCATGCTGATGCTCGGCGAGAAGCACCGGCCGCTCAAGGCCAGGATCAATCTGTTCTCCAGCCTGCTCGGGCTGGGCATTGCCATGGCGTTGTGGCAATGGACGCAGACCACCGGCGTGCCCGGCTCCATCGGCGTGTACCTGCCGAGCAACTGGCAAGTGCCGTTCGGCCTGGTGCTGGTGGTCGATCGCCTGTCGGCGCTGATGCTGGTGCTGACCGGCATTATCGGCGTCTGTGCCCTGCTGTTTGCCATGGCCCGCTGGGACGGCGCCGGTTCGAGTTTTCACGCGCTGTTCCAGATCCAGATGATGGGCCTTTACGGCGCGTTCCTCACCGCTGACCTGTTCAACCTGTTCGTATTCTTTGAAGTGTTGTTGGCGGCGTCCTACGGGTTGATGCTCCACGGTTCGGGCCGGGCGCGGGTGTCGTCGGGGCTGCATTACATCTCGATCAACCTGCTGGCCTCGTCGCTGTTTCTGATCGGCGCGGCGCTGATCTATGGCGTCACCGGCACGTTGAACATGGCCGACCTGGCGGTAAAGATCCCGCTGGTGTCCGCAGCTGATCGCGGCTTGCTGCACGCCGGCGCGGGGATCCTGGCCGTCGCGTTTCTGGCCAAGGCCGGCATGTGGCCGCTGAACTTCTGGCTGGTGCCGGCCTATTCCTCGGCCAGTGCGCCGGTGGCGGCGATGTTCGCGATCATGACCAAGGTAGGGGTCTACACCTTGCTGCGCCTGTGGACGCTGCTGTTCTCCGCCCAGGCCGGGGCATCGGCGTTCTATGGCGGTGAGTGGCTGATTTACGGTGGCATGGCGACCATCGTCTGCGCCGCCATGGCGATCCTCGCCGCGCAACGCCTGGAGCGCATGGCCAGCCTGAGCATTCTGGTGTCGGCGGGCATTCTGTTGTCGACCATCGGTTTCGCCCAGCCGAACCTGGTCGGCGCGGCACTGTTCTACCTGTTCAGCTCGACCCTGGCGTTGAGCGCGCTGTTCCTGCTGGCCGAACTGATCGAGCGCTCGCGCTCGGCCAACGAAGTGTCGCTCGACGATGAAGCCGAACTGCTGCCCCGGCCACTGGAATCCCTGCATCCGCCCAAAGGCATCAACCTCGACGACGAGCAAAAAGCCGTGGTCGGCCAGGTGATTCCCTGGACCATGGCGTTTCTTGGCCTGAGTTTCATCGCTTGCGCCTTGCTGATCATCGGCATGCCGCCGCTCTCCGGCTTTATCGGCAAACTCGGGTTAATCGGCGCCCTGCTCAATCCGCTGGGCCTGGGCAACAGCGGCGACACACCGGTTTCCAACGCCGCGTGGGGCCTGCTGGTGTTGTTGATTGTGTCCGGGCTGGCATCGCTGATCGCGTTCTCGCGCTTGGGTATCCAGCGCTTCTGGACGCCAGCCGAACGTCCATCGCCCCTGTTGCGACGCCTGGAATGCGTGCCGATCTTCGCCCTGCTGGGCTTGAGCATTGCGCTGACCCTCAAGGCCGATCCGCTGCTGCGCTACACCCAGGCCGCCGCCGATGCCTTGTACAACCCCCAGCAATACGTGATGGCGGTGCTCGGCACGCGCGTCGTACCGAACCCGCCGGCCCATGCGACCACGCTGGAGGTGCAGCCATGAAGCGCCTGTTTCCGGCACCGCTGCTGTCGCTGGCCTTGTGGCTGCTGTGGTTGCTGCTGAACCTGTCGACCAGCCCCGGCAATCTGCTGCTGGGTGCGGTGCTGGGGTTCTGTGCGCCATTGATGATGCGCAGGCTGCGTCCGCTGCCGGTACGCATCCGTCGTCCCGGGGTGATCCTGCGCCTGGTCCTGCTGGTCGGGCGTGATGTGCTGGTGTCCAACCTCGCCGTGGCCTGGAGCGTACTCAATGCTGGTCGCCGCCCGCCCCGCTCGCGATTCATCAAGGTGCCGCTGGATTTGCGCGATGCCAATGGCCTGGCCGCGCTGTCGATGATCACCACGGTAGTGCCCGGTACGGTCTGGTCGGAGCTGGCGCTGGACCGCAGCATTCTGCTGTTGCACGTCTTCGACCTGGACGATGAGGCGCTGTTCATCCAGCACTTCAAGGCGACCTACGAACGTCCGTTGATGGAGATCTTCGAATGAGCCCCTTGCTGTCGAGCGCGATCCTGCTGAGCCTGTTCTTCTTTTCCCTGGCGATGATCCTGACCCTGATCCGCCTGTTCAAGGGGCCGTCGGCCCAGGACCGGGTCCTGGCGCTGGACTACCTGTACATCGTCGCGATGCTGATGATGCTGGCGCTGGGTATTCGCTATGCCAGTGATACCTACTTCGAGGCGGCACTGCTGATCGCCCTGTTCGGTTTCGTCGGCTCGTTCGCCCTGGCGAAATTCCTGCTGCGTGGTGAGGTGATCGAATGAATACGCCATTGTCGTTGTGGGTGGAAATCCCGGTGGCGATCCTGCTGGTGCTCGGCAGTCTGTTTGCATTGATCGGCGCCACGGGCCTGTTGTGCATGAAGGATTACTTCCAGCGCATGCACCCACCGGCCCTGGCCTCGACGCTCGGGGCCTGGTGCGTGGCGCTGGCTTCGATCATCTACTTTTCGGCGCTCAAGTCCGCGCCGGTATTGCACGCCTGGCTGATTCCGATCCTGCTGGCGATTACCGTGCCGGTGACGACCTTGCTGCTGGCCCGGGCGGCGCTGTTTCGCAAGCGCATGGCCGGGGATGATGTGCCGGCTGAAGTGAGCAGTCGGCGTACGGAGAGTGGTAGTTAGACCAAGGATTTGTATTGGCTGGACCGGCCTCTTCGCGGGCAAGCCCGCTCCTACAGGGGGCTGTGTCGCTCACAAATCTCCTGTAGGAGCGGGCTTGGTCCGGGCGGCGATCCGACGAAAGCGATAGACCAGCCACTACATGTCTCAGACCCAGGCCACCGCCAACAACCCCGCCCCCAGCACCACGCACAACGGCGAGTAAACCCAGGTGTCCAGCCGGGCAAATTTCGAGCCTTTGACCTCTTTGAAAAAACCCACCAGCTCCGAATCGCCAATCGCTCGGGCAAACAGCAAAATCGCAATCGCGCTGATCACCCACTGCAACGACCAGTGATGCAAGGGTGGCAGCCACCAACCCACCCGCAAGCACACCAGCGCGGCAATCAACAGCAACAGCCCGGCCACCACCAACGTGACCCAGCCTCGTGCCTTGAACGCCGGTCGCAGTTGCGCGCTGCCCACCTGCGGCACTTGCGGGATCGCCGCCACCGCCGCCCACTCACCACCCAACGCCCAATACACATGTACCAGACTGATCATTGCAAAGATCGTCACCAGCCATTGAGCCAACAGCAAGGTCATGGTTCAAAGGTCCTTGAAAGGGATATGAGCAGAACATTGTAGGAGCTGCCGCAGGCTGCGATCTTTTAATTTTGCTTTTTAAGACAAGATCAAAAGATCGCAGCCTGCGGCAGCGCCTACAGGGCGGCGGAGACTTTATCCGCCACGTCCTTGGGCAGCCAGGCCCTCCAGACGTCCGGATGAGCTTTCATGAACGCCTGCGCCGCCTGACGCGGCGGTGTATGTTTCTCGCTCATCTCGGCCAGCGCTTTGTTCAGCGGGTCGATCGGAAAGTCGACCTTGGCGAAGAACTCGGCAATCTGCGGATACTGCTTCTGGAAAGGTGTGGACACACCGATGGACAGTTTGGAGGCCAGGGAACGGGTCGGCTGTGGGTTGGGGTTATCGGCGTCGGTCAAGGTCTTCCAGGCTTGCGCGTCGAACGGTGGCTCTTCGAGTTGAATCAACTTGAAGCGGCCGAGCAACGGCGTGGGTGACCAGTAGTAAAACAGTACCGGCTTGCCACGATGAATGGACGAACTGATCTCGGCATCCAGTGCTGCACCCGAACCGCTGCGGAAGTTCACGTAGCTGTCGTCCAGCCCATACGCCTTGAGCTTCTGCTTGTTGACCACTTCCGAGGTCCAACCGATGGGGCTGTTGAGGAAACGTCCCTTGGTCGGGGCTTCCGGGTCCTTGAACACGTCTTTGTAACGCGGCAGGTCGCTGACGCTGCGCAGGTCTGGCGCCAGCGGTTTGATGCCCTTGGCCGGGTCGCCCTTGATCACATATTCCGGCACCCACCAGCCTTCGGTAGCGCCCTTGACCGTATCGCCGAGGCTGACGACTTTGCCTTCGGCTTCCGCCTTGACCCAGACCGGGCTGCGACCGGCCCACTCTTCGCCAATGACCTGGATATCATTGTTGGCCAGCGCGGTTTCCAGGGTGATGGTGGTGCCCGGCAAGGTGTCGGTCGGCAGCCCGTAGCCGTTCTCGACAATGATGCGCAGGACATCGGTAATCAGGCTGCCGCTTTCCCAGTTCAGGTCGGCGAAGTGGATCGGCGCCTGGGCGGCAAACACCGGAGCGGGTGTCGCCAGTAAACCGAAAGCGGCCAGGACAGCAGCCAGCAACCGTCGAAATCCGTTCATGCTTTTGCACCTCGTGCTGTTCACAGCAATAGCAGGATGGCCTGGCAGTAGACCGCGAAGCCTCTGAATACTCAGTCCAATGACTGTAGTAGAGGTTCCTGCTTTCGAGGTGCGTGGATCAGTTTTCGCAGGTTTGCTGCAAACGCATCAGCTCGCGCCTGACCATGCTGGCGTATGCCGCCGGTTGCAGTTGGTAAAGCTGTGACGCCACCCAATTCAGCCAGGCTCCTTGCAGAATGACCTTCTGCCCGAACAGCCGCCGCGCTTCGTCTTGAGCGCTGGCCTGGTTCTGTTCGTGGAAATCGGCGCGGGTCAGGGTCATCACTCGCTGGCCTTGAAGGTCACCAGCTCGCCCTTGCGCCACTTGGCCGCTTTGGCGGTCACGGCTTTGAGGGTCTTGGTCAGGCCTTCCTGCAGCTGTTGATGGGCGGCAAACACCATCACCACGCTGTGACCTTCCTTGAACACTATCCCCTGACCGTCGGCCGTGGTCACGAAAGCGTAATCGCCAATTCCGTAAACCGTCAGTTTGATGTCGCGGAACTTGATGTCCAGCTTGCCGCCTTCACGACTGGGCAGCACGGACGCGCTGAAATGATCGCCGACCTTGAGTTTGAGTCCCGGCTTGTCATCCACCACCAGGGCTGATTCGGTGTCGATTTCGGCAATGTAGATGCCTTCAGCGTTCTGTTCGGTGATGTAAACGAAACGTGACTGAAACAGCTTGACCAGCTTTGCGCGCAAATCACCCAGTACGAACAAAGCATGCATATCGAGATTACTTACTGCCAAGGAAACATCCCCACATCTGAAAAATGGTGCCGTACGCGAGAAATAAACGCACAGCCAAAAAAGCGGCAATGCCGAAGGTGTCGCCAGAGAACCCGGATTGAAGCCCTGAATGAGCAGTGCGCTCACTCATCACGAAGCTTGAGAAGACTACTGGAACGTCACTCGTGTCGTCCTGCCCGGCGTTCGTCACAGGCTGAAGGAAAACACCCTTCCTGCTGCCAGAAAATTATGGACTATCAACTTCGGGGAAAAATCTCATCAAGAAAAAATCTTTTCCTACATATCGTCCGCAAAAAATTGCATTAGATAAACATCGATTCCCCGCCAGTGAGGGTGATTCTAGAGCAGCGATGCTCTTGGAGACTAGCCAAAACGACGTACATACGTCGATAAAACCATGAAAAGGACTTCATATGTGCACGCTGACTCACTTTGCTTATCCCTTGGCGCCTGACTCAGAAACAGCGCCGATCCCGCACCCGATACGGTTTCGCCACCACGAACCGCTTCACGATGTCCCGGCCCGCCCGCGATTTCAGGTGGTGATGGCAGGCATTGCCTTCTTTCATATCAAGGATATTTCGACAGGCTGCGTAAGAGGTTTCCGAGCGGATCATAATGAAGCCTGTGCCCTCGCCCGGTTTCTTGAATCACATTGTTGACATGCCCGCCGCACTCATCGCCATCGACGTTTCGTCTGCCCGCCGACTTATCTCAGCCGTCGACGGGCAACTACTGCCATACTGCCAGCCCAATAAAACGGATCCGCAAAAAATCGGGTTGCGTTGACAACAACATTGTATTTCCAGGGGAAGTCTGCAACGTGACGGAATTTGATATCGGCGAGTTTTTTATCCGGGGGGAAGCCAGAGAAATCGACGGTGAATTCCAGGCCGTGATTGTCATGCGAGCCAAACCACCGCTAAAGACCGTGACGTATTACCAGGTCGAAAAAGATCGCTGGTTCAAAACCCCGGATGTCGCCGCCATTGCGGCCCAGGAATCGGCCAGGGAGTTGAAGGCGGCGGTCGATGAAGGCGCGCTGAAAGCCTGATTGTCGGGTTGGCGGTGCGCGACGACGCAGATTGGCAGGTACTCCGCTGCCAATCATGACCGCGACGTCAACTTTGCCTTGCATGCTGACCCTCCCAACTTAATTAGCAACCTAATTAATAGGTATGCTAATTAATTTCCCGGCGAGGAAACAGCAAAACCCTGCACAGGTTAATTGCAGAAATTGCAACAGTCGCCCGACTGTCCGGGTTTTCTAACGCGGCTTTTCCGGTTTGTAGCCCAGGCGCAAACCACCCCAATGCCGGCCCCTGAGCATGATCGGTACCGAGAGATCGTGCATCAACTCGCCGGTGTCGCGTGTATAGGTTTGCAGCAGCACGGCCTTCTGATGGCTGCCACAGCGGATACCGGTGCGGTCAGCGAACTTGCGTTTGGTCCGGTTCTGCAAGGCATCGACCTGCGCGTCCCCCGTCAACGGCTGGCTGAACGCCTTGTTATGGGTCGGCACATAACCCTGCTGGGTGCAGGCGATGGCGAACACCAATCCTTCGTGACGCGGTAACAACGGTTCCTGGATCGTTGGCAGAACCTGATCGGTGTAGCGGTCGAAACGCGTCTGGTACTTGGCCGGGCTGGTATTGGGAATAGTCTGGTAATTGCGGTCGAACAGATCGTCGAGACTGATTCGACCGGCATCGATATCCGCCTCGAATCGCGCTGCAATCTGCGTAGCGCCTTCGCGCGCCAGGTCATAGATCCGCTGGTGATAGTCATCCAGCCCCACCTCGGCAAGACGCTCGCTGATGGTTTCGGCCTGCCCTTCCATTTGCACCGCCGCATGGGCCAGGCATTGAGTCTGCTGGTCGCTGACCGCCAGGTCGCTGCGCATCTGTTCGATGGCGTGGAACAGGCTGTCGAGTTGTTCACGGTTGGTGTCTGCCCCCTGGGCGATTGCCCCGACCTGGGACTCGACACTGGCCGCCAGACGGGCAATGTTCTCCAGGTGCTGCCCCGTCTGTTCGACCTGCTCGACGCCGGTATCAAGGTCGCTGGACAGTTGGCGGATCTGCTCCACTACCTGCGCGGTGCGTTGCTGAATGTCGGCTACCATTTCGCCCACTTCGCCCGTGGCCGTCGCCGTGCGTGCAGCAAGCCCGCGAACCTCGTCGGCCACCACTGCAAACCCGCGACCGTGCTCCCCCGCCCGCGCCGCTTCTATCGCTGCGTTCAACGCCAACAGGTTGGTCTGGCTGGCGATGGACTGAATCACCAGGGTCACGCGCTGGATATCATCGCTGCGCAGGCTCAAGGCTTCGATCAGTTCACGGCTGTTGCTGGCGCGCTGGCTGAGCTGATGCATGCGCGCAATGGACTCGATCAGTTGCGTACGCCCTACCGCGCCACTTTGATGAGCCTCGCTGGCGGCACTCAGCGCCTGGCGACTGAGCGTCGAGGTGGCCTGTTCGGTGGTGATCATGACCTCGGCGTTGCTGACGATCTGTGCCGCCGCCGTGAGCTGCGATTGCAGTTTGTCCGCCAATTGCCGAACCGAGAACGCCACACCGGCGGCTGACAGCGCGTTATGGCTGGTGGTGTAAGAAAGGTCGCGAGTCAACTCGCCAATGGCATCGGCGTTGTCGGAGGAAGCAGCCACCGGGGTCGCGCGCGAACGCAGGCGAGGCAGCCAGACAATCAATACGGCCAGGGGCAGCCCAAGGTAGAGCGACCATCCGCCCAGCGTCATGCCACTTAACAACAGCATCAGGGCGATGCTTTGCAGCGTCGGTGTCAGCCAGCGGTTTTTCGGCAACAGCACGGGTGCAGGCACTGCCGCAACCAGAGACCCGTCTCTCGTCATCATCGTTACCCCGGAAAGCTTCTAATTGTTGTCTTCGCATTAAACGCCACTATAAAGCCATTATCCATGAGCCTTTAGTCGTGAGCGTTGCAGCAGATCAATAGAACAATCGGGAAATCGAAGACAGCAGAAAACGAAGATCGCAGCCTGCAACAGCGCCCTACTTCAATTGCGTAGGCGCTGTTGCAGGCTGCGATCTTTTCAAAGGCAGTCCATCTTGATGGACTGCCTTGCAGAATCAGGCCTGACGCTGGTGCTTGTCGATTTGCTCGTGACGCTCTTGAGCTTCGATGCAGTACTTGGTGGTCGGGCTGATCAGCAGGCGCTTGAGACCAATCGGCTCGCCGCTGTCGTCGCACCAGCCAAAGCTGTCTTCCTTGATGCGCTCAAGGGCTTGTTCCAACTGAGGCAGCATGCGCTGGTCGCGATCGATCGCGTTCACCAGCCAGGTGCGTTCTTCTTCGACCGAAGCCGCGTCTGCCGGATCGGCCGGGGTGTCCAGGCTTTCGATGGCGATGCGGTTCTGTTCGATGCGCTCATGGGTTTCGACTTTCATGTTCTGCAACAGCTCGGAGAAAAAAGCATGTTGCTCGGCATTCATGTAGTCATCCGCCGGCATGGCCAGCAACTTGTCCTTTGTCATTGATATCTCTATAAAAAAACGTGCATTAAGGCGAATTAGGGAGCGTTCCGGCAGACCTGGGCAGGCCATCGGAAAGGCGCCGTTTGTTCCAAGCGCCACCCGGCACTCAATTTACGAGGGGCGGCAGTCTACGGCCGACTTGAGGCCTCAGCAACTGAAAAGACAGCGAATTTGTCCGACAAAGCCCGGAAAATGCTCTACCGCAGGCTTTGAGGTGGTAATCGGAGTGCGTTTATAGCAAGAAATTCAACCGAGCGGCTGTATATAGATGACAAACGGCCTGCACCGGGCATATTCACGGTCATTTGCAGGGCTGCGAACCTCAGCTAACGTTGTCCCTCCCGAAATGGCCATATAAAGGAAAGGACCATGAAGCTGATCGGTATGCTGGATTCGCCCTATGTAAGGCGCGCCGCCATTTCTGCCAAATGCCTGGGAATCACCCTGGAACATCAATCGGTCTCGGTGTTCCGCCACTTCGAACAATTCCAGCAGATCAACCCGGTGGTCAAGGCGCCCACGCTGGTGCTGGATGACGGTGAGGTGTTGATGGACTCGACACTGATCATCGACTATCTGGAAGTCTTGGCCGATAACAGCCTGATGCCCGTCGCACCGGGTCAGCGCTTGCGCGCGTTACGCCTGATCGGCCTGGCGCTGGCCGCCAGCGAAAAGTCCGTGCAGCTTTACTACGAGCGCAACTTGCGGCCGGTGGAAATTCAATTCGGACCCTGGGTGCAGCGCGTCGAAGGACAGCTGACGGAGGCCTATTCGGCGCTGGAGCGGGAGCTGGAAAAACATCCGCTGAAGGCTGACGGTTCGATTGGGCAGGACGGCATTACCCTCGCCGTAGCCTGGAGCTTTACCAATTTGGTGGTACCGGATCAGGTGAGTGCGGCGCAGTTTCCGCGGGTTGCAGCGTTTACTGCGTATGCCGAGGGGCTTGAGGTGTTTATCAGTACGCCGATTGACTGACCGATTCGTTTTGCCTGTCAGCCCGCTATCGCGAGCAAGCTCGCTCCCACAGTAATCTGCGTCGTACACGGAATTTGTGCTCGACCTCAAGCCATTGTGGGAGCGAGCTTGCTCGCGATGGCGGTAGGCCAGTCGACACCTGCATTGGTTATTTGTGCTTATAGCTTTTATTGCCACTGGGGGTCAGGCAGTAAATGCCGCCTCTGGGCCCGGTACAAAACGAACCGGTGCCACAAGAACAGCCCTGCGTGTCCTGGATAAACGCTTGTGGACGCGCCTGGGTCTGACCGCCGAACATTGCCGAGCAACTTTTTTTCGAGCCACTGATAGAGCCGTCATTACACAGGAACAGATCGCCATCGCATCGATCGATTCCACCCTTCTTGCCGGAGCAGGGTGTATTGCCAGCCCAGGCCGATGAAATGAAAACACTGAACAGCAACAGACAAATCGGCATCCAGCGATAGCGGATCGAGTTGCGCACGATGCAGCCCCCTACTGAAGTTGTGGCCCAATGATATCAATGTTGCGAACTGCGACCCCAGTCAGATGAAAGTTAATTTATTAAGTCGCGGACAATTCTTGGCAAAATGCTTGCTACTTCGTATTGAACTGCTTATCAGGCCAGCCCTATGACCCGCATCTTGACCATCGAAGACGACGCCGTGACCGCCCGGGAAATTGTCGCCGAACTGAGTAGCCACGGCCTCGACGTCGACTGGGTCGACAATGGTCGCGAAGGGCTCGAGCGTGCGGTCAGCGGCAACTATGACCTGATCACCCTCGACCGCATGTTGCCCGAGCTCGATGGCCTGGCGATCGTCACCACGCTGCGGACCATGGGCGTGGCCACGCCGATCCTGATGATCAGCGCACTGTCCGACGTCGATGAGCGCGTGCGCGGCTTGCGCGCCGGCGGCGACGACTACCTGACCAAACCCTTCGCCACCGATGAAATGGCCGCCCGGGTCGAAGTCCTGCTGCGCCGGCAGAACACCGTGACCGCCCAGGCCACCACGCTGCGGGTGGCGGATCTGGAGCTGAACCTGATCAGCCACGAAGCCAGCCGCGACGGTCAACTGCTGACGCTGTTGCCCACCGAATACAAACTGCTGGAATTCCTGATGCGCAATACCGGGCAAATCCTCTCGCGGATGATGATTTTCGAAGAAGTCTGGGGTTACCACTTCGACCCCGGCACCAACCTGATCGACGTCCACATCGGCCGTCTGCGCAAGAAGATCGACCCGCCTGGCAATGTCCCACTGATTCGGACCGTGCGAGGCTCGGGTTATGTCATTGCCGAACCCCTCTAAAGGCTGGCGCTCTTCCAGCAGCCGTCTGCTGGCGCTCTACAGTTCGCTGTTCGTGATCTGGAGCGGGATTCTCATGGGGGTCATGTACTACGAGGTTTCCGCTTACCTGGACAACCTGGCCAAGCATTCGCTGATGCAACGCCAGCACCTGTTTTCACGCTTCTCGGGCGAGCAACTGGTGGACGCCCTCGCCGTCAGCATGACCTTCGATATCCGTGGCATCGACGCCTACGGCCTGTTCGATGGCCGGCAGCGTTACCTCAGCGGCGCCCTGCGCTACATTCCGGACAGCTTGCCGCTCGATGGCAAGATCCACACGCTCAGCGACTGCGCCGAGTCCGACGACCCGACCCTGCCCAACGACAGCTGCGACGCCGTGGCGACCCAGACCCGCGATGGTTGGTGGCTGATTCTGGTTCGCGACAACGGCTCGCTGTTCGCCGTCACCCGGATCATCCTTCACGCCCTGTTCTGGGGTGTGACCCTGACCATCGTGCCGGGCATCGTCGGCTGGTATTTGCTGCGGCGCCGGCCATTGCGACGCATTCGCGGGATTCAGGCCAGTGCCGAAGCCATCGTCGCTGGCGACCTGAGCCGGCGTTTGCCACTGTCAAACCGGCGTGACGAACTGGACATGCTCGCCGCCATCGTCAATGCCATGCTCGAACGCATTGAGCGCTTGATGAACGAGGTCAAGGGTGTGTGCGACAACATCGCCCATGACCTGCGCACGCCCCTGACCCGTCTGCGCGCGCAGCTTTACCGCATGCAGCAGCAAGCCGGCGAAGGCTCGCCGCAGGCCATGCAACTGGACATGGTGCTGGCCGAGGCCGACACGTTGATGGCACGTTTCCGTGGCTTGTTGCGGATTTCCGAACTGGAAGATCGCCAGCGTCGCTCCGGTTTCGTGCAACTGGATCCGGTGTCGTTGTTGCAAGAGCTGCATGAGTTCTATCTGCCCCTGGCGGAAGACGACGGCCTGGTGTTCCAACTGCACCTGCCCGCGTCATTGCCCCCCCTCAATGGCGACCGCGCACTGCTGTTCGAAGCCGTGGCGAACCTGCTCAGCAACTCGATCAAATTCACTCCGCCCGGTGGCGCGGTGATCTTGCGCGGGATCAATGCAGGCGGGCACACGCGGATCGAAGTGCTCGACTCCGGCCCGGGCATTCCCGAGGCGGAACGTGAAGCGGTGTTCCAGCGTTTCTACCGTGCCGAGGCGGGCAATCAAAAGAGCGGCTTCGGGCTGGGGCTGTCCATCGTCGCGGCGATTGTCAGCCTGCACGGGTTTACCCTGGAGGTGGGCACCAGCGAACTGGGTGGCGCACGGCTGGTGCTCGATTGTCGGGAGAGTCTGATTCCTCAAGCCTGAAATTGATCCCCTGTAGGAGCGAGCCTGCACGCGATGGACGTCAACGATAACGCGTGCAGTCTGATTCGACGCGTCGACCTAGCGTCCATCGCGAGCAGGCTCGCTCCTACAAGGGATTGCTGGTGTTTATCAAGCCGGATAATTGGCCCGCAACGCCTCAAGCCCACCCTGATAGATATTGGTCGCCTCAAGCGCGATGTAGCACATCCAGCATCCATGTGACTGACCCACCGCTTTCGTCGGAACGCCGCCCGGAGCAGGCTCGCTCCTACAGGTCATCAGCGAATTCCAGATTCCGCAGGGTTTGGTGCTTTACTGAAAAGACCCCAAACCCCAGCGAGCCACCACCATGAACCGCAACGACCTGCGCCGCGTGGACATGAACCTGCTGGTGATTTTCGAAACCCTGATGTTCGAAAAGAACCTGACCCGGGCCGGGGAAAAACTGTTCCTCGGCCAGCCCGCTGTCAGCGCGTCGCTGGCAAAGTTGCGCGATCTGTTCGACGACCCGTTGCTGGTGCGCAACGGACGCACCCTGGAGCCGACCCTGCGGGCGTTGCAGATTCTCAAGGAATTGCAGCCGGCGATGGACACCATTTCCGGGGCAGTCAGCCGGGCCAAGGATTTTGAACCCTCCACCAGCCGCGATGTGTTTCGCATCGGCCTGTCCGACGACGCCGAGTTTGGGCTGTTTCCACCGCTGCTCAAGCAGATTCGTGAAGAGGCGCAGAACGTTGTGGTGGTGGTGCGCCGGGTGAATTTCCTGCTGATGCCATCGATGCTGGCCAGCGGCGAGATTTCCGTCGGAATCAGCTACACCACGGAGTTGCCAGCCAATGCCAAGCGCAAGAAGTTGCGCGACTTGAGTGTGAAGATCCTGCGCGGCGATGATCGTCCGGGTCCGTTGACCCTGGACGAGTTCTGCGAACGCCCTCACGCGCTGGTGTCGTTCTCCGGGGACTTGAGCGGTGCCATCGACAACGACCTGGCACGCATCGGCCGTTCGCGCCGGGTGGTGCTGGCGGTGCCACAGTTCGCGGGGTTGCGGGCCTTGCTGGCGGGTACAGACATGCTCGCCACCGTGCCGGATTACGCGGCCAGTGCGTTGATCGAAGGCAGCAGTCAGCTGCGGGCAGACGACGCGCCGTTTGATATCAAGCTGTCCGAACTGTCGATGGTCTGGAACGGGGTCAACGATAACGATCCGGCAGAACGCTGGTTGCGCTCGAAAATTGCACAGCACATGGCGGCGCCACTATCGGGGCATTGATCGACTGCAGGACTAACGGCTCGGACTCGCGCAAATACACCGGCATGTCGGTCACAGGTGGCATGGCCGGAATCTCGAAGTACATCTGCACCACCCAGCCACGGTGATAGCTGGCGTGGTTGACCACGTGCATCAGCATCGCGCCAGCGCTCATGGTGCCGCTTTCGCCCGAGACAAAGGTGAATTCCAGGGGCTTGTCCAGGGAGGCATCGGTTTGCCGGGCACTCCAGTCGCAGTACCAGCGATCGATCTCTTTTTGTGCCATGCGCAGTTCGAACAGATCGGCATGCAGCAGGTCGTGTGAGGTCTTGAAGCCATGCCCCCGGCCTTCGAGGTGCGCCTGCCAGATGCAATCGACCACGTAGACGTGATTGAGGGTGCCGATCATGTTTTTGAACACCGACACCCGTTCTTTTTTGACTTCCCCCGGAGGGAGCGCTGCGAGGCTGTCAAAGAGGCGCTGATTGGCCCAGCGTTTGTAATCGGCCAGCAGACAGGCAGTGCGTACGGTGATCATCAGAGTTCTCCGATGGCAGTAAGCGCACTCCCAAGCATAGACCCAATGCCCGCAAGGCAGTGCCAGCCCTGATCATCGGTCGTCCAGGCGTTTTACTACCTGTTCGGCGAGCGCCAGGCAACTGGTCAGCCCCGGTGATTCGATGCCAAACAGATTCACCAGCCCCGGCACGCCATGTACGGCGCATCCGCTGATGAGAAAATCGGCGGCCGGCTCGGTCGGCCCGCTGATTTTCGGGCGAATGCCGCTGTAGGCCGGTTGCAGGCTGTTGTCCGGCAAACCTGGCCAATAACGGCGGATCGCCTGATAGAACCCTTCGGCCCGGCGGGGTTCGACGCGGTAATCGATGTGCTCGACCCATTCGACATCCGGCCCGAAGCGCGCCTGTCCGCCCAGGTCGAGCGTCATGTGCACACCCAGTCCCGCGCTCTCCGGGGCCGGATACACCAAGTGGCGAAACGGCGCCCGGCCGCTGTAACTGAAATAACTGCCCTTGCACAAATGCGCCTGGGGAATGAATTGCCCAGGCAGACCGACGATGCTGCCCGCCACCTCCGGAGCGGACAGCCCCGCGCAGTTGATCAATTCGCGGCAACACAGGGTCATGGGTTGAATGCCGCCCATGCGCAGCTCGAAGCCCTGCTCCATGCAACGGGCCGACAGCAGCGGTGCGCGCAAGGCCAGCGTCGCGGCGAACCGCTCGGCATCGCCCTGAAGCGCCAGCATCAGGGCGTGGGAGTCGACGATGCCGGTGGACGGCGACCACAGCGCCGCGACGCAGGACAACGCCGGTTCAAGCGCCCGGACCTGTGCGCCATCCAGCCATTGCAGGTCATCGACGCCGTTAAGACGCCCCTGCACCAACAGACGCTGCAAAGCCGTGCGCTGCGGCTCATCGGTGGCCACGATCAGCTTGCCGACGCGCCGGTAATCAACACCGTGCTCATCGCAATAAGCATAGAGACGCTGCTTGCCCTCCACGCACAACCGCGCCTTGAGGCTGCCGCCCGGGTAATAGATACCGGCGTGAATCACTTGCGAGTTACGCGAGCTGATGCCCATGCCGATGCCCTCACCGGCCTCGACCACCAACACGTCGCGCCCGCTCATGGCCAAGGCCCGGGCCACTGCCAATCCAACGACGCCAGCCCCGATCACCACACTTTGAATATCGACGTTCAACGCCCCAGCCCTCTCACACCCGTTCTGGCTGTCGATAGTCGATCAGGCTGGAGAAAATCGCCAGTGACAAGGCCATGAAGTCCCCGTCCATATGCACAGTCGGCAGTGCCAGGGAACTCTCGGCGATTGCCACGCATCCTAAACTATGTGGTATTTCCCTTATGCTCCATGCTGTTGGAGGACACCATCATGCGCCGCATGTTTATCCTTTCTTCCCTGCTGCTTTGTTTGCCCGTCGGTTCCGCTCTGGCTAAAGTGGATGCCGAAGATGTCGCCACCTCGGCCGGGGTTTCCGCCTCGCTTTATTCGACGTTCAAAGACGACAAACTCATGATTCCCGCCCGGGATGACGCTTCCAGCTTCGTCGCCAGTGGCGGTGCGATTCGTGGTGCTTACCTGGAGGCGCTGTTGAAAAAGGTCCGCCAGGACAATCCCGCCCTCAACAACGCAAGCGACGAAGACCTGGCGCGCGCCATTCTGGTCCAGGAAGGCGTTGTCACCGGTCACTGAAGATCGTCATCGCCAGCGGTGGGGCTTGTGACACCGGGATAGCGTTTGCGGCCCTACCTCGCGTGCGTGCCAGTGGACATGCGTGCCCATCCGGCCACGAGTTGCGCGTTGATACTCACCCCGCCGCACACCACGATCACCACGTCATTGGCGTCGGCAATCGCCGGGTGATCGAGGTAGGCAATCGCCAATGAAACCCCGCATGCCGGTTCGACCAGCTGACGCAAATCATTGGCGTAACGCACCACGCCCATGATTGCCTCATCATCACTGAGCACCACGCACTCATGGGAGAAATCGCCGATGTGCCTGACCGGCCAGGCGGCCACTTGCGCGGCGCCCAGGGACGTGGCGACGGTATCGATTTTCGCCAGTTTGACCGGGTGCCCGGCCGCCACCGCCGCGGCGAACGACGCCGCGCCTGCGGTTTCGCAGGCCACGATGCGGCAATCGGTGTGCCGATGACGAATCAGGCCGGTGAGCAGCCCCGCCAGCAAGCCACCGCCGCCCACCGAGGTCACCAGCACATCCACTGGCGGGCAGTCTTCAAGGATTTCATCGACCATGGTGCTGTGCCCTTCCCACAACACCGGGTGGTCGAAGGCCGGCACGAATTCACTGCGTGGGTCCTGGGCGAGTTCCCGCGCCAGTTGATTGGCTTCGTCCCAGACCTTGCCGTGCACGATCACCTCGGCGCCGGTCTTGCTGATTCGCGCCCGGGTGCTTTGCGGGGTGGTGTGCGGCACCACGATGCATGCTTTGAGCCCCAGGCATGCAGCGGCCATGGCCGTGGCCAGTCCCGCGTTACCGCCGGAGGGGCAGACCACCTTGCGCTTGCCCTGCTGCGCCGCCCGGCTGCACAGCAAGCCAATGCCGCGAATTTTGAACGAGCCGCCAGGTTGCAGGTTTTCCAGTTTCAGCCAGATACGGCGGGTCGGAGTCGACAGGCCCGGGTGCAGGATCAAAGGCGTGCGGATGTGAAGCATACAGGCTCCTGTTTCACGCCACCGGCTCGTCGAACTCGTGCGAGCCGGCGGTGAACGGTCCTCTCTCCCAAGCTTAGTTCACCCGGCCTCGGGGCGACCGTCTCAGCGGTCCGGCGCAGGTTGCGATCTTTTACCCATGGAAACTCGAAGGCCAAAGAACGATCAAAAGATCGCAGCCTACGGCAGCTCCTACGTAAGGCTGTTCGCGGAGGTACCATGAAAATTTCGGCCAAACTGGCATTTTTCGCTGTCGTCAGCACCCTCGCCTACCTCGCCCTGGCGATCTGGGGACAGGGTGGTTTCGCAGCCTATTTCAGCCACGGTTCACTGGTCGTCGTTGCCCTGGCCACTCTGATCATGGCTGTCGCATCTCTGTTCACCGAGGTCAACCTGAGTTCGGGGGAACGCGAAGACCGGGCCAACCGCTGGGTCATTCCGGCCTTCGGCGTGATCGGTTTACTGAGCGGCTTTCTGCCGGCTTATACCGACCGCATCGATTTCTGGACTTTTGGCGGTGAAGGCGTGCGCTGGCTCGGCGCACTCTTGTTCGTCGTCGGCGGTGCGCTGCGGCTGTGGCCGGTGTTTGTGCTGGGCAAGCGCTTCAGTGGGCTGGTGGCCATTCAGCCGGGGCATCGGCTGGTCACCGACGGGATTTACCGCAACCTGCGCAACCCCAGTTACCTGGGGATGATGGTCATCGGCATGGGTTGGGCATTGGCCTTTCGTTCTGGTGTCGGGCTGATACTGGTGGCGCTGACGCTGATCCCGCTGATCGCGCGCATTCACTCGGAAGAAGCCTTGCTCCGGGCGCAGTTCGGCAGCGAATACGAGGCCTATTGCGCCCGCTCCTGGCGGCTGATCCCCGGGCTTTACTGACATACATCCCCTGTTGGAACGTCGCCCGGCCCTTCCTACAGGGATTGCTGTTGTTTACACAGACTTCAATCGAACCGAACCATCGGCATCCACCTGAACCCGGACCGATTCATAACTTGCCAACGTCGCATGCGGGGTCTCAATAGGCTGCTCATGAGTCGCCGTGACAATCATCAAGTCCGCCCCCGCCGCCTCGGCCGCCAGAATCCCCACCGTGGCGTCTTCGAAAACCAGGCACTGCCCGGGCTCGACACCCAGGCGCCGGGCCGCGAGGCGGTAACCGGCGGGGTCCGGCTTGCCGGCAGTCACATCCTCGGCGGTGATCATGACGGCAGGCTCGGGAATCCCCGCCGCCGCTATCCGCCGCAACGCCAGTTCCCGCGGGGCGGAAGTGACGATGCCCCATTGGCTGGCAGGCAGCGACCGCAAGAACTTCGCCGCGCCAGCCACTTCGAATACCCCGTCGACATCGTCGATTTCCGCCTCGGTAATCCACGCGGCCTCGGCCTCGGCATCCACCCCGGGCAAGCCCAGGCGCCTGATGGTGTCGACGGCGCGGGCGCCGTGAATGGAGGGCAGGAAGGTATCGACATCGACACCATGGCGCACTGCCCAGGTTGTCCAGACCCGCTCGGCGGCGGCAATGGACGTCAGCACGGTGCCATCCATGTCGAACAGAAAGGCACGGTAAGTCGAATTGAAAACAGTGTGATCAGACAAGGAAAAGAACCTCGCAGGCGCCGGACGGATTTGCCCGGCAATGTAACACCTGCGCGCAGGTCAGTTGAGTCGTTTGGACTTGAAGGTCTGGCCCACACAATCGAGCAGCCCGCCAATCATCCAGGGTTTCTTGATGAAGGACACCTCGTGTCGCACGCCTGCGCTTTCAGGGGTTTCGAAACCGGACATGATCATGATCGGCTTGTCCGGCCAGCGATCGCCGAACTGGTTCGCCAGGTCCGCGCCATTGAGCGTGCCGGGCATGGTGATGTCCGTCAGCAGCATGCCCACCTCCGGCGCATGCTGCTCCAGATACATGACTGCCGCGTCCGCACTGGTTTGCGGCTCGACGACAAAACCTTCCTCCTGAAGAATCTCACAGAGAAAATCCAGGATCAGCGGGTCGTCTTCAACCACCAGAATCAACCCGCCAGGAAGATCTCCACCCGCCGTCGGTACTCGACTCATGACTGTGCCGCCCCCTGATAGCCTCAATGATTTCGCGGGCTCTGACCCGCTACCTAAAAGGTATGAGCAGCGGACTCGGCGGAAATTCATTTTTGATGCAACCAGGTGACCGATCCGGGTTTTGTAGTGACCTTGAGGGCGCTTTCGCTGGCAAGCCAGCTCCTACGGAGATCTGTGGCGCTTGCAAAATCCGTGTGGGAGCGGGCTTGCCCCCACAGGGGGATTTCGGTTGTCTGGACTTACTGCGACATTTCGCTTTTTTTCATCGCATCCTTGGACATTGCGTCTTTTTTCATCGTGTCCTTGGACATGCTGTCTTTGGACATGGCGTCCTTGGACATGGAATCGGTCTTCTTCATCGCGTCTTTTTTCATCGCATCCTTGGACATGGCGTCCTTGGACATCGAATCCTTGCTCATGCTGTCATTGCTCATCGTATCAGCTGCGAACACAGAGGCAGCGCCAACGGCCAGGCACATGGACAGAACAACGGTGGTCAACTTTTTCATGATGAAACTCCTTGGAGCGTGGGTTGTGGGCGTGTGAAATGGCCAGGCATCCATCAGCTGCCACCGAACCAGTTGTAGCCCTGGTCTTCCCAGTAGCCGCCGCTGTAGGTGTTGCTGACGAAAATCGCCTGAATGTGTTTGGGGTTCTTGTAGCCAAGCTTGGTGGGCATGCGCAGCTTCATCGGGAAGCCGTATTCGCGCGGCAGCACCGCGCCGTCATACGTCAGCGTCAGCAGGGTTTGCGCGTGCAGTGCGGTGGCCATGTCGATGCTGGTGTAGTAGTCGTCGGCGCATTTGAAACCGACGTATTTGGCATCGGTGTCGGCGCCGATGCGCTTGAGGAAGTCACTGAAGCGCACGCCGCCCCAACGCCCGATGGCGCTCCAGCCTTCGACGCAAATGTGTCGGGTGATCTGCTCGGTCTGGGCCATGGCGCGCAGCTCTTCGAGGCGCCAGCTGCGTTTGTCGGCGACCAGGCCGGTGACTTCCAGGCGATAGCCCTCCTCCTCCACTGTCGGCGCCTCGTCGATGCCGTAAAAGGCATTGAAGGGAAACGGCCGGGTGATCATCGACGCCGGATAGGTCGGCGCCATCGCATTGGGGTTGAACAGCCAACCCTGTACCCGATCGTTGAAGCGCGACATGGACGACAACGCAGTCTCGACGCTTTCGTTGTCGGTGATGTTGCAGCCGGACAGCATGGCCACGCCGCCGAGGGTCAGTCCACGCAACAGGAACGAGCGGCGCGAGCGGTCTTCGATTTGCGGGGCGAGGATCTTGCGGGCGTCGGCGAGGATCGAAGCCTCGTCCAGCCCGGGCACCTGAATACGCTTTTTCATACCTGCTCCTTGCGGCCGACAATCATGGCCAACAGCGTTTTCGGCACCAGCGCGACCATCAGCAGATGCACTGCGACGAAGGCCACCAACAGCGCCATGGCGAAAAAGTGCACACGGCGCGCGCCTTCATAACCAAACAGCAATTCACGCAACAGCGGGAACTGCACCGACTTCCACAACACCAGCCCGGAGAGCACCAGCAGCGTGATGTCGACCATCACGAACAGGTAAGCCAGCCGTTGCACCTGGTTGTAATGACTGAGGTCGGCATGCCCGAGTTTTCCGCGCAAGGCGGCCCACAGGTCCTGCAGCACGCCTTTGGGTGAAACCGGGAAGAAACGCCGTTTCAGGCGTCCGCTGAACAGATTGAAGGCCAGGTAGATCAGGCCGTTGATCGCCAGGAACCACATCGCCGCGAAATGCCATTGCAGCGCACCACCGAGCCAGCCGCCGAGGGTGATCGACTTGGGAAAACTGAATTCGTAGATCGGCGAGGCGTTGTAGATGCGCCAGCCGCTGGTCACCATCACCAGCACCGCCAGGGCGTTGAGCCAATGGGTCAGGCGTAGCCAGCGTGGATGAGTGGACTTGGGTGAAGCAGTGGTCTGCGACATGTCCGGCTCCCGGTTGTTGTTGTTCGTTGGAGCCGAGTATGGGAGTACGGAGATCGCCAAATCCTCACGTAAAGTTAAATTAAACGTGATAACTGCCACCGGATACTTGTAGGAGCGAGCGTGCTCGCGAAGGTGTATCAGGCGCCGCTGTGCCGACTGACACACCATCGCGAGCACGCTCGCTCCTACAGGGTTCTGTGGTGGTCCGCCGGTTGCGCAATTATGGTTAAATGCCGCCCCCCACAAATGACCGACCCGACCCGATGAACCCTGAAGCCCTCGCCACCCTCAACCAGCACCTGCTGACCGCCCTGGCGGCCGCCCCCGCCGAAACCCGCCGCCTGTTCCACGGCCGTGGCCGCTGCTGGCCGGGGCTGGAACAAGTGACTGTGGACTGGTTGCAGGGCGTGGTGCTGGTGGCGCTGTTCAAGGAGCCGGATGCGGCGCAACTGGAGGACTTGAAACAGCTGCTGATGGCGATCACTCAGTCTGAGCAGTGGGCAAAATCCGGTGCCCACACGCTGCTGTTGCAACATCGCTACCTGCTGCAAAGCACCACAGAATGGTTGCTGGGGGAAGAAATCGACGAACTGACGATCACTGAGGGCGGGCTGAAGTACCGGGTCGACCTGGGCCGCAAGCAGAACACCGGGCTGTTCCTCGACATGCGCTACGGCCGCGACTGGGTCCGCGCCAATGCCGAGGGCAAACGGGTATTGAACCTGTTCGCGTACACCTGCGGCTTCTCGGTGGCGGCCATCGAAGGCGGCGCGAGCCACGTGGTCAACCTCGACATGTCGAGCCCCGCCTTGAACCGTGGCCGCGACAACCACCGGCTCAACGGCCACGACATGAGCAAGGTGAGCTTCCTCGGTCACGACCTGTTCAAATCCTGGGGCAAGGTGATTGGCAAGGGGCCGTACGACCTGGTGATCATCGACCCGCCGTCGTTCCAGAAAGGCAGCTTTTTGCTGACCAAGGACTACCAGCGCGTGCTGCGCCGGTTACCGGAATTGCTCAGCCCTCAAGGCACCGTACTGGCCTGCATGAACGACCCGGCGTTTGGTGCCGATTTCCTGATCGACGGCGTGACCCGTGAGGCGCCAAGCCTGCGGTTCGAGCAGCGGCTGGAGAATCCGCCGGAGTTTCCGGATGCGGATGTGGAGTGTGGGTTGAAGGCGTTGGTGTTCAAACTGGAGAAATAACGAGAATTTTCACAACATGGATAAACGCCGCCCTTTCAGCGCCAACCAAGAAAACGCTTAAAAAGAAGATATCCTGGTTTTCCCTGTGTCGGTGGAGATGCCGTGTGGGGCGGCCCTGCTCGTTTCCACACTCGCTGTTTAGTCACTTTCTTCTTGATGCTCAGCAGTTGGATAGGCTCAACTTCTTAGCAAATCATAGAGAAGTTGGCTATCTGCAACTCTGGTCTGATTTAACCGGTGCAAGCTTATTGCTGCAAATGTAATGCTGTCCGAGTTTTCGGATGCCATTCTCATTCTAAGATCCTGAGAAACATTAAAAAACGAGACCGCATCTTCTAAACCTCCTTTAAACTCAATACCAGGATGCATTTTTGAGACATATTCTCCGACCGCAAAAATAAAATCACGATGATCGCTCGTAAATACTTTGAGATATTGCGCAGTCAATTCTCCGCGCATGATAACTTCAGAAACACCCTGTTGCGGAACCTCATACTGCCGGATAGGCTGACCTAGGGCCCACTGCGCATGATGATTCAAATAAAAATGATCTACGGCATTCGGCCCAACAGTAACCATCCCACTCACTCTATTTAAATGCAAAAACTCATGACCTAATACCGCCCCAAGTGAAACATCTCCAACAGGATTTACATTTATAGCGACTCGACCATAAAAGTCCGCCGGGTGAACCCTGGCATTAATGTTTTCACTGACTCCACTAAAACCAAGAAACTTTCCACGACCACGCGGACCATGGTACTCCCTGGCCAGCCCTTCTCCTCGCCTCATAGAGCCCAAGACCTTACTCATTACTGAGCTGTATCCCGAGCTGAAGTAGCTTTGCAAAATATCTGTATTTTCCATATAGCCTGAGTGCACAGAATTCTGCGCACCTGAAAAAAAATTCATCGCCTCAAGAGTCTCTGACCTAATGTAGGTCGATTGTGCTGATGAAAACTGATGAAGGCCACGAGCGACAATTACAGAACCGTTCGGAATAATCTCTTCTTCAATCTGATCATTTTCATCAGGATAATATCGTCCATCCACATCGCTAACACTGACAGCCTTGTTTGAAACGAAACAAAAAATATTTAACCCATTTACGGGGCCCGCTGGATCCGGATTTATCCACCGTTGTAACCACGGTGCGTAATACCGGTATCCATAGTAATAAAGCCCCGTTGCATCTCGCTCTTTACCCGAGTAGCGGATGGTCTTGTACTGCGCCACCAAGGCACTTTTTCCTGCCCAGCAGGCCGTCCCGCCGAAGGGGTAATAGTGTTCCTGAGTCAGCACGCCCGCTTCGTCATCCAGTTCCAGGGTGCTGGAGCCGAGGTGATCGCCGAGGCTGTAACGCAGCTGGTCACTGTGCGCGCCTTGGGGCCAATGCAGCGCCCGCACGTTGCTGCGCCCGGCTTCGACGCTGATGACGTGGTGTTCTTCGCCATTGGCCTGGCGGTGGATTTCCAACCCCGGGAGGTAACGGACTTCGGTGCGCAGGGTGCGGCCGCTGCTGTGGGCGAATCCCGTTTTGCGCAAGCGGTGGCCGGGGCGGTCGTAGCGGTAGCATTCGTAGTCGTCGGGCTCGGCTTCGCGTTTGACCAAGGTGAACTGGTGCAATTGATTGCGGATGTCCCAGACCATGGCTTGCCCGCGTTGCAGTTCCAACTGGTTGCCGCAGGAATCGAAACCCAAGGCGATTCCAGGCTCTCCCGGTAGCGAGCCGTCGCCCCGTTGCCCGAGGCTGCGGTTGCTTCGTGCCGAGGTAAACATCGAAAACCCGGGCGCGCCGCTGTGGTGGCGGGTGATCAAATTCCCGCCCCGGTCGTACTCGAAGCGCTGGGTGTAATTGCGCCGTTGGTTGGGGTCCAGCGGCGTGGGCAACAGTGTCGGCAGAGCCGGGCCATGGCTCGGCTGGCTGACCTCCCAGCCTTGGGCTTCGACCAGTTGATAGAGACTGTCGTAGCGGTAGCGGTTGATCGGGTCGATGCGCTGGTTGTTGAAATGGGTCACGGGCTGGGACAGGTCGTGCAGTTCGACGATGTTGCCCCCCGCATCGTAGACATAGTTCAGGTCCTGCAAGGGCTTCTGGTTGCCGACTGCCGCCACCAGCCGGATCAGCCGGATCAGCCGGATCAGCCGTCCGTCATCGGCGGCGTACTCGGCGTGGGTCAACACACCATTGCTGGCGGTTTCACTTTCGACTTGATCCTGGGCGTTGTAGCGGATGTCGCTGACCAGGCGTTGCGCTCGCTTACCCTCGCCGACCAATTGCAACCAGGCCTCACTCTGCTTGCCCGCCACGTCATAGCCAAAGGTGTGAACGTTGCCCATGGCATCGGTTTGCTCCTGAAGCTCACCAGTGGGATTGAAACGGTGGCGGGTGATGAATGATTGAGCTTCCAGGTGCTCATCTCTGGCATCGAGTTCGGGGGGCCAGTCGGGTGTTTCAAGTTCGAGGAGCAAGCGTTGCTCTTCAACCAGCGCTGAACCGGCAAGCCCATAGTCGGCCACCCATTGTGTGCCGGCCGGATGGTCATGGCGGATCATCTGTCCGCACTGGTTGTGCGCTGCGTACGCGGGTTCGGAGCCGCCATAGATCAAGCGCTCCACCACGCGAGGTCGTTCCCCCACGGCCTGTTCCGTGACGGTGACGGGCCGCTGTTGTTCGTCGAACTCGGTGTGACGCTGACTGCCTCGTGCATCCCAGAATGAACAGGGCGAACCCGCCTGATCCAGCACACTCAACTGCCACCCGGCATCGACGCTGTCCGTCAACAACGGTTGCCCGTTCAAGCCGTAGAGCGTGGTCAGGTTCGGCATCGGCGCCGTGCCCCACAACCGTGGGTCGCAGGACTCGACCAAGCGGCCCGCCGCGTCGAAGCGTTGCCGGGTGATGCGTGGGGTAATCTCCGGGCTGTCGGGATGGCGGCAATAGCCGACGCTACGAACCGTCAGGACGCGTGGATCGATGACCAACAGCGTTGGTGTCGCGGTGTGGTGATGAGTGTTCACGGCATTGACGGTCCTGCGCTTTGACTGAGGACAGACTGAGCTTTTTTTGGCCGGACCGAAACTGTAAGAAGTAACAGGTCGGCGCCTGTGAAATCGCCATCATCGGAACGCCGCCCGGAGCAGGCTCGCTTCCACAATGGATCGCGCCGAATGGATATCAGTGGTTTGTCAGCCAGCTAGTGCTGACGGTGGTTGTGCTGCTGGTGGTGTTGGTCGCGGTGATTCAGTTGGGGGGGACCGGTTGGCGCGGGGGTGAACAAGCGCTAGCCCTGTAGGAGCGAGCCTGCTCGCGATGGAGGTCAACGATAACGCGGGAAACCAGATTCCCCGTGGCGCCCTCAGGTTTTTCGCGAGCAAGCTCGCTCCTACACGAGTGGCGATCTTGATGATATTTCTTACAGGAAAATCAGCGGTTTTGCAGGCCCGTTCCCTTTCTTTTGCAGGACATTTCCTAGATCATTTCGCTCGCTTGCGCCTGCCGAATTCCGTGGCTAGTCTCGGTCCGTCACTGCTCATCCGTGATCGGGTTTAGTAGCCCGGAACAATAGGCGCATAGCGATTCCATACTCATGTCCGGTAATTTTTGCCGCATGCAGAATATGGTGGCTGTGCGTGGGGCACCTTCGGGTGCACCGGTTTTTCCTATTGACCGGCCTACTAACCTGCGTACAGCCGCCACCCAATCGTTTAGTAGGCGATAAGTGATGGCTCCCATACAGCAATAGGAGCAACACTCATGGAAAAATCCGTTCCCGATCCACCTCCCGAAAACCCTACCAACGAAACCGTCACCGACGATTTGCTCAGAGATCGTTCCGCGCTTTATCGGGCCATCGATTTCTACCTCACCGGCAAGCAACCCGCACCACCAGATGAAATGCGCTTCTACAACGTCAGCAAAGACGTGAGTTTTGAAGACACCCAGCTCTATGTCGCCGACCTGCTGCGCTGTGCTTCGGTCATGGCGTATCAGTGTGGCGATCAACTCAAGGGCGCCGACCGGGCGATGGTGTACTCGATCTGGCATTTGCTGGAGATTGCCAAGGCGATGGTGGATCACTCCATTGAATGTTTGGGGATGAAAAAGGGCTGAGCAATCGGTTATCAGTGTTATCGCCATCGCGAGCCTGCTCACGATGGCTCGGGCCGCGGCTGACGGTTCAACGCGGCTGCAACACCAGCGCAAACAACTCGCCATGCCCGTTCACGTTGAGCTTGTGATAGAGGTTGCGCCGGTGCACTTTCACCGTCTCCGGGGAGATGCCCATTTGCTGGGCGATGGCCTTGCTGGAGAAGCCCTGGAGAATCCGCCGCGCTGTTTCTACCTCCCGCAGCGTCAGGCGTGCGTCGAAGCGATCGAGCAAGGTCGCCAGATCACCCGCCGGTGGTTCGGCGACCGGCCCTTGCGGCGGCAGCAAATCCAGGTGTCGGCGCATCGCCGCCAGCACCCAGTCACGCACACAAATAAGGCGGCCCTGCTCCTCGAGACTGAAGCGCGTCGCACGCCCCAGGGACAGGCCGAGCACGGCGCCATCGACGTTGACCATGAACTGCAACTCGTCCCCACCGACCACGGTGCTGAAGTAACTCAGGTAGTACTCGCTGTGCTGGAACTGGTCGGGGGCCACCGATTCGAGGCTGTGCAAGCCGTCGGCGATGCCGGCGCAGGCGGCTTGATAGAACGGATCGAGCAGGTACATGCCAGCGCTGTAGTCCGCCAGTTCTTCATGTTCGTCGGGGCTGCCCTTGGCATCGAAGTCAATCAGCAGGCGCGGCACATGACCCGGGCGCATCAGTGCTACCAGCGCGTTGTCCAGCGGCACCAGCAAGCGCAGGGTATCGACCAGCGCACGCCAGAAGCTGTCCTGCCCCACTGCCGTGAAAACCCGTGCCAGCCCCTGGTGCACCGGCAACTCTTTCAACAACGCGTCCACGCACTACCCCTTTCGAGTAACCCATGATGGGAATGGGTAAAGGCCACCCCGGTCGATACGCTGCAAACTCCTGATTACCACCGGCCGCAACAGGCCAGGAGTGCCGCATCATGCGTCGTCACCGCTTGTATTTCAATCTGGGATTTGGTGCCTGCCTGGCGGTGTCGCTGCCGGCCTTTGCCGTCGAAGCCCCGACCGTGCACGTGTACAACTGGTACGACTATATCGGCCCCACCACCTTGCAGGATTTCAAGCGTGACACCGGGATTGCGCCGGTCTACGACACCTTCGACAGCGCCGAAGTGCTCGAAGGCAAACTGCTCACCAGCCGCAGCGGCTACGACGTGGTGGTTGCCAGCAACTTCAGCTTGCCCACGCTGATCAAGGCCGGTGCCCTGGCGCCATTGCCCCGGGCGCAGATGCCGGACTTCAAGAACATGGACACCGAACTGCTGGCGAAACTGGCCAACAACGATCCGGGCAACCAGTACGCCGTACCCTACCTGTGGGGCACCAACGGCATCGGCTACAACGTCGACAAAGTGCGCGCGGTACTGGGCGACAAGGCGCCGATGGATTCCTGGGACCTGGTGTTCAAGGAAGAGAACCTGGCCAAACTCGGCGAATGCGGCGTGGCCATGCTCGACTCCCCGTCGGAGATGCTGCCGGTCGCCCTGCACTACCTCGGCCTGCCACCCAACAGCACCAACCCCGAGGACTACAAGAAGGCCGAAGCGCTGCTGCTCAAGCTGCGCCCGCACATCGCCTACTTCAATTCGTCGAAGTTCATCAGCGACCTGTCCAATGGCAACATCTGCGTGGCGGTCGGCTGGTCTGGCGCGATGCTCGAAGCCAAGAACACCGCCGAGCAGGCCGGCAACGGCGTGAGGATCGCCTACAGCCTGCCGAAGGAAGGTGCACCGGTGTGGTTCGACACGCTGGTACTGCTCAAGGACGCACCGCACCCGGAACAAGGATTGGCTTTCATCGCCTACCTGATGCGCCCTGAAGTGATCGCCCCGGTCAGCGACCACCTCAACTACCCCAACGGCAACCGCAGCGCGACCACGCTGGTGGCCGAAGCGACCCGCAGCAACCCGGCCGTGTATCCGCCAGCCGAAGCCATGGCCACCCTGTTCACCCTCCAGCCCCTGCCGCCGGCCACCGAACGGGTGCGCACGCGGATCTGGAGCAAGGTCAAAAACGGCCAATAACCCACACTCCCCGAAGGCTGCGATCTTTTGATCTTGAAAGATTGCGGATCGACAAAAACAAAAGATCAAAAGATCGCAGCCTTCGGCAGCTCCTACACAGGTTCAGCCATCTTTTTCTGCCAAAAATTGAAAATGAGAATACCCATGAAACCACGTGCCCGCGACCTGAACATCCAGTTCGGCCAACTGCAGCCCGGCCCGCTCAACGCCATCACTGACGTCCCCGGCGTTCGGGTCGGCCACAGCAATGTACGAGGACGCACTGCCACCGGCCGCGACATCCTCACCGGCGTTACAGTCATCGAACCGCGTGCCGGTTCCACCAGCCAGCAGCCGTGCTTTGCCGGCGTGCATGTGCTCAACGGCAACGGCGATGCCACGGGGCTGGAGTGGATTCGCGAAGCGGGCTTGCTGACCAGCCCCATCGCCTTCACCAACACCCACAGCCTGGGCGTGGTGCGCGATGCGCTGATCGTGCTCGACCGCGAGCAGCAACCGGATGACGGGCGCCTCTACTGGAACATGCCGGTGGTACTGGAAACCTTCGACGGCCTGCTCAACGACATCAACGGCTTTCACGTCAAGCCGGAACACGTGGCCCAGGCCATGCGTTCGGCGGCGGGCGGCCCAGTGACCGAAGGCAATGTCGGCGGTGGCAGCGGCATGATCTGCCACGAATTCAAGGGTGGCATCGGCACCGCATCGCGACGCTTGAGCAGCGCCCAGGGTGGCTGGACGGTCGGCGCGATTGTCCAGGCCAACCATGGCATTCGCAATGAACTGCGCGTTGACGGGTATCCGGTCGGGCGCTACATGGAACAGGTCGATTCGCCGTTCCTCAAGGCCTCGCTGCCCCACCCGGGGATGGGCTCGATCGTGGTCTGCCTGGCCACCGATGCGCCGTTGCTGCCGCACCAGTGCACTCGCCTGGCCCAGCGCGCCAGCCTCGGCCTGGCCCGCACCGGCGGCGGCAATGAAGACCACAGCGGCGACATCTTCATCGCCTTCGCCACCGGCAATGAACACGTGCCGCCGGCCGCCTATGAGAGCAAGAAAGCACCGACCACCGACAACCTGAGCATGGTCAATAACGATCACATCAGCGAGCTGTTCCTGGCCGCCACCGAAGCCGTGGAAGAAGCCATCATCAATGCCTTGCTCGCCGCCGACACCGCCGAAGGCAACGGGCATGGGGTACCGGGGCTGGATGTCGAAACCTTGCTCAAGGCGTTGCGTCGCGCCGGTTGGCCGGGGGATGCGACTAGCGGTACTTGAGTGCAACACTTGGTCTTTTTAGGATGAACTTGCGCAGCCGCTTGCTTGCTCAAGCCGCTGCGTAGGTGGTGAGTGCACTGAACCCCTACCAAGCTCACCGCCTGCTTCACGCGCATCTTGAGCCTCTCGGCTCCACTTCCTCCCCATCAAGAGCTTTGAGGCTCTTTTTTTACCTCTGAAAACCAACACAATTCTCCTACAGGGGGATTTTCAGTGGGTTTCGGCGATGCACAGCGACCGCCATGCCGCCTGCGCCAGCATGTCCCGGTACGCCTTCGGGCTGCCCTTGACCCGGCCCGACAACCAGGCGCGGCAGTAACTGTCTGCCTGGCCGACGATCAACGACGGTATCAATTCTGCCGGAAAGCTCCCCAGCTCATTGCCGTGCGCTCCCAGCCACTCCAGCAACTGCTTGTTGCGCGTCTTGTTGCGGGTGGCGAGTTCGTCCTTGAACGGCCCCTTGGTGACGGCAAACCGCGCGTGGTACTGGAACCGTGCCCACTCCGGCTGGCTGTCGACCCAATCCACATAACTGTGCACCAGCGCGTGCACCCCCGCTTGCGTGGTTTGCGCATCAGCCAGGTAGCTGTCGCGCAGGCGCGCCTGATCATCAAGGGCGGTAAAAAACAGCGCCGCCACCAAGCCTTCCTTGTTGCCGAAATGGTGATAGATCGCGCCGACACTGGTATCGCATTCGGCGCGGATCATTTCGATGGTGGTGGCCTCGATCCCCAGTTCGTTGAACAGGCCCAGGGCCTTTCTGAAGATGTCGCGCTTGAGTTCGGCGCGGCGTCCGGGGTAGCAGCGTTCGAGCAGGTCGGTGGTTTCCATGCGTAAAAACAGTCCGGAAAAGTCATCGGTGGAGGCTGGCGATTGCCAACGAACAGGTGGCGCTAGGTTGACAGTTTTCTCTTCGACAGAATACTGTTCAGTAACAGAATAATATTCCGTTACAGAGCATTATTCTGCAATCTGTCATCCTCAAGAGGCATCAAAATGAGTCAGTTCCTCAGCATGTTCAACAGCGCAGGCCCGCAAGCGTTCAGCCAAATGGCCTGCCAGGTGGCGCCCTACTTCTCCACCATCAACCCGCTGGTCAAGGATTTGCGTAAAGGCTCGGCCACCGTGCAGGTGCCCTTTGCCCGGGAAATCACCAATCATTTGGGTACGGTGCATGCGATTGCAATGTGCAACGCCGCCGAGCTGGCCGCCGGGATGATGACCGACGTTTCCATTCCCGCCGGCGCGCGCTGGATACCCAAAGGCATGACCGTGGAATACCTGGCCAAGGCCAAGAGCGATGTGACAGCGGTGGCCGAGGGGGATGCGGTGGACTGGACCACCGAAGGCGACAAGATCGTGCCGGTGGACATTCACGATGCCGAGGGCAAGAAGGTGTTCACGGCGCGGATTACCATGAATGTGAAGCTGACTTAAGCACCGCCCCAGCTCTCGCGAACAACCACCCCCTGTAGGAGCTGGCTTGCCAGCGAAGGCAGCCTCAAGTCATGCGCTGTTGCTGCAGACGCCTTCGCTGGCAAGCCAGCTCCTACAGGGGATATTTGGTGTTTGGGAGAGTGCGGTCAGACCAGGCGTAACCGAGGGCCGGCGGCCGGTACGGCATCTTCACCCAACCGCCCCCGCACAAATTCATTGGCCTTGCGCGTCAACTGGTCCAGATGCCGGTCGCGCTGTTTTTCCGCGTCGGTCATGGCCCGTTTGCCATGCTTTTGCAGCAGATAGGTGTGAATCTGCCGCACTTCCAGCGAGCTGTAGATCGACGCCACATCCAGCAGCGCCATCAAGCCATCGGTGGCGTGGTCGCGGGTGTTCATCAACACCTGGGTCGCACGCACACCCACCACCTCGAAGCCCATCGCCTCGAAATACGGCACCTTGGCCACCGCACAGGTCAGCTCGGCATGGGGATAGCGGCCGACCATTTCCCGCAGCATCCGCCGGGCCACGCCCTGGCGCCGATACTCGGCCTGCACCGCCATGTACGCCACGCCACACGCCTCGGGGTCGTCCTGCACCGGCAGGTACAGTACAAAGCCAATCACCTTTTGCGGGTCGTCTTCGTCGGTCGCAACGATCAGCTCCACGGCAATGCCCTTTTCACCGTTCAGCGCCTCCAGATACAGGTGCACCTCAAAGCCGATCGCGTATTGATAGAGGTTGTACAGCAGGTTGCTGGGCGGGATCGCGACCATGCTGATGTCGGTCAGGTTGTCGACCACCATCTGCAGGATCTGGCTATTGATGTGCTCGGGGCACGGGGTCTTGAAGTGGCTGATCAGGGGCATTGCGGTGACGGGCTCCGGGGGGCAAGGGCCGCCTATCATAGCGCGCCTGACACCTGCGGTCCGAAGGGTGATGGACAGACATTCCCCATTCATGCGCCATGAGCGTCGCCGGCGTTTGCTTTATGGCTGGTGGCGTTGCGTTTTCGAGGCTGGCAGCGGAGTCCGGCACACTTTGTGCTGGACTAACTGAGCTTTTCGTGAGCCGGCTCGTCCCCACAGAGGGACAGCGGTTTGCCCACAACTGGTTTTTCTGTGGGATCGAGCCTGCTCGCGAGAGCGTCCACCCTCACACCCGCCTGTGGTGTGAGTGGGGGGGAAATGGGTGGGTGAAGCCCCCAACATCGAGGATTCCCGCCCACTGCGCCACCACGACCAAAGTCGAATCCATCAAGCGTTTGATATCAAACAGCTATTTTTCACCCCCCCGTCCCCCCCGCTTTTGGCGCACCTCTTGCAACGGGCGAATTGCGAATATCAGCCACACCAGCGCGCGCCAAGGGAAACAAAATGAAAAACAAACCTAACCTCAAGTCGCTCGGCTTTTTCCTGAAACCGAGTATCGCCGCTGTGATGCTGATCAACATCAGCCTCGGCACCGCCAATGCCGTACCGCTGGATGATTTCGGCCCGCCACCCCCGACGGACCCCTCGGCGTTTAGCAACCCGCCGGCCGACCTCGATGCCGCGGCGGCTGCCTTGCGGGCCATGCCACCCGTCTACCAGGGCGCCATCGCCCTGCCCAATGGCGCTTTTGGTGCCCGCCTCACCACGCCAACGACCGACAACGTGCTGCCGCCAGCCCTGCAGACATCCTTCAAAATCCCCACCAATGGCAAACCCAGCCCATTGTTCGGGGCCCAGCCGTACACGCAGCAACTGCTGTTATTCGAAGAATTCGGCACGGAAACACTCGACCCGACACTGCCGGCACCGCCCTTGACCTTCCCGGTTCCGCTCGTCGGCCCGGCACCTACGCAGGACCCGAACAACATCGCCCGCAGCAGTCCTTCGCCCACAGCGCTGGTAGCCTTCATGCGCCAGCCGGGGCTGTTCCCGTTTCCGTCGCAGTTTTCCAACGTGCTGGACCGCAACCCGTGGAAAGCGCAGATCGAAGCCTTCCTCAACCGCCATCCGGTCGGCTCGCCGGCCGAAGGTCGGCCGCCAGGAAAAGGCTGGTCGCACCAACGCTGGAACGAGTTCTTCCCGCAGGTCGGCTTCAAAACCGCGCAAGCGGGCGCCCAGATCAACAGCGGCATGCGCGACCGCCGACAGTTGCACAACTACGCCGTCGGTGAGTTCGGGCCGGGCGGGCTGTACAACCAGACCTCGATTACCCCGGTCATTGCGGGCACCACCAAAGGCATCAATGTCCGTTTTCACCCCAACATGCCGATTCAGAACCACAAGGCGCTCTGGACCTTCGACGGCACCTTTCCGCCAAAACTGTTGATGGTGCGTTACGGTCAAGCCGCGCTGATGCGCCACTACAACGCCCTGCCGATCGATCCGGCGGCCAACATGGGGTTTGGCCTGCACACCCTCACCACCCACGAACACAACGGCCACTCCCCGGCCGAAAGCGATGGCTTTTCCGGTGCGTTTTTCTTTCCGGGGCAGTACTACGACTATCGCTGGCCGATCCAGTTGGCCGGTTACGACACCATCAACACCAGCGCCCAGGATCCGCGCGCGGCGTTCCCCTGCGCCCCGGGCGAAACCCTGTTCGTCAACGATGCCACGCCGGGCCTCAAGACATGCAACAACGGCAGCATCAAGATCCGTGGCGACTGGCACGAAACCATGAGCACCCACTGGTTCCATGACCACATGGTCGATTTCACCGCGCAGAACGTCTACAAGGGCAACGCGGTGATGATGAATTACTACAGCGCCCTGGATCGCGGTAACGAAGCCTTCGAAGACGGCGTCAACCTGCGCCTGCCCAGCGGCTCGGCATTGCCCTGGGGCAACCGCGACTACGATGTGAACCTGATGATTGCCGACAAGGCCTGGGATCAGAACGGCCAGCTGTGGTTCAACCCGTTCAACACCGACGGCTTCCTCGGCGATCAGGTCCTGGTCAACTGGCAGTACCAGCCGCGCCTGAATGTGCGGGCGCGCAGCTATCGCTTCCGCATCCTCAATGGCTCGGTATCGCGTTACTTCAGGATCGCGCTGGTGCGTGAGGTCGCCGGCACCGGCGGCGAATTCCCCGGCCCGGCCGGTTCCGGCCTGTCTTATAGCCGCGTGCCGTTCCACTTGATCGCCAACGACGGCAACCTGATGGAACATGCTGTGCCGTTCGACGGCAGCATGGACCTGGAAGGTGATGGCAACACTCAGAACCACAACGCCATCCTGCCCACCATAGGGATCGCCGAGCGTTACGACATCATCGTCAACTTCGCGAAAAACGGGATCAACACCGGCGACAAACTGTACTTCGTCAACCTGATGGAGCACCACGACGGCAAGGGGCCGGAGGCTACACTGCTGAGCCTGGCCGACGTGCTGTCCGGGACGTACAAGGCGGTGCTCCAGCTGGGCAGCAAAGGGCTGGAATGGACCGGCGGCGACCCGGGGGTGGGCAAGTTCATGCAAATGGTAGTCCAGCCTTATGCCGGCCAGGACGTGAGCATGAACCCCGCCGACTACGAACCCGCCAAACCGGGCAAACCAGCCGGCAAGGTCATGATCCCGCTGACCATCAACCGCGACGACCCAGCAATGCAGGCCAAGCTCAATGTGGCGCGCCATCGCGAGTTCATCTTCGGCCGCTCCGACGGCACCGACGAAGCACCCTGGACGATCAAGACCGACGGTGGTCAATTCGGCTTCCCCATGGACCCTCGAATCATCAGCGCCGCTCCGCAACTGGCCAACGGCCCGACCCCTGCCGGGTTCTCCGGCGACGGCACCCTGGAAGTGTGGAGAATCAAGAGCGGCGGCAACGGCTGGAACCACCCGGTGCACGTGCACTTCGAAGAGGGGGTCATCCTCCACCGCGATGGCAACCCACCGCCGGAATGGGAAAAATGGGCGCGCAAGGACGTCTATCGCATCGGCGAAGGCATCGACAGCTCGGTGGACGTGGAAATGGCGATCCGCTTCCGGGAATTCGCCGGGACCTATATGGAGCACTGCCACAACACTCAGCACGAGGACACGTCCATGCTGCTGCGCTGGGATATCGAGCACCCCGGCCAGTTCCAGTTGATGCCAGCGCCTCTGCCCGGCTGGGACGGCGTCACCTACGTCAACTCCTCCGCGCTGCCAACTTTCCGCACTGGCGATACCCGTGCCAATAACGATGGCGATAACCAAAAACCGATCGCCAACCCCGACAGCGCCGTCAGCAGCACCGGCCAACCGGTGATCATCAACGTCCTGGCCAACGACACCGACCCTGACGGCAACGTGCCACTTAGAGTGGTGGGGCTGGAGCAACCGAACTCCGGCACGGGCGTGGTCAGCACCGATGGTACGCGCGTGACCTACACACCACCGGCCACGGTCGCCGCGCCGTTCACCGCGACCTTTACCTATAAGGCAGCCGATGCCAAGGGCGCGGAGTCGGCATCGGCGACGGTGTCCGTGGCGGTCTCGGCAGCGGTCGTCGAGAACCTGATCGTCACCAGCGCTACCGTCACCGCTCGCAGCAATAGCCGCTGGTATTGGGTCCTGTCCGGCACCACCTCGCGTGGCACGGGCAACACCATCACGGCGACTGCCACGGTCACAACCGGTACGGCGAACCTTGGCACCGCCACCCTGACGCCTACGGCGACGGGCGCGCGCTGGAATATAGCGGTGACGACCGTCGGCAGTGGCCCGGCGCCCAACCCGACGGCGACCGTCAAATCAGCCTTCGGCAAAACCGTGACGGTGCCAATAGTGGCGCAGTAGAGCGGTTTGATCGGCGCCCGGTCCATGCAATGTGGATCGGGCGCTTTTTTTATGCGGCGTACTCGCTCCCACCATTGAATCGGCGTCGTACACAGATTTGGCATTCACCAAGGATCAAATGTAGGAGCGAGCCTGCTCGCGATGGCGGAGTGTCAGGCGACATCACTTCGACAGCTCTGCCGTCTTCGCGAGCAGGCTCCCACAGGAGGAATGTCGTCGACCGGAAGTTAACGTTCAGCCCGTGTCACCGCTGCGGCGCCACCATCCGGAAGCGGATATTGATCTCGTTGGACACCACACTGTCCGCCCACTCGCCCTCGCCGATCTTGAAGTCGTCACGCTTGAGCACCAGTTGGCCCTCGAAGATGCCGATGGCGCTCTCTGATCTCAGTTGCACCGGCACAGTCACCTCCCGAGTGAGCCCCCGCAGGGACAGCTTGCCGGTGATGGTGTAACGGTTATTGCCCAGGGCTTTGATGGACGTCGACTCGAAGGTCGCCACCGGATAAGTCGCCGTATCGAACCACGCCGGTTTTTGCAGCTCGGTGTTGGCGTCGCTGCTGCCGGCGTCGATGCTGTTGAGGTCGATGGTCAGCGTGGCGTGGGCGGTGCCAGGGTTATCGGTGTCGAAGTCGAGATTGGCCTCGAACTTGCCGAAAGTGCCGTAGCTTCGCGAACCCATCTGCTGATAGGTGAAACTCAAGGTGCTGGCCTTGGCGTTCACTTTCTTGTATTCCACGGCTTCAGCGAACGGCGCCAGGCTGAACTGCACCAGGCCGAACACCAACGTTCCGGCCAGAGCGATGCAACGCGCGGATCGAAGGTTCATGGCACTCTCCGGGAGGGCTCCCGTCTTGAATTGGGGTGCCGCACAGGTCGGGTGGCATCAAAATGACTTAAGCAAACAACCGGCGTTTATTCCACCTCACGCGGTAATTTGCGACCACCTGCAGATGGCCGTCAGCACTCCTCGCGCTGCCACGCCCGCTGCAACAGCTCAATCACCTCGGCATCCGAGGTCTGGGTAAAATCCATGTACCAATACCCAATCGACGTGAACCACTCGGGCATCAGCGGGCAGACCAGTTCATCCACCTCGCTGCGCAGGGCCTGCACCGTCTCGATCGGCGCCACCGGCACCGCCACCACGATGCGCGAAGGCGCCTGCACCCGTAGCGCCTGGATCGCCGCCCTCATTGAAGCGCCGGTGGCCAGGCCGTCGTCGATCAGGATCACCACCTGATCCTTGAGCAGCACCGCAGGCCGCGTACCGCGGTAGACCTTCTCGCGGCGCAGCAGTTCGCGGCTTTCCCGTTCGACCACGGCGTCGAAAGCGGCGCGATCGATCGGGTGCACGCGCAGTGCCTCTTCATTACGAATCTGGATACCGCCGCTGGCAATTGCGCCCATGGCGTACTCCGGGTGGGACGGCACGCCGAGCTTTCGCACCAGCATCAGGTCCAGGCGAACCTTCAGCGCCGTGGCCACCTCATAAGCCACCGGCACGCCGCCACGGGGCAAGGCCAGAACGATCACATCGGGGCGATTGGCGTAAGGCAGCAGCGGCTCTACCAAACGCCGCCCGGCCGCTGGCCGGTCTTGCAGGATGGAATGGGACAAGGGGCTCATTTAAAACCTCCCCAGGCAGGCATGCCTGTCGTGCACAAGTACTACGAACACCACTACCCTTGTAGGAGCGGGCTTGCCCGCGAAAGCGTCAGCACAGTCAACATCTACACCACTGAACCACCACAATCGCGAACAGGCAATCAAAAAACCAACTAAACCAACCGCTCAATCTTCTGATGCTGCCACACCAGTTTGTAATACAGCGTCTGCAACACCAGCATCCCCAGATACGCCACCGGAAACGCCATCCACACCCCTTGCAACCCGAACTTCGCATCCAGCAGATACGCCGCCGGCAACTGCACGCCCACCACGCACACAATCGAAATCGCCACCGGCACCATCACCGTGCCGCTGGCACGCATGATGCCGCCGATGATCGCCTGGAAGCCGAACACCAACAGGCTCCAGAGCATGATGTGCAACAGGTGCCGGGCCATGGTCCGCGTCGCCTCTTCGGTGAGGAACGACGCCAGCAACCAGTGCGACAGCAAATACCCCAACACCACCAGACCACCGGTCAGGCACACATTGATCATCAGCCCGGTCTTCAAAATCGGTCCCATGCGCTCGATGCGCCCGGCCCCGATCGCCTGCGCCCCGAGGATCGACGCGGTAATCGCAATCGACAGCGCCGGGAACTGCACGTAATTGACGATCTGCGTCACCGCCCCGTAAGCCGCCGTCGCCTGGGAACCGTGCTGGTTCACCAGCGCCAGAATCACCAGCTCCGACAGCGACAACACCACCATCTGCAACCCGGTGGGCAAACCGATGCGCAGCACCTTGCCGAGAATCGCCACGTCCAGCTTCATCGCCGCAAAGAACTCACGGTCCGGCGCCAGCGGATGCCCCTTGCCAAGCAAGCGCCACGCCAACAACCCCATCGCCACCAGGTTACCCACCAACCCGGCAACCGCCGCGCTCTGAATCCCCATCGGCGCAAAACCCAACCAGCCGCGAATCAACGCTGGCGTCAACGCCAACCCCACCATGGTCGACACCACCAGCGCCAACAACGGCGACAACGTATCACTGACCCCACGCAACAACTGCGTGAACAACACAAACACCAACAGCGACGGCATGATCCACAACATCACATGGGCATACGCCACCGCATCGTCCAGCACATCCGCCGGCGTCCCTAACCCTTCCAACGCCGACCGCGCAAACACACTCCCCACCACCGCCGCCACCAACCCGATCAACACCCCCAACAACAACGTCGCCCCGGCAATCGCCTTCACCAGATGCGTCTCCCGCGCACCCCACGCCTGCCCGATCAACACCCCCGCGCCGGCGCCGAGGCCGATGACCAGGGCGATGAAGAAAAACACGATGGGAAACATCCCCGACACGGCCGCCAGCGCCTGGGTGCCAAGCATCTGGCCGATGTAGATGCTGTTGACCGTGCCGGACATGGATTGCAGAAAGTTCGACAGGACCATCGGGGCGAGGAAAAGCAGGTAGGTTTTCCAGAGGGGGCGTTGGGGGGGTGGGGTTTGCATTCGGGAAGGTCCATCTCGACGGTGAGAGCGATGATTAAGGATAGCGTTGGTGGCTGAAACCAAGGGGCGGTGAACATCTCAGGTCTGTGTTTACATTTCCAGTGATGAGATGTGAAAGGTCTGAAGATTCATCGTCACCGGTCCTACACAAAGCTCGGAATGCCTCACCTTCCCGCGCTGAACTCATGCGGCTTATAGTCGGCGCCGTCGCCCAAAAGGCGATTCGGGTTTGGCGACCTGACTTCAGAGAATGCGAAGGCTATCCGCTTCATTGCAGGTATCATCGCACCCGCAAAGCCGCTGTCATGGCGGCTGTGCGCGGGAGGCCTTCGGGTCTGCCGGTTTTCTCTGTGCCGGTTCGCCAACCTGCGCACAGCTGCCACCCAATCGTTTGGCGACGACTGCGTGACGGCCTTGAGCCAATCAAACAGAGATCTTCACAATGAATCGATATATGCCTCTCACCGGAATCGACCTGGTTCCGGCCTCCCTGCTCATCGACACCCAAGCCCCACTCGACGTTCTGCAAGCCACGGCGGATTACCGGATTCGCACGGTCACACAGGTGCTGGAAAATATCGCCTATCGCTCCGAACTCGGTTGCGACACGGTGGTGCTGGAGGACTTCTGCAAACTGCTGGTCATTCCGTTGCGCGATGGTTGTGATTTGATGGATGTGATTGGCCGGCGGTTGCGGGCGCAGGTGGGAGAGTGACTACATTTGGGTGTCGAAGGCGTCTGTGTTCTTCTTTTTGTCTGTCCTCAACGACAGCTGAGGACGGCGGGAGGGCAAAGGACTAGAGCAGTCGGACAACGATGGCGGCGACAACAAAGATTGCCAGTGCCAGCGCGGCACCGATGCTGAACGGCACCACAGCAGAGCGGATCGCGTTCGGGGCGGGACTACGCATCTCCTCGACAAAAGCTGCAACGTCGCGGTGCAGTTGTTCAATGCTGGCTTGATTCGTAGGTTGCGTGGACATGCTGCTACTTCCTGTGTGGGTCACGAGTCGTGTCTGCTGTGGCGGGTACGAATGCTCAAAACTTCGCCCAAAGGCTGACAGCGGCAACGATAGCGGTCACCATACCAGCCCCCACCGCGATCGGGTACCAGAAGGTCTCTTGCCTGAACTTGCGCTCTTCTGCCGTGAGTTTTCGGGTTTCGGCCATGGACCTTCGGATTTCGAGTTGCAGTTTATCGAGTTCCAGATTGTCGCGGTCGTTTTGTAGCATGGATCATCCCTTCGGGCTTGCTGTTCAACAGGTTCTCCCCGAACGACCGGTGATCCCCCCCTTTCTGCGCCGTCAATATTTCCCGTTTTTCATCTTTGGAATAGCGGGTTATTCCTGCCGAAGTTGTAGGCAAAATCCGAGGATTGCGTAAGGGGGTCTATCAATGGGGCTGAAAAAGAAAAGCCGATCGCTCACAACACACGCCCCAAGAGCCAAACGACCCAGCCCACAGTCAATTAGCTAAACTTCATCAGTAAACCATTTCGCGAAACCCTGAAAATTCAGGAGGCGAATCATGAGCAAACAACCTCAACCCCAAAGCCGCTCCAACCCCCAACCCAGATCCCGTCCGGTTGTGCCGAGCCTGCCGAGCAAAACCGGCAACAAGTCCGGTCGCTTGCGCGGCAACTATCCGCCGAAGAAATCGTAATTGCCTCGGGTGTACCACAGACTTTGCAATGGAGTCTGTCGTACTCCCCCATCACTTCGGCATTACTTGCCTCTATATCGGACATTGTTTTTCCACAAGCGACGTCGTACCCGCCTGGAATGACGGCCAAGGGCTACGCTCTCCACGGTTTCTCAAATACACCTCGACCACGCCGGCAATCGATTTGCTTAAATGGCTCCGCGTTAAAAGACCTGTGGCGAGGGAGCTTGTCGGGCGCTTGCAGTCGGTGCAGAGCATTGCGCAGAACACGGCGGATGATGTGCAGACGCTGGCGTTGAGCAGTCGGCGTTTGCCGCCTATTGCGACTCGGCTGGATGCACCGGGGCGGACGTTTCATCAGTGATGCAGTCGTGGGCGCGGCGTTTATTCCCAATGGAAAAGCGGCGGGCAACCCGCAGGCCAGGCAAGTGCAGGCGCTACTTGAGGGCGTCGCAGCGAAGTAAATACGGGCGCCTGATTTGTATTTGCTGGCGATTGGCATTCCAGAATCCTGGAGTTTTTTAAATAAAATTGTGAAATAAAACGTGAAGGCAGCTCAGTTAAAAAGCTCCACAAATCCATATAAAAACCAACAAAATAAAGCTTTTTAAACGATTTTCTATATGAAATAAAATGTGAAGACAATTCTGGCGATACAAACTGCTATGTCCTTATTCACCTCGAAATCCTGGCTGGACCCGGTTCCCCCCCCCCCCCGGCCTGCCCGCCTGGTTTGCCCAGGATGTCTTTCCAGACCTGCATCGTCGGTTTCAGTAACACATAGCTTCAGCAAAATCACGGCCCAATTGCATTGACATGTTAGGCCCATCCGTCGCACCAATATTGCTCTACAGACTCAATAAATCTACATTTGAATCTATAGATGCAACCAAAGGACACAAACATGGCCGTCCCCCTGCAACCCCAATCCTTCAGCAAAAACCAGTGCGTCACCGGCCTGCGTGCCGCCGTGGGTATTCTGGAAAAGTGGAAAGCCACCAGCGACCAGGCCTGTCGCATCCTGCGTATTTCCCGCAGCACCTACACCCGCGCCCGGCAGCGTGACCCGAATTGGGCGGTGGCGCTGGATGCGGACCAGATGCAGCGCATCAGTTTTGTGCTGAACATTCACGCGACGTTGCGGCTGGTGTTCGACAACCCGGACAACGTCTACGGCTTTGCCTCGATGGCCAATGACAACGAGTTTTTCAACGGGCGTTCGCCGCTGGAGATCATGGCTCAGGGCGACATGATTGCGTTGTATGAAACCTTCCGCCGCATCGACATGCTACGGGGTGCGCAATGGTGATGGCCAGTGAGCTGGCGGTGTTTGCCGGTCAGTCGTTGCAGGCTTATCGCCTGGTCAATTCGAAGTTTCCGCCGATTGCGTTGTTTGATGATGTGGCGGACGCGGATGAGTTCGAGCTGTTGTTCGAGATTCAGGCGCTGACCAATCCGCGGTTGAAGAATGAGCTGGGACAGCTTGAGTTGATTGCGCGCAGCGAGATTCCGTTCGGGATTGCGGGCTGCTCATACGCCATTGCGCCCTTTACCCACGTCAACCCGGCGGGTTCGCGCTTCAGTGACGGCAGTTTTGGCGTGTTGTACCTGGCGGATTCGATGGAAGCGGCGCTGGCCGAGGTCCGGCATCACCAGGCGCTGTATTGGTCGAAGGTGCCGAGCCTGAACTATGAGCGGTTTGTGTTTCGGGGATTGGCGTGCTCGTTTGATGATGGGGGGATAAAGGACGCCACCGCCCTGCCGCTGACCGATCCGGTGTATGCGCCGGACGATTACAGCGACGCCCGGCGCCTTGGCCTGGATGTTCGCAAGACAGGTTGCTCGGGGCTGCGTTATCACTCGGTGCGCATGCCGGGCAGTCATTGTTGGGCGTTGATGACGCCGAGGCCGGTTTCGTCGATTGTGCAGGCGGCGCATTACGAGATGGTCTGGAATGGGCAGATCACCAGCGTGAGCCAGATCAGCGAAGCCTGATTGCCTTGCGATAACTTTGTGGCGAGGGAGCTTGCTCCCGCTGGACTGCGTAGCAGTCCTCGATTTGGGGCCGCTGCGCGACCCAGCGGGAGCAAGCTCCCTCGCCACAAAAAGCAGTGTTTGCACACACGGTGTTCGATCCATTGACTGCATCGATAGTCACCATCATTTCAATGAAGTTCTCTTAAAAAATCCCCGGCGTAACATCTGCTCCATACCAACCCATAAGCACCCCGGAGCACACCATCATGAAACGCCAGACCCTCCTCAGCATCGCTTTCTCGGTTTTCGCAGTTAACGCTTTCGCCGCTACCTCTGCTCAACCTGTGGTCGCTGAAGGCGGCTCGGATCGTCTGATTGAAAGCCGTGTGGCCGAGGGTGGTTCCGATCGCCTGATCGAGAATCGTGTGGCTGAAGGTGGTTCCGACAAGCTGCTGCAAAACCGCGTTGCCGAAGGCGGTTCCGACAAGCTGCTGCAAAACCGCGTTGCCGAAGGCGGTTCCGACAAACTCCTGCAAAACCGCGTCGCCGAAGGCGGTTCCGACAAGCTGCTGCAAAACCGCGTTGCCGAAGGCGGTTCCGACAAGCTCCTGCAAAACCGCGTTGCCGAAGGCGGTTCCGACAAGCTCCTGCAAAACCGTGTCGCTGAAGGCGGTTCGGATCGTCTGATCGAAAGCCGCGCTGTCTGAATGCAGTGCTTTACCGCAGGACTCAACGAAAAGCCCGGCCTCACCCGCCGGGCTTTTTCGTGCGGGCCATCAATTCGTTGGTTGTCCGTGCACTTTCGCGTGTCGCGAGAGACCGATCTTGATGGCGACCAGAATGGGCGCGGCAAAGGCGAACAACAGGGTCACGGCGAAGAACGCCGTATCGAAGGCGATCACCGTGGCCTGACCTGACACCGCCTTGCCCAGCAGGCTGGTGGCTGCCCGGCCAGCGGCCACCTGATCCATGCCCTTCCCCGCCAGCATCGCGGTTGTGGTCATCAGTCGTTCGATGAGCGCGTGCCCTCCCGGGGTGACGTTGGCGCCGAGGACCACGCCATTGCTGACAACCTGATGGTCGATCAAGGTCTGTAGCCCCGCGACGCCCATCAAGCCACCCAGTTGCCGCCCCGTATTGAACAGGCCGATGCCGCTGGCCAGGTTGCGGCTGTTGAGGTGACTGAAGGCGATCAGAGTGATCGACAGAAACAGGAAGCCAAGGCCCAGGCCGCGCAACAGGATGGCCGCCATCATGTCGCCGGCGCCGCTTTCGCTGGTGGAGCCGGACAGCATCCACATCGCCGCCATGATCAGCAGGATGCCCAAGGGCACGGTCGCCACCGGCGGCAGGCGGCGGACTTTGATCAACCAGGCAGCGATGAGCAACGAGCCGACAAAAAAACCGCCACTGGGCAACAGGAGCAGGCCGGCATCGGTCGGTGTGAACGCGAGTACCGACAGGGCGAACGCCGGGATCAGGTAGGCGCTGCCAAACAGCGCGGCTCCGGCGACGAAACTGACGCAAAAGGCAAAGGTGAAATCGCTTGTTTTGAACAGGCTGAAGTCGAGCAGCCCCTGGCCGTTGGCCAAGATCTGTTGGCCGAGAAAGGCCAGCAGCGCGGCGCCGCCGAGCACCGTCAGTATCAGGATCCGCGGCTCATCGAACCAATCCCAGCGGCTGCCCTGGCTGAGCACGTAGGTGAAACACAACAGCGCAGCACCGATCAGTGCACAGCCGAGCCAGTCAAACGAATGTTGCCGGACCCTGGCGGGCATGGGGTGGTCGGCGATGAGCAAGAGGCCCGTCGCCGCCAGGGCCAGCGGCACCACGCTGAAGAAAATCCAGGTCCAGGACTGGCTGTCGATCAACCACCCTTGCAGGGCCGGTGCGAGGGTCGCCGACGCGACCACGGCCGCCATGGCGAACAGGGCTTGCAGGATCGGCTGAAGGCCCCGCGGATAACCGCGAAAAATGAGCGCCTGACCCGCCACCAACAAAGTACCGCCAGCGAAGCCTTGCAGGATGCGCAGTGCGATCAGCAGCTCCAGCCGGGCGGTAACAGCGGCCACGCAACACGTCAGGCCCATGACCAGGGTGGCGCCGATGATCACGTTGCGCGCGGAAAACCGCTGCATCAGCCAAGGGGCAAGCATGAACCCGATCAGCTTGAACGCGATGTAGCCGACATCCAGCCAGGCGAACTCGTCAGGTGTGGCATAGGTGTCGCCGATGATGTCGCTGCGGCCGAGGGCCAGCACGGTGCTGGCGATCGCCTCCGTCAACGTCGCCAGCACGATGCCCACCATGAGCAGCACGCCATTCGTTGTCCTGACGCGGCTCAGTCTGGCGCTTTTCATGAACCGGCCCCTTGCGCAACCTCCACCCGCGCGGACAGGCCCGGTACGATGCGCCCCGGCAGCGGATTGTGGGCCAGGCGGATCTTCACCGGCACGCGCTGCACGACACGCACAAAGTTTCCGGTGGCGTTGTCGGGCGGCAGCAGGCTGAACGCCGAGCCACTGCCCGGTGCAAAGCTGTCGACCACGCCATCGAGTGCCGCATCGGGGTAGCCATCGACCGTGACGCGCACGGACTGACCGGGGCGGATATGTTCGAGCTGGGTTTCCTTGAAGTTCGCCACGACCCACACATCGTTGACCGGCACGATATCGAGCAGGGAAACGCCCGGCGTGACGAAACGACCGAGGCGAACCTGACGGTTACCGACCACGCCATCCACCGGCGCGTGTACCACGGTGTGATCGAGATCGATCCGGGCGAGATCTCGCGCGGCCTGTGCCTGGGTCACGGCGGCCACGGCAGCCTCGCGCTCGGCCACAAACACCGCGATGCGTTGCTGTTGCGCCTCGACCGTGGCCGAGGCGGCCGACACCGAGGCCACGGCTCTGGATTGCGCCGTGCCGGTTTCATCGACCAGGGCCTGGCTCACCGCATTGCTGACGATCAGTTTGCGGCTGCGGTCGTGAGTCTTGGCCGCCAGGCTCATGTCGGCGGTGGCCGAGCGCCTTTGTGCTTCGGCCTGCCTGATCAGCGCATGCTGAAGCTGGATCTGCGCATCGACATGGGTCAGGCGCGCCTGGGCGGCGCTGACATTGGCCTCGGCTTGCGCGAGTTTGGCGCGATAGTCGCGGTCATCGATACGAAACAGCACATCACCAGCACGCACGGACTGGTTGTCCCGGACCTCTACCGCCGTGACATAGCCGGCCACCTTGGCGGCGAGCGAGGTGACATCCCCGCGGACATAGGCATTGTCGGTCGAGGTCACGCCACTGGAAAACGCCAGGGCTCCCCAAGCCGCCACGACCATCAAGGCCGCGACGCACAGCAACAGGCCGATGGTCTTGCGCTTGCTTCGCCGCACCACGACCACAGGCGTTGCGCTACTTGCGCCGGTGGCAATGGCGGCCTTGTCCTGGAGCGAGTTCATTTTTTCATTTCCTGTTCAGTGCCAAGAACCAGACAGCCGGGCGGCAGGGTCTGCCGCCCGGCTGTCGAGCCTTCATGAGCGCGTTGATCGGCTCACTGTTTGATCGGCGTTACGAGCACCTTTTCTTCGGTGTCGAGGACGAACACCGCCAACAGGCGCGCCGGTTGGGTGTCGCTGGCGTTGGCGCTGACCAGGTGCACGGAACCCGGCTCCTCTACGAAGTTTTCGCCGACGTTGTAGATCTTTTCCGGCTGGCCTTTGACCTGGATGCGAAACGCGCCCTCCAGCACCGTTGCATAGATGAAGGCCGTTTTCGGATGGGTGTGGGCCGGTGACGCGGCACCCGGCCCATACTCGACGACCACGCCCCTCATGCTCTTGCCAGGGATGTTGGGAATGGGGCGGTCGAACACCACCGTGACCTTGCCGTGGGGCGGCTCGGCGGCCGATGCGGCGCTGATCGAAAGTGCTGCAAAGACAGCGGCCATTAGCAATCGGGTAACCATGGGATTTCTCCTGGATGCGTAGGGAAATGCGAGGGTGCGAGCCGTTACTGCGCTGTCGACCGGGCCAGCCAGTCGTCGAAGCGGATCGCGCCCAGGCGTGCGTTCTTGCCGGTGACCAGCGATTGATCGTTGAGCACGGCACCGAAGTAACGCGCGTGCACGTCCGGTACGACCTTGCGGTTGTCCTGGGTCGCTCGCAGAAAGCGCCTGGCCATTTCGTCGATCGGCATGGTTTCCGGGCCGCCGACTTCAACGGTGCCATTGACCGGTGCTGCCAGAGCGACATCGGCCAACGCCGCCACCACGTCGTCGGACGCAATCGGCTGGATCAGCGCCGGCGAAGCATGAATCTCATCGCCAACGGTGAACGACTGGACAATGCCGCCGGCAAACTCGCAGAACTGCGTGGCACGCACAATGGTGTAAGGCATGCCGGACGCCTTGATAAGGGCTTCCTGCGCGACCTTGGCGCGGAAATAGCCGGTATCGGGAAGCCGTTCGCTGCCGACAATCGACAGGGCAACATGATGACGAACCCCGGCCGCGGCTTCGGCGGCCAGCAGGTTACGGCTCGACGTTTCAAAGAAATCGAGAACGGCCTGGTCCTCCCACGACGGCGCGTTCGCCACGTCGACCACCACATCAGCGCCATCCATCGCTGCGGCCAGGCCTTCGCGGGTAATGCTGTTCACGCCCGTGCTGGGGCTGGCGGCGAGCGCATCATGGCCGCGCTCGCGCAGGGTGTTCACAAGTTTCGATCCGATGAGGCCGGAGCCTCCGATGACGACGATCTTCATGACTTTTCTCCACTTGTCGACTGCAACCATTGCGTCGGTGTAGAGAGAGATTGCCTGCACGGGTGAGGCAAGTCCTTGCGCCGAGCTTGGGTTTACCTTGGCGAACGCTTGGATTTATGTCCAAAGAAGAGGCTGTTCGTCCAGCACACCCTGGCGCGGACGGTGCAGCGGGTGTCGAGCTGCCGTATCATCCTCCCCAGTTACCAACCGCCAGCCGCCTGGGACACGGCGTTGAGGGCGCTTCGCCAGGGGATGCTCATCTTGTCATTCGCGTTTGAAGACTACGTACTCGATCAGGAGCGCCGGGAGCTGACCTTGCGCGGGCAGGTCGTGGCCGTCGGCCCGCAGGTCTTCGACCTGTTGCTGCTGTTCGTCAGCAATCCCGATCGGGTCCTCAGCAAGGACGAATTGCTCAAGGCGGTGTGGAGCGGCCGGATCGTTTCCGAATCGACGATCACCAGCCACATCAATGCGGTGCGCAAGGCCATCGGTGACACCGGTGAAGAGCAGCGCCTGGTGCGCACCGTCGCCCGCAAGGGCTACCGCTTCGTTGGCCAGATCAACGGCAACATGACCGGGCAAGCGCGACAGCCTGACATCAATGAACGCTCGAGCGCTGACACGAAACAAATCTCCTCCGCTACCCTTGCTCTCCCGGACAAACCCTCGATCACCGTCCTGCCCTTCCAGAACCTGAGCGGCGATCCGGAGCAGGAATACTTCGCCGATGGCGTCGTGGAGGACATCATCGCCGCCCTGTCGCGTATCCGCTGGCTGTTCGTCATCGCGCGCAATTCGAGCTTCACCTACAAGGGCCAGGCGGTGGACGCCCAGGGCGTTGGCCAGGAGCTGGGCGTTCGCTACGTGCTCGAAGGTAGCGTGCGCAAGTGCGGGAACAGGCTGCGCATTACCGGGCAACTTATCGATGCGACGAGCGGAGCGCACATCTGGGCGGAGCGTTTCGAAGGCCTGCTCGACGACATCTTCGAGCTGCAGGACCAAATCACCGAGAGCGTCGTCGGCGCGATCGCGCCGCAACTGGAACGGGCGGAAATCGAACGCGCCAAGCGCAAGCCGACGGAAAGCCTGGACGCCTATGACTACTACCTGCGCGGCATGGCAAAACTGCACAGCGGCAGCCGGGAAGCCATCGAGCAGGCGCTGCCGATGTTCTACCAGGCCATCGAACTCGATGCGGAGTTTGCCTCGGCCTATGGCATGGCTGCCTGGTGCCATTTCTGGCGCAAGCTCAATGGCTGGATGGGCGATCGGCCTGCGGAAACCGCCGAGGGCATACGGCTGGCGCGTCTGGCAGTAACCCTTGGCCGCGATGATGCGGTTGCACTGACGCGCGGCGGACATGCCCTTGCTCATCTCGCTGGCGAAGTCGACGCCGGCATTGCACTGCTCGACCGGGCGCGCCTGCTCAATCCCAACCTCGCCCCCGCCTGGTTTCTGGGCGGTATCCTGCGGGCGCTGCACGGTGAAACGGACGCTGCCATCGAGCATTTGCAGCATGCCGTTCGCTTGAGTCCGCTGGATCCGGAAATGTTCAGGATGCAGGTCGGGATGGCGCTCGCGCATTTCTTCGCCGGGCACTTCGATGCCGCTGCGGACTGGGCGGAAAAGGCCCTGGGCAACCTGCCCAGCCTGCTGGTCGCGGCGGCGCTGGTGGCGGCCAGTCATGCGCTTGGCAGTCGAATGGATAAAGCGAAGTGGGCGATGCAACGTCTGCAAAAGCTGGATTCTTCTTTGCGCCTGGGCACCCTCAAGGGCTGGCTGCCCATTCAACGGCCCGAGGATTTCGCCCGTTTCGTCGATGGACTGCGGCTGGCGGGATTGCCAGAGTGAAGGTAGCTAACCTGTAGGAGCGAGCTTGCTCGCGAAGAACTCAAGAGCACCGCGTTTAGCCAGTAATCACGCGTAATCGTTAACGACCTTCGCGAGCAAGCTCGCTCCTACAGGGTAGGCTAAGCTTTGAGCAACTCGTTGCTCATGATGCTCGGTTCTGCAGGTTTTGGTTTTTTCTGGAGAGCGTCTGCAACAGCTATCCCAGACTGGCCCAAACCCTTCACGCAGGATTGCCGTGATGACCGAGCCCCTCCTCAGCTTTGATGCACTCAAGCGCGCCGCGGCTGCCGGCGAAATCGATACCGTGCTGGTCTGCATGGTCGACATGCAGGGACGCCTGGTCGGCAAGCGCTTCCAGGTCGAGTTTTTCATCGACAGCGGCCACGAAGAAACCCACTGCTGCAACTACCTGCTGGCCGATGACATCGACATGGAGCCGGTGCCGGGTTACGCCGCGGCCAGTTGGAGCAAGGGCTATGGCGATTTCGTGCTCAAGCCCGACATGTCCACTCTGCGGCGCGTGCCCTGGCTTGAATGCACGGCACTGGTGCTGTGCGACGTGCTCGATCATCACCATCGCCAGGACCTGCCCCACAGCCCTCGGGCGATTCTGAAAAAGCAGGTCGAGCGCCTGCGCGAGCGCGGCTATACCGGCATGTTTGCCTCGGAACTGGAGTTCTATCTGTTCGACGAGAGTTACGAGGCGATCCACCAGCGCAACTATCACAAACCGAAGACCGCCGGCCATTACATCGAGGACTACAACATCCTCCAGACCACCCGCGAAGAGCCAGTGCTGCGGGCGATTCGCAAGCATTTGCAGGCCTCGGGCATTCCCGTGGAAAACTCCAAGGGTGAATGGGGCCCGGGGCAGGAAGAGATCAACATCCGCTACGCCGATGCCATGACCATGGCCGACCACCACGTCATCATCAAGCACGCCTGCAAGGAGATCGCGCAGTTGCAGGGCAAGGCGATCACGTTCATGGCCAAGTGGCGCTACGACGCTGCCGGTTCCAGCAGTCACATCCATAATTCGTTGTGGGACAAGAACGCCGAAAAGCCGCTGTTCTTCGACGCAAAAGCCGAGTTCGGCATGTCAAAACTGATGCGGGCCTGGGTCGCCGGGCAGCTCAAGTATGCCAACGACATCACCTGTTTTCTCGCGCCCTATATCAACTCCTACAAGCGCTTCCAGGCTGGCACCTTTGCGCCGACGCGGGCGGTGTGGAGCCGCGACAATCGCACCGCCGGCTTCCGTTTGTGTGCCGAAGGCAGCAAGGCCATCCGCATCGAATGCCGCATCGGCGGTGCCGACCTCAATCCCTACTTGGCCTTCGCCGCGTTGATCGCGGCAGGTTTGGCGGGTATCGACGAGAAGCTCGACCTGGCGCCACCGTTCGAAGGCGACGCCTACCTCGATGAGCATTTGCCGGAAGTGTCCAAGACCCTGCGCGAGGCGAGCGCCGCACTCAAAACCTCCAGTATGTTGCGCGAGGCGTTCGGCGATGAGGTGGTCGACCATTACGTGCACACCGCCGAGTGGGAGCAGAAAGAGTACGACCGGCGAATCACCGATTGGGAATTGCAGCGCGGTTTCGAGCGCTACTGAGAACATCATGACTGAGAAGGTACAACTGATCTCCCCGGTCGATGGCCGGATGTACGTCGAACGCGAGGTGGCCGATGCGCAGCAGGTCGAGCAGGCACTGACGGCCGCTGCCAATGCACAGGCGTCATGGCAACGCCGCTCACTGAGCGAACGTGCGGCCTATTGCAGTGCCGCGGTGGACGCGATGCTGTCGATGCAGGCGGACATCGTGCCGGAGCTGGCCTGGCAGATGGGCCGCCCGGTGCGTTACGGCGCCGGCGAGCTGCGCGGTTTTGCCGAACGCGCCCGACACATGATCGCCATCGCTCCACAGGCCCTGGCCGCTGTAGAGCCTGCGCCCAAGGCGGGTTTTCGACGCTACATCAAACGCGAGCCGCTGGGCACGGTGCTGGTGGTCGCCCCGTGGAACTACCCCTACCTGACGGCGGTGAACACGATCATCCCGGCGCTGATGGCCGGCAACAGCGTGATCCTCAAGCACGCGTCGCAAACCTTGCTGGTGGGCGAGCGTTTCGCCGAGGCCATGCGTCGCGCAAAACTGCCCGAAGGGCTGTTCCAGAATCTGCTGCTCAACCATGTGTCGACCGGGGCGATCATTGCTTGCGGGCGCGTGCAGCAAGTGAACTTCACCGGTTCCGTGGAGGCTGGCAAAGTCATGGAAAGCGTCGCCAGCGGACGATTTCTCGGCATGGGCCTGGAGCTCGGCGGAAAAGACCCGGCCTATGTCCGGGCAGACGCCAACCTTGAACAGGCGGTGGAAAATCTGGTGGACGGCAGCTTCTTCAATTCCGGGCAGAGTTGCTGTGCCGTGGAACGCATTTATGTCGACCAGAAAATCTTCCCCGTGTTTGTCGAGCGCTTCGCCGAATTGACCCGCCAGTACGTACTGGGCAACCCGCTGGACGAAGCCACCACCCTCGGCCCGCTGGTGACACCGGGCGCCGCCTTCTTCGTTCGTGGCCAGATCGCCGAAGCTATGGCCCAGGGCGCGACGGCGCTGATCGATCCGCAGGCATTTCCCGCCGACGTACCGGGCAGCGCCTACCTCGCGCCGCAGGTCCTGGTCGATGTCACCCATCAAATGTCGGTCATGCGCGACGAAAGCTTTGGCCCGGTGGTCGGCATCATGCCGGTGACCAGCGATGAAGAAGCCATCGCCTTGATGAACGACAGTGAGTTCGGGCTCAGCGCTTCCATCTGGACCCGGGACCTCGCGGCGGCCGAACGCCTGGGCAACGAAATCGCCACCGGCACGGTGTTCATGAACCGCTGCGATTACCTGGACCCGGCTCTGGCCTGGACCGGCGTGAAAAACAGCGGGCGCGGCGTCACCCTGTCGCCATTGGGCTACGAGCACCTGACCCGGGCCAAATCCTTTCATCTGCGTCACGAGGTGTAGACCATGAACCTGACAGGAAACTGGAACTACCCCACGAGCGTTCGGTTCGGTGTCGGGCGCATCGCCGAGCTGGCCGACGTCTGTCGCAGCCAGGGTATCCAGCGCCCGTTACTGGTGACCGACAGCGGCCTGGCGCGTGCGCCAATCACCACGGCGGCACTGGATGCGTTGCGCGCCGCCGGTCTTGGCGTGGCGCTGTTTTGCGACCTCAAGCCCAACCCGGTGGAAGCCAACCTGGCCGGCGGGCTCGACGCCTGGCGTGCCGGCCAGCACGACGGCGTGATCGCGTTCGGCGGCGGCAGTGGCCTGGACATGGGCAAGCTGATTGCCTTCATGAGCGGCCAGACCCGCCCGGTCTGGGATTTCGAGGACATCGGCGACTACTGGACCCGCGCCGACGACAGCCGCATCGCCCCGATCATTGCCGTGCCAACCACGGCGGGAACCGGTTCCGAAGTCGGTCGTGCGGCGGTGATCATCGACGAGACCACCCACACCAAACGCATCATCTTCCACCCGAAAATGATGCCGCGCGTGGTGATCAGCGATCCGGCCCTCACGGTCGGCATGCCCGCCAAGGTCACCGCCGGCACTGGCATGGACGCGTTATCCCATTGCCTGGAAGCCTACTGCGCCCCCGGCTTTCACCCCCTGGCCGACGGCATTGCCGTGGAAGGCATGCGCCTGGTGGCCAATTCGCTGGTGAAGGCGGTACACACGCCGTCGGACCTTGAGGCCCGCGCGCAAATGCTCGCGGCGGCGGCGATGGGCGCCACGGCCTTCCAGAAAGGCCTGGGCGGGATGCATGCGCTCTCGCATCCGGTGGGGGCGCTGTACGACACCCATCACGGCATGACCAATGCCACCTTCATGCCCTATGTCCTGCAGTTCAATCGTACGGCCATCGAGGAGCGCATCACCCGCCTGGCGGCATACCTGCGCCTGCCCTCCCCCGGCTTCGACAGTTTCATGGCCTTCGTGCTCAAGCTGCGCAAGGACATCGGCGTACCCCATACCCTGGTTGAACTGGGCGTGGATGACCGGCAGGCCGACCTGATCGCGGACATGGCGATTGTCGACCCCTGCGCCGGCGGCAACCCGTTGCCATTGACCCGGGACGGTGTGGCAAGGATTTTCGACGCGGCATTTCACGGCCGCCTGTAGGAGCGAGCCTTATCAGCCGGGCTTTTTTGCACGCAGATGAATTATCCTGTGCCTCCCCGATTTCACCCCGGAGACACCTGTGCCCGCCCTCACCGCCCGCGAGGTTTACCAACCGTTGCGCGATGCCGCCCAAGGCATTTGCACCTTCAAGCGAGTCGACGACGCTTGCGAGTCAGTACGGGTCGACATCGACGGCTGGCGCCTGCTGCTCGACGTCGACGCCGGCCACTTGCGCCACTGCCTGCACGGCCAAAGCCCCGATGGCCGCGAGTATGCGTTCGACAGCGGGCAACGCTTCGGTACCGACCCGGTCAGTTTGCTCAGCACCTGGGAACTGGCACAGATTGAACGGCTGCTGGGTTGAATCCATCGCACCCTGTCGTTCCCTGGCTGCACTTGTGATACACAAGCCGGAGTGATTTCAGCGTCCAAGGAGGTTCTGCCATGCCCCGTTCCCCACGCCTGCCGTACTGGCTGGCCTGCACCCTGCTCAGCTGGTTCGCTGGCTGTGTGCAAGCGGACACGCCGCCCCCGGCGCCCGATGCCTTGCAACCTTTGCTGGCAACGATGAATGAGCGGCTGTACATAAGCGAACTGGTGGCGCTGAGCAAGTGGGACAGCCGCAAACCGGTCCAGGACAACGCCCGGGAAGCGCAAGTCATCGCCAATGCCCGCAAGCAAGCCACCCAGCACCAGCTCGACCCTGATGATGTCGCCGACCTGATCGCCGCCCAGATCGAAGCCAGCAAACTGGTGCAATACGGCCGGCTCGCGCAATGGCAAGCGGCGCACAAGGCACCGGACACGCCACGGCCGGACCTCATTAACGACATCCGGCCCAAGCTCGACAAATTGCAAAACCTGCTGCTCCAGCAGTACGCCGCGTTCCTGCCCTACCGCAAAGACCCGAACTGCCCGCAATGGCTGGCCACCGAACGCTCCGCGCTGATCAAGGATTACCTGCATGGCCAGGCGATGATTCGTGCGACCGGGGAGCTGTGTGTTGTGAGTCGATGACAGTGAAGTGATGCAGACGAAGAGCCCGGCCCAATCAGCTGGGCTTTTTTCATGGGCCAGCCTCATCAATGTAAAACACCCTTTACATTCGCGAAATCTCCGGTGAGTATGTAAAGGGACTTTTACATCAGGAGGATGCAATGAAGCGCTACTACATCGAAATGGGCGTCGCGATTACGCTGTACACCGTGCTGTTGCTGGTGTCGGTGATCTTGCTTAAAGACCATCAAGAAATGGCCATGGCGCTGAAGATCGTCATCACGCTATTGCCTGTGATTCCTGCGGGGCTGATGTGCTGGGCGGTGGTGCGCAATATGCGCACGCTGGACGAAATGCATTTGCGTATCCAGTACGAAGCGCTCGGTTTTGCCTTTTCCGCTTCGGCATTGCTGACCTTCACCTACGGCTTTCTGGAGAATGTCGGCTTTCCCCACGTGTCCTGGGTTTGTGTGTGGCCAGTGATGGGCCTGATGTGGATGATCGGGCTCAGACTTGCCAAGCGGCGCTATCAATGAAAAACCGTCTCAAGGAACTGCGTGCCGAACGCAAGTGGTCTCAGGTCGATCTGGCGGCCCTGCTGAATGTTTCGCGACAGACCATCAATGCTATCGAAAATGGCCGCTATGATCCCAGCCTGCCCTTGGCGTTTCAGATTGCCCGGGCATTTGCACTGCCTATTGAGAGCATTTTCGATGATGAGTTCGCAGGGTAATCTCCCTCTTCAATCAGGCGCCTGCCCATGAGCCACACTGAGACCCTCGCTAAAATCTTCCTCGGTCCGGTGTTGCTGGCGCAAGGTCTCTACACCAGGCGCATGACGCCCAAGTTGCCGGAGGCCGAGGGCGAGCGTCAGGGCAAGGTCGGCAGTGGCGACGTTCTGAGGTTGTTGATTGTCGGCGACAGCGCCGCTGCAGGCGTGGGTGCGGCGACTCAAGGTGAAGCCCTCAGCGGTCGGCTGGTCGAGCGTCTGGCCGATGATTATCAGGTGTCGTGGAAACTCTGGGCGCGCTCGGGTCTGGACTCCCAAGGGTTGCTGGAGTTGCTCGAACAGCACGCCCCCGAGCCGTTCGATGTGGCGCTGTTGTCGATTGGCGTCAACGATGTCACCAGCTCACTCACCCTGGATCAGTGGCTAACTCGGCAGCAGCGCTTGATGGCGCTGCTGTGTGACAAATTCGCGGTGAGGCAGATTGTGGTGTCACCGCTTCCACCGATGCATTTGTTCCCCGCGCTGCCGCAACCACTGCGCTGGTTTCTGGGGTACAGGGCGCGGCGTTTCAATGCACATTTGGCGGGTCTGGCAGATCGTGTGGATCTATGTACGATGCTGACCATCCCTCTGGCGCCTGAACCGGGCCTGATGGCCAGCGATGGCTTTCATCCGGGGCCGATGCTTTACCGTCAATGGGCCGACGATGCCGCCGGGGTCATCGACCAACGCTTTCGCACCACAACAATAAAAACAGGAGTTGAAGATGTCTGAGCTGAACCTGAACCCCAACGTCGCAGCGTCCCTGAAACAGTGGCACGGGATGATCGGCAACCGCGACTTGAGCGGCTTGCCTGAATTGCTCGATCCGCAGGCGGTGTTCCGTTCGCCGATGGCACACACGCCGTATCCGGGGGCGCCAGTGGTGTCGATGATCCTCAACACGGTCATGAACGTGTTCGAGGATTTTGCCTACCACCGCGAGCTGGCGACGGCGGATGGCTTGAACGTGATTCTCGAATTCAGCGCCAGGGTCGGCGGGAAAGAGCTCAAGGGCATCGACATGATCCGCTTCAACGAACAGGGCAAGATTGTCGAATTTGAAGTGATGGTGCGGCCGTTGAGTGGCTTGCAAGCGTTGGGTGAGGAAATGGGGCGGCGCCTTGGTGCTTACCTGAAGGCCGGCAAGGCCTGACTTATCTGACTCACCAAAAATCCCTGTGGAAGCGAGCTTGCTCGCGATGGCGGAGTGTCAGTCAATATGTTGTTCACTGACCCACCGCAATCGCGAGCAGGCTCGCTCCTACAAGTTTGTGTACAACCTGGAATCGTCACACCATCGGCGGAGATTACGTCGATGTCGAACTGCCCCCCTTGCGCTACGGGTAGAGTTCGGACGGCAGGTCGATCATTGCGCCGGGAAGGTTTGCAGGTAGGCCAGCAGGTCTTCGATTTTTTCCGGATCACTAAGGCCCCAGAAAATCATGCGGGTGCCGGGGACGACTTTCTTCGGCGCTTCGAGATAGGCGATCAGGGTTTCGCGGTTCCAGACCAGGTTGGCGGATTTCATCGCATCGGAATACACGTAGTCCGTGGTAACGGCGGAGTGGCGACCGATCACGCCATTGAGTTGCGGACCGAAGGACGCACGGGCCGACTCGCCGATCTGATGGCAGCCGCTGCAGAGGCGCTTGAACAGTTTTTCCCCGGCCTGGACATCGCCTGCGGCAAGGGAGGGAGTGCTGAACAGGCCAGTGGTGAGCGCCGAGGCGAGGGTCAGTGCTGCGATTTTCTTCATGTTGCGTTTCCAGTCTGCGAGTGCTCGCTATTGGAACATGTCCTGCGCATTCCCTGTAGGAGCGAGCCTGCTCGCGATTGCGATCTGTCAGACACCTTTGATGTCGACTGACACTCCCTCATCGCGAGCAGGCTCGCTCCTACAGAGGGCCGTGCACTGGTTTATTTTTTGGTGCGAGATGTATTGAGCGCCACAGCCGCCTGAATCAACGCCTTCAGCGCCGCTTCATCGATCCGCTCGCCCTCGCGGATATCGATGGCACGCCGGGTATTGCCTTCAAGGCTTGCATTGAACAGCTTCGACGGATCGTCCAGCGAAGCGCCCTTGGCGAAGGTCATCTTCACCACTTGCTTGTAGGTCTCGCCGGTGCAAATGATGCCGGCATGGGACCACACCGGCACGCCCCGCCACTTCCACTCTTCAATCACTTCGGGGTCCGCCTGGCGGATGATCTTGCGGACGTGGGCCAGGGTTTCGCCGCGCCAGTCGGCCAGTTCCCGGATTCGTTCGTCGATCAGCGCCGAGGCTTCGTTTGTTTCAACGTTGTCCGTTTTCATCACCGTTTCGACCCTCATCATGATGGTTGTGACCGATGAGGGTAGACGCTGTTCGAAGGTTTTCAGGAATCGTTGACTGACGGCACCGGGGGCACGGAGCGGGTTTTCACGGTGACGAACATTTTGATGCAGTCGCCGATTTCCTGGAGGGTATGGCGGAATGGGTCGTGTCTTTCGCTGGTGCTCGGGTCTTCGAAGCTCCAGACCATCACTTCAGCGGTAAACGGCATGCGTGAGGCCTCTTCGGAGGACTTGTCGCACAGGGTGATGACGTAGTCGAACGCCTGGCCTTCGAAATCCTCGAGGGATTTGCTGCGCAAGCCGCTGGCATCGACGCCGATGTGATCGAGGGATTCGAACGTGCGCGGGTCGATCTCGGTGGCCTCAAGCCCAGCGCTGAAGGCCTGGAAGTCGGCAGGATCGGTGTGGCGCAGCAGGGCTTCGGCCATGGGTGAGCGGACATCGTTTCTGGCGCAGACGAACAGCACGCGACAGGGGTCGGTCATGGGTTTACCTCGGCTGGCGGACTTTAGTGTTTGCTCATCAATCCATGCAGCACGCCGAACCGTAGACCCGGTTCAGACGCAATCATGTGTGTGATCCCGAACACCTTGAACGCCGCCAGCATCACCACCAGGCCGCCAGGCAGAATGCTCAGGCGATGGGTGGGCAAACCGGCCAACTTGAGGTGTTTCACATGTTTGACTTCCAGCAGGCGCAACGACAGGCGCAACAGGCCGCCGTAGGTGATGCCGCCTTGACCGCCATCATTGAGGCCGTTGGCCTTGAGCACCTTGGCCAGCATCCGCGCAGTCCCTGAAGAGCCGACCGCCTGTTGCCAGCCCATGGCGCGGTAACGGCGGGCAATACGTTCGAATTGCACGGTGGCCGCGCGTTCGGCCTCCAGCAGCGCTTCGGCCACGATCCACCCGCCGTGGAAGTAACGCGCACCGAAAGTGCCGCTACCGATGGCAATGCTCTCGGTGACCAGCAGCTGGTCGCCACGGCCGATGATCATCTCCGTGGAGCCGCCGCCGATATCCACCACCAGCCGCGTGCTTTGCGCCGGCAGGGTGTGGGCCACGCCGGCATAGACCAGTTGCGCCTCTTCTTCGCCGGAAATGACGTCGATGCGAAAGCCCAGGTGGCGTTCGGCACTGGCCAGGAACAGCGGCGCGTTGTCCGCTTCGCGCACTGCGCTGGTGGCCACCGCCCGCACCCGCCCGGCCTCGAAACCACGCAACTTCTTGCCGAATCGCGCCAGCGCCTGCCAACCCCGGTCCAGCGCCAACTCATCGAGCGCCCCGCCCTGCAGGCCTTCGGCCAGACGGACCGGTTCACGCAGGGTTTTCACTTCCTGGATGACCATCTGCTGGTTCCGTCTCACCGACTGGCCAATCATCAGGCGAAACGCATTGGAACCCAGGTCGATGGCGGCAAACAGCGGGGAGTCTTTCATGGAGGGGTCCTTGCACATTCATCTGCCGGCGGACTGGCGGCCATCGGGCACTTAAGACGGATTGCGAGGATCTTGCCATTGCTTCGATTACACCCAGATGACAGCGCCGGGAGATCTGACCCACACCACTATTAGTTGGCAGTCCGCGAATTACCGGCATCCTGATGAATGGCCATCAAGCCGTCATCGAATCGTCATGAACCGGGTGCCATACTCAAGTCATTCAATGCGTGCTTTAACTTTCTGCTGCCAATTCTGGTGGCTTTTTTTTGCCTGAAATTCTGCTTACAGACACTCCTGCGCCGCACGCTCGAACGTCGACGGCACAAACGCCGAGGCCAGCAGCTTGCGCTCGTACAGGAACACCTTGCCGCCATTCGAGGCTTTGTAGGTTTCAAGCACGTTGTCCGCCGCCACTTTGCTCGATACGACGATCCGGTAGCTGCGCTGGGTCTGCGATACCGTGGGCACCAGCGCATCGTGCTGCAACTTCGGCACCACGCAATGGGTGTACTCTTCGGGCGACTTGCTGGTCTGCAAAGTCAGCGTCGGATCGTTCGGCGTGGCACAACCGGCCAGCAGCAGCGAGGAGAAGGCCAGGGTCGGGGCAAATAAAGTGCGCATGAATCAGGTCCTGAAAAGAAATCAATGGTGAGTTGGGTTGCCCACCGTTCAATGGACGCAGGGCCAATTAATTGGTTGCTGCGGTCAATCCGGCTGATACCAGCGCCTTCAACGACGTATCGAACTGTTTCAGCGCGGCCAGTTGCAGGTCGCGTTGCTGTTCGATTTGCGCGGCGATCTCGGGGGCGGTCTTGTCATGCACCCACACCGACGGCAGTTGTTTTTCCACCGCGCCTTCGGCCTTGCCGATGTACTGCAGGTTGGCGTCGTAGAACCGCGCGGCGAAACGCGCCTCGACCCGATCGTTACGCTGGGTCAGCAACTGGTTGTGGGTATCGAGCATCACCACCACGTCTGGATGGGCCTGCACCAGGGCATCGAGGTTGTCGTAGACCGTCACCGACACAAAGGTGTGGTGCAACGAAGTCATCAGCCAGTCGATGGCCAGGTCCGGATCGGAGCTGTTGACGAACGCCTGGCGAATCCGCGCATCCAGTGCGTTTTTCGCGCCATTGACGGCCACCGAGTGGTATTGCTCAAGGTATTGCAGGTTTTCCACGGTGTTCTCGCTGTAGAGCACCCCGACCGTCTGACCGTATTGCAAACCGCCCTGGCTCCCGCTGATGGGCGGCAGATGGCAGGCGCGTGCGTCCTCGGCGTAGGCTGATGCGGTGGATGCAACACTGCTCAGCAACAGGGCAATCACAGCCAGTCGGGTCAAGATTTTCATCGCGCAGGTTCCTTGAGCAGCGTGTTCAATGCAGGCGATTTTCCGCCTTTGCGCAAAAAACAGAACTTGCGATTCTTGATGGTGACTATTGACTGAACCGATAGTGCGGGGCCGCCAGTGCATGCTTCTGGCGCAAACTTACCGGTCAATGTCGAACAAGCGGCTGTGCCGGGCGCCCACGGTTGATTACAGTGGCGCCTGCACTCCAAACCTGATCAAGGAACGAAACAATGGTGACCTGCTACCTGAAATACGTACTCGACCCCTACCAGCTCGACGCATTCGAGCACTACGGCAAGCTGTGGATGCCCCTGGTGGAAAAATTCGGCGGCCAGCACCACGGCTACTTTTTGCCTTCGGAAGGCGCCAACAACATTGCCCTGGCGCTGTTCACCTTTCCGAGCCTGGCGGCGTACGAACATTACCGGCAGCAGTCGATGAACGATCCCGAGTGCATCGCTGCGTTCAAGTACGCCGAAGAGCGGAAATTCATCCTCAGCTACGAGCGTTCATTCATGCGCCCGGTGTTTTGCGAGCAGGATCGCTGAGTCAGTCTTTTTTCAGATCCAGGCAGTAGGTGTAGTAGCCGGTGTCGCGCACCCAGCCCTGGGATTCATACAGGCGTTGGGCAGTGAAGTTGTCGGTGGCGGTTTCCAGGGTCATGCCTTTGCCGCCGGCCAGCTTCGCGAAATCCCGGGCGGTGTTCATCAGCAGTGTGCCGACGCCTTTGCCCCGGGCGGCGGGCGTGGTGAACAGATCACCGAGCAGCCAGGTGCGATGGGCATCGATCGAGGAAAAAGTCGGGAACAGCTGGACGAAGCCGTAGTTTTCACCGTCGCTGCCCCGGGCAAGAAATATCACTGATTCATCCCGGGCGATGCGCTCGGCGATGAAGGCGCGTGATTGCGAAAGGTTCGACGGCTGCTTGTAGAACATCCGGTAGGCGTCAAACAAAGGGGCGATCTGGTCGATGTGCGATGCGTCGGCGCGCAGGGCCTGAATAGCCATGAGGGTGCTCCATTGCGGTCTCAAGGAATTACAGACTAGCAATGGTGTGGAATAGGAAGGGATATTTTTCCAGGCAAGATCAAAAGATCGCAGCCTGCGGCAGCTCCTACATTGGAATGTGTTTCCCTGTAGGAGCTGCCGCAGGCTGCGATCTTTGCTTCTGGATCAGACGCGGACGTTACGCCCTGGCAAGGAGGTCCGCTGGCTGCTCTCCCAACCCTCGACCAGCCCCACCGGCACATTCGCTGACGGCAGCATCTGCACCCCACGCACCAGATCCGAGGCGCGCTCGGCGAGCATGATGGTCGGCGCATTGAGGTTGCCGTTCGGCTCGGTCGGGAACACCGACGAATCGATCACCCGCAGACCGGCGATGCCACGCACGCGCAATTCGGAATCAACCACCGCCATGTCATCCTCGCCCATGCGGCACGAACCGCAGGGATGGTAGGTGCTTTCCAGGTTGTCGCGCACGAAGGCGTCGAGGTCTTCATCGCTGGTCACCTGCGCGCCCGGGGCGATTTCGCCATCGCGGAAGCGGTCCATGGCTTTCTGGCCGATGATCTCGCGGGTCAGGCGAATGCAGCGGCGGAAACCTTCGCGGTCCTCTTCCCGCTCCAGGTAGTTAAAGCGGATTTCCGGATGCTCGTACGGATCGGCCGAACGCACGCGCACATAACCACGGCTTTTCGGTTTGTTCGGCCCGGTGAGCACCATGAAGCCGTGGCCCTTGATCGGCTTGTTGCCGTCGTAGCGCATCGCCGCCGGCAGGAAGTGGAACTGAATGTCCGGCCAGCGCAGGCCCTTCTCCGAGCGGATGAAACCACCAGCCTCGAAATGGTTGGTGGCGCCCAGGCCATCCTTGAACAGCAGCCAGCGCAGACCGATCATCAGCTTGCTCAGCGGGTCCATCTTGCTGTTGAGGGTCACCGGCTCCTTGCAGCCGAACTGGATGTACACCTCGGCGTGATCCTGCAGGTTCTCACCTACTCCCGGCAGGTCATGGCGTACGCCGATCCCGGCCTTGCGCAGCACGTCCGCCGGGCCGATGCCCGAACGTTGCAGCAGGTGCGGCGAACCGATCGGACCGGACGAGATGAGCACTTCGCGGTTGCAATACACCTGGTGAGTCTGGCCACCTTGGTCATACATGACCCCCACCGCACGCTTGCCTTCGAGGATGATCTGGCGCGTCATCGCATGGGTGATCACGGTCAGGTTCGGACGGCCCATGGCCGGGCGCAGATAGGCGTTGGCCGTGGAGCAGCGCACGCCGTTCTTCACGGTCATGTGCATGGCACCGAAACCTTCCTGCATGTAGCCGTTGCAGTCTTCGGTCTTGATGTAGCCCGCCTCCGCGCCGGCTTCGACCCAGGCACCGTACAGCGGGTTTTTCATGTGGTTGCCGTTGGTGGTGTGCAGCGGCCCGGTCTGCCCGCGATAGCTGTCGCCACCCGACTCGTAGCTCTCGGCACGCTTGAAGTACGGCAGGCAGTTGCGATAACCCCAGCCTTCGGCACCCAGGGATTCCCACTCGTCGAAGTCCAGCGCGTGGCCACGGATGTACACCAGGCCGTTGATCGACGACGAACCGCCCAGCACCTTACCCCGTGGGCAGTGAATGCGCCGGCCGTTGAGATGGGTCTCCGGCTCGGTCTCGTAGCGCCAGTTGTACTTCTTGGTGTTCATCGGAATCGAGAATGCGCTCGGCATCTGGATCACTACGCTCTTGTCACTGCCGCCGAATTCCAGGACCAGCACCAAGGTGGCCGGGTCTTCGCTCAGGCGGTTGGCCAACACACAACCTGCCGAGCCTGCGCCAATGATGATGTAGTCGTATTTTTGCGTAGCCATTTTTTGCGTGGTCATTCTTTGCGTGGTCATAGTTATCTCCCGACCGTCGATTCAGTGAATACCCGCGGTGGCTGCTGCTTGTGGGTCAGCGTGTCGCCGGTGGTGTATTGCGGGGAGTTTTTCTCGATCTGCTGGATCACCGCTTCTTCGCGCTTGAGATCGATCGAGCGGCTCAGCCAGTAGTAGGCCAGGCCCGACACGATCAACCCGACCAGCCAGGCGATGTCGATGCTGCCCAGCGCCTTGGCGAGCGGGCCGACATACACCTCGCGCTGTTCAACGCCGTCGAAGATGTAGAAGAACGGGATCATCGAGATAAAACCGATGGCATAGGCGGCGATGCCGCGCAGTCCCCAGCTGCCGTAGATGTTGCCGTGGGGCATGAAGAAGTGCGGGATGGCGTAGCGGCCCTTGCGCACGAAGAAGTAATCGGTGAGGTTGACCGAGGTCCAGGGCACCAGGAAGTACAGCATCACCACCAGGTAGATCCCCAGCACCGACAGGCCTTTGCCGGAACTCTGGATGCTCAGGGCCACGCCCAGTTGCAGCAGGATCACAAAGCCGATCGCCAGGATGCGTGCCTTGCGGGTTGGTTCGATGTGTTTGATCGAATCGACACAGGTCAACGTGGTCAGCTTGGCGCTATAGATGTTCATCGCGATCACCGGCAGGAACGCCAGGATGGTGACCACTACCACCGCCGTACCCACCAGCGGCGACACGGTGTTGCCGACTTGCCCCAGGGCCACCAGCACGTCAGTGGAGTGCAGGTGATCGGCCAGCCAGCCACCCACGGAAATCATCCACGCACCGGACAGCGACGCCCCGAGGAACACCACGGCGATCAGCTTGCCGCTGGAGGTGTTTTTCGGCAGGTAGCGCGAGTAGTCCGACACATAAGGCGCATAGGCGATGTTGTAGCTCGCGGCCGCCGCAAACTGCGCGATGAAACCGGTCCAGTTGAAACCCAGCGGCTCACGGGCCACTTCGCCTTCCGCGAGTGCCGGCAGCACTGCATCCGGCACCCAGCCCATCACCACCGCCACGGTCACCAGGCCATACAGCGGCAACGACAGGTACAGCGCCCATTTGAAGCTGCGGTGCATCCAGTCATGGCCGAGAATCGCCAGCACCGCCGCCGGTATGGTCACCGCCACCGCGATCACCGCCGGGTTGAACCCGAACAGCGTGTGCAACCCCTGCATCATCAGCACCAGGTTGACGATGTTGAAGCCGGCGAACACGAACAGCGTCGCCAGCAGCACCAGGATCACCCCGCGATAGCCGAACTGCGCGCGGGACTGGATCATCTGCGGCAGGCCAAGGTGCGGGCCCTGGGAGCCGTGAAATGCCATGAACAGTGTGCCGAACATGATGCCCAGCGTACCGGCCAGCGTGGTCCAGAGCGCGGTCAGGCCGACGCTTGGGCCGACGAAGCCGATGGTCATGGTGAAGAAGGTGAAATTGCCGAGGAACCAGAACGGACCCTGACTGGCCAGCTTGTCAGTGCGCTCGTTCTCGGGGATGAAGTCAATCGAATGCCCCTCGACGACGGATTTTTCGTCGAGGCTGGACACGCTCGTGGCGGACTTGGCGTTAGTGTTCATGATGGACTCTTATTGTTGGAAGATCATGACGAGATAACCGCGTTCTTTCGGGTGAATGACTCCCCTGTGGGAGCGAGCTTGCTCGCGATTGCGCAAGATCAGTCAACATCAATATTGGATGTGCTGGCCTCATCGCGAGCAAGCTCGCTCCCACAGGGTTTGAGTCAGTTGCCCGTGCCTACCTGGCGTTGTTGCTGGAACCGAAAATATGTAGGAGCGAGCTTGCTCGCGAAGGTCGTAAACGATGACGAGGGCTGCCTGAATGAGCGCGGCGCTCTGACGTCTTTCGCGAGCAAGCTCGCTCCTACACAAGGGCAGCATCAGCCTGGCAGCGTGATCCACACCGCCTTGGTTTCGAGCAGGTACTCGAGCTGCTCGGCGCCCAGGTCCTTGCCGAATCCGGACTGCTTGTAGCCACCGAACGGCATCGACGGATCGAGGGTGCCGTGGGCGTTGACGTAGACCGAGCCTGCTTTCAAGCGTGGAATCAGGCTGTGCACCTTGCCCAGGTCGTTGGAATACAGTGCCGCCGCCAAACCGTAGGGCGAGTCATTGGCCAGGGCCAGTGCCTCTTCCTCGTCGTCGAACGGTGCGGTGACCAGCACCGGGCCGAAGATTTCTTCCTGGACAATGCGCATGTCGTTGCGGCAGTGGGCGAAGATGGTCGGCTCGACGAAGAAGCCAGGGCCATCGACCGGCTGGCCGCCGTAGACCAGTTCGGCGCCTTCGGCCTTGCCGGTTTCGATGTACTCGGTCACGCGCTGCTTTTGCAGGGCCGAAACCAGCGGGCCGATGAAGCAGTCCGGGTCCAGGCCCGGGGCCATTTTCAGGGTGCGCGTGTAGGCGATCAGCTCACGCAGGAATTCGTCGTAGACGCTGCTATGAATATAGGCCCGTGTACCGGCGTCGCATACCTGCCCGGAGTTGAAAAACACGCCGTTGGCGACCGCTTGGGCGGCGGCCGGGATGTCGGCGTCGGCGCAGACGATCACCGGTGATTTACCTCCGAGTTCGAGGGTCAGGCGCTTCATGTCATCCAGCGCTGCACGGCCGACAGTCTGGCCGACCGGGGTCGAGCCGGTGAAGGTCAATTTATCGATGCCGGGGTGGGTGGCCATGGCCGCACCGACCACGCTGCCGCGCCCGGTGACGATGTTGATCACGCCGTCGGGGATGCCCGCTTCCTGCACCAGTTCAGCGAAACGCAGGGCCGACAATGAAGTCAGTTCGGCGGGCTTGACCACCACGGTGCAACCGGTCGCCAGCGCCGCGCCAAGCTTCCAGGCCATGGTCTGCAGCGGGAAGTTCCACGGCACGATAGCGCCGACCACGCCGACCGCTTCCTTGCGGGTATAGGCCAGGTAATTGCCCGGCAGCGAAGGTTCGACGGTACGGCCGTGGAGCTTGGTGGCCCAGCCGGCGAAGTAACGCAGGGTATCGACGGTGCCCTGGATGTCCACGTCCTTGGCGAAGGCAACCGACTTGCCCATGTCGATGGATTCGATTTCCGCCAGCTCCGCGGCGTTCTGCTCGATCAGGTCGGCCAGGCGTTGCATCATGCGCTCGCGCTCGGCCGGTTTGGCCTGGCGCCAGGCGCCGCCGTCGAACTGGGCGCGGGCGGCTTGCACGGCGCGGTCCAGGTCATCGGTAGTGCCCATGGGAATGCGGGTGATCAGGCCTTCGGTCGACGGCTCGATAACATCGGAGGTTTCGCCGTTGCTGGCTTCGACCCAGGCGCCACCGATGAACATCTTCTGGACCTTGCTGAGGAAGGTCTGGGTGGCTTCGCTGACGCCGAATTTTTGCAGGTAACTTTTGACGATCGTGTCCATTTTTGTTCTCTCCGCCCGGCAGTCAGGTCCTGCCGGGCTTTAGTGGTTTCGATGATCAGGCTGGCGTGGCTTCGCTCTCGGCGGCGGCCCGCACCTTGCCACGCTCGTGGAAGATGAAACCGATGCTGTTGAGCAGCAGTTGCGCGGCGAGGATCGAGGTCATGCCGGTCGGGTCGTACACCGGCGCCACTTCCACCAGGTCCATGCCGACGATGTTGCCTTTGCTGCGCTTGGCCAGGGCCTGGATGATTTCCAGCACTTCGTAGTAGAGGAAGCCGCCGTGGCTTGGGGTGCCGGTGCCCGGGGCGATGGACGGGTCGAAACCGTCGATGTCGATGGTGATGTAGTAGTTGATGTTCTGCGGGATCAGTGCCAGCACACCCTCGACGCCAAGGCGACGCACGTCACGCACCGAGAGGATTTTCGAGCCGGCTTCATGGGCTGCTTCGTAGTCGTCGCGGTTGGACGACGACACGTTGCGGATGCCCATCTGGGTCATGCCGACAATGTGGTTCATTTCGGATGCGCGGCGCAGCGGGTTGCCGTGGCCGTAGCGCACACCGTGGCGTTCGTCGACGAAATCCAGGTGCGCATCGAAGTGAATGATGTGGATCGGGCCGCGGCCTTCGAAGGCCTTGATCACTGGCGCGTGTACCGAGTGATCGCCGCCGAGCACCACCGGCATCACGCCGGCATCGAGGATCTTGCGCACGGCGTATTCGGTGTTCCTGTTGCTGGTGACCATGTCGGTGTGGACGATGTCGGCATCACCGACGTCGACCATGCGCACGTCCGATGCGGTGAGGTACATCACGTCATCTTCGTGGTCATAGGCGCCGGCGTGGCCGAAGGAAAACAGCGTCGATGCTTCGCGAATCCCGCGTGGTCCGAAGCGTGCGCCGGAGCGCCACTGGGTGCCCATGTCGTTGGGCACACCCAGCACCGCGACGTCGGCATCCAGGGCATCCCAATCGGTACACACCGGGGATTTGCCAAAGGTGCAATGACCCACGAATGGCAGGTTCAGGCGACCGGATTCATAACCGTTGTTCGACATTTCTAGCCTCTCCACTTCTTGTTATCGGCTTGACGGACTGCAAGGCGACCGCCGTTGGAAAGACTATGGGCGCAGGTTTTCGTGGAAAAAATGCTAAACATCAGATACTCATATCGGCATTCCCGATGCATCCACAGGCCGGAGGTCCAAGATGATCCAGCTGCACGATGTCGACCTGAAACTGCTCAGGGTGTTTGCCACGATCGTCCGCTGCGGCGGCTTTTCCGCTGCGCAAGCCGCGTTGAACGCCGGGCAGTCGACCATCAGCGAACAGATGACCCATCTGGAAACCCGCCTGGGGGTAAAGCTCTGCCAGCGCGGGCGCAGCGGCTTTCGCCTGACCGAACAAGGGGTGGCCATCCATGAAGCCACCCAGCGCCTGCTGTCGGCGGTGGAAAACTTCTGCATGGACGCCGACGTACTCAAACAGCACATCAGCGGCAAGCTCAACCTGGGGATCATCGACACCACGATTACCGACCCGGATTCGCCGATTCCACGCACCACCCAGCGCTTCGTCTCCCGCGGGCATGACGTGCACCTGAACGTGTATGTCGGTACCCCGGCAGAGCTCGAAGAGCGGGTGCTCGACGGTCGCCTTCATCTCGCCATCGGGCACTTCCCGATCCATGTGCCGGGGCTGCTGCAATCGCCGCTGTACCAGGAAGCCCTGGGCTTGTATTGCGGGCGGCGTCACCCGTTGTATGGCAGCCACGCAGAAGGTGAGGAGCTGCTCGAAGAAGTCGCTGCTGGGCGCATCGTCGTACGCGGCTACATGCAGCAATACGACCTCGAACACCTGGGCGTGAGCAAGGCGGCCGCCACCGTGGACAATATCGAAGCCACCGCGATCCTGATCATTTCCGGTGCCTACCTGGGTTTTCTGCCTGAGCACTTCGCCGCCCAATGGGTCAAGAGCGGCGAGATGCACCAGTTGGCACCCGCGAGCCTGCGTCTGAAATCGCCGTTCGACGTGATCACCCGGCGCGGTACGGCACCGCCACCGATCCTCCAGGCGTTCCTTGAAGACCTGGCCGCCAGCGCCCGTAAAACCGGTCAGCCGTAATGTGACACTCGCCAAATTCAAATTTTGCCGGGCATACTGATTTGGTTCGCCAACCTTGCAGGCCCGTCATGCGCATCCACGTCACTTTCATCGACCGCGTCGGAATCACCCAGGAAGTGCTGGCCCTGCTCGGTGGACGCAGTTTCAATCTGGACGCTGTGGAGATGGTGCCGCCCAATGTCTACATCGATGCGCCGACCCTCGGCGCCGAGGTGCTGGAGGAGTTGCGCGAGGCGCTTTTCGATGTGCGCGGCGTGCAAGCGGTGACCATGGTCGACATCCTTCCGGGGCAACGCCGGCGTCTGCAACTGGACGCATTGCTGGCAGCCAGTTCCGACCCGGTGCTGGCGGTGGATGACCGCGGCCATGTGCTGCTGGCCAACCCGGCGCTGATCGCCCTCTGCGGCCGCGAACCGGCCGGTGAATCGTTGACCGCGCTGTTCGACGATGCCGATTTGCAGCGCACCTTGATCGCTCAGCATTTCCGCCTGCCGATGCACGAGGTCAGCCTCGGCGGCCAGACGTTGCTGCTCGACGCGATGCCGATCACCGACGCCGGCGCCCTGCTCACCCTGTATCAACCCAATCGCATCGGTGAACGCCTGTCGGCGCTGCACCATGACCATGCCGAAGGCTTCGATGCGCTGCTCGGTGAATCACCGCCGATACGTGCACTCAAGGCCCGCGCGCAGCGGGTGGCAGCCCTCGATGCGCCGCTGCTGATCCAGGGTGAAACCGGCACCGGCAAGGAGCTGGTGGCCCGCGCCTGTCATGCCATCAGCCCACGGCACGATGCGCCGTTTCTGGCCCTGAACTGCGCGGCACTGCCGGAGAGTCTCGCCGAAAGCGAGCTGTTCGGCTATGCCCCCGGTGCCTTCACCGGCGCGCAGCGCGGCGGCAAGCTCGGCCTGCTGGAGCTGGCGGATCAGGGCACGGTGTTCCTCGATGAAGTGGGGGAAATGTCGCCGTACCTGCAAGCCAAATTGCTGCGCTTTTTGAGCGATGGCTGCTTCCGCCGGGTCGGTGGCGACAAGGAAGTCCGGGTCAATGTGCGGGTGCTCAGCGCCACCCACCGCGACCTGGAAAAAATGGTCGCCGAAGGGCGTTTTCGCGAGGACCTGTTCTACCGCCTCAACGTGCTCAATCTGCAAGTGCCACCGCTGCGCGAGCGCGGTCACGACATCCTGCTGATGGCCAATCACTTCATGCAACAGGCCTGCGCGCAGATCCAGCGGCCGGCGTGTCGTTTGGCACCGAGCACCTTCAGCGCCCTGCTCGGCAACCGCTGGCCGGGCAACGTGCGGCAACTGCAAAACGTGATCTTTCGCGCGGCGGCGATTTGCGAAAACCCGCTGGTGGACATCGACGACCTGGATATTGCGCGCACGGCGGTAGAGCGGCAAAACGACGGCGAAGTCGGCAGCCTGGAAGAGGCGGTTGGTGACTTTGAGAAGAACCTGCTGGAACAGCTTTATCGCAGTTATCCGTCCAGTCGATTGCTGGCGGCGCGGTTGCAGACGTCCCATAGCGCGATAGCGATTCGCTTGCGCAAATACGGGATCCCCAACAAGGCCTGATGCCGTTGCACGGCTCTTTGTAGGAGCTGCCGAAGGCTGCGATCTTTTGATCTTGATTTTCAGCGATCTTGATCGGATCAAGATCAAGATCAAGATCAAGATCAAAAGATCGCAGCCTTCGGCAGCTCCTACCCCCATGCGTGACGTCAGCGTCTTTAAATCGATACAGCGTAGCGAAATCAAGACAAAACCTTTCCCACCCCACATTTACGGCGTCTGCGCCCACAGCCCTGCTTGTCCGTACTGATTTCAATACGGATGAAATCTCTCGCACTTCACAAAATCACGCCAAACAATTGATTTAAAACAACTAATCAACCTTGGCACCGCCCTTGCTATCACTCCTGCAACCCCGCTCGTCGCCCCGCCACGAGCCTTAAAACAATATGGAGTTGATATGAGCGAATTGCGTTTCACCGTCGAACACGAATGGTTGCGCCTTGAGAGCAATGGCCTGGTCACCGTCGGCATCACCGCGTTTGCCCAGCAGGCGCTGGGGGATGTGGTGTTCGTTCAGGTGCCTGAACTGGGCGCTTTCGACGCAGGCGCTGAAGTGTCGGTACTGGAATCGGTGAAAGCCGCCAGCAGTATCGGCATGCCGCTGGACGGTGAAGTGGTCGAGATCAACACGACACTGGAGAGCACCCCGGAACTGGTCAACGAAGACCCATTGGGCGAAGGCTGGTTCTTTCGCTTCAAACCGGTCGATGCCCTGGCGCTGGGCGATCTTCTGGATCAAGACGCCTATGAACGCCTGACCGCAGAACACGCCGACGCTTGAAGCCCCCGAATCCGAAAAAGGACCACACCATGTTCAGCAAGCACGACCAGATCCAAGGCTACGACGACGAACTGCTGGCGGCGATGAACGCCGAGGATGCGCGGCAGGAACACCACATCGAACTGATCGCCTCGGAAAACTACACCAGCCAGCGGGTGATGGAGGCACAAGGCAGCGGCCTGACCAACAAGTACGCCGAAGGCTATCCGGGCAAGCGTTACTACGGCGGCTGCGAGCACGTCGATGTGGTCGAGCAGCTGGCCATCGACCGCGCCAGGCAACTGTTCGGCGCCGACTACGCCAACGTCCAGCCGCACTCCGGCAGCCAGGCCAACGCGGCGGTGTATCTGGCCCTGCTGCAAGCCGGCGACACCGTGCTGGGCATGAGCCTGGCCCATGGCGGCCACCTGACCCACGGCGCCAAGGTGAGCTTTTCCGGCAAGCTGTACAACGCCGTGCAGTACGGCATAGACACCAGCACCGGTCTGATCGATTACGACGAAGTCGAGCGCCTGGCCGTCGAGCACCAGCCGAAGATGATCATCGCCGGGTTCTCGGCCTATTCGAAGACCCTGGACTTCCCGCGTTTGCGCCAGATCGCCGACAAGGTTGGCGCGTACTTCTTCGTCGACATGGCCCACGTCGCCGGCCTGGTGGCGACCGGTTTGTACCCGAACCCGCTGCCCTACGCCGACGTGGTCACCACCACCACCCACAAGACCCTGCGCGGCCCCCGTGGCGGTCTGATTCTGGCCAAGGCCAACCCGGAGCTGGAGAAGAAGCTCAATGCCGCGGTATTCCCCGGCGGTCAGGGTGGCCCGCTGATGCACGTGATCGCCGCCAAGGCCGTGTGCTTCAAGGAAGCGCTGGAGCCGGCGTTCAAGACCTATCAGGCGCAGGTGATTCGTAACGCCCAGGCCATGGCGCAGGTGTTTATCGAGCGCGGTTATGACGTGGTGTCCGGCGGTACCGACAACCATCTGTTCCTGGTCAGCCTGATCCGCCAGGGCCTCACCGGCAAGGACGCCGACGCGGCCCTCGGCCGTGCCGGCATCACCGTGAACAAGAACGCCGTGCCCAACGATCCGCAATCGCCCTTCGTGACCTCCGGCCTGCGCATCGGCACGCCGGCGATCACCAGCCGTGGTTTCAAGGAAGCGCAAAGCATCGCGTTGGCGGGCTGGATCTGCGACATCCTCGATCACCTGGGCGATGCCGATATCGAAGCCAATGTCGCACGTCAGGCGGCTGCCCTGTGCGCCGACTTCCCGGTCTACCGCGACTGAGCACACCACACTCCCCCCTGTAGGAGCGAGCTTGCTCGCGATGGTCGCCAACGATCACGCGCGCATTCAGGATAAACGCGGTGCCTTTGGGTTCTTCGCGAGCAAGCTCGCTCCTACAGGTTCTATGCACAAGGAAATAACGATGAATGCCATTGTCGAATCGACCGGCAAAAGTCCGGTCAAAGTAGAGGTCGGCACCAAACTGCGCGGCGCGGAAAAGGTTGCGCGGATTCCGGTGAAGATCATTCCCACGGATGAATTCCCGCGCAAACCCGACTGGATTCGCGTGCGCATGCCGATCTCTCCCGAGGTCGACCGCATTAAGCAACTGCTGCGCAAGCACAAACTGCACAGCGTCTGCGAAGAAGCTTCGTGCCCGAATCTCGGCGAGTGTTTTTCCGGTGGCACCGCGACCTTCATGATCATGGGTGACATCTGCACCCGCCGCTGTCCGTTCTGCGATGTCGGCCATGGCCGGCCCAAACCGCTGGACGCCAACGAGCCGATGAACCTGGCCGTGGCCATCGCCGAACTGCGCCTGAAGTACGTAGTGATCACCTCGGTGGACCGCGACGATTTGCGCGACGGCGGCGCCCAACACTTTGTCGATTGCCTGCGGGAGATCCGCAAGCTGTCGCCCGGCGTGCAACTGGAAACCCTGGTGCCGGATTATCGTGGACGCATGGACGTGGCCCTGGCGATCACCGCCCATGAGCCACCGGATGTGTTCAACCACAACCTGGAAACCGTACCGCGTCTGTACAAGGCCGCGCGGCCGGGCTCGGACTTCGAGTGGTCGCTGGACCTGCTGCAGAAATTCAAGCAAGCGGTGCCCCATGTGCCGACCAAATCCGGCCTGATGCTGGGCCTTGGCGAAACCGACGAGGAAGTCATCGAGGTCATGCAACGCATGCGCGAGCACGACATCGACATGCTGACCCTCGGCCAATACCTGCAACCCTCGCGCAGTCACTTGCCGGTGCAGCGTTTCGTGCACCCGGACACCTTTGCCTGGTTCGCCGAGGAAGGTACGCGCATGGGTTTCAGGAACGTGGCGTCCGGGCCGCTGGTGCGTTCGTCCTATCACGCCGATCAACAACTTCATGGAGGTACGGACGGTTTCAAGCCATGATGGAATGACTGGTCATGCATGGAGCCGTCTCCGATGTTTCGTTCACCCTGCCTGTTGTTGCTGTGCCTGAGTCTTGCCACGCCGTGCATGGCCGACGAATCGAAACCCGGGCACATGGTGAATGTGCGCGGCGTCGACCCGGGCATCGAGCAGGACATCCGCTACGCCAGCGCGCACAACTTCACCGGGCATCCGCTCGACGGCTACCAGGCGGCGGAGTGTCTGCTGTCGCAGGACGCTGCGAAGGCATTGGCCCGAGTGCAAAGCGCACTGCAAGCCGAAGGCTACGGCTTGAAGGTATTCGACTGCTATCGCCCGACCCGCGCGGTGGCGGACATGGGCCGTTTCGCCAGCGAACCCGGCGACCCGCTCAAGACCGAGTTCTATCCACGGGTCGACAAGCAAGACTTCTGGCGCCTGGGTTATGTCGCCCGGGTGTCCAATCATTCCCGAGGCAACACTGTCGACCTGACCCTGACCGGCCCCGACGCCCTGCCTGCCGATACCTGGACGCCTTCCGTCAAACCGGTGGATTGCACGGCGCCTTACGGCGAGCGCTGGCACGACGGCGCGCTCGACATGGGCACCGGTTTCGATTGCTTCGATGAGCGGGCGCACACCAACTCGGCGCTGATCAACGCCACGGCCAAAGCCAATCGCCAGCGCCTGACCAGTGCCATGGCCAAGGAAGGCTTCGTGGGTTATTCGGCCGAGTGGTGGCACTTCACGTACAGCGGGAATCCGCCGAAGCCGGACGTCATGGACTTCCCCATCACGCCGCTTGCACCATGAACATTCTGCTCAAGGCCCTGTTGATGGCGTTTTTTCCGCTGGCCGCAATGGCCCAGGGACTCGATGGCAGCGATCAACTGATCGTGGTCACCAGTAAAGGCTGGGATGACATCCAGGCCACTGCCCAGCGCTATGAACGGCACAGGCAGACCTTCCAGAAATTCGAAGCGCCCTTTGCAGTAGTGCTCGGCAAGAACGGCATGGGCTGGGGCAAGGGGCTGCTTGATATCGGGCAGCCTGAAGGGCCGGTCAAACAGGAAGGCGACGGCAAGGCACCGGCTGGAATGTTCAAGCTGGGCACGGCGTTCGGCTACGCGCCTTCGGCCGACACCCGCCTGCCGTATCTAGCGTTGACGCCGACCATCGAATGCGTGGATGACAGCCAGTCCACGCGTTACAACGAATTGGTCGACGGAGCAGTGGTCGATAAAGGCTGGAACAGCTCCGAACGGATGCGCCGCTCGGATGAGCTGTACCGCCAAGGCATCGTCATCCAGCACAACACCCCGGCCACGCCCGCTGCCGGCTCATGCATTTTCTTCCATATCTGGCGCGGCCCCAGTGCACCGACCCGTGGTTGTACAGCCATGGATCCGGCGAACATCGCGCAACTGTTCGACTGGCTGGACCCGGGCAAATCTCCGGTGCTGGTGCAACTGCCCGAAGCGCAGTACGAACAGTTGCGTGAGCGCTGGAAACTACCAAAGCGCTAGTCAACGCTGAACCCTGTGGCGAGGGAGCTTGCTCCCGTTGGACTGCGCAGCAGGCCCATCTTTTAGGGCCGTTTCGCGCCCCAACGGGAGCAAGCTCCCTCGCCACAAGAGCTCATCGTTCTCTCTGATTAACCCCGCTCAACCGCCACCGCACTCATCGACGGCTTGGCCAGCGCGTAATAGATCACACCCGGCACCAGCAGCCCGACGATCCAGGAAATATCCACCCCGCCCAGTTGCGCAACCATCGGCCCGGAGTAGAAATGGGTATCGACAAAGGGCAACTGGATCAACACGCCGATCACATAGACGCTGATCCCCAGGACATTCCAGCGACCGTAGCGCCCAGCCGGGTCGGACAGCGCCGGGATGTCGTAACGCTCCTTGTTGATGAAGTAGTAATCCACCAGGTTGATCGCGCTCCACGGGGTGAAGAACGTCAGCAAAAACAGGATGAAGTACTTGAACGAGCTGAGGAACGAGTACTGCCCCAGCAATGCCAGCGTGGTGGATGCCGCGACAATCAGCAGCACGAACAGCATGCGCTGGCGGGCGGTGACTTCCAGGCACCGACGAAAGCCACTGATGATGGTGGCGATGCACATGAAACTGCCGTAGGCGTTGAGGGTGGACACCGTGACCTTGCCGAAGACAATGCTCAGGTACAGCAAGGACGCAATCACCCCGGTGCTGCCCAGGCCGACAATGGTCGCCACTTCGTGCCCACGGAAATTCGCCCCGGCCAGTGCGGCGGCGAATACCCCCAGCACCATCGAAGTCTGCGCTCCCAACACCGTGCCGAGACCGACAGCGGCGAAGGTTTTCCACGACGAAGTCTTGCTCGGCAGGTAGCGCGAGTAGTCCGCCACATAGGGGCCGAAGGCGATCTGCCAGGACGCCGAGAGCGACACTGCCAGCAGGAAAGTGCTCCAGCCGAAATGACGATTGTCGAGCAGCAGGCCGATGTCGTTGAGGGTCATCAACCGGGTGAACAGGTAGGCGAAGGCGATGATGCCCAGCACGCTGGCCACCCGCCCGACCAGGTGAATCACCCGATAACCGAAGATCGTCAGGAACGCGATGCACGCCGCGAAAATCAGGATGCCGGCGCTGTCGCTGACACTGATCAACTGCGCGATCGCCTGCCCCGACAGCACCGCACCGGTCGCGCTGAAACCGAGGTACATCAGGCACACCAGGACAATCGGAATCGCCGCGCCATACACCCCGAACTGCACTCGGCTGGAGATCATCTGCGGCAGCCCGAGCTTCGGCCCTTGCGCTGCGTGCAACGCCACCACGGCACCGCCGAGCACTTGCCCGATCAGCAAGCCGATCAACGACCAGAACACATCGCCGCCCAGCACCACGGCCAGGGCGCCGGTGACGATAGCGGTGATTTGCAGGTTGGCACCAAGCCACAGGGTGAACTGGCTGTAGAGACTGCCGTGACGCTCAGCCTCGGGAATGAAATCAATCGAGCGGGTCTCGATCAGGGGACTTCGTTGCGCACTCATGACGATGTTTCCTTTGAGGAACTGTTTTTGTTGTCGGGGATGAACTTAGAAGCTTTTGGTGGCGCTTGCAACGACCGTGGCCGAGCACAGATCGTCATAGCCATACCAGCCACTGCACTCGCTTTTCGTCAGGTCGGTGTCGACATAGCTCAGCCCCCAAGTCACGCCGACAAAGTCGCGGGTCAGCTTGGCTTCCCACTCGTAGTAAGACTCACGGCTATCGCCACTGGCGGACCAGAACGCGGGGTCATTCACATCGTTGCGCCCAAAGCGCAGGTCCAGGCCGACTTCGGCCGGCAAATCGATTTTGTAGCCCAAGTAGGTGTAAAGGGTGTCCTGGTCCTCGCCGAAAAAGTTCGGCGTGTCCTTGGAGTAATAGGCACCCAGCTTCACGCCGTACAGGTCAAGGACGGCATAGACCTCGCTGAGGTTGAATTCGGAATTTTTCGGGTAGTCGTACTTGATGTAGCCCAGGTCCAGGCTGATGGCGTCGGTCGCCTGCCAGTAATAACCCGCGTAGTACTCAAGCTCCTGCCGGGTATCGAAGCCGCCACCGAAATCCACGTTGGAAGTCCAGGCACCGATGTACAGCCCGCTGCTGTGCAGCAGCGTTGCGCCGCCCTGCACCGCCGGATCGCCCAGTGTTTGCGAGATGCCGCGGGTGCGGTAGTCGCTGACGATGCCCAGGGTCATGTCCAGGCTGAAATCATCGTTGAGGGCCAGGGCCTGGCTGGTCAGGGGGGCCAGTGCCAGTGCGGCGAGGGTCAATGCTGAAAGTGCGTTCATACAGTTCTCTTGTTGTTATGGCGTACGGGGAATTTCAGGCATGGCGATGCCACACCCCTCGCGTTACGAGGGGCTGGCAGTTGGTTACGTGTGTCGGGTTTACGCAGGTCAGGACGCGGGGGCGTAGACCTGCTTGCCGGCGAAGAAGGTGTTCAGGACTTTGGTTTCGAACAGGTCGTCATCGCTGACCTTGAACACGTCGCGGTCGAGGATGATCAGGTCAGCCTGTTTGCCCGGTGCCAGCGAACCTATCTGCTGCTCCAGGCGCAGGGTTTTCGCCGCATTGAGGGTGTAGGCGTAGAACATGGTCTGGCGGTCGATGCTTTCCTTGGCATTGAGTACGCCCAACGGCCCCTTGCGCGTGCTGGCCTGGGCAATGGCGTTGAACGGGTTGGCGCTCGACACCGGCCAGTCGCTGCCACCGGCAATCGTCGCGCCGGCGTTATGCAAGGACCGTGCGGGATACTGGTAACCGTAGGCAAAGGCGCTGATGTAAGGCTTGACCAGTTCGACGGTATAGGACTCGCCGGTGGCCCACAGCAGTTGCATCGAGGCGATCACGCCCAGTTCTTTGAAGCGTGGAAACTCCTTGGGGTTGACCAGTTGCAGGTGCGCGATGCTGTGGGGCACGGGCGTCGGGCTGAGCTTGCGCGCATACGCCACGCCATTGAGCGCTTCACGCACCGCGCGGTCGCCGACGGCATGCATGTGCACGATCCAGCCACGTTTTTCCGCCGCCACCACCAGTTCGCCGAAGTGCGCCGGGTCGGTCAGCAACTGACCATTTTTATGGCTGTTCTTGAACGGCACGATGACCGCAGCGGTCTGCCCCGGGAATTCGAGAATGCCGTCGACAAACACCTTGATGCCGGGGAACGTCAGGTTGGGCACGCCCTCGAACTGCTTCATCACCGTGGCGATCACCTCCAGGTCGGCAGGTTTGCTCTTCGGGTTGGTGACCATCAACGCGGCGACGTGGGCGCTGAGTTCGCCGTTCTGCGCCAGTTCCTTGTACAGCGGCAGCACGCCGACACTTTCTGCGGTGGCATGGAAATCGAACAGCGAATCTTCACTGCCGCCGTTCGCCGCCGCATCCATCCAGGCGGTGACGCCGAATTGATTGTTGATCTTCACCGCCTCGCGAGCGGCCTTGAGCATGGCCTCCGGGCTTGGCGCCGGAATACCGTTGCGCACCACGTCCCAGCGGGATTCGGCAAAGTAGCCGTTCGGTGTGAAGTCCGCTTCATGGCCGATGTAACCGCGTTCTTTCTCCGGCAGGCTTTTCACCAGTGCCGCGTCAATGTTCAAGCGCTTGAGCATCGCGTTGTTGGCCCAACCGGTGTGGCCGTCGATGCCGCTGAAAACGATGGGCTGATCGGCCCAACGTCCCTGGTTGAACAGCTTGCCCAGTTCACGGCTCTTCTCCCAGTAGGCCGAACTGACCCCGGCCACGCTGATCACATCACCGGCCCGGGCACGTCCGGCCTTGTCTTCTTCGATCAACCATTGCTCCAGTTCCGGCAAGGGTTTGACCTCGTCCAGCAGGTTGGCCTTCATGCTGTCGAACGCCGCCACCACCGGGTGGCTGTGGGTGTCGATCATGCCTGGCATCAACACCTTGCCCGCCAGGTCGATGCGCTGGGTCTTGGCATCGGCCAGTGCATTGATTTCGGCATCGCTGCCCACTTTCAGAATCTTGCCGTCTTGCACCGCAACCGCCTGCACCAGCGCCTGGCCGGGTTCGGCAGTAAAGACCTTGCCGTTGAACAACACAAGGTCGGCGGCGGCCATCGCTTGTACCGAGGACAAAGCCAGCGCGGCGGCTAACAGGTTTGGAATGAATCGCATCGGAACGCTCTCTGGTTTTTATTGGACGGATCGGGAAGTGACGACTTGGGAAGCAACCTGCGGCGCCAGCCCAAGGAACGGCGCCTTGGCCCACACGACCTTGCCGCCGACCAGCGTCAGCAGCACGTCATTGCGGCCCAGTTCCTCCTCGGGCACCTGCATGAAGTTCTTGTCGAGCACGATCAGGTCAGCGAACTTGCCGACTTCGACCGAACCCAGCACCGCATCCAGCTTCAGCTGTTCGGCGGAACTGAGGGTTATGCTGCGCAGCGCTTCGGCTCGCGACAGCGCCGGATCGGCGTTGAGTCGCCCGGCATACTTGGGGCCATAGCTGTGCGGATTGGTGGGGTCGCCGGAACGGGTGACACCGACTTTCAGCGCCAGGAATTCATCCAGCGGATCGACCGGCCAATCGCTGCCAAACGCTACTCGGCCGCCGGCCTGGGCGATGCTGCCCGAGGGTTCCATGCGCGCAAAACGCGCGGCGCCAAGGTGATCACTGGTGCCATCGACCGTGGACGGTGCTTGCTGGGCCCACTGGAACGACATGGTGGCCGTGACGTCCAGTGCCTTGAAGCGTGAGTAGTCGGCAGGATCGACCGACTCGGCGTGAGCGATGGCCGGGCGGAAGTCCTGACCGGGCAGCGCCTTGCGCACGTAGGCGACGCTGTCCAGTGCATCGCGTACCGCACGCTCACCGGTGGCGTGCAGGTGCGGATCGAGACCGGCCTTGACCGCTTGCAGCAACAGCGGATTGAGCACTTGCGGCGGGAAGTACAGTTCGCCCAGGTTCTTGCCCGGGGTCCATTTCGGCGCCTGGTCGGTACCGCTGTTGTGCAGGTACGGGGTCAACATGGCGCCGGTGTCCGCCGGGGCATTGATGATGCCGTCCATGAACAGTTTGACGTGGCGCATGCTCACGCCCGGTGCGACGTTCACTTCGCCCTGGTCGTAGGTGCTGGCCAGGGCCTTGGCCTCGGCGATGGTTTTCACCGGGTCAGCAGCAGCGGCGGCCGGGTCCAGTTTGATCGCCAGCAAGGCCCGGGCGGTCAACTCGCCGGACTGTTGCAAGCGGGTGAAGGCCTTGCCGTTTTCAGGTCCCGACAGCGCATCGAAGAAACTGGTGATGCCTTGCTGGCGCATGGCGTCGAGGGCCGCCCGGATCTGGTTGAGTTTTTCCGCGTCGGTCGCCGCCGGCACCACGGTGGCCAATGATTCGGCGGCGCCGTCTTCACAGATGCCGTTCGGGTTGCCGGCGCTGTCGCGTCGGTATTTGCCGTCTTCGGGGTCGGCGGTGTTCTTGTTGATGCCGGCCAGCTCCAGGCCGCGAGAGTTGGTCAGCACGGTGTGGAAATCGGTGGAGCGCACCTGGATCGGACGCTGGGTCTTGAGTGCATCCAGGGTCGATTTGTCGGCGTCGCCATCGAGCCCGGTCATGCCGATGCGATCCCAACTGCCCACTTCCAGCCACACATCCGGCCCCTTGTCCTTGTCGGCATCGAGGCAGGCCTGGATGCTCGCCTGAAATTGCGCGCGGGTCAGGGTCTGGTATTTCAGGTCGCACAAGGTCATGGCCCGACCACCATCCCCGGGGTGCATGTGCGCATCGACGAAGCCCGGCATCAGCATGCGCCCGGCCAGGTCGATCAGTTGTGTTTGCTTGCCGATGTAGGCGTCGATCCCGGCATCGCTGCCGACATAGACAATCTTGCCGCCCGAAATGGCAATGGTCTGCTGCACGGAATTCTGGTCATCGACGGTGTAGACGTAGCCATTGCGCATGACCGTGTCGGCGGGTGTCGCCGCCAACGCCATGCAGGAAAACGCCGTTGTCGCCGCAACGGCGATGAACAACCTGGAAAGTCTCAAATGCCTCACCCCTGTTCTTATTGTTTTGAAGCGGCCCGAAGCGATTGCGCCAGCCCCTGATAGACAGGGCCTACCCTATAGGGCGCAGCGTTCGAATGGACCTCTGCAAATGAGGAGGGGTCAGGCAAATAGTTGAAACGGCTGGGTTAATCCCGGCGCACGGACTCCGTCAAGGCATTGGGTGAACGCAGGACAGAACCCAGTTCCACCTTGCTTTTCACACCGAGCTGCAAGTAGCAGTTACGCAAATAGGTGCGCACGGTCGCGGGGCTCAGGGCGAGGATTTTGGCGATTTCCTTGTAGGAGTGGCCGGCAGCGAACAGCATCGCTGCGGTGCGTTCTCGTGGTGCCAGGCCATCTCCGCCTGATGGCGCATCGAGGGAAAGGATGACGTGTTCGGCGTTGGGGCTCAGGGTCAGGGCGCAGCGGCCCAGGCGGATCACGCAGGGCGCCTTCGGCAGTTGCGCGATCACCTCGCCCGGCAGCATTGAACCGCTCCAGCCGGGTAATTCGCATTGAATGGCGGCGCACAACCTGGCACCTACATACAGCAGACTGCCGTCCATGCGCGCCACGCCAAAATCACTCGCGCCGTTTTCACTATCGAAGCGAATCATGTCCTGAACCTGGAACCGCCACAGCTGGAACAGGTGATCGCAGAATGCCGAAAACAGCTCGGCTTCGTTCTCCTCGAACGCCTGCTCATCCAGGCCACGGTAGAGACAGACGAAAAACATCAGGCCGCTTTCGGGCAGCTCGTAGGTGATGCTCATCAAGTGGTAGAGATCATAGCGCCGGGCGAAATCGTTGACCGCCTCGCACGGGTCGTTGAACCCGTTGTCGCGCACCACCTCGCCGGGGCGGGTCAGCGTGGCATGGGAGAACTGATCGTTTGCCGCCACCGGATGCCACTCGGCGGCAAAGGATTCGGGGAGATTGATGCTGCCGTGCATCCAGCTCTGGGGAGTAACATCAGGACCCGGCGTAGACATCTCGCCCCACCAGGCCGACGCGAAGGGCACCAGTTGACCGAATGCCTGCAGGCCATCGGCGATGAATCGCGACGCCCCGCTCTCCCGCGCCAGCCGGCCAAGGTGCAATACGCAATGATTGAACGCCTTCAGCGTGGCCAGCGACGTATCGTCGATATTCTTTCCCTCCTCCATCATTGCGATCCCGTTCACTGCATGGCCTGTTGTCTCGACGATGCCATAGGGCCGGGAATGGCGTCCAGTTCGCTGTGACATCAGCAGTTACAAACAGCCGCTCAACCGTACAACTGCGGCCTGCGGTCCAGATGCAGGTCATTGCGCGCACTGATGCGCTTGTTGCGTGCCTCGGCAAGGTTCAGCGTGGCCAGTAACATCTGCTCGCCACCCTGCTCTGCCGGCCCGGCCAACGGATAACCGTCGGCATCGACGATGACCGAACCCTGGACCCAGCCGACCCCGCGCTCATGGCCATAGCGATCGCAGGCGGCGATGAACATGCGGTTGACCGAGGCATTGGCCTGCACCCGCAGCACTTCGGCCGGGCGCTCGGTCTGCGGCCGCGGACCGTCGGGCCAGTTGACCGGCGCACACAGCAGATCGGCCCCGGCCAGCGCCGGAAGACGCACCCACTCGGGGAACTCCAGGTCGTAGCAAATCAGCATGCCCAGCCGCCCATGCAGCGTTTCGACCACCGGCGGTGGCGCATCGCCGGCCGTGAAGACGTCCTTCTCGGCATCCCACAGATGCGCCTTGCGGTACACCGCGCGCAGGCCATTGGCGTCGATCATTGCCGCGCTGTTGGCCAGTTCATCACCGGGCAGGCGCTCGCAGAATCCGCCGACGATCACCAGGTTCAGCTCACGGGCCAGGGCCTGCCAAAGCTGCACTATCGGGCCATCCGTGGTTTCCGCCAGCGACAGCGCCTCAAAGCGGTCGGTGAACAGGTAACCGCTCTGCACCAGCTCGGGCAGCACCACGACCTGGGCACCCTGTAAGGCTGCCTGGCGAATCGCGCGTTCGGTGAGCGTGCGGTTGTAGGCCAGGTCGCCGATTTTCGGTGCCAGTTGGCAACAGGCGACCACGGTATTTTTGACACTGCTCAACGCCCTGCCTCCGCAGATGAATGGGTCATGGCGACGATGTCGCTCTCGCTGAGCGCATCGATCACCCGGCGTTCGGCGGCCAGATCAATCGAGCGACTGAGCAGGTAATAGGTCAGGCCCGAGACCACCAGACCCACCAGCCAGGCGATGTCCACGCCTTCCAGCACTCGCGCCAGCGGGCCGACGAACACCTCTTTGCCGGCGGCGGCATCGAAGATGTAGAAGAACGGCACCATGGCGGCGAAACCGATCAGGTACGAAACGATGCCGCGAAATTGCCAGGCGCCGTAGATGCCCTTCGGCGTGAAGAAGTGCGGGATCGCATAACGGCCCTTGCGCACGAAGAAGTAGTCCACCAGGTTGACCGCGGTCCACGGCACGAGGAAGTACAGCAACAACACCAGGAAGGTGTTCAACAGCGCGATGCCATCACCTTTGATCGACAGCACGCAGGTCAACAGAATGACGCTGATCACACTGATCGACAGCACACGGGCACGGGGTGTCGGGGTGATTTTTTTGATCGAGTCGACACCGGTCAGCAGCGTCAGCATAGCGCTGTAAGTGTTGAGCGCGATGATCGGCAGGAAACCCGCCACCGAGACGATCACCAACAGGTTGCCCAGCCCCGGCACCATCGAGGAGCCGACCTGGTTCAACGCCACTAGCGCGTCAGCGGCTTTCAGCTCCTGCGCCAGCCAGGCACCGAGGCCGATCATCCAGCTGCCAGACAACGAGGCGCCGATGAACACCGCCGCGATCAGTTTCGCCCGGCTGGTATTTTTCGGCAGGTAACGGGAATAGTCGGAGACGTAGGGCGCGTAGGAAATGTTGTAGCTGGCGCCGATGGCGAACAACGTGGCGAAGGCCACCCAGTTGAAGCCCAGATCGGCCGCCGGGGTGACGCCTTCGGAACCTGCGCCGAACATCAGGGCGATGGTCACCAGTGCGTACAGCGGCAAGGTCGCCAGCAAGGCCCACTTGAAGGCCTTGTGCATCAGGTCGTGGCCGTAGATCGACAACAGCGCGCCGATCAGCACCACGGCCACGGCGACGATGGTCGGGTCAATGCCGAACACGTGTTCAAGGCCGTTCATGATCAGCGAAATGTTCACCACGTTGAAACCGACGAACACAAACATCGTCGCCATCAGCGCCAGGATCACCCCGCGATATCCGAACTGGGCGCGGGACTGGATCATCTGCGGCAGGCCCATTTCCGGGCCCTGGGAGCCGTGGAACGCCATGAAGATGGTGCCGAACATGATGCCCAGGGCACCGGCGAGCATGGTCCACAGCGCCGACAAGCCGAGGCTCGGGCCGACAAAGCCGATGGAGATGGTGAAGAAGTGGAAATTGCCGAGAAACCAGAATGGGCCCTGGCTGCTGAGTCTGGCGTGACGTTCGTTTTCCGGGATGTAATCGATGGAGTGGCCTTCGATGGCCATCCCGCCGCTCGCCTCGGTGGCGTGCGCAGACACTGGGGAACCTGACATACGATTGTTCCTATGCTGTTGATTGTTATTTTTGTGGGTACAGCGCTCGCTACGACGTCCAGATCAGGTGAAACTCCAGAATAAGCTGACGATGACGCTGGTTTCACGGCAATGTAGGGCGTGAGTTCCGCCAATAAAATATCGCAGGCACACTGTTCACATAGATCAGTATCTATGTAAGCGAGAATCGGGAGCCCCCATGCTGGGAACTGTAACGGAGCTGGATCTGCGTCTGATCCGGGTATTTCTGACCGTCGTCGAGGCGGGCGGCATCTCGGCGGCGCAAACCGCCCTCAACACCACGCAACCCACGATCAGCGCGCAGTTGGCGACGCTGGAAACGCGGGTCGGTTTCCGTCTGTGCGAACGCGGGCGCGGCGGGTTTTCGGTAACGCCCAAAGGCACTCAGTTCATCGAGGCGGCCCGGCGCTTGCTGGCGGCGGCCGAAGGTTTTCAGGTCGAGGTGCAACACATCAACCGCAAAGTCTCGGGCAGTATCAACATCGGACTGCTGGGGCAAATCGACCCGGTGGCGAACAAGAAAATCGGCCAGGCCATCGCCCGTCTGCGGGCGCGGCACGAGGGGCTGTACTTCCATTTCACCGAACTGTCGTCGTCGCTGCTGGAAGAAAAAATCATCAACGGCCATATCGACCTGGCCATCGGTTACTTCTGGCATCGCTTGCCCGGCATCGATTATTTCCCGCTGTTCCCGGAAACCCAGATTGCCTACTGCGCGCCCTCGCATCCGCTGTTCGGGCAAGTCGGCGCACTGACCCGGGAGGATGTCAGCGGGTTTGACTGGGTCTGGCCGAGCCATCCGCTGCCGGAAATGCCGGCCCCCACGTCCATCGAACGCCTGACGGTGCTCACCGACAGCATGGACGGCGCGGCCCTGCTGATTCTGTCCGGCCAGCACCTGGGGTTTCTGCCACAACACTACGCGACCCGTCATGAACAACTGGGGCAGTTGCACCCGCTGAACCCGGACCTGTTGCGCTATGAGGTGAGCTTTCATGCGGCCGTGCGGCATTCATCGCGGCAGCGGGACCTGGTGAGTGCGTTTCTCAATGAGTTGATTGAGATATTCGGAGCGGTATAGATCCTGTGGGAGCGGCGGTGCGGCGATCCGACTTGCTCGCGAAAGCGGTGTATCAGTCAACATCAATATTGACTGTAACGACGCCTTCGCGAGCAAGCTCGCTCCTACAGGGGGATGTGGTGGGTTCAGAAATGGATGTCTTTGGCCGGTATCACATCGATCCGCGCCACGGAACCGGTCAGGTGCGCCAGGTCCTTGTTGTGCTCGGCAATGATGTCTTCGGCGCTGAGGTTGCCGTTGTCGACGGTGGAATGGGCGTCGCCCGCCAGCACCACGTCGTAGCCCAGTTTCAGCGCCTGGCGCACGGTGGCATTGACGCAATAGTCAGTCTGCAGGCCGCAGATGACCAGGCGCTCGAAGTCCTCTTCCGGTAACAGTTTTTGCAGATTGGTCTGGTAGAACGAATCCCCGGTGGTCTTGCGCACGCGATGGTCCTTGGGCGAGGTTTGCAGCCCTTCGGCCAGTTGCCAGCCGGCAGCACCATGCGCCAGCGGACTACCGGTTTCTTCGTGCTGGATCAGTACCACGGGCGCTCCCGCCTTGCGCGCCCGGGCAGAAAGGTCATTGATGGTGTCGATAACCCGTCCGATCTCGAAACACTCGTATTCACCGGAACACAAAGCCTGTTGAACGTCGATGATTAACAACGCAGTGGTCATGATTTCCTTCCTTGATATGCCGAGTGGTCAGGGGACGAACATAAGCCCGTCCCCCTCCAGACACAACCCTCAATAACCCAGCGACAACCCGGTGTTACGCCGTGGGTCATTCGCCCCGTAGAAACGGTTCTTGCCGACCGGTTTGCCGCCCAGGGACGGCGCGCCGACCAGGATCGCCGCCAGGTGGTTGGGATCCTGTGGCCCTGCGAACTTGTGCCCCCAGCTTTCGAGGATTTTCACCGTGTCCGGGCTGGTGGTGAAGGCTTCCAGGTTGGTTTCCTCCGGCAGCCACTGCTGGTGGAACCGCGGTGCATCCACCGCTTCCTGGATGTTCATGCCGTAGTCGATCACGTTGAGCATGGTCTGCAAGGTCGCGGTGATGATCCGGCTGCCACCCGGCGTACCGACCACCATCACCACTTTGCCGTCCTTGGTGACGATGGTCGGGCTCATGGACGACAACGGCGCCTTGCCGGGCGCGATGGCGTTGGCCTCGCCCTGCACCAGGCCGTACATGTTCGGCACGCCGATTTTCGAGGTGAAGTCGTCCATTTCATCGTTGAGGATGACCCCGGTCTTGCTCGCCATCACGCCGGCACCGAACCAGTCGTTGAGGGTGTAGGTCACCGACACCGCGTTACCCCATTTGTCGACGATGGAGTAATGGGTGGTGTTGTTGCCTTCATGGGGCGCTACACCGGGCTTGAGTTCGCTGGATACCGCAGCTTTTTGTGGTTTGATCGCTTCACGCAGCTTGGTCGCGTAGTTCTTGTCCAGCAGATGGGCAATCGGGTTATTCACGAAATCCGGGTCCCCCAGGTAGCTGTTGCGGTCCACATAGGCGTGGCGCATCGCTTCGATCTGATAGTGCATGCCCTGGGCCGAGTGGTAGCCCAGATCCTTCATCGGATAGCCTTCGAGGATGTTCATGATCTCGCAGATCACCACGCCGCCGGAGCTCGGTGGCGGTGCGGAAACCACGTGGTAGCCACGGTAGTCGCACTCGATGGGCGCCAGTTCGCGGGTCTTGTATTTGTCGAGGTCGGCCTGGGTGATGATGCCCTTGTTGGCCTGGCTGGAGGTGACGATGGCGTCGGCCACCCAACCTTTATAGAAACCGTCGGCGCCTTTCTCGGAGATCTCCCGCAGGGTTTTGCTCAGGTCCTTTTGCACCAGTTTCTGCCCGACCTGCATCGGCTCGCCTTTGCTCAAGAAGATCGAGCCGGAATCCTTCATGTCCTTTTTGAACATGTCAGTGGCGTAGTCCAGCAGATCGACATCACCCTGCTCCAGCACGAAACCGTCTTCGGCCAGCTTGATGGCCGGGGCGATGATTTCCTTGCGCGGTTTGGTACCGTATTTGGACAGCGCCAGTTCCATGCCCGAAACGGTGCCCGGCACGCCCACGGCCAGGTGGCCACGGGTACTCAAATCGGGGACGACGTTGCCCTCTTTGTCCAGGTACATGTTGGCGGTTGCGGCCAGCGGGGCTTTTTCACGGAAGTCGAGGAAGGTCTTGCGCCCGTCCGCCAGTTGAATGGTCATGAAACCGCCACCGCCGAGGTTGCCTGCCGCGGGGTACACCACCGCCAGCGCATAGCCGACTGCGACCGCCGCATCCACGGCGTTGCCGCCTTTCTTAAGCACATCCACGCCCACATGGCTGGCCAGGTGCTGGGCCGTGACCACCATGCCGTTTTCCCCGGTAGCCGGGGCCACAGATGCTGCGTGAGCTGTCAGGCAGCTGAGCGCCAACGAGGTCGCTATCAGCGATTTGACAAAAGGTTCGTACTTCATCAGTCGGTCTCTTCTTGTTATTAAACAGGGGAACGTTTCGAAAGCAGTAGGCAAGTATGGTCGGGATTACGTATTGCGCCTCCCCGTCGAGACAGTATCCTTAACGCCTGTTCAGCAATTTTGCGCGAGCCTTGGCATGACCTATACCTGCACCACCGTGGCTTCACCCGTGGGCCAGTTGAAGCTGGTGGCGAACGGTTCGCGACTGGCGGCCATCCTCTGGGAAAACGACAAACCCGGCCGGGTGCGCCTCGGCCCGATGAGCGAAGCGCCGGGCAATCCGATCCTGGTGCGCACGGCTGCGCAGCTACGCGAATATTTTTCCGGCACCCGCGATCGCTTCGAACTGGATCTGGATTTTGCCGGCACGGAATTTCAGAAGAAGGTCTGGGCGGCGCTGCTGACCATCCCGTTCGGCGAGACCCGCAGCTACAGCCAGATCGCCGAGCAGATCGGCAACCCGGCGGCGGTCAGGGCGGTGGGTGCGGCGAATGGCAAGAACCCGCTTTCGATCGTGGCGCCGTGTCACCGGGTGATAGGTGCGTCGGGCAAGCTCACCGGGTTTGCCGGGGGGCTTGAGGCGAAGGAGTTGTTGCTGACGCTCGAAGGTGGTGAGTGGTCAGGGGCGAGCCGTATGGATGACCTGTTTTAACGGAACACCGCTTTTGTGGCGAGGGGGCTTGCCCCCGTTGGACCGCGAAGCGGTCCCAAATCCATACACCCCCCTGTATTCCAGAAAGGTCGCGTTCTCCGTTTTTTACGACTGCTACGCAGCCGGACGGGGGCAAGCCCCCTCGCCACAAGGGAATGTCTTCACCATAGAGTCAGGTTGGGGCGAAGAGGTTTTTCATCGCCGCATACTGCAACAGCATGATGGTCTTGGCGTCGCAGATTTCGCCACGGTAAAACGCTTCGAGCGCGTCCTCGAACGCCCACTCCAACACTTCCAGCTCTTCGGTTTCCGCCTCCAGTCCACCGCCGGCGCTGACTTTCGACTTTGTATCGTATTCAGCGATGAAAAAGTGCAGCTTTTCCGTCACCGAACCCGGGCTCATGTAGGCCTCGAACACCTTCTGCACATGGTGCACGCGGTAACCCGTCTCTTCCTCGGCTTCATCGCGGATGCGGTCTTCAGGCGCCGCGCCTTCCAGCAGCCCCGCCGCCACTTCGATCAACAACCCATCGTGGCCGTTGACGAACACCGGCAAGCGAAACTGCCGGGTCAGTACCACGGTTCTCTTTTCGCGGTTGTACAACAGAATCGCCGCACCATTGCCACGGTCATAGACCTCTCGCGTCTGGCGTTGCCACTCGCCGTTATTGCGGCGGTAATCGAAGGTGATTTTCCTGAGCAGGTACCAGTCGTGGGACAACACCTGAGACTCAAGGATGTTGACCCGCTCGGCTGTGTTCGACATGACAACGCGTCCTGTTATTTGTCTGAGGGTGCACATGTTAAGTGAAAACAGACAGCATTTGCCCCCTCAGCCAAGCTGCGCGTTGGCGACGGTTCAATTTTTCCGGGGATGGAACAATCGCTGCGACCGGGATAGGCTGCGGCTTTGAGCTTGAACTCACTGGAATAAGATTTACGCATATCCAAACACCTCAGATTTGGGCGCCATCATAGCGCCCGATTGAAGTGTCCAAAATCATTAGGCCAGTTCAGGCTCGCTCCTACAGGGGTATGCAATAAACCTTCAAATCAGAGGCAAGTCGCCAACGCCGCCAACCGGCGCTTGGCCACGAAATCATCCTTCTGGGCGTAGTAGCTCAACGTCGTGCCCGAAGCATCGGTGGTCACGTCCACAAACGACTCTGCCGAACGTGTGTAAACGGTCGTGCCACCCTTCTCGCCTGCCTGCAAATACGCAGCGGCATCGACGCCGAACACGGCCTCGTCCTGCCAGGAAAACTGCACGCACTGGGCGACTTCCTTTGCCGGTTTTTCCGAGTTCAGGGTCTTGTACGGGGCCTTGGTGCGGGCATCGTTCATCGCCGAGCCCGCGCATCCCGCCAGCAACGTCACGGCCAGCGCCACCATCAGAATTCGCATTGCATTCACTCATCAGGAAAAAGCGGACTTTATCACCCGGGCAGCCCCTATCGTTCTGCTTTACTGCATTTATACCGCGACAGCACGCAACGATTCGCGCACCCTGTCGCGCCAATAACGCCGCATCGCCCCCCCCTGACTGGAAATCTGATGACACCTAATGCCGAGTTCTACAAACCGAGCACTGAATATGCCGACAAGCTGATCAGCCAGATCGGTCAGACGCCTTCCTGGATAGCCAAGCGAATCGGCGTCACCGACAAGCGGATTCGCTACATCCTCGATGGCGAAAGAACCGTCAAAGGCGAAACCACGCCGATCCAGATGACCTACACCGAACAGTTTGCCCTCGAATGCCTGGCGGCAGCGGCCAAGGCCAGCAAGAAGCAGTCTTCGTAATCCCCACTCAAGGAGTGACCATGGCGGCAACCGAGCAACAATATGAACAGGCACTGAAGCGGTTTCTCGACGAACGCCCCGAGTTGCGCCACGACCTCGATCATCTCAACCCGTTGCTGGCCCAGGTCAAGGGCGAAACCCCGGCGCAGTACCGTGATGAGCGTTTGCATGAGGCCTTCGAAGCCGAGGCAGAACGGCTAGGATTGTTCGCCTGGGAGCTGACGCTGCAACTGACGGCTGCCACGGCCGAAGACTACGAAACGCAGCGCCGGGAAGTGCACCGGGAAGTAGCGGAGATGGCAGGGATGGATTGGCTGGAGTATTGCGACCTGTACGGGATAGCACCGTAGCCAGCACTCTCGTCGATAAAGCATTATCATGACCGCAGTTTCGCTGATCGAGCCCGTCATGAAATTCGCCATTGCCGTATTTTCCGCCGCCCATGCGCCCTCCTCGCGCCGCGCCTTGCTGTTCGCCCAAGCGGCGCTGGCCGGCGGGCATGAGATTGTCCGGCTGTTTTTCTACCAGGACGGCGTCTACAACGCGTCCGGCAGTGTGGTCACGCCCCAGGATGAACTGGACTTGCCCGAGCAATGGCGCACCTTTGTCAGCGACCATCGACTCGATGGCGTGGTGTGCATCGCCGCCGCGCTGCGTCGTGGCGTGTTGAACGAGGAAGAAGCCAGGCGCTATCAGCGCGAGGCGGTTGCTGTCGGTGCACCGTGGGAGTTGTCCGGCCTGGGTCAATTGCATGATGCGACGCAGGATGCCGACCGCTTGATCTGTTTCGGAGGCGCATGACATGGCCAAATCCTTGTTGATCATCAGCCGCCAGTCGCCCTGGTCCGGCCCGGGCGCACGGGAAGCACTGGATATCGTGCTGGCCGGGGGTGCCTTCGATCTGCCGATCGGCCTGTTGTTTCTCAATGACGGCGTGTTCCAGCTGGCCGCCGGCCAGAACGCCAAGGCCCTGCAACAGAAAGACCTGAGCGCCAACCTGCAGGCCCTGCCGATGTTCGGTGTCGAGGAACTGTTCGCCTGCGGCGACAGCATCACCCAGCGCGGCCTCGACCCGAGCGGCCTGTCGCTGGAAGAAGCCCAGGTGTTGACCGCCCCTGAAATCACCGCCCTCATTGACCGTTACGACCAGGTGATCACCCTCTGATGTCGACTTTGCATGTGTTGTCTCATTCCCCGTTCGGCGACGAACGCCTGACCAGTTGCCTGCGCGTGATCGGGGCCAACGACGGGTTGCTGCTGTCCGGAGATGCCGCCTATGCGTTGCAGCCAGCCACCGCACCGTTCACGGTGCTCAGTGCACGCGGCCTGAAGTTGTTCGTCCTGGCTGAAGATGCCCAGGCCCGTGCGCTTGCGGTTCCAGACTGGGCCCGCGCCATCGATTACCCGGCCTTCGTCGAACTGTCGATTCACTACGACAAGGTCAACAGTTGGCTATGAATGCATTGACGGTCGGCGCCCGCGCCATCGAACTGGACAAGGACGGTTTCCTGGTCGAACTGAGTGACTGGACAGCCGATGTGGCCAGTGCCCTGGCGGCTGCCGAAGACATCGAGTTGACGCCCGAACACTGGGAGGTCCTCGAACTGTTGCGCAGTTTCTACGCCGAGTTCCAACTGTCGCCGGCCACCCGCCCTTTGATCAAGTACACCGCCCTGAAACTCGGCCCGGAAAAAGGCAACAGCCTGCACCTGAACCGACTGTTCAAAGGCACTCCCGCCAAACTCGCCGCGAAACTGGCGGGCCTGCCCAAACCGACGAATTGCTTATGACTGATTACCCAGCACTGACACTTCAAACGCCCGCCGAACATCCGTTCGCCCAATTCGTGCGGATCCTTGGCAAAGGCAAACGCGGCGCCCGTGACCTGACCCGGGTCGAGGCCCGCGAGGCCATGGGCATGGTGCTCGATGAAAAGATCGAGCAAACCCAACTCGGCGCATTCCTGATGCTGTTGCGGCACAAGGAAGAAAGCGCCGAAGAGATGGCGGGCTTCACCGAGGCATTGCGCGAACGCCTGAATCCTCCGGCGCTGGCGGTGGATCTGGATTGGCCGACCTACGCCGGCAAGAAGCGGCACTTGCCGTGGTATCTGTTGGCAGCCAAGTGCCTGGCACAAAACGGCGTGCGGATTTTCATGCACGGCGGCGGTGCCCACACGGCCGGCCGCTTGTACAGCGAGCAACTGCTGGGCGAATTGAACATCCCGCTGTGCCGCAACTGGCAACAAGTCGGCTCGGCACTGGATAACGGCGGCCTGGCCTTCATGCCTTTGATGGACTGGGCGCCACAGTTGCAACGCATGATCGACCTGCGCAACACCCTGGGCCTGCGCTCGCCGATCCACTCGCTGGCGCGGATTCTCAATCCGCTGGGCGCGCGTTGCGGCCTGCAGAGCATTTTCCACCCGGGTTATCAGGCCGTACATCGCGATGCCAGCGGCCTGCTGGGTGACACCGCCATCGTGATCAAGGGCGATGGCGGCGAAATCGAGGTCAACCCGGACGCCGACAGCCATCTGTACGGCACCACCGGCGGCGAGAGCTGGGACGAGGAATGGCCGCAGTTGTCCGCGCAGCGTCACGTCAAACCCGCATCGCTCGATCCTGAGCACTTGAAAGCGGTGTGGCGTGGCGACGTGGTCGACAGCTACCCGCAAATGGCCCTGATCTCGACCATGGCCCTGGCCCTGCGTGGCCTCGGACAGCCCCGCGACGAGGCCTTCGAAACCGCTGAAAAATACTGGGCCGCGCGGGATAAATCGATTTAATCGATCATTTACGCCCGATCTTTGCGCTTTTTGTTCGAACTCATCGGAATAGACTCAACCCCAACGATTATGGGTTTCGGGAGTCTTGAACATGGGATTGTTAGTGGATGGCCGCTGGCAGGACAAGTGGTACGAAAGCAGCAAGGACGGCGCGTTCCAGCGTGAACAGGCGCAGCGTCGCAACTGGTTGACCGCTGACGGCAAGCCGGGACCGACCGGCGTCGGCGGTTTTGCGGCCGAGCCCGGACGCTATCACCTGTACGTGTCCCTGGCCTGTCCCTGGGCCCATCGCACGCTGATCCTGCGCAAACTCAAAGGCCTCGAAAACCTGATCGACATTTCGGCGGTCAGTTGGTTGATGCTGGAAAACGGCTGGACCTTCGACCAGAACCTGGGTTCGACCGGCGACAAGCTCGATCACTTCGAATTCATGCACCAGCGCTACACCGCCGACACCGCCGACTACACCGGCCGCGTCACCGTACCGGTACTGTGGGACAAACAGCAAAAGCGCATCGTCAGCAATGAATCATCGGAAATCATCCGCATGTTCAATAGTGCCTTCGACGATTTGACCGGTAACGACCTGGACTTCTACCCGGCGCCGCTACGCGGTGAGATCGATGCGTTGAACGAGCGGATTTATCCGGCGGTGAACAATGGCGTGTATCGCGCCGGGTTTGCCACGTCACAACAGGCTTATGAAGAAGCGTTCGATGATGTGTTTGCCGAGCTGGATCGACTGGAGCTGCTGCTGGGTGCCAACCGCTATCTGGCTGGCGAGTACCTGACCGAAGCGGACATCCGACTGTTCACCACGCTGATTCGCTTTGACGCGGTGTACTACGGGCACTTCAAGTGCAACCTGCGGCGGATTGCCGATTATCCGAATCTGTCGAACTGGCTGCGCGAGATCTATCAGTGGCCGGGGGTGGCCGAGACGGTGGACTTCACCCACATCAAGAACCACTACTACGCCAGCCACCGCACCATCAACCCGACGGGTGTGGTGCCGAAAGGGCCGGCCCAGGACTTCACCGCGGCCCATGATCGGGGGCGGTTGAGCGGGAAAGGGGTTTGGCGCAAGGCATGAGATCAAACTGAAGCTTGAAAGTGGGTGAGATCAATTGTGGCGAGGGGGCTTGCCCCCGTTGGGGCGCGAAGCGGCCCTGAAATCGGATAGCGAGGTCTTACTGAAAGACCGCGTTTGCTGATTATACGGCTGCTTCGCAGCCGAACGGGGGCAAGTCCCCTCGCCACAAATCAGACCTGCCCCTGAGCCCCTTCGAACCACGCCAGTTTCTCGCGTAGTTGCACCACCTCACCGACGATCACCAATGTCGGCGCATGCACTTCATGCTCCGCTACCAGCCGTGGCAGGTCTGCCAGGGTGCCGGTAAACACCCGCTGGTTGACCGTGGTGCCCTGCTGGATCAACGCTGCCGGGGTATCGGCACCGCGACCATGCTTGATCAACTGCTCGCAGATGATCGGCAAGCCCACCAGCCCCATGTAGAACACCAGGGTTTGCGCCGGGGCCACCAGATCGGCCCAGGGCAAATCGGTGGAACCGTCCTTCAGGTGCCCGGTGACAAAGCGTACCGACTGCGCATAATCGCGGTGAGTCAGCGGAATCCCGGCGTAGGCCGCGCAACCGCTGGCCGCCGTGATCCCCGGCACGACCTGGAACGGGATGCCCTGGGCCGCCAGTTCTTCGATCTCTTCACCACCACGACCGAAGATGAACGGATCACCGCCCTTCAATCGCACCACGCGCTTGCCTTGTCTGGCCAGATCCACCAATTGCTGGTTGATCTGATCCTGTGGCACCGCGTGATCGGCACGGCGCTTGCCGACGTAAACCCGCTCGGCGTCGCGACGGCACAGTTCGATAATCGCCGGCGCCACCAGGCGGTCGTATAGCACTACGTCGGCTTGCTGCATCAAACGCAAGGCGCGGAAGGTCAGCAGGTCGGGGTCGCCCGGGCCTGCGCCCACCAGATAGACCTCACCGGTCGCCACTGGCGCTTCGCCATCGATCTTCGCCTGCAACAACCGCTCGGCTTCACCCCCCTGTCCGGCCAGTTGCCGGTCAGCAATCGGGCCCTGGAAAACATCTTCCCAGAACGCCCGACGCTGCTGCACATCGGGAAACAGGCCTTTGACCTGATGACGGAAACGCGCCGCCAAACCAGCCAGGTGACCGTAGGTGGAAGGAATCCAGGTTTCGATCCTGGCGCGGATCAAGCGTGCCAGCACCGGCGCATCGCCGCCGCTGGACACTGCAATGATCAACGGAGAACGGTCGACGATGGCCGGGAAGATCACGCTGCACAGGGCCGGCGCGTCCACCACGTTGACCGGCACGCAACGCCGATGGGCATCGGCGGAGACTTGTGCGTTCAGCGCCTCGTCGTCGGTGGCGGCAATGATCAGCCCGCAACCTTCCAGGTCCGTTTCGGCGTAACCACGCAACAGGCACTCGCCACCGCTGCCGGCAACCAGTTCGCGCAGTTGTGCTTCGATTTCAGGTGCAACCACCCGCAGCAGCGCACCGGCATCGGCCAACAGGCGGGATTTGCGCAAGGCAATTTCCCCCCCACCGACGACCAACACACGACTGCCGCGAAGGTTGTGAAACAGCGGCAGATAGTTCATTTAGCCGATGACCTCAAGGCCGCCCATGTACGGCTTCAGCACGTCCGGTACGCGGATCGAACCGTCAGCCTGCTGGTAGTTTTCCAGCACCGCGACCAGGGTACGACCCACTGCCAGGCCGGAGCCGTTCAGGGTGTGCACCAGTTCCGGCTTGCCGGTTTCCGGGTTGCGGAATCGCGCTTGCATGCGACGGGCCTGGAAGTCGCCGCAGTTGGAGCACGACGAGATTTCGCGGTACTTGTCCTGGCTCGGGATCCACACTTCCAGGTCGTAGGTCTTGACCGCGCTGAAGCCCATGTCGCCGGTGCACAGGGCCAGGGTGCGATAAGGCAGTTCCAGCAGTTGCAGGACTTTCTCGGCGTTGGCGGTCAGGCCTTCCAGCGCTTCCATGGATTTCGATGGCTCGACAATCTGCACCATCTCGACTTTGTCGAACTGGTGTTGGCGGATCATGCCGCGTGTGTCGCGGCCCGATGCGCCGGCTTCACTGCGGAAGCACGGCGTGTGGGCGACGAACTTGATCGGCAGCAGTTTCGAATCGACGATTTCGCCGGCGACGATGTTGGTCAGCGACACTTCGGCGGTCGGGATCAGGTACAGGTCGGCTTCGCCTTCGCGCGCGATCTTGAACAGGTCTTCTTCGAACTTCGGCAGCTGGCCGGTGCCTTGCAGCGCCGGGGCCTGGACCAGATAAGGCGTGTAGGCCTCTTCGTAGCCGTGCTCAGTGACGTGCAGGTTGATCATGAACTGCGCCAGGGCACGGTGCAGACGGGCAATCGGACCGCGCAGCAGGGCAAAACGGGCGCCGGACAGCTTGGCGGCGGTTTCGAAGTCCAGCCAGCCGAACTTCTCGCCCAGGGCCACGTGGTCCTGAACCGGGAAATCGAAGGCAGTCGGCGTGCCCCAGCGGCGCACTTCGACGTTGCCGTCTTCGTCATCACCGACCGGCACGGATTCGTGCGGCAAGTTAGGAATACCCAGCAGGATCGAGTCCAGTTCGCTCTGGATCGCGTCCAGTTCGACTTTGCCGGTGCTCAATTCGCCCGCCATGCGCTCGACGTCCGCCATCAGCGGCGCGATGTCTTCACCGCGCTGCTTGGCCTGACCGATGGATTTGGAACGCGCATTACGTTCAGCCTGCAGTGCTTCGGTGCGGGTCTGGACGGTCTTGCGCTGTTCTTCCAGCGCTTCGATGCGCGCAACATCCAGGGCATAGCCACGGGATGCCAGGCGGTCCGCTACGTCCTGAAGGTTGCTACGTAACAGTTTGGAATCGAGCATGTCGGTTTCTCGTTTATCAAAGTTTGGTCAAGGACAGGCCGGCCCAGGTGGCAAGCAGCCCGCCGAATACGCTGAGCGCCGCATAGCCCAGGGCCAGCGGCACTTGCCCGCTTTCCAGCAGGCGCACCGTATCCAGTGAAAAGGATGAAAAAGTCGTCAGCCCCCCGAGGAAGCCGACGATCAACCCGGCACGCACCTCGATGGGCACCTCCGGGCGTATCAAAAACAGACCGTATAGAACGCCGATCAGCAAACAGCCCACGATATTAACGGCCAGCGTCGCGGTATAGAAGTGCCGCGGCCAATTCGCGTTGATCCAGTTGCCCGTGGCAAAACGCAACAACGTGCCGGCCATCCCGCCGACGGAAACCGCAACGATCAAAGGAAGCACTATTTTCTCCGCTGCCGGGGGCTTGAACGGTCGAGTTTCGCCAGGTGATTGAGCTTTTCACCGATCTTCAATTCCAGGCCACGGGGCACGGGCTGATAGAACGGAATCGGGTCGAGTTCTTCCGGGAAATAGTCTTCTCCGGCGGCGTAGGCGTCCGGCTCATCGTGGGCATAGCGGTATTCATCGCCGTAGCCCAGCTGCTTCATCAGCTTGGTCGGCGCGTTGCGCAGGTGCAGCGGCACTTCCAGAGAACCGTGCTCGGCGGCGGCGCGCAGTGCGGTCTTGAAGCCCATGTACACCGCGTTGCTCTTTGGCGCGCAGGCCAGATAAGTGATGGCCTGGGCCACCGCCAGTTCGCCTTCGGGGCTGCCGAGGCGCTCCTGCACTTCCCAAGCCGCAAGGCACAGGCTCAGGGCGCGAGGGTCGGCATTGCCGATGTCTTCGCTGGCCATGCGCACCACGCGCCGGGCCAGGTACAAGGGGTCGCAACCGCCGTCGATCATCCGCGCGAACCAGTACAGCGCGCCATCGGGGTTGGAGCCACGCACCGATTTATGCAGCGCGGAGATCTGGTCATAGAACGCTTCGCCGCCCTTGTCGAACCGCCGGCGGGTATCGCCGAGCAGGCTTTGCAGGAGGTCGACACCCATTTCGCTGTTGTCTTCGGCGAGGTCCGAGGCGTTTTCCAGCAAGTTGAGCAAGCGCCGACCATCGCCATCGGCGGCCGACAGCAGCATCTGGAAGCCTTCGTCGCTGAGGGTCAGGTTCCGCTTGCCCAAACCCCGCTCTTCGGTCAGTGCGCGCTGCACCAGTTTGCGCAGGGCCACTTCATCGAGGCTCTTGAGCACATAGACGCGCGCCCGGGAGAGCAAGGCGTTGTTGAGTTCGAACGAAGGGTTTTCCGTGGTTGCGCCGATGAAAATCAGCGTGCCGTCTTCAACGTACGGCAGGAACGCATCCTGCTGGGACTTGTTGAAGCGATGCACTTCGTCGACGAACAGGATGGTACGGCGGCCGTACTGCGCGGCCTGCTGCTTGGCGATTTCCACCGCCTGACGGATCTCCTTGACCCCGGCCAGCACCGCTGAGACCGTTTCGAAGTGCGCATCCGAAACTTCCGCGAGCAACCGCGCCAGCGTGGTTTTGCCCACGCCCGGCGGGCCCCAGAAAATCATCGAATGCAGAGCACCCTGCTCCAGCGCTTCGCGCAAGGGCTTGCCGCGAGCGAGCACGTGTTCCTGACCGACGTACTCGTCCAGATTGGCCGCGCGCAGGCGGGCGGCCAAGGGCTGGGCGATGGGGGTGCTGCGAAACAGGTCCATGGCGTACTGTTAAACCTCTGTAGTCATGTAGGAGCGAGCTCGCTCGCGATGGTCGTCAACGGTAACGCTGTCAATCTGACACCCCGCGGCGTGCCTGGGTTTTTCGCGAGCAAGCTCGCTCCTACACAGGTTCGGCGTTTTACTCTTGGATCACATCCGCACCCTTCGGGATGTCGAACTTGAACCTGGAGGCCGGGATCGGCTCGTTGGCCTTCACCCCGGTGAACAGGATATTGGTGCGCTGACCAACGCTGTCGATCAACTGCATGTCGTTGACCAGCCCGTTGCGGAACGACAGGCGCAGGCTGTCGAACAGGGTGTCCTTGGTCTTCGGCTTGAGGGTGAAGTCGATCACGCCGCCGGCTTCCTTGGCGCTGATGTCGAAGCTCTGGCTGATCTTGGACACGTCACCGGACAGCAGCAACGCTGGGGTCTGGGTCAGGCGCTGATCGAGCTTCTTGATGGTGGCCTGTTCCAGGTCCGGGTCCCACAGGGTGACCTTCTTGCCATCGGAGATCATGGTCTGCTCGGCCGGCGCGTCGGTGTGCCAGTAGAACAGGCCCGGACGCTGCAGGGACATGTCGCCGGCGGTTTCCTGCAACTGGGTGCCGGTGCCATCGAGGGTCAGTTGCGAGAAACGTGCGGTCAGGGTCTGGGATTTTTCCAGCAGTTGGGTCAAGCGCGCCACGTCCTTGTCATCGGCGTTAGCCTGGAGCGTGGTCAAAGCCAGTACCGGCAGCAACAGCATGCGGATCAGACGCATGGGAGTCCTCATAACATTCGTGGGAGTGCGGGCGACGCCAATGGGCGCCACCCCTTTCATGCTCGGGTCAGTCGCGCACCGGGCCCGGGGCCAGGACTTCACGCGAACCGTTGGTGTTCATGGATGTCACGACCCCGGCCATTTCCATGGCTTCGATCATGCGCGCGGCGCGGTTGTAGCCGATCTTCAGCTTGCGCTGAACCGCGGAAATGGAGGCGCGACGGCTTTCCAGCACGAACTGCACAGCTTCATCGTACAGCGCGTCGGCCTCGGGATCGTCACCGTCGCCGCCACCGCTGCTGCCTTCGAAGCCGCTGCCCGCCTCTTCGACACCATTGAGGATGTCGTCGTTGTATTCCGGCGCGCCCCGCAGCTTCCAGGCTTCCACCACACGGTGAACCTCATCGTCGGACACGAATGCACCGTGAACACGAATCGGCAGGCTGGTGCCCGGCGGCATGTACAACATGTCACCGTGGCCCAGCAGCTGCTCGGCACCGCCCTGGTCGATGATGGTCCGGGAGTCGATCTTGCTCGATACCTGGAATGCCATACGAGTCGGGATGTTGGCCTTGATCAGACCGGTGATCACGTCCACCGACGGACGCTGGGTCGCAAGAATCAGGTGGATTCCGGCCGCCCGCGCCTTCTGGGCGATACGGGCGATCAGTTCTTCAACCTTCTTGCCGACGATCATCATCATGTCGGCGAATTCGTCGACGACCACCACGATGGTCGGCAGTTTTTGCAGGAGCGGCGCTTCGTCGTGGATGCTTTCGCGCTTGTACAGCGGATCGCTCAACGGCTCGCCGGCGTCCTGGGCTTCCTTGACCTTGGCGTTGAAGCCCGACAGGTTTCGCACGCCCATCTTGGCCATCAGCTTGTAGCGTCGCTCCATTTCGGCGACGCTCCAGCGCAGGGCGTTGGCAGCGTCCTTCATGTCGGTGACCACCGGGCACAGCAGGTGCGGAATGCCTTCGTAGATCGACAGTTCGAGCATTTTCGGGTCGATCATGATCAGTTTGGCGTCTTCCGGGCCGGACTTGAACAGGATCGACAGGATCATCGCGTTCACACCCACCGACTTACCGGAACCGGTGGTACCAGCCACCAGCAAGTGTGGCATTTTCGCAAGGTCGGTGATGACCGGCTTGCCGCCGATGTCGTGGCCCAGGGCCAGGGTGACCGGGGATTTGAAGTTGTCGTACTCGGGGGTCGACAACACCTCGGAGAAACGCACGATCTGCCGGTCTTCGTTGGGAATCTCGATACCGACCGTGGTCTTGCCCGGAATCACTTCCACCACGCGCACGCTGGTCACGGCCAGGGAACGGGCCAGGTCTTTGGCCAGGTTGGAAATGCGGCTGACCTTGACGCCGGCCGCCGGCTGGATTTCGTAACGGGTAATTACCGGACCTGGGTGAATCGAATCCACCGTGACTTCAACGCCGAATTCCTTGAGCTTGATTTCCAGCAGGTGGCCGACCGCCGCCAGGGATTCGGGCGAGTAATTGAGTTGTTTCTTTTCCGCGGGATCGAGAATCGAGATTGGCGGCAAGGTGCCTTCCACGGCGCTGTCGACGAACAGAGGCGCCTGCTTCTCTTTTTCGACGCGTTTGCTCGGTGCGACGGGCTTTGGCGGCGCGGGCGCAATCACCGGCGGCACCTGTTTCTCGCGCTCGGACATGTGCTTGCTCAGGGCTTGCTCACGTTCGATCAAGCGTTCCTTGACCTTGGCCTGCTCGCGCTTGTCGGTGACGGTCGGCGCGACTACTTCATCCATGCGGTCGTCGACTTCACGCAATTGGGCGACCAGTTGCTTGCGCTCGGTACGGGCCGCCCACCAGCGATTGACCGCGCCCTGGAACAGCTCGAACAGATCAAGGGTGATCTTGCCGGTGATGTCCATGACCTTGAACCACGACAGGTCGGTAAACACGGTCAGGCCGAACAGGAACAGCGCGATGAACAGCAGCGTGCTGCCCTGGATATTCAGGGCGTTCCTGGCCAGGTCGCCGAGGCTTTCGCCCAGCGCACCGCCCGCACCGGCCGGCAAACCGGTCGCGGCATGGAAATGGATATGGGCCAGAGCGGCACCCGACAGCACCAGGAACACCAGGCCGATCAGGCGCCAGGAGAACAGCCAGCCGCTCCACTGCCACGGTTCGTGACGTTGGCGGAAGATCTGGTACGCCTTGATCGCCAGCAGCAACGGGAAAATGTAGGCGAAGTAACCCAGCACCATGAACAGGATATCGGCGCTGTAGGAGCCCGCTGGACCGCCGAAGTTCTGCACGTCGTCGATCTTGCTGTTATGACTCCAGCCCGGATCATCCTTGCCATAGGTCAACAAGGCCATCATCAGGAACAGGCACAAGGCACCGATGGCGATCAGCGCACCTTCCTTGAGTCGGTAGTGCAAGTGCTGGCGCCAGAGCGGAACGACGGCTGGTTTAGGTGCTGCGGTGGATTTCTTCAAAACGCTTCTTTTCCTGCGCCAATGGCGCGTCCATCTGGTGAATGTCTATAAAAACTGCCGAAAAACTACCCAATCCAGGCAGGTAAAAAAGTTAACACGTGTTACCGGGACTACTTTTAACACTACGCCCCGGTTTTTATAAACACGGCGCGCACTGAATATAGGTAACACGCAGGGCATTGTACGGGTTTGTACGCACGACGCCATGCTTGAGCCCCTCGGGTGTAGCATAGTCAACAGCACATGACATGCCGTTCAATTTGAGCATGCATTCTCTTTTGTGACAAAGGCTTATGAGGTGTTTTTATGAGCGAAGCGAAGCATTCACGCCTGATTATCCTGGGCTCCGGCCCTGCCGGTTACAGCGCAGCCGTTTATGCCGCCCGCGCCAACCTCAATCCCGTCGTCATTACCGGCATACAGGCAGGTGGCCAGCTCACCACCACCGTCGAGGTGGATAACTGGCCAGGCGACGTCGAAGGCCTGACCGGGCCGGTGCTGATGGACCGCATGCAAAAACACGCCGAGCGCTTTGCCACCGAGATCGTTTACGACCACATCCATACCGCCAAGTTGCAACAACGGCCGTTCGAACTGATCGGCGATGGCGCGACTTACACCTGCGACGCACTGATCATTGCCACCGGCGCTTCTGCGCAATACCTGGGTCTGCCGTCGGAAGAAAAATTTGCTGGCAAAGGGGTTTCGGCATGCGCGACCTGTGATGGATTTTTCTATCGCAATCAGGTGGTTGCGGTGGTCGGTGGCGGTAATACTGCGGTCGAGGAAGCTTTGTACCTGTCGAACATCGCCAAGGAAGTGCACCTGATCCATCGGCGCGACAAGCTGCGCTCGGAGAAGATCCTCCAGGACAAACTCTTCGAAAAGGCCGCCAACGGCAATGTCCGCCTGCACTGGAACCAGAATCTGGATGAAGTGCTCGGCGATGCCAGCGGCGTGACCGGCGCCCGCCTGCGGGACAGCCACACCGGCGAAACCAGAGAACTGCCGCTGGCCGGGGTGTTTATCGCCATCGGCCACAAACCCAATACCGACCTGTTCACGGGCCAACTGGAAATGCGCGACGGGTATCTGCTGGTCAAGGGTGGCAGCGAAGGCGATGCCACCGCTACGGCGATTGCAGGTGTGTTTGCCGCCGGTGACGTAGCCGACCACGTTTATCGCCAGGCCGTTACGTCTGCCGGGGCCGGTTGCATGGCGGCGCTGGACGCCGAAAAATACCTCGACGACATTCCTGCCGTTTGAAGGCAAACTTTACGGCGGGCCAACACCCGCCACTGCCCTCCCCTTCTGCAAGCCCGGATGCCATGCTGACTTGGTTACAACGCAATACCCTGCTTTTCCCACCGCTGGAAAAGGCCATGCGCGACCCCAACGGGCTTCTGGCTGCCGGTGGCGATCTGTCCGCCGATCGGCTGATCTCGGCTTATCGCCACGGCTGCTTCCCTTGGTTTTCCGAAGGCCAGCCGATTCTCTGGTGGTCGCCGGACCCGCGCACGGTTCTGTTTCCCGACGAATTGCATGTCTCGCGCAGCCTGAACAAACTGCTGCGCCAGCAACGCTATCAAGTGACCTTTGACCAGGACTTCGCCGCCGTCATCCGAGCCTGTGCAGCCCCCCGGGAATACGCTGACGGCACCTGGATCACCGAGGCCATGCAGGACGCCTACATCGAATTGCACAGGCGCGGGCACGCGCACTCGGTGGAAGTGTGGGACGGGGATGAACTGGTCGGCGGGTTGTATGGCCTGGCAATGGGCCAGCTGTTTTTCGGCGAGTCCATGTTCAGCCTCGCTGACAACGCCTCGAAATTCGGTTTTGCCACACTGGTGCGGCATCTGAAAGAATCGGGCTTCGTGCTGATCGATTGCCAGATGCCTACCGACCACCTGCACAGCCTGGGCGCCCGAGCCATTCCCCGCCGTGAATTTGCGATCTATCTGGCCAGGCACCTGGACCAACCCAACACCGCCACCTGGGTTTGCTGAGCGACTTTTGCCCGTGTGGCTTACACTTATTCAAAAGCACTATCCGAGGGTTGATCATGACCGAGTTGGCGCGTTTGAAGTTCTATGCCACTCAGCCGCACTCTTGCAGTTATCTGCCCGAGGAGCAGGCCACAACCCTGTTCCTCGACCCTAGTCAGCCCATGGATGTGCATGTCTACGCAGACCTGTCGGAGATGGGGTTTCGTCGCAGTGGCGACCATCTCTACCGACCGCATTGCCAGAATTGCAATGCCTGCGTTCCGGCGCGTATTCCCGTGGGACAGTTCACGCCCAACCGGCAACAGAAACGCATCTTCAAGCGCAACGCGGATTTGCAGGTGCGCCCCGCCAAGCCCCGCTTCAACGAAGAGTACTTCGACCTTTACCAGCGCTATATCGAACAGCGTCACGCCGATGGCGACATGTACCCGCCAAGTCGCGACCAGTTTTCGACATTCCTGGTGCGGGACCTGCCGTTTTCACGTTTTTATGAATTTCGCCTGAACGGCCGGCTGCTGGCCGTCGCCGTCACCGATTTACTGCCGAACGGTCTTTCGGCGGTCTACACCTTCTACGAACCCGCCGAAGAGCGTCGCAGCCTTGGGCGCTACGCAATCCTCTGGCAAATCGCCGAGGCCGGCCGGCTGGGGCTGGAGGCGGTCTACCTCGGCTACTGGATCAAAAACTGCAAAAAGATGAACTACAAGACTCAATATCGCCCCATTGAGTTGCTGATTAATCAGCGCTGGGTGGTTCTAAACTAGAGCCAGCCCTAAACCCCTTGGCTTAAACCCCACTTTTCGGGCACAATGCACGCCGCTTTTGCCTGGCGCAGTTGCACCGGGCCATTCATTGGACACCGAGGGCTTTACTGCATGTCGAAAGAAGACAGCTTCGAAATGGAAGGCACTGTCGTCGACACCCTGCCCAACACCATGTTTCGTGTGGAGTTGGAAAATGGGCACGTCGTAACCGCGCACATCTCCGGCAAGATGCGCAAGAACTACATCCGTATTCTTACCGGCGACAAAGTGCGCGTCGAGCTGACGCCCTATGACTTGAGCAAAGGGCGCATCACTTACCGCGCTCGCTAAGGTAGGAGCGAGCTTGCTCGCGAAAAACCTGAGAGCACCGCGCCAAGTCAGATTCCCCGCAACATCGTTGACGACCATCGCGAGCAAGCTCGCTCCTACAGAGATGGAGCTCACTCGCTAATCAAGTCAACACAAGACGCCCGGCTCATGCCGGGCGTTTTTGTTTGCCTGCGATTTAGCCGCCACCGAAATCCGCCTTGAAAAACTCCGGAACATCTGCCCCTGTAGGAGCTGCCGCAGGCTGCGATCTTTTGATCTTAAAAAACAAAATCAAAAGATCGCAGCCTGCGGCAGCCCCTACAGGGGGATTCGCGTGCAGGCAACAAAAAGGCGCCTCTCGGCGCCTTTTTGTTTTGCTTCTGAACGTCAGGCCATCTCGGCCGTGGTCTCGAACTCGAAGGTCAGCTCGCCGTCCTTGATGTCGATGTGCACCACACCGCCATGTTCGGCCAGTTCGCCAAAGAGAATCTCCTCCGCCAGCGGACGCTTGATCTTGTCCTGGATCAGGCGAGCCATTGGGCGAGCGCCCATCGCCGCGTCGTAACCACTTTCGGCCAGCCAGCTGCGGGCTGCATCGGTGACTTCCAGCAACACACGCTTGTCTTCCAACTGCGCCTGAAGCTCGGTAAGGAACTTGTCCACCACACTCTTGATGACCTCATGGCTGAGGCGACCAAACTGGATGATGGTGTCCAGACGGTTGCGGAATTCCGGCGTGAAGCTCTTCTTGATCACTTCCATCGCATCGGAAGAGTGATCCTGATAGGTGAAACCGATCGAAGCGCGGGCTGCAGTCTCGGCACCGGCGTTGGTCGTCATGATGACGATCACGTTACGGAAATCCGCCTTGCGCCCATTGTTATCGGTCAACGTACCGTGATCCATGACCTGCAACAGCAGGTTGAAGACTTCCGGATGCGCCTTCTCGATCTCATCGAGCAACAGCACGCAGTGTGGCTGCTTGGTGATGGCTTCGGTCAGCAGACCACCCTGATCGAACCCGACATACCCTGGAGGCGCACCGATCAGACGCGATACGGTGTGGCGCTCCATGTATTCGGACATGTCGAAGCGAATCAGCTCGACACCCAACGCCTTGGCCAACTGACGTGCCGCTTCGGTTTTACCGACACCGGTCGGCCCTGCGAACAGGAACGAACCGACAGGCTTGTCAGGGGATTTGAGGCCGGCACGGGACAGCTTGATCGCGGTTGCCAGCGAATCGATCGCGGCATCCTGACCGAACACGGTCAATTTCAGGTCACGCTCGAGGTTACGCAGCAGCTCTTTATCGGAGCTGGTGACGTGTTTTGGCGGAATCCGCGCAATCTTCGCAACGATGTCCTCGACCTGAGGCACTTCGATGCGTTTAACGCGCATTTCCACCGGCTGCAGACGCTGATAGGCACCCGCCTCGTCAATGACATCAATGGCCTTGTCCGGCATGTGCCGATCATTGATGTAACGCGATGCCAGCTCGGCAGCCGCGCGCAGGGCTTCGTCGCTGTACTCGATATTGTGATGGCTTTCGAAACGACCTTTCAGGCCGCGCAGAATACCAATGGTATCTTCCACGGAAGGCTCCGACACATCGACCTTCTGGAAGCGCCGGGCCAAGGCACGGTCCTTCTCGAAGATGCCGCGGAACTCCTGGAAGGTGGTCGAACCGATGCAACGGATATCACCGGATGACAGCAGCGGCTTGAGCAGGTTCGAGGCATCCATGACACCACCGGATGCGGCACCCGCACCAATGATGGTGTGGATCTCGTCGATGAACAGGATCGCCTGCGGACGTTTTTTCAGCTCATTGAGCAACGCCTTGAAGCGCTTCTCGAAATCGCCACGGTACTTGGTGCCGGCCAGCAAGGCACCCAGGTCAAGGGAGTAAACCACGCTGCTGGCCAGCAGGTCCGGCACCTGGTTGTCGACAATGCGCTTGGCCAGGCCTTCGGCAATCGCGGTTTTACCCACGCCCGCCTCGCCCACCAGCAGCGGATTGTTTTTGCGCCGACGCGCCAGGATCTGCGCGACACGCTCGACTTCAAGCTCACGCCCCACCAACGGATCGATACGACCCTGGCGCGCCAACTCATTGAGGTTGCTGGCATAAGCATCCAGGGGATTACCCGAGGAAGAAGATTCACCGCCCTCGTCGTCCTGCATATCTTGCTCACCTTCAGAGTGATCGCCATGCCCTGGCACCTTGGAAATGCCGTGGGCGATGTAGTTGACGACATCTATACGGGCGACGCTCTGCTGTTTCAGCAGGAACACCGCCTGACTCTCTTGCTCACTGAAAATCGCGACCAGCACGTTGGCACCGGTCACTTCGCGCTTGCCCGAGCTCTGTACGTGAAACACAGCACGCTGCAGGACACGCTGGAAGCCCAGGGTTGGCTGGGTTTCGCGATCCTCGTCATGCACGGGGATCAATGGCGTGGTGGAGTCGATGAACTCCTGCAGGTCATGCTTGAGTTTGTCGAGGTTTGCGCCGCACGCACGCAAAACGGTGGCGGCAGCCTCATTGTCCAATAGGGCCAGCAAGAGGTGTTCGACGGTCATGAACTCATGACGCTTCGAACGGGCTTCCTTGAAGGCAAGATTGAGGGTGACTTCGAGCTCGCGGTTTAACATAGCTTCACCTCATACCCAAGTGGTCGGCGATTAACCGTCCTTCTCGATTTCACAGAGTAGCGGATGCTGGCTTTCCCTGGCGTACTGGTTGACCTGCATGGCCTTGGTCTCGGCGATGTCGCGGGTAAACACTCCACATACTGCCCGTCCTTCTGTGTGGACGGCCAGCATGACCTTGGTCGCCAGCTCGCGATTCAGGTTAAAAAACACCTCGAGCACTTCGACGACGAAATCCATCGGTGTGTAGTCATCGTTGAACAAAACCACCTTGTACATCGGCGGCGCCTGAAGTGCAGGCTTTGCCTCCTGAACAGCAATGCCTGTGGAATCGTCGTCGTGTAAATCAGGGCGATCCTGATTGAATGTTAGTCGAATCTGGCTGATTGCATGCATGGAAAGAAAGGTTCGTCAGTGGTTCAAATACAGTGGTGGGGGCGGCTATCAGCGTTTTCAACTCCGACTGCCCGGTCAGCTTGACTATCGGCAAAACGGTGTTACAAACAATAGAGCCCACAGTGGGTAAAAAAGGTCCGCGGAGTCAATCTTATTTACAGATTCGACTGCGGATGTACTGGATGATACTCCAGTGATGGAGTCTGTTGCAGAGGGAGTTGGGTATGGCTGTCGGCAAGGTGAAGTGGTTCAACAATGCCAAGGGTTACGGATTCATCAACGAGGAAGGCAAGACAGAAGATCTGTTTGCCCACTACTCAGCCATTAAAATGGATGGTTATAAAACCCTGAAAGCCGGGCAAGCTGTCGTATTCGACATCATCCAGGGCCCCAAAGGCCTGCACGCGATCAACATCGGCAACCCGGTGGATGCTTCGAAGGCCACCACGTCCACCACTGAACAGACCGTTACGGCTTAACAGCGCAGCGTCAACCAGTCATAAAAAAACCGCCTGACTCAACTTTTTGAATCAGGCGGTTTTCATGTACCTGCGTTTTCTTACATGTGCGAGATCAGCGCATCACCAAAACCGGAAGACGACACCAGCTTCGCACCTTCCATCAGACGTTCGAAGTCATAGGTCACGGTCTTCGCGGAAATCGCGCCGTTGGTGCCCTTGATGATCAGGTCGGCCGCTTCGGTCCAGCCCATGTGGCGCAGCATCATTTCAGCAGAGAGAATCAGCGAGCCCGGGTTGACCTGGTCCTTGCCGGCGTACTTCGGTGCCGTACCGTGGGTGGCTTCGAACATGGCCACGGTGTCGGACAGGTTGGCACCCGGCGCGATACCGATACCGCCCACTTCCGCCGCCAGGGCGTCGGAGAGGTAGTCGCCGTTCAGGTTCAGGGTCGCGATCACATCGTACTCGGCCGGGCGCAGCAGGATCTGCTGGAGCATGGCATCGGCAATGGCATCCTTGACGACAACGTTCTTGCCGGTTTTCGGGTTTTTGAACTGCATCCACGGACCGCCGTCGAGCAGGGTCGCGCCGAACTCTTCAGCCGCCACTTCGTAGGCCCATTCCTTGAAGGCACCTTCGGTGAACTTCATGATGTTGCCTTTGTGCACGATGGTCAGCGAATCGCGGTCGTTGTCGACCACATATTGCAGGGCCTTGCGCGCCAGACGCTTGGTGCCTTGCAGGGATACCGGCTTGACGCCGATGCCGCAGTTCTCGTCGAAACGGATCTTGGTCACGCCCATTTCTTCTTTGAGGAACTTGATGACCTTGGTGGCCTCCGGCGTACCGGCCTTCCACTCGATGCCGGCGTAGATGTCTTCGGAGTTCTCGCGAAAGATGGTCATGTCGACATCGCCTGGCTTCTTGACCGGACTGGGCACGCCTTCGAACCAGCGCACCGGGCGCAGACAGACGTACAGGTCGAGTTGCTGACGCAGGGCCACGTTCAGGGAACGGATGCCACCACCGACTGGCGTGGTCAGCGGGCCCTTGATGGAAACCACGTAGTCCTTTACCGCGTCCAGGGTTTCCTGAGGCAGCCAGGTGTCCTGATCGTAAACCTGAGTCGCTTTCTCCCCGGCGTACACTTCCATCCAGGAAATCTTGCGCTCGCCACCGTAAGCCTTCTTAACAGCAGCATCGACAACCTTGATCATGACCGGGCTGATGTCGACACCAATGCCGTCGCCTTCGATGAAGGGGATGATCGGGTTATTAGGAACATTGAGAGAATGGTCTGCATTGACGGTGATTTTGTCGCCGACGGCTGGAACCTGAATCTTCTTGTAACCCATGCTGAACTCCATTGATTGGATTGAACATCTGGCTTGGTTCGAGCGTAACCCAGTTGAATCGGCGCGCAAACCCTATGTTCCGCCCATCGGCGGCAAAGCCTTGCATCTGGCGAGCTACAAGCCTGAAAGCAAAGGGAAAAGCGCCAAACTCAAGCACGACGAATGACCTTACGCCCTGTTCGCCCCTGCGACCTTTAGACCAATGGACGACATTCGTTGCGTATGAACCATCGGCAGATTGCCAGCTACCTATGTATAATGCCGCCGCTGACCAAAGGGTCACGACGGGTAAAACGGCCTGCCGCTTGATGAAAAGCGACGAGCGTTTCCGCCCAAAGCCGGCCTGTTATCGCAGTCCGGCCACTTGACGCCCTACTGATGCACCCAACATCACAGCAACGAAACCTCGATATTCGGCTCATGGATGACTTTGAACGAACGCGCTTACCCGGCGCCCTCGAGTTTCTGCGCACGCTTTAGCAAAGAAGAGAGAGTTAATCCGAATATGCCCACCCGCTCGAAGATCATCTATACCTTCACCGACGAAGCTCCTGCCCTCGCCACCTATTCACTGTTGCCTATCGTAGAGGCGTTCACCGCCTCGGCTGATATCGCCGTTGAAACCCGCGATATCTCTCTTGCAGGGCGCATCCTGGCCAGCTTCCCCGAGCAACTGGGCGACAAAGCCGTAGCCGACCACCTCGCCGAACTGGGCGCCCTGGCCGTTACGCCTGAAGCCAACATCATCAAATTGCCGAACATCAGCGCCTCGGTTCCGCAATTGCAAGCCGCGATCAAAGAGCTGCAAGCCCAGGGCTTCGCACTGCCGGACTACCCTGAGACCGTCACCAGCGACGCCGACAAAGAAGCCAAGGCGCGTTACGACAAGATCAAGGGCAGCGCCGTGAACCCGGTTCTGCGTGAAGGCAACTCCGACCGTCGCGCGCCGCTGTCGGTCAAGAACTACGCACGCAAGCACCCGCACAAAATGGGCGCGTGGGCCAAGGATTCCAAGTCCCACATCGCGCACATGAACACCGGCGATTTCTACGGCAGCGAAAAAGCCGCCCTGATCGACGCCGCTGACGCCGTGAAAATCGAACTGATCGCTCAAGACGGCACCGCCACCGTCCTGAAAGAAAAGACCAGCGTACAAGCCGGTGAGATCCTCGATTGCGCGGTATTGAGCAAAAACGCCCTGCGCAGCTTCATCGCGGCCGAAATCGAAGACGCCAAGGCACAAGGCGTGCTGCTGTCGATTCACTTGAAAGCCACCATGATGAAGGTCTCCGACCCGATCATGTTCGGCCAGATCGTTGCCGAGTTCTATAAAGACGCACTGGCCAAGCACGCTGACGTGCTGGCACAGATCGGCTTCAACCTGAACAACGGCATCGGCGACCTGTACGCTCGCATCAAGGCCCTGCCTGCTGAACAGCAAGCGGCCATCGAAGCTGACATCCAGGCGGTCTACGCCGTTCGCCCTTCCCTGGCGATGGTCAACTCCGACAAAGGCATTACCAACCTGCACGTGCCGAGCGACGTGATCGTCGACGCCTCGATGCCGGCGATGATCCGTGACTCCGGCAAGATGTGGGGCACCGACGGCCAGCTGCACGACACCAAGGCTGTGATCCCGGATCGCTGCTACGCCACCATTTACCAGGCTGTGATCGAAGATTGCAAAGCCAACGGTGCGTTCGATCCGACCACCATGGGCAGCGTGCCGAACGTTGGCCTGATGGCGAAGAAAGCCGAAGAGTACGGCTCCCACGACAAGACTTTCCAGATCAAGGCTGACGGCGTTGTTCGCGTCACCGACAGCAAGGGCACCCTGCTGATGGAACAGGCTGTCGAGGCCGGCGACATCTTCCGCATGTGCCAGACCAAAGACGCGCCGATCCAGGACTGGGTTAAACTGGCCGTCAACCGTGCTCGCGCAAGCGCGACCCCGGCGATCTTCTGGCTGGACCCGATGCGCGCCCACGACGGCGTGGTGATCGAGAAAGTTCAGGCTTACCTGAAGGATCACGACACTGCCGGTCTGGACATCCAGATCATGGCGCCGGTCGACGCGATGAAGTACACCCTGCAGCGCACCCGCGAAGGTAAAGACACCATCTCGGTGACCGGCAACGTACTGCGCGACTACCTGACCGACCTGTTCCCGATCATGGAACTGGGCACCAGCGCCAAGATGCTGTCGATCGTGCCGCTGATGAACGGCGGTGGCCTGTTCGAAACCGGCGCCGGCGGTTCGGCTCCGAAGCACGTTCAGCAGCTGCTGGAAGAAAACTTCCTGCGCTGGGATTCGCTAGGTGAATTCCTGGCCCTGGCCGCGTCCCTGGAACACCTGGGCGTGACCTACAACAACCCTAAGGCGCTGGTGCTGGCCAAGACCCTGGACCAGGCCACCGGCCAGTTCCTGGACAACAACAAGTCGCCATCGCGCAAAGTCGGCAACATCGACAACCGCGGCAGCCACTTCTACCTGGCGCTGTACTGGGCTCAAGCCCTGGCTGCCCAGACCGAAGACGCTGCACTGCAAGCGCAGTTCGCGACCCTGGCCAAGACCCTGACCGAGAACGAGGCGACCATCGTTGCCGAACTCAACGCCGTTCAGGGCAAGCCAGTGGACATCGGCGGTTACTACCACGCCGACGCCGAACTGATCAGCAAGGCCATGCGCCCAAGCGCAACCTTCAACGCGGCGGTAGCTGCGCTGGTGTAAGGTTGTAAGGGAACATCACAAACCCCGGCCCTGTGCCGGGGTTTGTGTTTTCAGAATCCACACAATTCCCTGTAGGAGTGAGCCTGCTCGCGATAGCGGTATATCATTCAACATTGATTCGCCTGACCCACCGCTATCGCGAGCAGGCTCACTCCTACATTTGACCGTATTTACACCTTGGAAATTGAGGAAGGCTAATGGACTGGAAACCCCACATCACCGTCGCCACCATCGTCGAAGACAACGGTCGCTTCCTGATGGTCGAAGAACTCAAGCACGGGCGTGTGGTGCTCAACCAGCCCGCCGGTCATCTGGACCCGAACGAAACCTTGACCGAAGCCGCCGCGCGCGAAACCCTCGAGGAAACCGGCTGGGACGTCGAGCCGACCGGCGTACTGGGCATTTATCTCTACACCGCACCCAGCAACGGCGTGACCTACCAGCGGGTCTGCTTTATCGCCAAACCGCTCAAACACCACCCGGATTATCAACTGGACGACGGCATCGTCGGCGCCAAGTGGTTGACCCGCGAGGAATTAATCGAGCAGCGCGACAACTGGCGCAGCGAGCTGATCATCCGCTGCATCGACGACTATCTGGCAGGCCAGAACTTCAGCCTCGAATTGATCCGTCCTTCTCTTTAGCCATGCAGGCTCCAGCCTGATAGAATCGCGTCCTTTTTCAAGACACTCATTGAATCCCTATGCGTGATCCAGCCCCTTCTGACACACAAAAGAAGCGCGTCATTGTCGGCATGTCCGGCGGCGTGGACTCTTCCGTTTCCGCCCTCCTGCTGATCGAGCAGGGCTATGAGGTGGAAGGCCTGTTCATGAAGAACTGGGAAGAAGACGATGGAACGGAATACTGCACCGCCATGGATGACCTGGCGGATGCTCAGGCCGTGTGCGACAAGATTGGCATCAAGCTGCACACCGCCAACTTCGCCGCCGAGTACTGGGACAACGTGTTCGAGCATTTCCTGGCCGAATACAAGGCCGGACGCACGCCGAACCCGGACATCCTGTGCAACCGTGAAATCAAGTTCAAGGCGTTCCTCGACTACGCCATGATGCTCGGCGCCGACCTGATCGCCACCGGTCACTACGTGCGTCGCCGCGACATCGACGGCCGCACCGAACTGCTCAAGGGCCTGGACCCGAACAAGGACCAGAGCTACTTCCTGCACGCCGTCGGCGGCGAACAGATCGCCAAGACCCTGTTCCCGGTCGGCGAGCTGGAAAAACCGCAAGTGCGCGCCATTGCCGAGAAATACGAGCTGGCGACCGCGAAGAAAAAGGATTCCACCGGGATCTGCTTTATCGGCGAGCGCCGCTTCAGCGACTTCCTCAAGCAGTACCTGCCAGCGCAACCGGGCGAGATCAAGACCACCGAAGGTGAAGTCATCGGCCGTCACCACGGCCTGATGTACCACACCATCGGCCAGCGCCAGGGCCTGGGCATTGGCGGGCTGAAAGATGCCAGCGATGAGCCGTGGTACGTGCTGTTCAAGGACCTGGAACACAACGAGCTGATCGTTGGCCAGGGCAACGATCACCCGTGGCTGTTCTCCCGCGCCCTGCTCGCTTCCGATATCTACTGGGTCAACCCGATCGATCTGAGCCAGCCACGCAAGCTGACCGCCAAGGTTCGTTATCGCCAGAGCGACCAGCCGTGCATCCTGGAAAAAACCGCCACGGGTTATCGCGCAACCTTCGATGATCCGCAACGCGCGGTCACTCCGGGCCAGTCCGTGGTGTTCTACGACGGCGAAATCTGCCTCGGCGGCGGCGTGATTGAAGTGGCGCAGCCGTGGACGAGCAAGGGCCAGGCCCTATGAACCCGATTCAGGAGCAACTGACAGCACTGGGCGGCGTGTTTCTCGCCGCCGTGCTGGTGGACAGGATTGCCAAGTCCGGCCAGACCAACGAAGCCGGACTGACCTGCATGCTCGGTAGCCTGCTGATCCGCGACCCCAAGGACACTCTGGAAGTCTACGGCGGCGACGACATCAACCTGCGTGAAGGCTACCGCGCGCTGATCGGCGCCCTCGAACGCGACCCAAGCGCCCTGCAGCGCGAACCGCTGCGTTATGCCTTGGCCATGCTCGGCCTTGAGCGTCAGCTGGCCAAGCGCAATGACATGCTCGACGTGATCGGCAAGCGTCTGCCGCAGATCCAGTCCCAGGTCGAACACTTCGGCCCGGCCCACGAAAACGTGATCGCCGCCTGCGGCGCACTGTATCAGGACACCCTCAGCACCCTGCGCCAACGCATCCAGGTGCACGGCGACATGCGCAACCTGCAACAACCGAGCAATGCCTCGAAAATTCGTGCCCTGCTGCTGGCCGGCATCCGATCGGCGCGCCTGTGGCGGCAATTGGGCGGTCATCGCTGGCAGCTGGTGATCAGCCGCCGCAAATTGCTCAAAGAGCTTTACCCGTTGATGCGTAACGAATAATCCGCATCAACAGCACCGAACTCAGCAATACGCGTAATACGCCGGTCAGTTGGCGACGGACCGGCGGATTTTTTCATGTATGATACGCGCCCCATTTCGTTGCCCGACTGTCCGAGAACACCCCATGCAGCTCTCTTCGCTCACTGCGGTTTCCCCTGTTGACGGCCGCTACGCCGGCAAAACCCAGGCCCTGCGCCCGATTTTCAGCGAGTACGGCCTGATCCGTGCCCGCGTCCTGGTTGAAGTGCGCTGGCTCCAGCGCCTGGCCGCTCACCCTGCCATCAGCGAAGTGCCGGCATTCTCCGCCGAAGCCAACGCGGTGCTCAACACCCTGGCGGAAAACTTCTCTCTGGAGCACGCCGAGCGCGTCAAAGAGATCGAGCGCACCACCAACCACGACGTCAAGGCCATTGAATACCTGCTCAAAGAGCAAGCGGCCAAGCTGCCGGAACTGGCCAAGGTCAGCGAGTTCATCCACTTTGCCTGCACCAGTGAGGACATCAACAACCTGTCCCACGCCCTGATGCTGCGCGAAGGCCGTGATGACGTGATGCTGCCGCTGATGCGCCAGACCGCCAACGCCATCCGCGAACTGGCGATCCGCTTCGCCGACGTACCGATGCTGTCGCGCACCCACGGTCAACCGGCCTCGCCGACCACCCTGGGCAAAGAACTGGCGAACGTGGTTTACCGCCTGGAGCGCCAGATCGCTCAAGTCGCTGCCGTTCCGCTGCTGGGCAAGATCAACGGCGCTGTCGGCAACTACAACGCCCACCTGTCGGCCTACCCTGAGATCGATTGGGAAGCCAACGCCCGCGCCTTCATCGAAGACGAGCTGGGCCTGGGCTTCAACCCCTACACCACGCAGATCGAACCGCACGACTACATTGCCGAGCTGTTCGACGCGATCGCGCGCTTCAACACCATCCTGATCGACTTCGACCGCGACATCTGGGGCTATATCTCCCTGGGCTATTTCAAGCAGCGCACCATCGCTGGCGAAATCGGTTCGTCGACCATGCCGCACAAGGTCAACCCGATCGACTTCGAAAACTCCGAAGGCAACTTAGGGATAGCCAACGCACTGTTCCAGCACCTGGCGAGCAAGCTGCCGATCTCCCGCTGGCAGCGCGACCTGACCGACTCCACCGTACTGCGCAACCTCGGTGTCGGCTTCGCCCACAGTGTGATCGCCTACGAAGCCAGCCTGAAAGGCATCAGCAAACTTGAGCTCAACGAGCAGAAGATAGCCGCTGACCTGAACGCCTGCTGGGAAGTATTGGCCGAGCCGATACAGACCGTGATGCGTCGCTACAACATCGAAAACCCGTACGAAAAGCTGAAAGAACTGACCCGCGGCAAGGGCATCAGCCCAGAAGCGCTGCAGACTTTCATTGACGGCCTGGACATGCCAGCCGCCGCCAAGGCCGAGCTGAAATTGCTCACCCCGGCCAACTACATCGGCAACGCTGTAGAACAAGCCAGACGCATCTGATCGACCGCTAGACCCCTTTAAGACGCCCGGCCGCGCCGGGCGTTTTTATTCCCGTCTGAAAAGTGCATTTTTTCAATAGGTTACACATGAATCCTGATATTCCTCTTCAACTTCTGGGCGGCATCACGGCACGGGAATTCCTGCGCGACTACTGGCAGAAAAAGCCGCTGTTGATCCGTCAGGCCATTCCTGATTTCGAAAGCCCGATCGACGCCGACGAACTGGCCGGCCTGGCGCTGGAAGAAGAAGTCGAATCGCGACTGATCATCGAGAATGGCGAGCGTCCGTGGGAACTGCGTCGCGGCCCGTTCGCCGAAGATGAATTCAGCAAGCTGCCTGAACGTGACTGGACCCTGCTGGTGCAAGCCGTGGATCAGTTCGTCCCGGAAGTCAGCGAACTGCTGGAAAACTTCCGCTTTCTGCCGAGCTGGCGCATCGACGACGTGATGATCAGCTACGCCGCGCCGGGTGGCAGCGTTGGTCCGCACTTCGACAACTACGACGTGTTCCTGCTGCAAGGCCACGGCAAGCGCAACTGGAAGATCGGCCAGATGTGCAACACCGAGAGCCCGATGCTGGCCCACGCCGACCTGCGGATCCTCTCCGAATTCGAAGCCACCGATGAATGGGTGCTGGAACCGGGCGACATGCTCTACCTGCCGCCACGCCTGGCCCATTGCGGCGTCGCCGTTGATGAGTGCATGACCTACTCCGTCGGTTTCCGCGCGCCGAGCGCCGCTGAAGTGCTGACCCATTTCACTGACTTCCTCAGCCAGTTCCTGTCGGACGAAGAACGCTACACCGACGCCGACGCCGCGCCGACTGCTGACCCTCACCAGATCCAGCGCGACGCACTCGACCGCTTGAAAGGCCTGCTGGCCGAGCACATGAGCGACGAGCGCCTGCTGCTGACCTGGTTCGGCCAGTTCATGACCGAGCCACGCTACCCGGAACTGGTGGTGGGCCCGGAAGACGTCGAAGAAGACGACTTCATGTCCGCCCTGGAGCAAGGCGCGATCCTGATTCGCAACCCGAGCGCACGCCTGGCGTGGTCTGAAGTCGATGACGACCTGCTGCTGTTCGCCAGCGGTCAGAGCCGTTACCTGCCAGGCAAGCTGCGCGAACTGCTGAAGATGATCTGCGCCGCCGACTCGCTGCACGCCGATAACCTTGGCGAATGGCTGAGCGACGAAGACGGCCGCGGACTGCTGTGCGAACTGGTCAAGCAAGGAAGCCTGGGGTTTGCCGATGAATAAGATTCACGTACGTGTCGCAGACTGGCAAAAGGACAACGCCGAGATCCGGCGCATTCGTGAAGCGGTGTTCGTCGCCGAGCAGTCCGTTCCGCCTGAACTGGAATGGGATGCCGATGACATCGATGCAGTGCATTTCCTCGCTTACGAAGGCGACTTTCCAATTGGTACCGCCCGCCTGCTGCCCGATGGGCACGTTGGCCGGGTGTCGGTACTCAAGGACTGGCGCGGCCTGAAAGTTGGCGATGCGCTGATGCAAGCGGTAATTGGCGAAGCTGAAGAGCGCGGCCTGAAGCAGCAGATGCTCAGCGCCCAGGTACAAGCCACGGCGTTCTATGAGCGCCTGGGCTTTCACATGGTCAGTGAGGAGTTCCTGGAAGCCGGGATTCCGCATGTGGACATGGTTCGGCATTCGGCCTGATACCCTGTGGCGAGGGAGCTTGCTCCCGCTGGGCTGCGCAGCAGCCCCAATAATTTAGGGCCGCTTCGCGACCCAGCGGGAGCAAGCTCCCTCGCCACAAATGCACTCGACAACACCACAAAACGCCCCGCCATCTCCGGATGCCGGGGCGTTTTGCTGTCTACCATTCAACTTGCCCCATCCCGGGCCGACAAACTGGCACTATCAATAAAAACCCAGGGGCAAGATCAACAGATCGCAGCCTTCGGCAGCTCCTACGGGCTTTGTTTATTTGGCGGAGATAACGGATATGTCCCTACGCACCCTGCTCACCACGCTGCTGGTGACCTGCAGTTTTTCGGTCTTGGCGGCCACCGAAATCGTGCCACTGAACTACCGCACCAGCGCAGATATGCTGCCCGTTGCGCAGGATTTCGTCGGCAAGAACGGCCAGGTCAGCGCCTACGGCAATCAGCTGATCGTCAACGCCGATCAGCGCAAGATCGACGAACTTAAAGCCCTTCTTTCGCAACTCGACACAGCTCCCAAGCGTCTGCTGATCACCGTCGACACCAGCGACAACAACTTCCAGGGCGACCAGAATTACTCGGTGAACGGTGCGAAGCCCAGCCAGAACCGCATCATCAACTACAGCACCGACAGTCGCGACGGCGGCATTCAGCAAGTGCAGGCCAGCGAAGGCGCACCAGCACTGATCCAGGTCGGCCAGAGCGTGCCGATTACCAGCTCGCAGACTGATTCCTACGGCGGCTACAGCAGCGAGACCCAATACCGCAATGTCACTCAGGGTTTCTACGTCACGGCAAACGTCACCGGCGACATCGTTCACCTGTCGATCAGCACCAACCGTGACCGCATGAGCCAGGAACGTCCCGATGTAGTGAACGTACAAAGTACCGACACAACCGTCACCGGCCACCTCGGTGAGTGGATCCTGCTGGCCGGGGTCAATGGTCAGACCCAGGCCGACAAACAGGGCCTGACCCGCAGCTACTCGACCCAGAGTCGCAACGACATGACTTTGCGGGTGAAAGTCGACACCCTGGACTAAAGCACCAAAAACTGACTGACGAGTCGTATTAGACCAAAGATGTAGTGCCTGAAAAAAAGCACTACAAAACGTTTGACGAGCCAAAAAAGCGAAGGCATGATGGCCTCGCTCCCGCTAATCAGAGGCCCTGGCAAGGGCCTTCGAGGCGATGTTCGCACCTACCCCCGCGAACCGCTTCGTGTCTGTACCGCCCACAAGGTGTGTTTGACGAGGTTGTCGACTGGAACGAAGTTGTCCCGAGGGACGGAAGCGTAATAGGTAACCCGGCACCACACTGATGTTCGCACCAAGGCCCACGACGCCCGAATGCGCCCGCAGTTCGCCTTTACCTGCTCACTTCCCCTCGAGCCCATCGTTCATCCCGTCGCCCTCCCCGCCGAATCCGACTTGACCGCTTAAGCTTCTGGTCAGCGAGCGCAGGAATTTTCCACCGCAGAACAACTTTTCATAAAGACGCGACGAGGTTTATCTCCCATGGCACTGACACGCGAACAGCAAATTGCAGCCCTCGAAAAAGACTGGGCTGAAAACCCGCGCTGGAAAGGCGTGACACGCACTTACTCCGCTGCTGACGTCGTCCGCCTGCGTGGCTCGGTTCAACCTGAGCACACCTTTGCAAAAATGGGCGCCGAGAAGCTGTGGAACCTGGTCACCCAGGGTGCCAAGCCAGCCTTCCGTCCTGAGAAAGATTTCGTCAACTGCATGGGCGCCCTGACCGGCGGCCAGGCTGTACAACAAGTCAAAGCCGGCATCCAGGCGATTTACCTGTCGGGCTGGCAAGTGGCTGCGGACAACAACTCCGCCGAATCGATGTACCCGGACCAGTCGCTGTACCCGGTGGACTCGGTTCCAACCGTGGTCAAGCGCATCAACAACTCGTTCCGTCGTGCCGACCAGATCCAGTGGAAAGCCGGCAAGAACCCGGGCGATGACGGCTACATCGACTACTTTGCACCAATCGTGGCTGACGCCGAAGCCGGTTTCGGCGGCGTTCTGAACGCTTACGAGCTGATGAAGAGCATGATCGAAGCAGGCGCCGCCGGCGTTCACTTCGAAGACCAACTGGCTTCCGTGAAAAAATGCGGCCACATGGGCGGCAAGGTACTGGTTCCTACCCAGGAAGCCGTACAGAAGCTGACCGCTGCCCGTCTGGCGGCCGACGTTGCCGGTACTCCGACCATCATCCTGGCCCGTACCGACGCTAACGCCGCCGACTTGCTGACTTCGGACTGCGACCCGTACGACCAGCCATTCGTGACCGGCGAACGTACCCAGGAAGGTTTCTACAAAGTGCGCGCCGGTCTGGATCAGGCCATCGCTCGCGGTCTGGCTTACGCTCCATACGCCGACCTGATCTGGTGCGAAACCGCCAAGCCGGACCTGGAAGAAGCTCGTCGCTTCGCTGAAGCGATCAAGAAGGAATACCCGGACCAACTGCTGTCGTACAACTGCTCGCCTTCCTTCAACTGGAAGAAAAACCTGGACGACGCGACCATCGCCAAGTTCCAGCGCGAACTGTCCGCCATGGGCTACAAGCACCAGTTCATCACCCTGGCCGGCATTCACAACATGTGGCACAGCATGTTCAACCTGGCGCACGACTACGCCCGCAACGACATGACTGCCTACGTGAAGCTGCAAGAGCAGGAATTCGCTGACGCCGCCAAGGGTTACACCTTCGTGGCGCACCAGCAGGAAGTGGGCACCGGCTACTTCGACGACATGACCACCGTGATCCAGGGTGGCTCGTCCTCGGTAACCGCACTGACCGGTTCGACCGAAGAAGAACAGTTCCACTGATCTGCTTCGCTTGAGTCAACAGCCGTTGCGGGCCGAATAGAAAGCTAACCGCAGCGCTGCACATCTGATGCCCCGACTGGTTCGGGGCGTTTTTTTGCCTGCACCCTCCCCCAAACACCACAAAACCCTGTGGGAGCTGCCGCAGGCTGCGATCTTTTGATCTTGCTCCTGAAAAACAAAATCAAAAGATCGCAGCCTCGTTTCACTCGACAGCTCCTACAGGGACCGGCGATGGCCGGGCGAAACATTGATCCAGAGCGCCACCAACGTCAGAAAAACCCGCTAAAACGCACTCCGCCGCTACTTGCTGTAACGCTCATATAAGACAACTTCCCGAGTATCCGAAGGCCAAGCAGTTTAAAAACCACTGCAAACAATACTGATTATCATTTATGGACAATAATGTTCGTTACATTCCCTACAAAACATAATTGACGAAATGCCGGCTAATGCCCAAGCCGCAAGGCCTGTGGGGGTTTTGAGGCCCGCTATGTCCTTATTCCTATAATAAATTTCGCTACAGGAATTTTACTTGCCGGGTGTTTAGCCATAAAATCAGCGGGATTGATTGCTGCGACATATCGTCACTGCTTTTGTTTCTTTTCAAGCTCAGAGACCTTTGCTCTCTGTTAAGGATTACCAGCATGCCCGAAGCGACAGGACTCATGGCCCACAACTGGGGCTTTGCCATTTTCCTTCTAGGCGTTGTCGGCCTCTGCGCCTTCATGCTCGGTGTTTCCAGCCTCCTCGGGTCAAAAGCCTGGGGTCGCAGCAAAAACGAACCGTTCGAGTCCGGCATGCTACCTACAGGTGGCGCCCGCTTGCGGCTCTCAGCCAAATTCTATCTGGTCGCGATGCTCTTCGTGATCTTCGATATCGAAGCCCTCTTTCTCTTTGCCTGGTCTGTGTCCGTCCGCGAAAGCGGCTGGACCGGATTCGTCGAAGCTCTCGTTTTCATAGCAATTCTGTTGGCAGGCCTTGTCTACCTATTCCGAGTGGGCGCCCTTGACTGGGCTCCGGAAGCTCGGCGCAAGCGGCAAGCGAAGCTGAAACAATGAGGCTTTGGCAATGCAATACAATCTCACCAGGATCGACCCCGATGCTCCTAACGAGCAGTATCCGATTGGCCAGCGGGAAACCGTTTCCGATCCGTTAGAAGATCAAGTCCACAAAAACATTTTCATGGGCAAGCTCGAAGACGTGCTTAACGGCACGATCAACTGGGGGCGCAAGAACTCCCTGTGGCCGTACAACTTCGGTCTTTCGTGCTGCTACGTGGAAATGACCACCGCCTTCACGGCGCCCCACGACATCGCGCGCTTTGGCGCCGAGGTTATCCGGGCATCACCGCGCCAGGCGGATTTCATGGTTATCGCCGGTACCTGCTTCATCAAGATGGCGCCGATCATTCAGCGTCTCTACGAGCAAATGCTCGAGCCTAAATGGGTCATCTCCATGGGTTCGTGCGCCAACTCCGGTGGCATGTACGACATCTACTCCGTCGTTCAAGGGGTGGACAAGTTCCTGCCCGTGGACGTCTACGTGCCTGGCTGCCCGCCCCGCCCTGAAGCTTTCCTGCAAGGCCTGATGCTGTTGCAGGAGTCGATTGGCCAGGAGCGTCGCCCACTTTCCTGGGTCGTTGGCGATCAAGGCGTGTACCGCGCCGAGATGCCTTCCGAAAAGGAAAAGCGCCGCGAACAGCGTATTCAGGTAACCAACCTGCGCAGCCCCGACGAAGTCTGATCCAGATCTGCCTCTTTCCATGGAACGAGAACCTGGCTTCATTCTTTACGTTGACCGAAAGCGATAAAATAACCATGACTACAGGCAGTGCTCTGTACATCCCGCCTTACAAGGCAGACGACCAGGATGTGGTCGTCGAACTGAACAACCGCTTTGGCCCGGAGGCGTTCACCGCCCAGGCTACCCGCACCGGCATGCCGGTGCTTTGGGTTGCCCGCGCCAAACTCGTCGAAGTCCTGACCTTCCTGCGTAACCTGCCCAAGCCGTACGTCATGCTCTATGACCTGCACGGCGTGGACGAGCGTCTGCGTACCAAGCGTCAAGGGTTGCCGAACGGCGTCGACTTCTCCGTGTTCTATCACCTGATGTCGATCGAACGTAATAGTGACGTGATGATCAAGGTCGCCTTGTCCGAGAGCGACCTCAACCTGCCTTCCGTCACCAGCATCTGGCCAAATGCCAACTGGTACGAACGTGAAGTCTGGGACATGTACGGCATCCACTTCACCGGCCACCCGCACCTGTCGCGCATCATGATGCCGCCGACCTGGGAAGGTCACCCGCTGCGCAAGGACTTCCCGGCCCGTGCCACCGAGTTCGACCCGTTCACCCTGAACCTGGCCAAGCAGCAGCTCGAGGAAGAGTCCGCGCGCTTCAAGCCGGAAGACTGGGGCATGAAGCGTTCCGGCCCGAACGAGGACTACATGTTCCTCAACCTCGGCCCGAACCACCCGTCCGCGCACGGTGCGTTCCGCATCATCCTGCAGCTGGACGGCGAAGAGATCGTCGACTGCGTACCGGACGTCGGCTACCACCACCGTGGTGCCGAGAAAATGGCCGAGCGTCAGTCCTGGCACAGCTTCATCCCGTACACCGACCGTATCGACTACCTCGGCGGCGTGATGAACAACCTGCCGTACGTGCTCTCTGTCGAGAAGCTGGCCGGCATCAAGGTGCCGGAGAAGGTCGACGTCATCCGCATCATGATGGCCGAGTTCTTCCGAATCACCAGCCACCTGCTGTTCCTGGGTACCTACATCCAGGACGTCGGCGCCATGACCCCGGTGTTCTTCACGTTCACCGACCGTCAGCGCGCGTACACGGTGATCGAAGCCATTACCGGTTTCCGCCTGCACCCGGCCTGGTACCGCATCGGTGGCGTCGCCCACGACCTGCCGCGCGGCTGGGAAAAACTGGTCAAGGATTTCGTCGAGTGGATGCCCAAGCGTCTGGACGAATACCAGAAAGCCGCACTGGACAACAGCATCCTGCGTGGCCGGACCATCGGCGTCGCCGACTACAACACCAAAGAGGCCCTGGAATGGGGTGTCACCGGTGCCGGCCTGCGTTCGACCGGTTGCGATTTCGACCTGCGTAAAGCGCGCCCGTACTCGGGCTACGAGAACTTCGAGTTCGAAGTGCCGCTGGCCGCCAATGGCGATGCCTACGACCGCTGCATCGTGCGTGTCGAGGAGATGCGCCAGAGCATCAGGATCATCGACCAGTGCCTGCGCAACATGCCGGAAGGCCCGTACAAGGCGGATCACCCGCTGACCACGCCGCCGCCGAAAGAGCGCACCCTGCAGCACATCGAAACCTTGATCACGCACTTCCTGCAAGTTTCGTGGGGCCCGGTCATGCCGGCCAACGAATCCTTCCAGATGATCGAAGCGACCAAGGGCATCAACAGTTATTACCTGACGAGCGATGGCGGCACCATGAGCTACCGCACCCGGATTCGTACCCCAAGCTTCCCGCACCTGCAGCAGATCCCTTCGGTGATCAAAGGCAGCATGGTCGCGGACTTGATTGCGTACCTGGGTAGTATCGATTTCGTTATGGCCGACGTGGACCGCTAAGCATGAACAGCACGCTTATCCAGACAGACCGTTTCACCTTGAGTGAAACCGAGCGCTCGGCCATCGAGCACGAGCTGCATCACTACGAAGACCCGCGCGCGGCGTCGATCGAAGCCCTGAAGATCGTTCAGAAGGAACGCGGCTGGGTGCCGGACGGCGCCCTGTACGCCATTGGCGAGATCCTCGGCATCCCGGCCAGCGATGTTGAAGGCGTGGCGACGTTCTATAGCCAGATCTTCCGTCAGCCGGTCGGCCGCCACATCATTCGCGTCTGTGACAGCATGGTCTGCTACATCGGCGGCCATGAGTCCGTGGTCAGCGAAATCCAGAACAAGCTGGGCATCGGCCTGGGTCAGACCACCACCGATGGTCGTTTCACCCTGCTGCCGGTCTGCTGCCTCGGCAACTGCGACAAGGCGCCGGCGTTGATGATCGACGACGACACCTTCGGTGATGTGCAGCCAGCAGGCGTTGCCAAACTGCTCGAGGGCTACGTATGACCCTGACTTCCTTCGGTCCTGCCAACCGCATCAAGCGTTCGGCCGAGACTCACCCGCTCACCTGGCGTCTGCGTGACGACGGCGAAGCCGTCTGGCTCGACGAATACCAGGCCAAGAACGGTTACGCCGCAGCGCGCAAGGCCTTCGCCGACATGGCCCAGGACGACATCGTCCAGACCGTGAAAGATTCCGGCCTCAAGGGTCGCGGCGGTGCAGGCTTCCCCACGGGCGTTAAGTGGGGCCTGATGCCAAAGGACGAATCCATCAACATCCGCTACCTGCTGTGCAACGCGGATGAAATGGAGCCGAACACCTGGAAAGACCGCATGCTGATGGAGCAACTGCCCCATCTGCTGATCGAAGGCATGCTGATCAGTGCCCGCGCCCTGAAAACCTACCGTGGCTACATCTTCCTGCGTGGCGAATACACCACCGCCGCCAGGCACCTCAACCGTGCCGTGGAAGAAGCCAAGGCTGCTGGCCTGCTGGGCAAGAACATCCTGGGTTCGGGTTTTGATTTCGAGCTGTTCGTCCACACCGGCGCCGGGCGTTACATCTGCGGTGAAGAAACCGCACTGATCAACTCCCTCGAAGGCCGCCGCGCCAACCCGCGCTCCAAGCCTCCGTTCCCGGCCGCCGTTGGCGTGTGGGGCAAGCCGACTTGCGTGAACAACGTCGAAACCCTGTGCAACGTGCCGGCGATCATTGCCGACGGCGTGGACTGGTACAAGTCGCTGGCTCGCGAAGGCAGTGAAGACATGGGCACCAAGCTCATGGGCTTCTCCGGCAAGGTCAAGAATCCGGGGCTGTGGGAACTGCCGTTCGGCGTCACCGGTCGCGAGCTGTTCGAAGACTACGCCGGCGGCATGCGCGACGGTTACAAGCTCAAGTGCTGGCAGCCTGGCGGCGCCGGTACCGGCTTCCTGTTGCCGGAACACCTGGACGCACAAATGTACGCCGGCGGCATCGCCAAAGTCGGCACCCGTATGGGTACCGGCCTGGCCATGGCGGTGGACGACAGCGTCAACATGGTGTCTTTGCTGCGCAACATGGAAGAGTTCTTCTCCCGCGAGTCCTGTGGCTTCTGCACTCCGTGCCGTGACGGTCTGCCATGGAGCGTCAAGCTGCTGCGCGCGATCGAGAACGGTGAAGGGCAAGCCGGCGACATCGAGACCCTGCTGGGTCTGGTCGGTTTCCTCGGCCCTGGCAAGACCTTCTGTGCACACGCACCGGGTGCCGTGGAGCCGTTGGGCAGTGCAATCAAATACTTCCGTCCAGAGTTCGAAGCCGGTATCGCGCCTGTCAGCGCCGCCGTCCCGCCTCTGGCAAGGCCGATCCTGGTCGGCGCGTAAACGCTTAAAAAAGGCGAAGGGTCCGTGCCCTTCGCTTTTCGTGTGATGACGCCTTTAACGGCTGTGTTGATTCACGCGGATAACAAGATTCCATTAGCCACGCCCGCTGACACCGGGCCAACGAAGAACTTTGAACCATGGCCACTATCCACGTAGACGGCAAAGAGCTCGAAGTCGATGGGGCAGACAACCTGTTACAGGCATGTCTGTCGCTAGGCCTCGATATCCCTTATTTCTGCTGGCACCCAGCCCTTGGCAGCGTTGGCGCTTGCCGCCAGTGCGCGGTCAAGCAGTACACCGACGAGAACGACAAGCGTGGTCGGATCGTCATGTCGTGCATGACCCCCGCCACCGACGGCAGCTGGATCTCCATCGACGACGAAGAAGCGAAAGTGTTTCGCGCCAGCGTCGTTGAATGGCTGATGACCAACCACCCTCACGACTGCCCGGTCTGTGAAGAAGGCGGTCACTGCCACCTGCAAGACATGACGGTAATGACCGGCCACAACGAGCGCCGTTACCGCTTCACCAAGCGTACCCACCAGAACCAGCAACTGGGCCCGTTCATTTCCCACGAGATGAACCGCTGCATCGCTTGCTACCGCTGCGTGCGCTTCTATAAAGACTACGCCGGCGGCACCGACCTCGGTGTATTCGGCGCCCACGACAACGTGTACTTCGGTCGCGTTGAAGACGGCACCCTGGAAAGCGAGTTCTCCGGCAACCTCACCGAGGTCTGCCCGACCGGTGTGTTCACCGACAAGACTCACTCCGAGCGCTACAACCGCAAGTGGGACATGCAGTTCTCGCCGAGCATCTGCCATGGCTGCTCCAGCGGTTGCAACATCTCCCCGGGCGAGCGTTACGGCGAACTGCGTCGCATCGAAAACCGTTTCAACGGTTCGGTGAACCAGTACTTCCTGTGCGACCGTGGCCGCTTCGGCTATGGCTACGTCAACCGTGAAGACCGCCCGCGTCAGCCATTGCTGGCCAACGGCGCCAAGCTGAGCCTCGACGAAGCGCTGGATAAAGCCGCCGACCTGCTGCGCGGTCGCAACATCGTCGGTATCGGTTCGCCCCGCGCCAGCCTCGAAAGCAACTACGCGTTGCGCGAACTGGTGGGCGCCGAACACTTCTACTCCGGTATCGAAGCTGCCGAGCTGGAGCGCATCCGCCTGGTCCTGCAAGTGCTCAAAGACAGCCCGCTGCCAGTGCCGAACATGCGCGACATCGAAGACCACGACGCCGTGTTCGTCCTCGGTGAAGACCTGACCCAGACTGCTGCACGCATGGCCCTGTCCCTGCGTCAATCGGTCAAGGGCAAGGCCGAAGACATGGCCGACGCCATGCGCGTCCAGCCTTGGCTCGACGCCGCAGTGAAGAACATCGGCCAGCACGCGCTGAACCCGCTGTTCATCGCAAGCCTGGCTGAAACCAAGCTCGACGACATCGCCGAAGAGTGCGTTCACGCCGCTCCAGACGACCTGGCCCGCATCGGTTTCGCCGTGGCTCACGCCCTCGACGCCAGCGCTCCTGCCGTTGAAGGTCTGGACGCCGAAGCCCTTGAGCTGGCCAAGCGCATTGCCGACGCCCTGCTCGCCGCCAAGCGTCCATTGATCATCGCCGGCACTTCCCTGGGCTCCAAAGCGCTGATTGAGGCTGCTGCCAACATTGCGAAAGCGTTGAAGCTGCGCGAGAAGAACGGTTCTATCAGCCTGATCGTGCCAGAGGCCAACAGCCTCGGCTTGGCCATGCTCGGTGGCGAATCGGTCGACGCCGCGCTGCAAGCCGTGATCGATGGTAAAGCCGACGCCATCGTCGTGCTGGAAAACGATCTGTACACCCGTACCGACAAAGCTAAAGTCGATGCCGCCCTGACCGCCGCCAAAGTGCTGATCGTGGCCGACCATCAGAAGACTGCCACCAGCGATCGCGCGCACCTGGTTCTGCCAGCCGCCAGCTTCGCTGAAGGCGACGGTACGCTGGTCAGCCAGGAAGGCCGCGCCCAGCGCTTCTTCCAGGTGTTCGATCCGAAGTACATGGATGCGAGCATCCTGGTTCACGAAGGCTGGCGCTGGCTGCATGCCCTGCGCGCGACCCTGCTGAACCAGCCGATCGACTGGACCCAACTGGACCACGCCACCGCCGCCGTCGCTTCCAGCACCTCGATCCTGAACCGCATCGTTGATGCCGCACCGTCCGCCGCGTTCCGCATCAAGGGCATGAAACTGGCCCGCGAACCGCTGCGTTACTCCGGTCGTACCGCCATGCGTGCCGACATCAACGTGCACGAACCGCGCACCCCGCAGGACAAGGACACCGCGTTCGCCTTCTCCATGGAAGGTTACTCGGGCTCGGCCGAACCGCGTCAGCAAGTGCCGTTCGCCTGGTCTCCGGGCTGGAACTCGCCGCAAGCCTGGAACAAGTTCCAGGACGAAGTCGGTGGTCACATCCGCGCTGGTGACCCGGGCACCCGCCTGATCGAAACCAGCGGTGACTCGCTGAACTGGTTCGCCAGTGTTCCGCGCGCGTTCAACCCGGCCCAGGGCACCTGGCAGGTTGTGCCGTTCTTCCACCTGTTCGGCAGCGAAGAGAACTCTTCGAAAGCCGCTCCGGTTCAGGAACGCATCCCCGCTGCTTATGTTGCACTGGCCAAGTCTGAAGCCGACCGTTTGGGTGTCAACGACGGCGCCATGCTGAGCTTGAACGTCGCCGGCCAGACCCTGCGTCTGCCGCTGCGCATCAACGAAGAGCTGGGCGCCGGTCTGGTGGCATTGCCTGCGGGCATCGCCGGTATTCCGCCAGCCATCTTTGGCCAATCCGTTGACGGTCTGCAGGAGGCAGCGCAATGACCTTGTTCACTCCTGAAGTGATCGACATCATCATCGCGGTCCTCAAGGCCGTGGTGATTCTGCTCGCCGTGGTGGTTTGCGGCGCCCTGCTGAGCTGGGTCGAGCGTCGCCTGCTCGCCCTCTGGCAGGACCGTTACGGTCCGAACCGCGTCGGTCCGTTCGGCGCGTTCCAGATCGCCGCCGACATGATCAAGATGTTTTTCAAGGAAGACTGGACGCCACCGTTCGCCGACAAAGTGATCTTCACTTTGGCGCCGGTCGTGGCCATGAGCGCCTTGCTGATTGCCTTCGCGATCATCCCGATCACCCCGACCTGGGGCGTGGCGGATATCAACATCGGCATCCTGTTCTTCTTCGCCATGGCCGGTCTGTCAGTCTACGCGGTGCTGTTCGCCGGCTGGTCGAGCAACAACAAGTTCGCCCTGCTGGGCAGCTTGCGGGCCTCGGCGCAAACCGTGTCGTACGAAGTGTTCATGGGCCTGTCGCTGATGGGCATCGTGATCCAGGTTGGCTCGTTCAACATGCGCGATATCGTCGAATACCAGGCGCAGAATCTGTGGTTCGTCATTCCGCAGATCTTCGGTTTCCTGACCTTCTTCATCGCTGGCGTCGCCGTGACTCACCGTCACCCGTTCGACCAGCCGGAAGCGGAACAGGAACTGGCCGACGGTTACCACATTGAATACGCCGGCATGAAATGGGGCATGTTCTTCGTCGGCGAGTACATCGGCATCGTGCTGATCTCGGCGCTGCTGGTGACCTTGTTCTTCGGTGGCTGGCACGGTCCGTTCGGCATCCTGCCGCAGATCCCGTTCATCTGGTTCGCGTTGAAAACCGCGTTCTTCATCATGTTCTTCATCCTGCTGCGCGCCTCGATTCCGCGCCCACGGTATGACCAAGTGATGGATTTCAGCTGGAAGTTCTGCCTGCCGCTGACCCTCGTCAACATGCTGGTGACCGCTGCGATCGTGTTGCTCAACACGCCCGCCGTCGCGGCTCAGTGAGGAAAGAATCATGAAGTACATTTTTGACATCGTGCATGGCTTCTACACCCAGCTTCGCAGCCTGGTGATGATTTTCGGCCACGCCTTCCGCAAGCGCGACACGCTGCAGTACCCGGAAGAACCGGTCTATCTGCCGCCGCGCTACCGTGGCCGTATCGTCCTGACCCGCGACCCCGACGGCGAAGAGCGTTGCGTAGCGTGCAACCTGTGCGCCGTGGCCTGCCCGGTCGGTTGCATCTCGCTGCAGAAAGCTGAAACCGAAGACGGTCGCTGGTACCCGGACTTCTTCCGCATCAACTTCTCGCGCTGCATCTTTTGCGGTCTCTGCGAGGAAGCCTGCCCGACCACCGCGATCCAGCTGACGCCGGATTTCGAAATGGCCGAGTTCAAACGTCAGGACCTGGTGTACGAGAAAGAAGATCTGCTGATCTCCGGCCCCGGCAAAAACCCTGATTACAACTTCTATCGTGTTGCAGGTATGGCGATTGCCGGTAAGCCCAAAGGCTCCGCGCAGAATGAAGCCCAGCCGATCAACGTGAAGAGCTTGCTGCCTTAAGGAAGAAAGATGGAATTCGCTTTCTATTTCGCATCGGGTATCGCTGTGGTGTCCACGCTTCGCGTGATCACCAACACCAACCCTGTGCACGCCCTGCTCTACCTGATCATTTCGCTGATCGCCGTGGCGATGACGTTCTTCGTCCTCGGCGCACCGTTTGCCGGTGTCCTGGAAGTGATCGCCTACGCTGGCGCCATCATGGTGCTGTTCGTGTTCGTGGTGATGATGTTGAACCTGGGCCCGGCCTCGGTTCAGCAAGAGCGCGTCTGGCTCAAGCCCGGCATTTGGGGCGGCCCGGTCCTCCTCGCCGCGCTGCTCCTGGTGGAACTGCTGTACGTGCTGTTCTCCCACCAGACCGGTGAAGCCATCGGCCACACCACCGTAGACGCCAAGGCCGTGGGCATCAGCCTGTTCGGTCCTTACCTGCTGGTGGTTGAACTCGCCTCGATGCTGCTGCTCGCCGCAGCCGTCACGGCGTTCCATCTGGGCCGTAACGAAGCCAAGGAGCAATGACGATGCCTGCTATCCCTATGGAGCATGGTCTGGCGGTCGCCGGCATCCTGTTCTGCCTCGGTCTGGTCGGCCTGATGGTCCGCCGCAACATCCTCTTCGTGCTGATGAGCCTGGAGGTCATGATGAATGCCTCCGCTTTGGCGTTCATCGTTGCCGGTAGCCGCTGGGCGCAGCCGGATGGACAGATCATGTTCATCCTGGTGATCAGCCTGGCAGCCGCCGAGGCCAGTATCGGCCTGGCGATCCTGCTGCAACTGTATCGCCGCTTCCACACGCTCGATATCGACGCTGCCAGTGAGATGCGCGGATGAACCTTCTCTATCTGACTTTCCTGTTCCCCCTGATCGGTTTTGTGCTGCTGGCGTTTTCTCGTGGCCGCCTCTCGGAAAACCTCTCGGCGCTGATCGGCGTCGGCTCCATCGGCTTGTCGGCGATCGTCGCGTCCTATGTGATCTGGCAATTCAATGTCGCCCCGCCGGAAGGCGGCCACTACACCCAGGTGCTGTGGCAATGGATGGCGGTGGAAGGCTTCACGCCGAACTTCGCCCTGCACCTGGATGGCCTGTCCGTGACCATGCTCGGTGTGGTGGTGGGCGTGGGCTTCCTGATCCACCTGTTCGCCTCCTGGTACATGCGCGGTGAAGACGGCTACTCGCGTTTCTTCGCCTACACCAACCTGTTTATCGCCAGCATGCTGTTCCTGGTCCTGGCCGATAACCTGCTGTTCGTGTACTTCGGTTGGGAAGGCGTGGGCCTGTGCTCGTACCTGTTGATCGGTTTCTACTACAGCAACCGCAACAACGGTAACGCCGCACTCAAGGCCTTCATCGTGACCCGTATCGGCGACGTGTTCATGGCCATCGGCCTGTTCATTCTGTTTGCCCAACTGGGCACCCTGAACATCCAGGAACTGCTGGTGCTGGCTCCGCAGAAATTCCAGTCCGGCGATTTCTGGATGGTCATGGCCACCCTGATGCTGCTGGGCGGCGCTGTCGGTAAATCCGCGCAACTGCCACTGCAAACCTGGCTGGCGGATGCGATGGCCGGCCCGACTCCGGTTTCGGCACTGATCCACGCCGCGACCATGGTGACCGCTGGCGTCTACCTGATCGCCCGTACCCACGGCCTGTTCACCCTGGCGCCGGAAATCCTGCATCTAGTAGGAATCGTCGGTGGCGTGACCCTGGTTCTCGCAGGTTTCGCAGCCCTGGTTCAGACCGACATCAAGCGTATCCTCGCCTACTCGACCATGAGCCAGATCGGCTACATGTTCCTGGCCCTGGGCGTTGGTGCCTGGGACGGCGCAATCTTCCACCTGATGACCCACGCCTTCTTCAAGGCCCTGCTGTTCCTTGCGTCCGGTTCGGTGATCGTTGCCTGCCACCACGAGCAGAACATCTTCAAGATGGGCGGTCTGTGGAAGAAACTGCCACTGGCCTACGCCAGCTTCATCGTCGGCGGCGCGGCCCTGGCGGCCCTGCCTCTGGTGACCGCGGGCTTCTACTCCAAGGACGAAATCCTCTGGGAAGCGTTCGCCAGCGGCAACAACGGTCTGCTCTATGCAGGTCTGGTCGGCGCGTTCATGACTTCGCTCTACACCTTCCGCCTGATCTTCATCGCGTTCCACGGTGAGGTGAAGACCGAAGCCCACGCCGGTCACGGCATTGCCCACTGGCTGCCACTGTCGGTACTGATCGTATTGTCCACCGCCATCGGCGCGATGATCGTTCCACCGCTGCACGGCGTGCTGCCGCAAAGCGTCGGCCATGCCGGCGGCGAAGCCAAGCACAGCCTGGAAATCGCTTCGGGCGCCATCGCCCTGTCCGGTATCCTGCTGGCCGCGCTGCTGTTCCTCGGCAAGCGTCGCTTCGTCACCGCCATCGCCAACAGCGGCATCGGCCGTGTCCTCTCGGCCTGGTGGTTCGCTGCCTGGGGCTTCGACTGGATCTACGACAAACTGTTCGTCAAGCCGTACCTGGCGATCAGCCACATCCTGCGCAAAGACCCGCTCGACCAGACCATCGGTCTGATCCCGCGCATGGCCAAAGGCGGTCACACCGCCCTGAGCCGTACCGAGACCGGTCAACTGCGTTGGTATGCCGCCTCGATGGCTGCTGGTGCCGTGCTGGTCATCGGCGCCGTCGTGCTGGTAGCGGTCTGATATGAACCTTGCGAATTTGCGAAAGGAAACGAACCCGTCATGATTCTGCCTTGGCTAATCCTGATCCCCTTCATCGGCGGCCTGCTGTGCTGGATGGGTGAGCGCTTCGGCGCCACCCTCCCGCGCTGGATTGCGCTGATCACCATGTCCCTGCTGCTCTCCCTCGGCCTCTGGCTGTGGGCCAACGGTGACTATTCATTTGCACCAAAGCCTGGCGCCGATCCGACCTGGGCGCTTGAGTACAAACACGTCTGGATCCAGCGCTTCGGCATCAACGTGCACCTGGCCCTCGACGGCCTGTCGCTGTTGATGATCCTGCTGACCGGCCTGCTGGGTGTCCTCTCGGTACTCTGCTCGTGGAAAGAGATCCAGCGTCACGTGGGCTTCTTCCACCTGAACCTGATGTGGATCCTGGGCGGTGTCGTCGGCGTGTTCCTCGCCCTCGACCTGTTCATGTTCTTCTTCTTCTGGGAAATGATGCTGGTGCCGATGTACTTCCTCATCGCGCTCTGGGGTCACAGTTCTTCGGACGGCAAGAAAACCCGGATCTACGCGGCGACCAAGTTCTTCATCTTCACTCAGGCTTCCGGCCTGATCATGCTGGTGGCGATCCTGGGCCTGGTACTGGTCAACTTCAACGATACCGGCGTGATTACCTTCAACTACGCCGATCTGTTGAAGACCAAGATGTCGATGACCACCGAGTACATCCTGATGCTCGGCTTCTTCATCGCCTTCGCGGTCAAGCTGCCCGTCGTACCGTTCCACTCCTGGTTGCCTGACGCTCACGCCCAGGCGCCGACCGCAGGTTCCGTCGACCTCGCCGGTATCTTGCTGAAAACCGCGGCCTACGGCCTGCTGCGTTTCGCCCTGCCGTTGTTCCCGAATGCCTCGGCCGAGTTCGCGCCGTTTGCGATGACCCTGGGTCTGATCGGGATCTTCTACGGTGCGTTCCTGGCATTCGCGCAAACCGACATCAAGCGTCTGATCGCCTTCTCGTCCGTTTCCCACATGGGCTTCGTACTGATCGGCATCTACTCCGGCAGCCAACTGGCGCTGCAGGGTGCAGTGATGCAGATGCTGGCCCACGGTCTGTCGGCGGCAGCACTCTTTATCCTGAGTGGCCAGTTGTACGAACGCACCCACACCCGCGACATGCGCGAGATGGGTGGCCTGTGGTCGAAGATCGCCTACCTGCCGGCCCTCAGCCTGTTCTTCGCCGCTGCGTCCCTGGGCTTGCCGGCGACCGGTAACTTCGTCGGTGAGTTCCTGATCCTGATCGGCACCTTCGCCAGCGCGCCATGGGTCACAGTGATCGCCACGTCCGGCCTGGTGTTCGGTTCGGTCTACTCGCTGATCATGATCCACCGTGCCTTCTTCGGCCCGTCGAAATCGGACGCGGTGCTGCATGGCATGGACGGTCGCGAAATGATCATGGTGGTCGGTCTGGCCGCACTGCTGATTTACATCGGCGTGTACCCGCAGCCGTTCCTCGATACCTCTGCCGCTACGATGCATGGCGTGCAGCAATGGCTCGGCACCGCCTTCACTCAACTCGCTTCGGCCCGGTAAGAGCGCTATGGAATTCACGACTCAACACTTTATCGCGCTAGCGCCGCTGTTGATCACCAGCGCCACGATCATCGTGGTGATGCTGGCGATCGCCTGGCGCCGCAACCACTCCCAGACCTTCCTGCTGTCCGTGGCGGGTCTGAACCTGGCATTGCTGTCGATCCTGCCTGCCTTGAAAGTCGCGCCCCTGGCCGTGACGCCGCTGCTGCAGATCGACACCTTCGCCTGCCTGTACATGGCGCTGATCCTGGTCGCCACCCTCGCCTGCGTCACCCTCGCCCACGCCTACCTCGGCGACGGTGGCACGGGTTACCCGGGCAACCGTGAAGAACTTTACCTGCTGATCCTGATGTCCGCCGCCGGTGGCCTGGTGCTGGTCAGCGCGCAGCACCTGGCCGGGTTGTTCGTCGGTCTGGAACTGCTGTCGGTGCCGGTCTACGGCCTGGTGGGCTATGCCTTCTTCAACAAGCGCTCGCTGGAAGCCGGTATCAAGTACATGGTGCTGTCGGCAGCCGGTTCCGCGTTCCTGTTGTTCGGTATGGCCTTGCTCTACGCTGACGCCGGCTCCCTGAGCTTTGTCGGTATCGGCCAGGCCCTGGCGGCCACCGGCCTGCCAAGCTCGCTGGCACAACTGGGCCTGGGCATGATGCTGATCGGCCTGGCGTTCAAGTTGTCGCTGGTACCCTTCCACCTCTGGACTCCAGACGTGTACGAAGGTGCTCCGGCACCGGTCGCAGCGTTCCTGGCAACCGCTTCCAAAGTGGCCGTGTTCGCCGTAATGGTGCGCCTGTTCCAGATCTCGCCTGCGGCGAGCAGCGGCGTGCTGAGCGACGTGCTGACCATCATCGCCATCGCGTCGATCCTGTTCGGTAACCTGCTGGCGCTGACCCAGAGCAACCTCAAGCGTCTGCTGGGTTACTCGTCCATCGCCCACTTCGGTTACCTGCTGATCGCCCTGGTGGCGAGCAAGGGTCTGGCGGTGGAAGCCATCGGCGTGTACCTGGTCACCTACGTGATCACCAGCCTTGGCGCGTTCGGCGTGATCACCCTGATGTCCTCGCCGTACAAAGGTCGTGACGCAGACGCCCTGTACGAATACCGCGGCCTGTTCTGGCGCCGTCCGTACCTGACCGCTGTCCTGACCGTGATGATGCTGTCCCTGGCCGGTATCCCGCTGACCGCGGGCTTCATCGGCAAGTTCTACATCATCGCCACCGGTGTCGAGTCGCATCAGTGGTGGCTGGTCGGTTCCCTGGTACTGGGCAGCGCCATCGGCGTGTTCTACTACCTGCGTGTCATGGTCACCCTGTACCTGATCGAACCGAACCTGCGTCGCGTCGACGCCCAACTGCACTGGGAACAACGTGCGGGCGGCGTGATGCTGCTGGCCATCGCGGTACTGGCCTTCTTCCTCGGCCTGTACCCGCAACCGCTGCTGAACCTGGTTCAACAGTCGGGGCTAGCGGGTTGATCGCTTAGCGACACTTGGTAGAAAACAGAAACGGCACCTTCGGGTGCCGTTTTTGCGTTATGGGTCCATCGAGTTATCTGAGTTCCAGTAGCACGTATGTAATCGTCATCCCAATTAGAGTGACGGTCACACCCACTGCATAAATGACCAGAAGACGTTTCAGGTGAGGCGGAAAATTCTCGATATCTTCAGAGGCCACTTGGCCATAGCGGATGTACGCTTTCGGCCACACCACCATACCGGCAATTGTAGAGACCAGCGCATACCCTCCAAACCAGCCCTGGCGCCGCCATACTGGCCCCCAAATGAGGATGTGGCGACTGTTTTTCAAGGCTTCCATCATGGCATCCAGATGACGGCGGCTCAGGTAGAAGCAGTAAGCGATGTTCACAACGCCCACCAGAATTGGGCCGCCGGCAACAGTAATTGCAATCCACGGAGACCATGTGTCGATGCTGGTCATGGCTGCTTTACTTCAAATATTTTCTCACCTACGTATTCGCCCCCCCTACCCCCTTCTTCTGTCCCCACCCATGTGCCAATCCCTACCAAGGCCGCAAAGCAGATCACTCCACCTACTGCCGTGCTAGCCCCTAGCGCCAAGCAAACAGAACGACCAGCCCAAGGCACGCCCACCCCGCCCGCCATCCCACCTGCTGTGGATCCGAAAAATTTCCCTCCTTCAGTAAATTTAACCTTCTCACAAGCCGTTCCAGAGTCACCAACACAAACTTCTTGAATAGCCAGCAACGAAGAAACTCCGCCAATGCCAATGCCAATGTAACCACCAGCGCCCATGTACTTCGCCGCCCGACTAACCGCATTCACATGATTGGCATAACCTGGAATCTGTCCCGGCGCTCCGGCCTTATCCCAGTGATGCACCAGGCTACGACTGGAAATACCGAGCGCCGTTTTAAGCTTGGGATGATCACCCAATGTCGTGTAGCCACGCAGTCGAGTGGAATTCAGCAGGTGAGCGTCCAACTGGGCGAGCAGGCGCTGGCGCTCGGCGAAGAACTGCGGTGATTTGAGGTGGCCGTGTTGGCGATAGGTTTCCTGATGCAGGCGCTCCATGGCTTGCAAAGTGTCGCGCAGTCGGGTCAGGTGCTTTTCCATCACCGCCGCGCTGACGCCAAGCCAGGTCGAAGTCGGGCCGGTAAAACTGGCGATTTCCGCAGCGTGGCGGAACATTAACTCCGCTTCCTCTGGTGAAAGAGGGTCGAGAGCCGCCTTGACCTGTTGCGCGGCCTGCATCAACTGGGCTTCCTGGTAGGTGCAGGAGGTGTTATTCGGATCGCTCAGTACGATCAGCGAACCAGCCTTGATGTTGTCTGACGCTGGGTTGAGTGCCCGAAACTTGCTCATCACCTGAGGGTCAGGCGAGGCAAAAAGCGTCGCCTCCAGGGCTTCGCGGGTCATGCTTTTGGGCACCACATAGAAACCCGGTTCTTGAGGTTCCGCGCGGGCGAATATGACAGGCGCTGGAGGGTTCGAAGGGGCGAAACCAGGCTGACGTGGCGCGGCCGGTTGACTGGTTGCCGCACTGGAAACGGGTTGCACAACGCTCCTGTCCGTTCGCGGTGCGGGGTTAGCGTTGCGATAGGTGGCCGTGACCACCGCGGGGATCAGTCGGGCCTTGCAGGGACAATCGCTGTGGCTGTCCAGCGTGCCCGCCATGGCTTTGCCATGACTGATCATGTGCGAAATGCCACCGACAATTTTGTAAGTCTTGCCGTCCTTGCCACAGGTGACTCGATCACCCTCGCGGGCATGGGCAATGCCGTACATCATGATCCGGGTGTCACCATCCAGGACCTTGCCGCCACAGGTGGTCTTGTCATGCAGGCCAATGAAATGTCCTTCGTTCATTGATGTTCTTCCTCCTTGATGGAAGGCAGAAAGTCCTCGGTTGCGATTCGGTAAATGGCGTGAGCGGGATGAGCGTCCATGTATGCCTGCCCCTGGCGAACAACTGCCAGAGCTTCGTCGCAAAATTGCGCAAGTCGCTCTTCAGTGAAATGGGGGGCGTCAAGACTGCAAAGAAATTCAGCGGAGACTTCGTTGGTATACAAGGGGTGCACAGGTGCATTCATTTGCAACTTCCTTATCCTCATCGGTTTGAGTTGCCTTTCCTTCTCATCTCGGCAGAAGCGCTGAGCAGAGAGAATATTGGGCAACGACGAATAAGACGGTGGGTCGCGTGCTGAACGCAATCCAATGGCATAGCCAAAATGAACAAATAGGAATTTTCGCAATAACAAACAACCCATTTCCTACAACGGTAGTTACAAGAAGTATCTTTTGTGCAGTTGAAGCGCGCTGTGTGTGGTGTTTTTCACGAGCGAGCGTAGCCCGATGGGTAGACTAATAACGACATCTTCCCAGACTGCGTGACACCCCCCTGCTCACCTGCGCGGCGCTCAAAGAAATTTAAACACTCATGTTTAATCGTTTCGGAGAGTTACTTCGTTAAAGCTACAACACCTTGCGGCGTTACCTACAGGTAAGACAGAATCCGCCGGCTTGTGCGTCTTTGACATGGGTTCTATCGTTTGCCGGTCGCTGAAAAAAACAGTGACCGGGTTTGGTAGACCCGTAGCATCGACGCATAGCGTCACCTTTTTGCTGTCCAATGTTTGGCGGTATTTTTATGGTGGCCATGCGCAGGGCTCCTTCGGGAGCGCCGGTTCCGATGCCCGGTCTACCAACCTTCGTATGGTCGCCACCCTTCGTTTGGTAGCGAGGTGGTGATGGCTCCTTTTAAATAGCATCGGAGTTCCATCTATGTTCAAGGTCACACCTAATCCGCCAGACACCGATCCGGCTTCCCCGTACGAAACCCTCGATTCAAAAAGCCTTCACGAAGCCGCAGAGCGCGACATCGACTATCACCTGAAGCCAGAGGTCCCCATCATGGACACTCCGCGCACACCCGGCACGATGTTCATCGTCAATCCCGAACTAGATACCGAAACCCTCCTGGCCCATGCTTGCGAGTCGCTGGCCTCGGCAAATGTCATGACCATGGATTTGGCGGACCATATGGATGGGCCCAGGCGCAACTCCCTACTAGGTATTGCGCAAGTCATCATGCTGGGCGAACTTGCGGTCAATCGCGCGCTGGACCAACTTGACCCACCTTAATAGTCCCGGTAGCTGTGGCTTCGGCCGACTTTCAGGCACAACGCACCATTAGCGGACTAGTTTGTACCCCGCCAATGGTGCTTGGAGCTCTGACATCTAAAGGTTGTGCCTCAAGCTGCTGGATGACGATATTAATGCGAGAACGAAAATGAACCGTGACAGCTTTTCCGAACCCGTAGAAGACTTTGATGCGTTGGCTACTGAGCGTCTGAGTGATGCTGAACCCTGTCACCAACGTATAGGAGCGATGAAAGTTAAATTGGTGCTTCCCGAAGACTTCGACGCGCCTCTGCCTGATGACACACATGATGATTTCGAAGGCACCCACGAATAAGATCTCTGTTCCATAAGCGGTTAGCCAGCTCAGCGATCAGCGTTTCTGACAGATGTTTTTTCGGCTGGAAAAGCTGGCCGTCTGGCATGGCCTCTTCGTCAGACCGCCGCCCGGAAGCGGTGGATCAGGCACAAATGAAAACGGCACCTTCCGGTGCCGTTCGCCTTTCACAATACAACCAACTTACTTACGCGCCGCCTCCCACGATTTCAGCAGTTCGGCATAGCTCACGGTCTCGCCCTTAGGCTTCTCGTTCGCCAGTTTCGGCTTCGGGGCGCCCGGCTGGTCGAACCAGTATTGTGCATCACGCTCAGGGTTCATTTTCGGCGCGCAGGTGGCTTGTGCCTTCGAGCGTTCCAGACGGGTCATGATTGCGTCCTGATCCTTGGCCAAGCCATCAAGTGCCTGTTGCGGGGTTTTCTCGCCGCTGGCGGCTTCGGCGATGTGGCTCCACCACAACTGCGCCAGGCGTGGATAATCAGGCACGTTGGTCCCGGTCGGGGTCCATTGCACGCGGGCAGGGCTGCGGTAAAACTCCACCAGGCCACCGAGTTTCGGCGCCAGGTCGGTCATGGCTTGCGAGTTGATGTCCGACTCGCGGATTGGGGTCAGGCCGACGATGGTTTTCTTCAGCGAAACGGTTTTCGAGGTCACGAACTGCGCATACAGCCAGGCCGCGAGTTTTTGCTTCTCAGGCGTGGACTTCATGAAGGTCCAGGAACCCACGTCCTGATACCCCAGCTTCATGCCTTCTTCCCAATACGGCCCACGCGGCGAAGGCGCCATGCGCCATTTCGGCGTGCCGTCGGCATTCATCACCGCCAGACCCGGTTTGGTCATGTCGGCAGTGAACGCGGTGTACCAGAAGATCTGCTGGGCGATGTTGCCCTGGGAGGGCACGGGACCTGATTCGGAGAAGGTCATGCCAGCCGCTTCCGGTGGCGCGTACTTTTTCATCCAGTCCACATACTTGGTGGTGGCGAACACCGCCGCCGGCCCGTTGGTGTCGCCGCCGCGGGTCACGCTGGAACCCACCGGATGGCAGTCCTCGACGCGGATGCCCCACTCGTCCACCGGCAAGCCGTTGGGGATGCCCTTGTCGCCGCCACCGGCCATGGAGAACCAGGCATCGGTGAAGCGCCAGCCCAGGGACGGGTCTTTCTTGCCGTAGTCCATGTGCCCGTAGACGCGTTTGCCGTCGATTTCCTTGACGTCTTCGCTGAAGAATTTGGCGATGTCTTCATAGGCTGACCAGTTCACCGGCACGCCGAGCTCGTAGCCGTACTTTTCCTTGAACCTGGCTTTCAGCTCCGGACGCTCGAACCAGTCGGCGCGGAACCAGTAGAGGTTGGCGAACTGCTGGTCAGGCAGTTGATAGATCTTGCCGTCCGGTGCGGTGGTGAAGGAAATACCGATGAAATCCTTGATGTCCAGGGTCGGCGAGGTGAAGTCCTTGCCTTCATTGGCCATCAGGTCGGTGATCGATTCGGTCTTGCCGTAGCGAAAGTGCGTGCCGATCAGGTCCGAATCGTTGACCCAGCCGTCATAGATACTCTTGTCCGATTGCATCACGGTCTGCAGTTTTTCCACCACGTCGCCTTCCTGCAGCAGGTCGTGGGTCAGCTTGATCCCGGTGATCTCGGTGAAAGCCTTGGCCAGCACCTTGGACTCGTATTCGTGGGTGGCGATGGTTTCCGACACCACCTTGATGTTCATCCCGCGAAATGGCTCCGCCGCCTTGATGAACCACTTCAGCTCTTCCAGTTGTTGTTCGGCCGTGAGTGTGGACGGCTTGAATTCACTGCCGATCCATTTCTTCGCGGCATCTTCGTAGGCATCGGCCCAGGCCGAAGCGCTCAAACCGCTGAGTGCCAGCATGGCTGCCAATGAAATGCTATGTCGCAGCTTATTGTTTTTGTCGAACATAGAGACCTCCTGTTTAAGTTTCGGAGCAACATTGCCGAGCGATTCGACTAGCCCCAACGCATCACAGCCAACAGCCACACCAGGGACAACGCGAAGGCGACCCAGATGCTCCAGTCGGTGACGCCGATTACCAGCAAGTGCAGGTAGGCGCTGCCGAGAAGACCGATAAACAAGCGATCGCCACGGGTGGTGGCAATCGGCAGAAAACCACGCCGAAGGATGCTCGGCGAACGCAATTCCCAGGTGGTCATGACCACCAGGATCAGGGCAATCACGCTGAAGAATGCCGCCGTGGGGGTGGTCCAGCTCATCCATTCCATCATCAGTTCCTCATACCCGGCCCAGGGCAAAGCCCTTGGCCACATGGTTGCGCACGAACCAGATCACTAGCATGCCCGGCAGGATGGTCAACACCCCCGCCGCCGCCAGCACGCCCCAGTCGATACCGGATGCCGAGACCGTGCGGGTCATCACCGCGGCGATCGGTTTGGCGTTCACCGAAGTGAGGGTTCGCGCCAGCAGCAGTTCGACCCAGGAAAACATGAAGCAGAAGAACGCCGTGACGCCAATGCCGGAGCCAATCAGCGGGATGAAAATCTTCACGAAGAACTTGGGAAAACTGTAGCCATCGATGTAGGCGGTTTCGTCGATTTCCTTGGGCACGCCGGACATGAAGCCTTCGAGAATCCAAACGGCCAGCGGCACGTTGAACAGGCAGTGGGCCAAGGCCACGGCGATGTGGGTGTCGAACAGCCCGATTGAGGAATACAGCTGGAAGAACGGCAACAGGAACACCGCCGGTGGCGCCATACGGTTGGTCAGCAGCCAGAAGAACAGGTGCTTGTCACCCAGAAAGCGATAGCGCGAGAAAGCATAGGCCGCCGGTAGCGCCACGGTCAGGGAAATGATTGTGTTCAGGCTCACGTAGTACGCCGAGTTGATGTAGCCGGTGTACCAGCTCGGATCGGTGAAGATCACCTTGTAGTTGGCCAAGGTGAAATCCTGTGGGAAAAGCGTCAGGCCGCCGAGGATTTCGGTGTTGCTCTTGAAGGACATGTTCAGCAGCCAGTAGATCGGCACCAGCAGGAACAGGATGTAGATCAGCAGCGGAATAAGCTTTCTCTTGCTCATGGCCGGGCCTCAGCGGTTGGCGTCGGAATGAGTCATGGCGGTGTAGAACAGCCAGGACACCAACAGGATGATCAGGAAGTACACCAGCGAGAAGGCCGCTGCCGGCCCCAGGTCGAATTGCCCTACAGCCATCTGGGTCAAGGTCTGACTGAGGAAGGTCGTGGCATTGCCAGGACCGCCGCCCGTGAGTACGAACGGTTCGGTGTAGATCATGAAACTGTCCATGAAGCGCAGCATCACCGCGATCAGCAATACACTCTTGAGCTTGGGCAACTGGATATGCCGGAACACCGCCCAGGCCGAGGCACGGTCGATCCGCGCCGCCTGGTAATACACGTCGGGAATCGCCCGCAACCCGGAGAAGCACAGCAGCGCCACCAGCGAGGTCCAGTGCCAGACGTCCATGATCAGCACCGTGACCCAGGCGTCCATGGTGTTCGCCGCATAGTTGTAGCTGATGCCCATGGCCTTGAGACTCGCCCCCAGCAGACCGATATCGGCGCGGCCGAAGATCTGCCAGATGGTGCCGACCACGTTCCACGGGATCAGCAACGGGATCGCCAGCACGATCAACACCACCGAAGACCAGCGGCCCTTGGTCGGCATGGTCAGGGCAATGGCGATGCCCAGCGGAATTTCGATCAGTAGCACACAGGCGGAATAGATGAACTGACGCAGCAACGAGTCGTGCAGCCTCGGGTCGAGCAGCACTTGCTTGTACCAGTCGGCGCCGACGAAATAGCGGCTGGACTGGTCGAAGATGTCCTGCACCGAATAGTTGACCACGGTCATCATCGGGACCACCGCACTGAACGCCACCAGCAGGAACACCGGCAGCACCAGCCACCAGGCCTTGTTGTTCTGCACTTTGTTCATGGCTGCCCCTCAATGTTGGCTTGGGTTTCCAGGAGGAATTCGTCGGCATAGACCATCAGCCATTGCGCCGGAAAACTGATGTAGGCCGTGCCCTGCGGCACCGGTTTGTCTTCGGCCAGGCGCACTTTCAGGGGCGCACCATCGAGGTCGAGGCTCATGATCTTGTAAGTGCCCAGGTCTTCGACGTGTACGACCTTTGCCCGCTGCGCGTCATCAAAGGCTTCGTCCCACACATGGACGAACTCCGGTCGAATGCCGACTTTCAGGGTTTTCCATTCCGATTCAGCAATACGCTGCTGCATCGCCTCGGACAGCGGCAAGTGCGTCGAGGCGAAACCGACACCACCCGGTTGCGGCTGCACCTCGATCAGGTTCATCCCCGGACTGCCAATGAAGTAGCCGACAAAGGTGTGGCTCGGGCGCTCGAACAACTCCCGCGGCGTGCCGAACTGCACGATCTGCCCGCCGTACATCACCGCAATCTTGTCGGCGAAGGTCGAGGCCTCCAGCTGATCGTGGGTGACGTAGACCATGGTGATGTTGAACTGCTCATGAATCTGCTTGAGCTTGCGTCGCAGCTTCCACTTCAGGTGCGGGTCGATCACCGTCAGCGGCTCGTCGAAGAGGATCGCCGACACGTCATCGCGCACCAGCCCGCGGCCCATGGAGACTTTCTGTTTTTCGTCGGCGGTGAGGTTGCGAGCTTTCTTGTACAGCAGTGCCTGGAGGTCGAGGACTTCAGCGATTTCTTGCACTTTACTGTAAATTTTCGCTTCCACCATGCCTTGATTGCGCAACGGGAAGGCCAGGTTGTCGAACACCGTCATGGTGTCGTAGACCACCGGAAACTGGAAAACCTGGGCGATGTTGCGCTTCTCCGGGGTCAGGTTGTTGACCGCTTTGCCGTCGAACAGCACATGGCCCTGGGACGGGCTGAGCAGCCCGGAAATGATGTTGAGCAAGGTTGATTTGCCGCAGCCCGATGGACCGAGCAACGCGTAAGCGCCGCCCTGCTCCCAGATGTGATCCATCTCGCGGATCGCGTAGTCCTCAGGTCCGGCCGGGGTCTTGGTGTAGCTGTGGGCCAGGTTCTGCAAACGGATTTCGGCCATCAGGCAACCCTCGTGACACGCCGGCCCGGCGCCTGGACCAGGCGCCCCTGCGTATCGAACACAAACAGTTTATGGGTCGGGATGTAGATGCGGATCGGCGCATCGACATCGTATTCGTGGACACCCGGCAAGTGCAGCACCAGCAGGAAATGCTCGTTGCGCACGTGCAGGAAGGTTTCCGAACCGCTGATCTCGGCCACCTCGACGGTCACCGCCAGCTCAAGATCATCATCATTGCTCGGTACCAGCGAGATATGGCTGGGCCGCACGCCGAAGCGGAACTCGCCCTCGCCCACCGGGCGCAGATCGACGTTCAGCGGGAAGTGCACGAAATTGGCGAAACTGACTTCGTTGCCGGCAATGCGCCCCGGCATCAAATTGATCGGCGGCTCGGAGAACAGCTCGGCCGCCAGCACCGATTGCGGTTGGTGATAAACCGACGAGGACTGGCCGCTCTGGATCACCCGGCCTTCATGAAGAATGGTCGTGGTACCGCCCAGAGCCAGGGCTTCATTGGGTTCGGTGGTGGCGTAGATGGCAATGGTGTGGCGCGCCTTGAACAGCTCGCGCATTTCCTGGCGCAGCTCTTCGCGCAACTTGTAGTCGAGGTTGACCAGTGGCTCGTCGAACAGGATCAGCTCGGCGTCCTTGACCAGCGCCCGGGCCATCGCCGTGCGCTGTTGCTGGCCGCCGGAGAGTTCGAGGGGATGGCGCTGGAGGAATTTCTCGATGCGCAGCATCTTCGCGGTTTCCAGCACCTTGCTCTGGATCAGCTCGCTGGATACACCGGCCTGGCGCAGCGGCGAGGCGATGTTCTCGAAGACGGTCATCGTCGGATAGTTGATGAACTGCTGATAGACCATCGACACGTTACGCAGGCGCACCGGGCGCTGGGTGACATCGACGCCGTTCATCAGGATGCGGCCGCTGTCGGGCTTGTCCAGACCGGCCATCAAGCGCATCAGGCTGGTTTTGCCGGACAAGGTGCGACCCAGCAAAACGTTGAAGGAACCGGGTTCAAAACTCAGGTTGGCATCGTCGATCCAGATCTGGCCCTCGACGGTACGGCTGACGTGCTCCAGGGTGAGTGACATGGCTCGGCCTTTTTATTATTTGGAGTCAAGCGACCAGAGCTCTAAAGCGACAAACATGCCAGAAATCACAAGCTGTTGATTTAACTTGAAATTATTGAAAAGCATAGTCAATCGACGTTCGTTGCTGAACACAAATGAACAATCTGAAATGAACAATTGAACAGTTCACCCATTGACAGTGAACAATAGTGAACAACACTCTACGGACTGTTCACGCCCCCCTGTAGGAGCTGCCGCAGGCTGCGATCTTTTGATCTTGCTGTTCAAAAACAAGATCAAAAGATCGCAGCCTGCGGCAGCTCCTACCGGGATCGGCGTTACCCATAAAAACAATAAGAATGCTGATTCAGAGATCGACTGCCATGGCCGCACCCGCATTGCCGCTGTCCCACGACGCCATCATCCAGGACTCCTGGTCCCGTTGCCGCGCGTTCGGCCTCAGTCATCAGAGCGCGCCGGTATTCGATCAGTTGCCGGCAGCGGGCATTGCGCAATTGCTGGAGAGCCAACATTCACTGGTGCAAACCACCCACCAGGAAGTGCTGCCCTACTACGAGAACATCCTGAGCAATTCCAATTGCCTGATCATGCTCGCCGACCATCAGGGCCAGGTGCTCACGTCGTGGGGAACGCAGCGCTTTATCGAACCCAAACTGGCCCGGGGCTTCAGCGCCGGCGCCAGCTGGATGGAACGCTGCAGCGGCACCAACGCCATTGGCACCGCCCTGGCCTGTGAACAAGCGGTGCACATCGAGCACGATGAACATTTCCTCAAGGCCAACCGCTTCATGACCGGCTCCGCCGCGCCGATTTTCGATGCCGAACGCAAGGTGATCGCGGTGCTGGACGTGTCCAGTGACAGCTACCTGCCGCCCTCCCACACCCTGGGCATGGTCAAGATGATGAGCCAGACCGTGGAAAACCGGCTGATCCTCAACCTGTTCCATGGCCAGCATTTCCAGTTGACGTTCAATACCGGACTGAACAATTTCGACAGTCAGTGGGCCGGCTTGCTGATCTTCGATGAGACGGGCCAGGTGCTGTCGGCCAATCGCCGGGCCGACAATCTGCTGGGCATCAGCCTGTCGCGGGTCAGTGTCGAAAGCCTGTTCAAGGTCTCGTTGCTGGAATTGTTGAATCAACCCGAAGGTCTGCCCTTCGCCCTGCAAACCTCTGGACGCAATCGCTTCCAGTGCCTGCTGAAAAGGCCGAAGCAGGTTCCGATCCAGCCGCGGCTTTTTTCAGAAAACAAGAGCGCCGAACCTGCCACGGCAAACCCGACACCAGCGGCGATCGACCTCAACACCCTGCACTTCGGCGACAGTCGCGTGGAAAAAGCCGTGCGCCAGGCCGAACGCCTGCTGGAAAAAGACATCCCGCTGTTGATCCACGGCGAAACCGGAGTCGGCAAGGAAGTCTTCGTCAAGGCCCTGCACCACGCCAGCTCGCGCAGCAAACAAGCGCTCATCGCCGTCAACTGTGCAGCGATCCCCGCCGAACTGGTGGAATCTGAGCTGTTCGGTTATGAGAAAGGCGCGTTCACCGGGGCCAACCAGAAAGGCAGCATCGGCCTGATCCGCAAGGCCGACAAAGGCACGCTGTTCCTCGACGAAATCGGTGACATGCCGCTGCCGACCCAGGCCCGACTGTTGCGGGTGTTGCAGGAGCGTTGCGTGCAGCCGGTGGGCAGCAGCGAGTTGTTCCCGGTGGATATCCGCATCATTTCCGCGACCAACCGCTCCTTGCGCGAACAGGTACAACTGGGGCGGTTTCGTGAAGACCTGTATTACCGCATCGGCGGCCTGACCCTGGAATTGCCGCCGTTAAGAGAGCGCAGCGATAAAGAGGCACTGTTCAAACGCCTGTGGGAACAGCACCGCGAACCCAGCCAATGGGCTGGACTGAGCCGCGAGGTATTGGAGTTGTTCGACCGCCACCCGTGGCCGGGGAATTTGCGCCAGGTCAGCAGTGTGATGCAGGTGGCGTTGGCCATGGCCGAGGAGCAACCGGTGCGGCCGGAGCATTTGCCGGAGGATTTTTTTGTTGATCTGGAGATGGAGCCGGTCGACTCGCCGGAACCGTTGGCCGTGGATCTGAATGATGCCGAGGATTTGAATCGGCAGTTGCAGGCAGCGGGGGGGAATATTTCCCATCTGGCGCGGCGGTTGGGGGTTAGTCGCAATACCCTGTACAAGCGGTTGCGTCAGTCGGAGGGTTAAAAGCCAGATCAAAAGATCGCAGCCTGCGGCAGCTCCTACAGGGTGTATGCAATCCCAGTGTAGGAGCTGCCGCAGGCTGCGATCTTTTGATTGTAAAAAAACAAAAACCCGCACAAGGCGGGTTTTGTTTTGTAGCCAATACAGCTGCTATCAGTCAGCCAGACGCCAAGTCGTCCCGCCCTTCCCGTCTTCCAGCACCACGCCCATGGCGGTGAGCTGATCGCGGATTCGGTCGGATTCGGCCCAGTCCTTGCCGGCACGTGCTGCCAGGCGCGCAGCGATCAGCGCCTCGACTTCGGCTGCATCCACACGCCCTTCGGCACCGGCCTGCAGGAAGTCATCGGCTTCAAGCTGCAATACACCCAGCACGCTCGCCAGTTCCTTCAAGCGCGCTGCCAGACCGGCCGCTGCATCCAGATCGCTCTCGCGCAGGCGGTTGATCTCGCGAACCATCTCGAACAGCACCGCGCAGGCTTCCGGCGTACCGAAGTCGTCGTTCATCACCGTGGTGAAACGCTCGACGAAAGCTTCGCCGCCAGCAGGCGCCACGTTCGGCAGGCCTTTCAACGCGTGGTAGAAACGCTCCAGAGCGCCCTTGGCGTCCTTGAGGTTGTCTTCCGAGTAGTTGATGGCGCTGCGGTAGTGGCTCGACACCAGCAGGTAACGCACGACTTCCGGGTGGTACTTGTCGAGCACGTCGCGGATGGTGAAGAAGTTGTTCAAGGACTTGGACATCTTCTCGCCATTGATGCGGATCATGCCGCAATGCATCCACGCGTTGGCGTAAGTCTTGCCGGTGGCCGCTTCGCTCTGGGCGATTTCGTTTTCGTGGTGCGGGAACTCGAGGTCGCTGCCGCCGCCATGAATGTCGAAAGTCTCGCCGAGGCAGCAGGTCGACATCACCGAGCACTCGATGTGCCAGCCCGGACGCCCGGCGCCCCATGGTGATTCCCAACTCGGCTCGCCCGGTTTTGCGGCTTTCCACAATACGAAGTCCAGCGGATCCTGCTTGGACTCGTCGACTTCGATCCGTGCGCCGATGCGCAGGTCTTCGATCTTCTTGCGCGACAGCTTGCCGTAGCCCATGAACTTGCCGACGCGGTAGTACACGTCGCCATTGCCCGGGGCATAGGCGTAGCCCTTGTCGATCAGGGTCTGGATCATCGCGTGCATGCCCGGGATATGATCGGTGGCACGCGGCTCCATGTCCGGCTTCTTGATGTTCAGGCGCGCTTCATCTTCGTGCATCGCCGCGATCATGCGCTCGGTCAGCGCTTCGAACGACTCGCCGTTCTCGCGGGCACGATTGATGATCTTGTCGTCGATGTCAGTGATGTTGCGCACGTAGGTCAGGTCGTAGCCGCTGAAGCGCAACCAGCGCGTCACCAGGTCGAACGCGACCATGCTGCGGCCGTGGCCCAGGTGGCAGTAGTCGTACACGGTCATGCCGCACACGTACATGCGCACCTTGTTGCCATCGAGCGGCTTGAAGACTTCTTTGCTCTTGGTGAGCGTGTTGTAGATCGTAAGCACGTTTAATCCTTGAATCACTGGCCCCACGAATCACGCAAGGTCACGGTACGGTTGAATACCGGCTGACCTGGTTTCGAGTCCTTGATATCCGCGACGAAGTAACCTTCGCGCTCGAACTGGAAACGGTCTTCCGGCTGTGCATTGCCCAGCGAGGGTTCAGCACGACAACCAGTGAGAACTTGCAGCGAGTCAGGGTTGATGTTGTCCAGGAAACTGGCACTGTCTTCGGCTTTTTCCGGGTTCGCAGAACGGAACAGACGATCGTACAGACGCACTTCGCACTCGACGCTGGCCGCGGCCGGCACCCAGTGGACCACACCTTTGACCTTGCGGCCTTCAGGGTTCTTGCCCAGGGTGTCCGGATCGTACGAGCAGCGCAGTTCGACGATATTGCCGTCGGCGTCCTTGATCGCTTCGTCGGCACGGATCACGTAGCTGCCGCGCAGACGCACTTCGCCGTTCGGCTCCAGGCGTTTGTAGCCTTTTGGCGGCTCTTCCATGAAGTCTTCACGGTCGATGTAGATCTCACGGGCGAACGGCAGAACGCGCATGCCCATGTCTTCTTTCGGATGGCACGGCAGTTCGAGGTTCTCGACCGGGCCTTCCGGGTAGTTGGTGATCACGACTTTCAGCGGACGCAGCACGCACATGGCGCGCGGGGCGCTCTGGTCGAGGTCGTCGCGGATGCTGAATTCGAGCATGCCGAAGTCCACCACGCCGTCGGAACGGTTGGTGCCGATCATTTCGCAGAAGTTGCGGATCGATTTCGGCGTGTAGCCACGGCGGCGGAAGCCCGACAGCGTGGACATGCGCGGGTCGTCCCAGCCATTGACGTGACCTTCGTCCACAAGCTGCTTGAGCTTGCGCTTGCTGGTGATGGTGTAGTTCAGGTTCAGGCGGCTGAACTCGTACTGGCGCGGGTGCGCCGGCACTGGCAGGTTATCGAGGAACCAGTCGTACAGCGGACGATGGCTTTCGAACTCCAGGGTGCAGATCGAGTGGGTAATGCCTTCGATGGCGTCCGACTGACCGTGGGTGAAGTCGTAGTTCGGGTAAATGCACCACTTGTCACCGGTCTGGTGGTGATGGGCATGTCGGATGCGGTACATGATCGGGTCGCGCAGGTTCATGTTCGGCGAGGCCATGTCGATCTTGGCCCGCAGCACGCGTGCGCCGTCCTTGAACTCGCCGGCCTTCATGCGGGCGAACAGGTCGAGGTTCTCTTCAACCGAGCGGTCGCGGAACGGACTGTTCTTGCCCGGCTCGGTCAGGCTGCCACGGTATTCCTTGGCTTGTTCAGGGGTCAGGTCGTCAACATAGGCCTTGCCGGCCTTGATCAGCTCCACCGCCCAGTCATGCAACTGGTCGAAATACTGCGAGGCGTAGCGCACTTCACCGGACCACTCGAAGCCCAGCCATTTCACGTCGCTTTCGATCGCGTCGATGTATTCCTGGTCTTCCTTGGCCGGGTTGGTGTCGTCGAAACGCAGGTGCGTGACGCCGCCGAACTCCTGGGCCAGGCCGAAGTTCACACAGATCGACTTGGCGTGACCGATGTGCAGGTAGCCGTTGGGTTCAGGCGGGAAACGGGTGACGATCTGCGTGTGCTTGCCCGAGTCCAGGTCTGCCTGGATGATCGGCCGCAGGAAGTTGACCGGCACGGCAGGGCCGGTCTTGGCATTCGAGGTAGGGTCGACAGTGGGCTTGCTCATAGGATCCTTGAACGTACAAGTGCGTGGCCGTAATGAAGGCCGGACAAAACAAAGCCGCTATCATAGCCGATGCCGTCAAGTACCTGACAGAGCGCACTCTGTAAACCGTCGCATTTAATAGGCCGCAAATGAAAAAACAGCCTCGAAATTCGCGTCTGGCAGGCTAAACTGCGCACCTTGGCCAAAACAGGCTGAACCGGTGGCGGGACATGAGGTTCCAACACCACGAATTCCTTATAAAGAGTAACGATCATGACCCAAGTCAAACTGACTACCAACTTCGGCGACATCGTCCTCGAACTGAACGCCGATAAAGCCCCGATCACCGTGGCCAACTTCGTCGAATACGTCAAAGCCGGTCACTACGAAAACACCGTTTTCCACCGCGTCATCGGTAACTTCATGATCCAGGGCGGCGGTTTCGAGCCAGGCATGAAAGAAAAGAAAGACAAGCGTCCAAGCATCCAGAACGAAGCGGACAACGGCCTTTCCAACGACAAGTACACCGTCGCCATGGCCCGCACCATGGAACCGCATTCGGCTTCCGCGCAGTTCTTCATCAACGTGGCGGACAACAGCTTCCTCAACCACAGCGGCAAGAACGTTCAGGGCTGGGGCTACGCGGTATTCGGTAAAGTGACCGCCGGCACTGACGTTGTTGACAAGATCAAAGGCGTTTCGACCACTTCCAAGGCCGGCCACCAGGACGTACCAGCAGACGACGTGATCATCGAGAAAGCCGAGATCATTGAGTGATATTGCTGATTTCAGACTTGCATCTGGAAGAGGAGCGCCCGGACATTACCCGGGCGTTTCTGGATTTGCTCGCCGGACGCGCCCGCTCGGCGAGTGCGTTGTACATTCTGGGCGACTTCTTCGAGGTGTGGATTGGCGACGACGCCATGACACCCTTCCAGCGTTCCATCTGCCAGGCCCTGCGCGACCTCAGCGACAGCGGCACGGCCATTTTTCTGATGCACGGCAATCGCGACTTCCTGCTCGGCAAGGCGTTCTGCAAACAGGCCGGCTGCACCTTGTTGAAAGATCCGAGTGTCGTGCAACTCAACGGCGAGCCGGTGCTGCTGATGCACGGCGACAGCCTCTGCACCCGTGACGAAGCCTATATGAAGCTGCGTCGCTACCTGCGCAACCCGATCACCCTGTTCATCCTGCGGCACTTACCGCTGAGCACCCGGCATAAACTGGCGCGCAAGCTGCGCAGTGAAAGCCGTGCGCAAACGCGGATGAAGGCCAATGACATTGTCGATGTCACGCCCTTGGAAATTCCGCGGATCATGCAGCAATACGGCGTGAAGACCTTGATCCACGGGCATACCCACCGTCCCGCGATTCATAAGCTGCAGCTTGGCGAGCAAGCGGCCAGGCGCATTGTGCTGGGGGATTGGGATCGTCAGGGTTGGGCGTTGCAGGTGGATGAGCAAGGGTTTGCGCTGGCGCCCTTTGATTTCGCCCCGCCGCCGACGCCTGCGCTTCCCCACCCGTAGCCTCATCGCGCACCTGTAGGAGCCGGCTTGCCGGCGAACCAGACGACGCGGTGTATCAGATACGCCCCCTTCGCTGGCAAGCCAGCCCCTACAGAGTTAGTGTCCAGCCGAGGCCGCAGGCCCGGCCTTTGCCGTAAACGGCGGCTTGGCCAGCCACACGATCAGGATCAGCCCCATGAACATCCAGCCCAGCAAGGTGAAGTAATCCACCGTGGACATGATGTACGCCTGGCTGATCACCGTCTGCTCCAGCTGCGTGTAGGCCTTGGCCCCTGCCCCGCCCAGATGGGTCAGCGCTTCGCGAGTCGCCGGATCGAACGGGGTGATGCTTTCAGTCAGGTAGGCGTGATGCTGATCGGCACGACGAATCCAGATCCAGGTGGTCAGCGACGCCGCGAAACTACCGCCCAGGGTCCTCAAGAACGTCGCCAGCCCCGAACCGTCGGCGATCTGGCTCGGTGGCAGGTCCGAGAGCAGGATGGTCAGGGTCGGCATGAAGAACAGCGCCACGCCAATCCCCATGAACAGTTGCACCATGGCGATGTGCTGGAAGTCCACTTCATTGGTGAAGCCTGCGCGCATGAAACAGCTCAGGCCGATGGCCAGGAACGCCCCGCCCGCCAGCACGCGCATGTCGAATCGCGGCGCGTACTTGCCGACAAACGGCGACAGCAGCACCGGCAGGATCCCCAGCGGTGCCACGGCAAAACCGGCCCAGGTCGCGGTGTAGCCCAAGCGTGTCTGCAGCCACTGCGGCAGGATCAGGTTGATCCCGAAGAACCCGGCATACCCCAGAATCAACACGATGGTGCCGTAGCGGAAGTTGCGATGGGCGAACAGGCGCAGGTTGACCACCGGGTGTTCGTCGGTCATTTCCCAGATCACGAAGAACGCCAGGGCCACCACCGAAATCACCGAACCGACAATGATGAAGCTCGATTCGAACCAGTCGGCGTCGTTGCCCTTGTCGAGCACGATCTGCAACGCGCCGACGCCGATGATCAGCGCGATCAAACCCACGTAATCCATCGGTTGGCGGCTGGTGACCACCGGGCGCTTTTTCATCTGCTGGGTCACCACCCATGCCGCGAACAGGCCGATCGGCACGTTGATGAAGAAAATCCACGGCCAGCTGTAGCTGTCGGTGATCCAGCCGCCAAGGATTGGCCCGGCAATCGGCGCGACCACCGTGACCATTGCCAGCAGTGCCAGTGCCATCCCACGTTTCGCCGGGGGGTAAACTGCAATCAGCAGGGTCTGGGTCATCGGGTACAGCGGCCCCGCCACCACCCCTTGCAGCACCCGGAAGCCCACCAGCTCAGCCATTGAGGTGGAAATCCCGCACAAAAACGAGGCCAGCACGAACAGCAGTGTCGCCCAGACAAACAGCTTCACCTCGCCAAAACGGCGACTGAGCCAACCGGTCAACGGCAAGGCGATGGCGTTGCTCACGGCGAACGAGGTGATGACCCAGGTGCCCTGCTCCGAACTCACGCCCAGGTTGCCGGAGATCGTCGGCAACGCCACGTTGGCGATGGTGGTGTCGAGCACTTGCATGAAGGTCGCCAGCGACAGGCCGATGGTGCTGAGCAACAGGCTGGGCGGTGTGAAAGACGCGTTATTGCTCATCGCGAATCCTTTGAAACCTGATTGACACTGCGCCTGTTACCGGCGCAACTGACCCTGTGGGAGCTGTGGCGAGGGGGCTTGCCCCCGTTGGGCTGCGAAGCAGCCCCAAAATTTCCGATGTATCGAAGATCTTGTGAGTGCTGCGCACTCAAACGGGGGCAAGCCCCCTCGCCACAGGTCGCTCCCACAGAGGTCGAAGTGATGACGGATTGGCAAATCAGCGTTGCACGGTCTTGCTGACCGCGGCGCTGTTGTCGTGGATCAGCTGGGTGATCATCGCGTCGGCCTCAGCCAACTGACGGTCGTAGACGTTGGTGCTGAACGAAGCTTTCTGCGGCGGCTGTTGCGCCAGCACCGGACCGCTCTGGTCGCGCAGGTTCACATCGACCATGGTCGACAGGCCCACCCGCAACGGGTGCCTGGCCAGTTCTTCGGCGTTGACGTGGATCCGCACCGGCACGCGCTGCACGATCTTGATCCAGTTGCCGGTGGCGTTCTGCGCCGGCAGCAAGGCAAATGCGCTGCCGGTCCCGGCGCCGAGGCTGTCGATGGTGCCGCTGTACTTCACGTCGCTGCCGTAGAGGTCGGTTTCGATCTCCACCGGCTGACCGATACGCATGTCACGCAGCTGGGTTTCCTTGAAGTTGGCGTCAATCCACAGCTGATCCAGCGGAATCACCGCCATCAGCGCGGTACCCGGTTGCACGCGCTGGCCAAGCTGTACGGTACGTTTGGCCACGTATCCGGTCACCGGTGCGATCAAGGTGCTGCGGGCATTGTTCAGGTAGGCCTGACGCAGTTGTGCGGCGGCGGCCATCACGTCCGGGTGCGACGAAACCACGGTGTCATCGACCAGCGCGCTGGTGGTCTTGAGCTTTTGTTCGGCGTTGGCCAGGGCGTTTTGCGCCGAGGTCAGGTCGTCGCGGGCGTGGGACAGCTCTTCCTGGGAAATCGCCCCGCCAGCGGCGAGGTTCTTGCGTCGGTTGAAATTGTCCTGGGCCTTTTGCACTTCGGCTTTCTGGGCGTTGACCTGGGCTTTCATGCCATCTACATCGCTGTACAAGCCACGCACCTGACGCACGGTGCGGGCCAGATTGGCCTGGGCGTTTTGCAGACCGATTTCGGCATCGTTCGGGTCGAAATTCACCAGCACCTGGCCCTCATGGACCAGATCGCCATCATCAGCGCCGATGCTGACCACGGTGCCGGTGACCAGTGGCGTGATTTCCACCACGTTGCCGTTCACGTAGGCGTCGTCGGTGCTTTCGCTCCAGCGCCCGTAAAACTCGTGGTAGGCCCAGACGCCTGCGCCGCTGAGCGCGACGGCGGCAGCCAGTACCAACAGCATGAATTTGCGCTTGCCCGAATTGGGGTTGCCCTGGGTGATTTCAAGCGGTTGAGTTGTATCGGCAGTGGCCATGACAAATACCTTGAATTAGTGGGTCAACGTGGCTGGGGGGCGTTGGCCGAGGCGATGGCCTCAGGCTGGAAACCGCCGCCCAGCGCCTGCATCAACTGGATCGACAGGTCAATCTGCTCGGCATTCAGGTTGGCCAACTGACGCTGGGCCTGGAGCAGTTGCTGCTCGATGCTGAGCACGTCCAGGTAGTTGCCGATGCCGGAACCGTAACGCTGGACCACGGTGTTGTAGGAATCCTGGGCGATGTCGGTGGCGTGCTGCTGGGCAGCGATCTGCCGGCCGATATCGCGCAACTGGTTGATACTGTCACTGACATCCCCCAGCGCCTTGACCAGACTTTTGTTGTACTGCGCCACGGCGAGGTCGTAATCGGCGTCGCTCGAATCGAGGTCGGCGCGCAGGCGGCCACCGTCGAAGATCGGCACCGAGATCGTCGGTGCAATGTTGAAGAAACGGCTGGCCGAACCAAACATCGCATCGCCCAACAGGGATTCAGCACCGGCAGCGGCGCTGAGGTTCAGGTTGGGATAGAACCGGGTCTTGCCGGCATCGATGTTTTTGCTCGCCGCCTCGACCCGCCAGCGCGCGGCCACCAGGTCCGGGCGACGCCCGAGCAACTCGGCCGGCAGCACTGAAGGTAGCGCTACCGCACTCGGCTGAAGAATGTTTGGACGGGCAATTTCATTGCCACGGTCCGGGCCTTTGCCGAGCAGCACCGCAAGCGCGATTTTCGTGCTGTTCAGGCGTTTTTCGGCGTCGATCAGGTTGGCCTGGGAAGTGGCTTCCAGGCTTTCGGTCTGCTGGAACTGGTATTGGCTGTCGATCCCGGCAGTCAGGCGCCGCTGGCTCAGCTCGAGCATTTGTCGGGTGCGCTTGAGGTCTTCGCTGGACAGGTCATAGACGATGTGCGCCTGCCCCAGATCGCTGTAGGCCCGGGCGACATCGGCGGCCAGGGTCAGTTGCGCAGCCTGCTGGTCGACTTCGGCGGCTCGGGCCTGGCCGAGGGCCGCTTCCCAGGCATCGCGCTGACCGCCCCACAGGTCGAAGTTGTAATTGAAACGGGTGCTGATGTTGCGAATGGTGGCGTACGCATCACCCTGCCCGCGCGGGTCCTGGTCCCGGGCCAGGCGCGAGCGGCTGACACCGGCGCTGGCATCCAGGGTCGGCATCCGCTCGGCGTCGGCTGCGGAAGCGGCAGCGCTGGCCTGATGGGCACGGGCGTCGGCGATCTGCATGTCCGGACTGTCACGCAGGGCCTCGCGGATCAGGCCGTCGAGTTGCGGGTCGCCGAGGCTTTTCCACCAGTCGCTTTTCGGCCAGGCGGCTGGCGACAGGGTCACGCCGCCAAGGGATTGCCCGGCCTCGAGGCTCTTCGCATCGAGGTTGACGCCCTGGGTTTTCAAGCCGCTGTAACTGGCGCAACCGGCCAGGCTCATGGCCAACAACACCAGACTCAGGCCGGTACGCAAGGGGTTACTGCTCACTTGTCACCTACCCGCAGCAGGGTGATCGCGTCACCGGCTGCCACCAGAATTTTCTTCAGGATCAGCTCCAGGGTTTTCAATTCTTCTGGAGTGATGGCGCCGGCCAGTTCATTCATGGCTTCGGCGCCGATGTGCGGCAACAGCCCGGCGAGCTTCTGCCCTTCTTCCGTGAGTACAAGCTGCACCTGACGGCGGTCCGCCTCGGAGCGTTGACGCGCAAGGAAACCTTTCTGTTCCAGGCGATCGAGCATGCGCGTCATCGAGCCGCTGTCCAGGGACAAGTGGCGGCACAACTCGCCCGGCGAATCGACGCCGAACTGGGCCATGATGATCAACACCTTGAACTGCGCGGCAGTGATGCCGTGGGGTTCCATGTGAGTGTCGATGATCCGGTCCTTGAGCAACGCAGCACGTCCGAGCAGCAGGCCGAGATGGCAATTGTGGAAATCGTCTGGAGAGAAATGCTTCATCTGACCACCAGTTAGCTGCCTAGGCAGTGAATGTATGTCGAGATGTTACTGCCTAGGCAGCGAATGTCAACGAAATAGTTAGCAGGCTTGGTAAGTAGTTGACCAATGGTGTCGGACAATGCAAAAAGATCGCAGCCTTCGGCAGCTCCTACAGGGTTTTATGTACACCCGTAGGAGCTGCCAAAGGCTGCGATCTTTTGATTCAGGCGGGCCTAGAAATCCCGCTTGTAGAAGATGTCCAGCGAACTGGCCACGCCACCCGCGGCTTCGAGGTAGACCTTCTTGCTCAGCTTGTAGCGCAAGGCAATGGTGTTGGCCGGTTCGAACACACCGACGCCGTAGCGCAGGCTGAGCTTCTCGGAAATATTGCCGCTGGCCACCACACTGGTGGCAGTACCGCTGCCCTGGGTGTCGAGCTGGAAGTCCTGGATGCCCAGGTTCTTGGCCAGGCCACTGGTCACTCCGGAACTGCCCATCAAGCCCAGACCGAGGGCCGCCTGGGCGAGCATGTTGTTGTCCTCGCCATTGCTGCTCAGCGGACGCCCGAGTACCAGATAGGACAAGGCCTGCTCCTGGCTCATGGCCGGTTCGGAAAAGATCTGTGTGGTCGGCTGCTCGGCGCTGCCACTCAGGCGAATGCCGGCGATGATATCGTCGGTCTTGCGAATGGCCTCGATGTCCAGGTATGGCTGATCGATGGGCCCGGCAAACAGCAAGCGTGCCCGGCGCACCGAAAGCCGCTGGCCGTAGGCGCGGTATCGGCCATCGTTCAGCCACAGCTCGCCACGGGTGTCCATGTCGTCACCGATGTGCACATGCCCCTGCACATTCGCGGTCAAGCCAAACCCGGCGAAGCTCAACTTGTCCTCGCCGACCAGCACTTCGATGTCCATCTTCATCGCCAGCGGCGGCTTGCCCTCATCGGTTTGCTGACCGACGATCACCGTGTCATTGGAGACCTTGACCGTCGACGGCGGCAATTCGCGAATGGTGATTTCGCCCTTGGGCACCAGCACTTTGCCGGCGATGGCCAATTCGCCATCCTTCATCGAGATTTTCAGATCCGGTGCGACCTCAAGCTTGGCGTAAGGCTCGACGGTGACCGGTAACTGCGAGCCCTTGAGCGCCAGGTCCACCACCAGCGCTTGACCCCAGGCGATGTTGCCGTTCAGGCTGCCCTGCCCAACCTTGCCGCTGTTCCAGCCACCATTGATCGATACGTTTTCGCCGGCGATCAGCGCTTGAACGTGCAGGTTTTGCAGCTCCATCGGCAGTTCAGGTCCGGCAATCACGCCGTCGCTGAGTTGCAGGCTGCCATTGACCTGTGGCGCCAACAGCCCACCGGAAATCGTGCCACTGCCATTGAGGCGCCCGGCCAGCTTTTCGACCATTGGCACAAACGGCCGCGCCACCGACAGGTCCAGCCCGCTCAAGCGGAACGAGCCGCTCAACGGTTTGTTCTTCGGCAACGGATTGAGTTGCGCCTGCACCATCAGCTCACCGAGTTTGCCACCGACGAAATTGAGCTCGCTGTCGATGCGCTTGGGCGTGAGTTTGCTGGTGAGTTTCAGGGTCTGGTAGGGGAAGTCCAGCCACTGGTCCTTGTCCTTGATGCGCAACGTGCCCCCGCCGGCATCGACGCTGATCTGGCCGTTCGGGCCACTGGCCGGCAGGTCCAGTTGCAGGTCGGCGTTGAGGCGGCCCTGCCAGGCGAAATCCTTCGGCAACCATTGCGCAAGGCTGTCGATCGGAAACTGCTTGAGGCGATAACGCAGCTTCGGCTCGGGCATCAGGCGCGAGTCTTCTCCACACAGGCTAGCCTGGCCGGATGCCCAGCAATGGGCGCCAAAATTGATTTTGCCGTCCGCCAGGCGTTCGAGTTTCGCCGGCCCTTGCAGCTTCCAGTCCTGGCCACCGGCCTGGATATCACCGCTGGCCAGGCGTCCGCGCCAATTGCCCTTGTCCAGCGCACCGTCCAGACCCAGCGCCAGTTTCAGCTTCGGCCCTTGCAGATCGAGGCTCAGCTTCTGGTTTTTGATGTCGCCCTGACCGCTGGCGGTCAACGTTCCCAGCGAGGTGTCACCGGCCCGGATGCCACTGCCCTTGAGATCGATTTTCGCCCGTTGCGCACTGTCCAGCGTGGCGTCCAGGTTCAGGCTTTGCAGGCGACTGTCCTGGAAAGCCAGTTGCGAGCCTTGCAGGTCAAGCTTGCCTTGGGGCGCCTTGAGCGTGCCGGCGACATCCACGTGGCCATTGAGCTGGCCGCGCAGCTGTGGCCAGAGCTGGGCCAGGCGTGGCAGCTTGAGATCGATCTGGCCGGCGAGTTTCTGTTGCAGGCTGCCTTTGCCAGTGATGCTGTTATCGCCGAGACGAACTTGCAGGGCATTGAGGTTCCATTGCTCGCCACGGCCATCGGCTTTGGCCTGGATCACTGCCGGTTGACCGCGTAGTTTGCCCTTGAGGTCCAGGTCGGCATTGAGGCTGAGTACTTCGTTCTTCATCTCGCCCTGGCTGCGCAACGGCCCGGCCAGCGTACCCGGTAGCTCCGCGACCCAGTACGCAGGGTTGATTGCCGATAGGTCCAGCGCGGTGTCCCAGGCAATGCCGTCGGTGAATTGCAGGTTCAGGTGCCCTTCAGCCTTGCCCTGCCCGGCCTGGAGTTGAATCTGTTGCAGGTAGATTTTCGTCAGGTCGCCGGCGAAAGGGCTGGCCAGGGTGAAGGCGCCGGCCGGACCATCTGCCGCCGCGGCGAAATGACCAAGGTACTTGCCGTCGGTGTAGGAGATTTCGCCGGTGAACGTGCGAAGCGCTACTTGCGGTTCGTCGATGAGCGGATAAAGCCTGTGCCACGGAAAGTCCAGCCAGTCGATCTTCGCCTCAGCGCTCAAGCCCTCGCTCCAATCCAGCTGCCCTGTGAGCTTGAGGCTTTGCTTGTCGTTGGCGGTCAGGTCCAGCGCGGCGATCTGTGCGCCCCTGGCGTCGACCTTGCCTTGCAGCGCCAGGGCGACTGGCCCTTGCTCGGCGGGCAGCGTGGCTTTGCCGAGCAGCGCGTAGCCGTTCATCAAGTCGCCAGCCCCCGTGAGCTCAAGCTGATTGAGTTGCAGGGTGTCCGGCAGATCGGCACCGGGCTTGAAGCCATCGGCGGTGATCCGCACCTTGGCCGGCAGGTTTTCCACCAGCGGTTGCAGTTCGCCGCTCAGTTGCCCATTGAGGTAACCGCTGCTGTCGGCTTTCAGATTCAGAGTCTTGAGCAGGTCGCCGTCGACTTTCAGCGCCAGCGCCAATGGCTCAGGCGTCGACAACAGGGTCAGCTTGCCTTCGGCACTGAGGGGCCAGTTACCGGAGGGTTGCAGCAGGCCGAACAGGTTCAGGCTCAGGTCATCGCGCTGCAACGCCACCGAATCGATCCTCAAACCGGCCGCCGTCCAGTGCGCCGCCAGTTGCAAGCCCTTGAGCGCTTCGCTGCCGTTGAACAACAGGCTGCCGACCTTGATCTCCCCCAGTTCCAGGGCCAACGGTAACCTGAGCTCCGGGAGCGTGATCGGGCCGCTGTCTGGCTCTTCGGCACCGGGCGGGAACGTCAGGCTGACCTGATCGGCCTGCAATTGCTCGATGCACAAGGCCCTGCGGGACAGGCACAACGGCGACCAGGCAAAAATCACCTTGCTCAGCTCAACCCGATTGTTGGCCTGTTGCCACAACACCCGATCGGCACTCCACTGCCCGCCCAGCCGGCCCTGGAAGTTGTCCAGGGTCAAACCTGGTACGAAGCCCAACGCCCAGCGGCTGCCCGTCGCTGTGCCCAACACTGTGGCCAGCGTCAGGACAACCAGCATCAACAGCGCCGCTATCGCCAGCAACGTTACTTTCAAACCACGCTTCACAGCTCAGGCCCCATGGAAAAGTGCAGTCGAATGCCGCCATCGTCGTCCAGCGCGTGGGCCAGGTCGAGGCGAATCGGCCCCACCGGCGAAACCCAGCGCACGCCGATACCGACCCCGGTCTTGAGGTTCGGCAGTTCGAGTGTATTGAAGGCGTTGCCCTGATCGACAAAGGTCGCGATCCGCCATTTTTCGGCGACGGAATACTGATATTCCGCGCTGGCGGCGACCATGTAGCGACCACCGATGCGGTCGCCGTCGGAGTTTTCCGGGGACAGGCTCTGATAGTCGTAACCGCGCACGCTCTGATCGCCACCGGCGAAGAAGCGCAGCGATGGCGGTACCGATTTGAAGCCGTTGGTGGCACTGCCGCCGACCTGCACCCTTCCGAGGAAACGATGGTTGTCGAACACCGTGGTCAAGCCTTTGACCAGCGCCGTGCCGTAGAGCAGGTTGCTGTCGGAACCCAAACCTTCCTTGGCCACTCTGGATTCGAATTGCAGCCGATAGCCGTTATGCGGGTCGATGCGGTTGTCGCTTTTCAGGTATGAATAATTCACGCCGGGCATCAGCAGGTTACTGAGCCCGGAGTCATCGCCAAGTTGGTAATCCTCGCGCTGCCACTTCAGCGACACCACCCGTTGCCAGCCGCTGGGCAATTTGCTGTGCCACTCGGGGCCGAGGGTCAGCAGCTTACTGTGGGTGTCGGTGCCCGCGATGTCCTCATTCTGATAGCCGCCGGCAAAACGCAGTTTGTCGGTCAGTGGCGGGTCCAGTGGAATGTCGTAGAACAGCCCGACGTTTTGCCGCGGCGCCGAGACTTCGGTTTCCCAGCCATAACTGTGCCCTTGGGCGTTGACCCAGTGTCGGGTCCAGTTGGCCTTGGCACGTGGGCCGACGTCTGTGGAGAACCCCAGGCCAAGGCCCATGGTCCGCGGCTTGCGGGTTTCGAGCTTGACGTCCACCGGGATCGCATCGTCCCTGGACGCCTTGGGTGCCGCGTCCACGCGCACGCCTTCGAAGTAGCCGCTCGATTGCAGGTTCTGATTGAGTTCGGCGATCAATTCCGAGTCATACGGCTCGCCGGCCTTGAATGGCACCATGCGTTGCAGCAGCTCGTCGTCGAACGGCGTATCACCCTCGAAATTGACCTTGCCCAAGGTATAGCGCGGGCCACTTTCATAGATCAGTTCGATATCGGCGACGCCGGCACGCGGGTCGACCGACAATTTTGAGCGGGTGAAGCGGCCGCTGAAAAAGCCATAGCGCGAAGCCTGATTCTGGATCAGGCGCTTGGCGTCCTCGTAATGGCCATGATTGAGCACAGCGCCGGGCTTGAGCGCGTCGCTTTTGGGGACTCGAAAGGACTTGAGGGAGGCTGCCGGACCGTCGACACGCACCGTGACGTTACGCAAGTGCACCGGCTCGCCGGGGTCGACCGTCAGCACCAGGCGCGGCGTGTCGCCACCCTTCACCTCGCTGTCGATGTGCGGCTGGTAGTAGCCCAAGGCCTGGGCGGCCTTGTGCGCCTGTTCTTCGGCGCCGCGGCTGAAGCGCAGCAATGCCTGCTCGTCGCGATCGCCGAGGCTGCCGATATAGCCCTCTATATTGGCCTTCAACTCATCATTGGACGGCTTGATCCGTACATCCAATTCACTTTGAGCCAGCGCCGTGCAGCTGGTCATCAGCATCAGCACACCGCTGGTAATTCTTCCTGGAAACTTCATAGGCGCGGATGCTATCACGAGCTTGAGAGCGTGATAGAGCCTGACAGACCCGGAAAGTTCGCCGCTCAAGCCGTTGCAGTATGTAACACCTGGGGATTGGGGTGAAAAAACACGTGCTCGCGGATCGGTCCTACGGCGACCTCACCGATTTCCTCGTAGCCTTGACGCTTATAGAACTCCAGATAGCGAGGATTCCCGGTGTCGAGAATCACGCCCTGTGAGTTTTCATCCACCGCGCACCAGTTGTGCACGGCCTGCAACAACTGCTCACCGAAATGTTTGCCCTGGAATTGCGGATGCACCCCCAGCAACGGCAGGACGTGCACCGAGTCGTTCGGCACACAGGCCTCCACGGCAGCGTGGTATTCGAGGTAGCGACGGGTGCAGCGAAATCCCGTGCTGAGCACCATGCGCAGGCGCCAGGCCCAACTTTCGGTGACACCGAGACGACGTTGCGGCGGTGCGATCAGGGCGATGCCGATCAGGCGGTCGTTGACCAGCAGGCCGATGGCCGGCAGGTCCTGGAGAAAATGCTGGGTCACCAGTTCGCGCACGGTGGCGCGAACCCGGTGTTCGTAACCGGGGCGTTCGGCTTCGAACAAATAGCCGAAAGTCGGCTCGTGTCGATAAGCCTGGTACAGCAGCGAACGCGCTTCGTGGGCGTAGCCGCTGTCGAGCATGTGAATATCGGCGATGGCGGTCGAGGTTTCGGGCATGACGGTTGATCTCCCCGGCACAGCTCGGGTGGCTGCACGCTTGTTGTTACGAGCTGATCGACGCTGACACAGTTCCTTACAGATCCGCAATCAGTGTAGGCAATGAAATTGCCTTCGTCGGAACGCCGCCCGAAGGGGCCATCACTGCCCATACACAACTGACTGACAAAACCGAATACCCTCACCCCACACTGGCCCGATTCCCACATGTCAGCTAGCATCGCCCTTTTGCCAGGACTGCCGGCCATGAAGATCGTTTCCTTCAACATCAACGGGCTGCGCGCCCGCCCCCATCAGTTGGCGGCGCTGATCGAAAAGCACCAGCCCGATGTGATCGGCTTGCAGGAAACCAAGGTCCACGACGATCAATTCCCGCTGGCCGAGGTGCAGGCCCTGGGTTATCACGTGTATTTCCACGGGCAAAAAGGCCACTACGGCGTCGCCCTGCTCTCGCGCCAGGAGCCGCTGGCCCTGCATAAAGGTTTCGCCACCGACGAAGAAGACGCCCAACGCCGCTTCATCTGGGGCACCTTCGCCGACGCCAATGGTGTGCCGGTGACCATCATGAACGGTTATTTCCCACAGGGCGAAAACCGCGACCACCCGACCAAATTCCCGGCCAAGGAACGCTTCTACAGCGACTTGCAGCAACTGCTGGAAAGCCAGTTCGAGAACGACCAGCCACTGGTGGTGATGGGCGATGTGAACATTTCCCCGGAAGACTGCGACATCGGCATCGGCCCGGACAACATGAAGCGCTGGCTGAAAACCGGCAAATGCAGCTTCCTGCCGGAAGAGCGCGAGTGGATGGCCCGCTTGAAGAACTGGGGCCTGGTCGACAGTTTCCGTCACCTGAACCCGGACGTCACCGACACCTTCAGCTGGTTCGACTACCGCAGCCGTGGCTTCGAAGACGAACCCAAGCGTGGCCTGCGCATCGACCTGATCCTCGCCTCCCAGGGCTTGCTGCCACGGGTGAAGGCCGCAGGGGTGGACTACGAACTGCGCGGCATGGAAAAACCTTCGGACCATGCGCCGATCTGGCTTGAGTTGAGCTAAAAAGCACAAGATCGCAGCCTGCGGCAGCTCCTACCTATACCTGTAGGAGCTGCCGCAGGCTGCGATCTTTTAGCTGTCATTTTTTGGAAACCTTACTGACTTAATCTCCCGACACCTCCTTTGGCTATGTAAGGTGCCGGCATGATGCTGCGCGTGCTGTTCCTGTTGATGCTGTGCATGGGCTTGCCGCAGGCGGCTCCGGCCGGCGACTTGCCGACAACCGAACACGGCCCGGTGCTACGCATTCAGGGTTCCAACACCATCGGTGCGGCATTGGGACCGGCGCTGGTCGAGGGCCTGATGAGTGAACAAGGCCTGCGCAAGATCCACCGCGAAACCCCGGACACCGCCAACGAACTGCGCATCGTCGGCGAAACCGTTCAGGGCCGGCGGGTCGAGGTGGAGGTGGCGGCCCATGGTTCCAGCACCGGTTTCACTGCGCTCAAAGCAGCCAGCGCCGACCTGGCCGCCTCCTCGCGCCCGATCAAGGACAGCGAACTGGCCAGCCTCGAATCCCTCGGTGACCTGAAAAGCCCGAGCGCCGAACAGGTCATCGCCATCGATGGCCTGGCGATCATCCTCCATCCGGACAACCCGCTGAACCAACTCGACACCGTGCAACTGGCGCGCATATTCAGTGGCGAGGTGAAAACCTGGGAAGACATCGGTGGCCGCGGCGGGCTGATTCATCTGTATGCACGGGATGATCAGTCCGGGACCTACGACACCTTCAAGGAACTGCTCCTCAGCAGCCGCGGGAAAAACCTGAGCGGCGCGGCGAAGCGCTTCGAATCCAGCGAGCAACTGTCCGATGCGGTCAGCGCCGATCCGCAAGGCATCGGTTTTATCGGTTTGCCCTACGTGCGCCAGGCCAAAGCCGTGGCCATTGTCGACGGGCAATCGCAAGCCATGTTGCCGCTCAACAGCCTGATTGCCACGGAAGATTATCCGCTGTCCCGTCGGTTGTTCTTCTATCTGCCACCCAGTGGCAAAAATCCCTGGGCCAATGCCCTGGTGGCCTTTGCCCAAAGTACTAACGGTCAGGCCATTGTGGCCGCCAACGGCTTTATTGCACAAACCATCCAGGCCATGGCCGTCACCCCCAATGCATTGATGCCCGAGGGATACCAGTCCCTCAGTCGTCATGCCCAGCGGTTGTCGGTGAATTTTCGCTTCGAAGAAGGCAGTGCCAGCCTGGACAACAAGGCGCGGCAAGACCTGACGCGAGTGCTCGACTATATAAAGCAGCAAGACAAAATGTCCGGGCAAGTGACGCTGGTGGGGTTTGGCGATGCCAAGAGCGACCCGGCGCGCGCCGATCTGTTGTCGAAGCTGCGGGCCATGGCAGTACGGCGGGAATTGGTGAAGAGCGGCGTGGTGTTTCGCGAGATACGCGGATTCGGTGCCGAAATGCCAGTGGCGGCCAATAGCGCCGATGAGGGAAGGATCAAGAATCGGCGGGTTGAGGTTTGGGTATATTGAGGTTGAGGTTGAGGTTGAGGTTGAGGTTGAGGTTGAGGTTGAGGTTGAGGTTGAGAGGGTGAATTTACTGACGCCATCGCGAGCAGGCTCACTCCTACAGGGATCGCAGTGAACCTGTGGGAGTGAGCCTGCTCGCGATGAACGATAACGCGGTCTTACTGCCCGCTACGCATCATCTCCTTCGGCACATATTTGCCGATTTCGAACTTGCCGATCGCCGCTCGGTGCACTTCGTCCGGGCCGTCGGCCAGGCGCAAGGTACGCTGCATCGCGTACATGTAGGCCAGCGGGAAATCGTTGGAAACCCCTGCTCCACCATGGATCTGGATCGCCCGGTCAATCACCCGCAGCGCCACGTTCGGCGCGACGACCTTGATCTGCGCGATCTCGCTTTTCGCCACTTTGTTGCCGACGGTGTCCATCATGTACGCCGCTTTCAACGTCAGCAGGCGTGCCATGTCGATTTCCATCCGCGAGTCGGCGATCTTGTCGACGTTACCGCCCAGCCGCGCCAAGGGTTTGCCGAATGCGGTGCGGCTCACCGAGCGCTTGCACATCAGTTCCAGTGCGCGCTCGGCCATGCCGATCGAACGCATGCAGTGGTGAATCCGGCCCGGGCCAAGGCGACCTTGGGCAATTTCGAAGCCGCGGCCTTCCCCCAACAGGACGTTTTCGTACGGCACCCGGACGTTTTCGAACAGCACTTCGGCGTGACCGTGGGGAGCGTCGTCGTAACCGAACACCGGCAGCGGGCGCACGATCTTCACGCCGGGAGCATCCACCGGCACCAGAATCATCGAGTGCTGCGCGTGGCGTGGCGCGTCAGGATTGCTCAGCCCCATGAAAATCAGGATTTTGCAGCGCGGGTCGCAAGCACCCGAGGTCCACCATTTCTTGCCGTTGATCACCCACTCGTCGCCATCGCGCACCGCACGGGCAGCCATGTTGGTGGCGTCGGAGGACGCAACGTCCGGTTCGGTCATGGCGAAGGCCGAGCGGATCTCGCCGCGCAGCAGGGGTTCAAGCCAGCGTTGTTTCTGCTCTTCGTTGGCGTAACGCACCAGCACTTCCATGTTGCCGGTGTCCGGTGCCGAGCAGTTGAACGGCTCTGGCCCCAGCAACGAGCGGCCCATGATTTCCGCCAGCGGAGCGTATTCGAGGTTGGTCAGCCCGGCACCCAGTTCGGACTCAGGCAGAAACAAATTCCATAGGCCCTCGGCCTTGGCCTTGAGTTTGAGTTCTTCCATGATCGCGGTCGGCTGCCAGCGATCGCCTTCAGCAACCTGGCGCTCGAACACGGCTTCGGCGGGATAAACGTAGGTGTCCATGAACGCTGTTACGCGCTCACGCAGTTCCTGAACCTTGGGCGAATAAGCGAAATCCATGAGCGAGATACCTTCTTGGGGGAGGTTGTTTAGGTCATGCAATCGATGCTAGAACAGCGCTGATAATTTACCTAGCCTATTCTCGGCGTGTATAAACATTCATCACCGATATATGATCGGCTGATCGTCAAGGTCAGTCTGCCCACACAATAAGAGAGCCGCGTAATGAATCTGAGCAAGGTCGATCTCAACCTTTTCATCGTCTTCGACGCGATCTACACCGAAGCCAACCTGACCCGCGCCGGGCAAATCGTCGGCATCACCCAGCCGGCGGTGTCGAACGCGCTGGCGCGTCTGCGCGAGACCTTCAACGACCCGTTGTTCGTGCGCACTGCCCAGGGTATGGTGCCCACGCCCATGGCGCAGAACATCATCGGCCCGGTGCGCAACGCCCTCTCGCTGCTGCGCGTATCGGTGCAGGAAAGCCGCATTTTCAACCCGCAGCAAGCGGTCAAGACCTACCGCATCAGCATGACCGACCTCACCGAAGCGGTGATCCTGCCGCCGCTGTTCCAGCGCCTGCGCCGCCTGGCGCCGACGGTGATCATCGAAAGCTTCCTGTCCAAACGCCGCGAAACCACCAAGGAACTCGCGGCCGGTCGCCTCGACTTCGCGGTCGATGCGCCGCTCAACACCGACCCGCAGGTACGTCACGTCAAGTTGATGGAGGACCGCTACGTGTGCGCCATGCGCAAGGGGCACCCGCTGGCGGGCAAAGAGAAATTCACCCTGGATGATTACCTGGGCCTGACCCACATCCATATTTCCAGCCGCCGCAGCGGCCTCGGCTATGTCGACCTGGCGCTGGGCAAGATGGGCATCCAGCGCAAGATCGCCCTGCGCTCCCAGCATTACCTGATGGCCTCGCAAGTGTTGCAACAGACGGACATGGTCATGACCGTGCCGGAACGTTTCGCCCGGCGTAACGACCTGCACGCCTTTTATCTGCCGGTCAACGATGTGCCGCCAGTGGAAACCCATCTTTACTGGCACGAAAGCACTGACCAGGACCCGGCGAACCGCTGGATGCGCGAGCAGATGATCGAGTTGTGCCAGCAGGTGACGGCGCAGGAGAAGAAGCTCGACACTAAAACGGCGTAAAGCCGTTCAAAAGATCGCAGCCTGCGGCAGCTCCTACATGGATATGCATTTTCCTGCAGGAGCTGTCGCAGGCAGCGATCCTTTTTTCCGCCCCTTGACGTAAACGTCAACCTGCCATTAGCTTAGCGCCATGACCTTTTTGCGAGCGCGTCCATGAGCAGCCAGACTTACAGCATTTCCGATCTCGCCCGCGAGCTCGACATCACCACCCGGGCCATTCGCTTTTATGAAGAGCAAGGCCTGCTCAGCCCTGAGCGTCGTGGCCAGGAACGCATTTACTCACCCCGCGACAAGGTCAGCCTGAAGCTGATCCTGCGGGGCAAGCGCATCGGTTTCTCGCTGGCTGAATGCCGCGAACTGATCGAGCTCTACGACCCGTCCAGCGGTAACACCAAGCAGTTGCACAGCATGCTGGCGAAAATCAGCGAGCGCCGTGAGCAGCTTGAACAGCAGTTGCTGGACATCGAACAGATGAAGCTTGAGCTGGATACCGCTGAAGAGCGCTGCGTGCAGGCGCTGGAGCAGACGCTCAAAAGCCAGGAATCAGTTCAGTAAATCCACATTATCCACTGTGGGAGCGGGTTGTGGCGAGGGGGCTTGCCCCCGTTTGAGTGCGCAGCACTCACAAGATCTTCGATACATCGGAAATTTTGGGGCTGCTTCGCAGCCCAACGGGGGCAAGCCCCCTCGCCACAGATCGCTCCCACAGGGTTCTCAGCGCATTCAGACAATAACAACAGGTCGAACCCCATGTCCCTCCCCACCCACGTACGCATTGTCGAAGTCGGCCCACGCGACGGTCTGCAAAACGAAGCCCAACCCATCAGTGTTACCGACAAGGTACAACTGGTCGATGCACTGACCGCAGCCGGGCTCGGCTATATAGAAGTCGGCAGTTTCGTGTCGCCCAAGTGGGTGCCGCAGATGGCCGGCTCCGCCGAAGTCTTCGCGCAGATCCAGCGCAAACCGGGCGTGGTCTACGGCGCGCTCGCTCCCAACCTGCGCGGTTTTGAAGATGCCCTCGCCGCCGGGGTCAAGGAAGTGGCCGTGTTCGCGGCGGCTTCAGAGGCGTTTTCCCAACGCAACATCAATTGCTCGATCAGCGAAAGCCTGGAGCGTTTCGCGCCGATCATGGACGCCGCCAGACAACACGGAATTACCGTGCGCGGGTATGTGTCCTGTGTGCTGGGCTGCCCCTATGAAGGTAACGTCGCCCCGGAACAAGTCGCCGTAGTCGCACGTGAACTGTATGCCATGGGCTGCTATGAGGTGTCGCTGGGGGACACCATCGGCACCGGCACCGCTGGCGCAACCCGCAAGATGTTTGAAACGGTAGCAAAGGATGTGCCCCGGGAAAAACTCGCCGGGCACTTCCACGACACCTACGGTCAGGCCGTGGCCAACATCTATGCCAGCCTGCTGGAAGGCATCTCGGTGTTCGACAGCTCCATCGCCGGTCTGGGCGGCTGCCCCTATGCCAAGGGCGCCAGCGGTAACGTCGCGACCGAAGACGTGGTTTACCTGCTCAATGGCCTGGGCATCGACACCGGAATCGACCTCGACGCCTTGATGGTTGCCGGTCAACAGATTTGTACCGTACTGGGTCGCCCTACCGGTTCCCGCGTGGCCAAGGCCCGCAGCGCACAGTGAGTGCGCTGAGTGTGTCCGGGTGTTACCGCGCGGACTCAAACGTGGGCGCAAGCGAGTAACACGGAAACAAAATATGAGGTTTTGTCTGAAGCGCAAAACCTCACAAATCTCCAAATCGTTGATTTTAAAGACTTTTAAAAAGTTGGCATGGCTCCTGCTATATCTATCGCACAACAAGAATAAAAAAATTGCGGCAAACCTAATAAAAACAAGACGTAACGACTCTGACATAACAAAAACAACACGGCAGAGACGCAGCTAACAGATTTTTTTGGAGAAGATGTGCTTTTCAGGGTGCTTTTCGGAGTTACCCGCAACCGGGCAGAGAATAATAAAACTACCTTCAGGTAGCTCCCGATTCGGTTGGATCGCTCAGCGAGAAAGTAGATCAGCGCTCAAAAAAATACGTTTGCTCTTGATCCCGGATGGGGATCGCCAAAAACAGCGGTAAAGGGCAACGGTTGCCAAAAACAACAACAGACCGACCCTCAATAATAAAAAAAGAGCACGCGCAACGAAATTAAAGGGGAGCTTCGGCTCCCCTTTGTGCTGTCTGGCGTTTGAGATTTCCAAGAGAATCACAACCTTGTAGGAGCTGGCGCAGCCTGCGATCTTTTGATCTTGACCTTCGCCAACCCTAAAAGATCGCAGCCTTCGGCAGCTCCTACCGTATCGCTTTGAGCTCCGCGATACTGATCTCGCGCATCCGGAATTTCTGGATCTTGCCGGTCACGGTCATCGGAAACTCCTCGACGAACTTGAAGTAACGCGGCGTCTTGAAGTGCGCGATGCGCTCCTTGCACCAGGCTTGCAGTTCTTGCTCGGTGGCGCTGTGGCCGGGGTGGAACTTGATCCAGGCGACGATCTCTTCGCCGTAGCGCGAGCAAGGAATGCCTATCACCTGAACGTCCGCAATGGCCGGGTGAGTGAAGAAAAACTCCTCCAGCTCCCGCGGGTAAATATTCTCACCGCCGCGGATGATCATGTCCTTGTTGCGCCCGGCAATGCACACGTAACCCTCATCGTTCATGCTCGCCAGGTCACCGGTGTGCATCCAGCCTGCCTGATCGATGGCTTCTGCGGTGCCTTCAGGGTTGTTCCAATAACCCAGCATCACGCTGTAACCACGGGTGCACAACTCACCGATTGTGCCCCGTGGCACCAGGTTGCCCGCTTCGTCGATGATCTTGCTTTCGAGTTGTGGCTGGGTGCGGCCGACGGTGGTCACGCGCAGCTCCAGGTCGTCTGCAGGACCGGTCTGCAACGACACCGGACTGGTTTCCGTCATGCCGTAGGCAATCTGCACTTCGCTCATGTGCATTTCGTTGATGACCCGACGCATCACCTCGATAGGACAGGTTGCGCCCGCCATGATCCCGGTGCGCAGGCTCGACAGGTCGAATTCGGTACGTTGGGGCTGATCGAGCATGGCGATGAACATGGTCGGCACGCCGTACAACGCCGTGGCTTTTTCGTCGGCCACTGTGCTGAGGGTCAGCAACGGATCGAACGCGTCGTTCGGGTAAATCATCGTGCTGCCATGGGTGATGCAGCCGAGGTTGCCCATGACCATGCCGAAGCAGTGATACAGCGGCACCGGGATCACCAGCCGATCGGCCGCCGTCAGGCCCAGGCTTTCGCCGACCATGTAGCCGTTGTTGAGAATGTTGTAGTGACTGAGGGTCGCGCCCTTGGGGAAACCGGTCGTACCAGAGGTGTACTGGATATTCACCGGCTGATCGAAATGCAGGCTGTCCTGGCGCTCATGCAGTTGCTCGACCGTCACGCTGCCCGCCAGATCGGCCAGTTGCGACCATGGCAGGAACCCCGACGGAGGCTGCGCATCCAGACTGATGACGCCACGTAACTCCGGCAGCCGCTCGCTGAGCAATTTGCCGATGGACTGCTCCGCCAGTTCCGGCACGAGGCTCTGCAACATGGCGTGATAGTTGGAAGACTTGAAGGCCCCGGCACACACCAGCCATTGGCAACCGGATTGCTTCAACACGTATTCGAGTTCGGAACTGCGATAGGCGGGGTTAATGTTGACCAGGATCACGCCGATTTTCGCCGTGGCGATCTGGCTGATGCACCATTGCGCACAATTGGGCGCCCAGATACCGAGACGGTCACCCGTCTGCAGACCCAACGCCAGCAGTGCTCTGGCGTGCAGGTCCGCAGCCTCGGCCAATTGCCGCCAGCTGAAACGCAGCTGTTGATGGCGCACCACCAGCGCCTCCCCGTCCGGGTATTGCGCGACGGTGTTATCGAACGCCTGGCCGATGGTCATCGCCAGCAAGGCTTTGTCCTGGGAACCGTGGGTATAACTGCGTTGCGGGCTTGCACTGGGTTGATCCATGACGACCCCTATTGTCTTTATTTATGGGCTGCGAATGGTCCCCTGTAGGAGCTGGCTTGCCAGCGAAGAGGCCAGCACGTTCAACATCGATTTCGACGGATCCGACGCCTTCGCGGGCAAGTCGGATCGCCGCACCGCCGCTCCTACAGGATTCATTGGCCCTACTCTCGCTCAAGTTGACGTTAACGTAAAGGGTGATTGACAGCCATTCGTCACAGGCTTACGTTAACGTAAAGGTGAGAACCCATTGACAGTCTCACCAACCGACAAAAAAGCCAAAAGGTGACCCATGAGCTATCCATCCCTGAACTTTGCCCTCGGTGAAACCATCGACATGCTGCGCGATCAGGTCCAGTCCTTCGTCGCCAAGGAGATCGCCCCGCGCGCCGCTCAGATCGACATCGACAACCTGTTCCCCGCTGACCTGTGGCGCAAATTCGGCGACATGGGTCTGTTGGGCATTACCGTGCCGGAAGAGTACGGCGGTGCCGGCCTGGGTTACCTGGCCCACGTTGTCGCAATGGAAGAAATCAGCCGTGGCTCGGCCTCGGTGGCGTTGTCCTACGGCGCCCACTCCAACCTCTGCGTCAACCAGATCAACCGCAATGGCAATCACGAACAGAAAACCAAATACCTGCCCAAGCTGATCAGCGGCGAGCACATCGGCGCATTGGCCATGAGCGAACCGAACGCCGGCTCCGACGTGGTCTCGATGAAGCTGCGCGCCGACAAGCGTGGCGATCACTACGTGCTCAACGGCAGCAAGACCTGGATCACCAATGGTCCGGACGCCAACACCTACGTGATCTACGCCAAGACCGACCTGGAAAAGGGCCCCCACGGCATCACCGCCTTCATCGTCGAACGCGACTGGAAAGGCTTCAGCCGCAGCAACAAGTTCGACAAGCTCGGCATGCGCGGTTCGAACACCTGCGAACTGTTTTTCGATGACGTCGAAGTGCCGGAAGAAAACATCCTCGGCGTGCTCAACGGCGGCGTGAAAGTGCTGATGAGTGGCCTCGACTATGAGCGCGTCGTGCTCTCCGGCGGCCCGACCGGGATCATGCAGGCGTGCATGGACCTGATCGTGCCGTACATCCACGACCGCAAGCAGTTCGGCCAAAGCATCGGCGAATTCCAGCTGATCCAGGGCAAGGTCGCTGACATGTACACCCAACTCAACGCCAGTCGCGCCTACCTGTACGCCGTGGCCCAGGCCTGCGAGCGCGGCGAAACCACGCGCAAGGACGCCGCCGGCGTGATCCTCTACAGCGCCGAACGCGCCACGCAAATGGCTCTCGACGCGATCCAGATTCTCGGTGGTAACGGCTACATCAATGAATTCCCGGCCGGCCGTCTGTTGCGTGACGCCAAGCTGTACGAAATCGGCGCGGGCACCAGTGAGATCCGTCGCATGCTGATCGGTCGCGAACTGTTCAACGAAACCCGCTAAACGGAGCTGCACATGGCTACCCTGCATACCCAGCTCAACCCCCGTTCAGCGGAGTTCGCCACCAACAGCGCGGCGATGCTCAAGCAGGTCGACGCGTTGCACACCCTGCTCGCCCAAGTGGCGCAAGGTGGCGGCCCGAAGGCGCAAGAACGCCACACCTCGCGAGGCAAATTGCTGCCTCGCGAACGCATCAACCGCTTGCTGGATCCGGGCTCACCGTTTCTGGAAATCAGCCAACTGGCGGCGTACGAGGTGTATGGCGAGGACGTCCCCGCCGCTGGCGTGATTGCCGGGATCGGCCGCGTTGAAGGCGTCGAGTGCATGATCGTCGCCAACGACGCCACGGTAAAAGGTGGCTCGTATTACCCGCTGACCGTGAAAAAGCACCTGCGCGCCCAGACCATCGCCCAGCAGAACCGCCTGCCGTGCATCTACCTGGTGGATTCCGGAGGTGCCAACCTGCCACGCCAGGATGAAGTGTTTCCGGACCGCGAGCACTTCGGGCGGATCTTCTTCAACCAGGCCAACATGAGCGCCATGGGCATTGCGCAGATTGCCGTGGTCATGGGTTCCTGCACCGCTGGTGGCGCCTATGTACCGGCGATGGCCGACGAAGCGATCATGGTCCGCGAACAGGCGACGATCTTTCTCGCCGGCCCGCCGCTGGTGAAAGCCGCGACCGGTGAAGTGGTCAGCGCCGAAGACCTTGGCGGGGCCGATGTGCACTGCAAGATTTCCGGGGTGGCCGACCATTACGCCGAGAGCGATGAACACGCCCTGGCACTGGCACGCCGCAGCATCGCCAACCTCAACTGGCGCAAGCAAGGTGAGGTTCAGCAACGCACACCAATCGCCCCGCTCTACAGCAGCGACGAGTTGTACGGCGTGGTTCCGGCCGACGCCAAGCAACCGTTCGACGTACGCGAAGTGATTGCGCGACTGGTGGATGGTTCTGTGTTCGACGAGTTCAAGGCGCTGTTCGGGACAACGCTGGTCTGCGGTTTTGCTTACCTGCACGGTTACCCGATCGCGATCCTCGCCAACAACGGCATCCTGTTCGCTGAAGCGGCGCAGAAAGGTGCGCACTTCATCGAACTGGCGTGCCAACGCGGCATCCCGCTGCTGTTCCTGCAGAACATCACCGGCTTCATGGTCGGCCAGAAATACGAAGCCGGCGGTATTGCCAAGCACGGCGCGAAACTGGTGACGGCGGTGGCTTGCGCCAAGGTGCCGAAGTTCACGGTGATCATCGGCGGCAGCTTCGGTGCCGGTAACTACGGCATGTGCGGTCGCGCCTACGATCCGCGCTTTTTGTGGATGTGGCCGAATGCGCGTATTGGCGTGATGGGCGCCGAGCAGGCGGCCGGCGTACTGGTGCAGGTCAAGCGTGAGCAGGCCGAACGCAGTGGCCAGGGTTTCAGCGCCGAGCAGGAAGCCGAGATCAAGCAACCGATACTCGACCAGTACGAAGAACAGGGTCACCCCTACTATTCCAGCGCGCGCCTGTGGGACGACGGTGTCATCGACCCGGCCCAGACCCGCGACGTACTGGCCCTGGCCTTGTCCGCGTCGTTGAACGCGCCAATCGAACCGAGCCGCTTCGGCGTGTTCCGGATGTGATTTTCTGTGGGCGCGGGCTTTTGTGGCGAGGGAGCTTGCTCCCGTTCGATTGCAGAGCAATCGTAAAATCGTTTCGCGAACCAGCCCGCCCCCGCAAGGACCGTGGAGACGGACGAATATGAGCGACTTCAACACCCTCGAACTGCTGACCGACCCCCGTGGTTTTGCCACGCTGTGGCTCAGCCGTGAAGAAAAGAACAACGCCTTCAACGCCGAAATGATCCGCGAACTGATCCTCGCCCTCGACAAAGTCGCGAGCGATGCCAGCCTGCGATTTCTGATCGTGCGCGGTCGCGGCAAGCATTTCAGCGCCGGCGCCGACCTGGCCTGGATGCAGCAATCGGCCGAACTCGATTACGCCACCAACCTCGACGACGCCCGGGAACTGGCGGAGTTGATGTACAACCTGGCCAAGCTGAAAGTTCCGACCCTGGCGGTGGTGCAAGGCGCAGCCTTTGGTGGCGCGCTGGGCCTGATCAGTTGCTGCGACATGGCCATCGGTGCCGATGACGCGCAGTTCTGCCTGTCGGAAGTACGCATCGGCCTGGCACCGGCGGTCATCAGCCCGTTCGTGGTCCAGGCTATCGGCGAGCGCGCGACACGTCGTTATGCGCTGACTGCTGAGCGCTTCGGCGGGCAACGGGCGCGGGAAATCGGTCTGTTGTCGGAGAGCTATGCAAGTGCCGAGCTGGAACAGAAAGTCGAGCAATGGATCGACAATCTGCTGCTCAACAGTCCGGCCGCGATGCGCGCCAGCAAGGACTTGCTGCGTGAAGTCGGCGACGGCTCACTGACCCCGGCGCTGCGCCGCTACACCGAAAACGCCATCGCCCGCATTCGCGTCAGCCCCGAAGGCCAGGAAGGCTTGCGTGCCTTCCTGCAAAAACGTCCGCCGAGCTGGCAGGCCGAATCCACCAAGGAGCCCCGCTGATGAGCGCACCTGTCCTCACCACCCTGCTGGTGGCCAACCGTGGCGAAATCGCTTGCCGGGTGATGCGCACCGCCAAGGCGCTGGGCCTGACCACCGTGGCCGTACACAGCGCCACCGACCGTGACGCCCGGCACAGCCGCGAAGCCGACATTCGCGTCGACCTGGGTGGCAGCAAAGCCGCCGACAGTTATCTGCAGATCGACAAACTGATCGCCGCCGCCAAAGCCAGCGGCGCCCAGGCGATTCACCCCGGCTATGGCTTCTTGTCGGAGAACGCCGGGTTCGCCCGCGCCATCGAAAACGCCGGCCTGATTTTCCTCGGCCCGCCGGCCTCGGCCATCGACGCCATGGGCAGCAAGTCCGCGGCCAAAGCCTTGATGGAAACCGCTGGCGTGCCGCTGGTGCCCGGTTATCACGGCGAAGCCCAGGACCTGGAAACCTTCCGCACCGCCTGCGAACGCATCGGCTACCCGGTGCTGCTCAAGGCCACCGCGGGTGGCGGCGGCAAAGGCATGAAAGTGGTCGAGGACGTCAGCCAACTGGCCGAAGCCCTGGCCTCGGCCCAGCGCGAAGCGCAATCGTCGTTTGGCGACTCGCGGATGCTGGTGGAGAAGTACCTGCTTAAACCACGTCACGTGGAAATCCAGGTGTTCGCCGACCAGCACGGCAACTGCCTGTACCTCAACGAACGCGACTGCTCGATTCAGCGCCGTCACCAGAAAGTCGTCGAAGAAGCGCCAGCACCTGGCCTGAGCCCGGAGCTGCGACGCGCCATGGGCGAAGCCGCTGTGCGTTCAGCGCAGGCCATCGGTTATGTCGGTGCCGGCACCGTTGAGTTTTTGCTGGATGCGCGGGGCGAGTTCTTCTTCATGGAGATGAACACCCGCCTGCAAGTAGAACACCCGGTCACCGAAGCCATCACCGGCCTCGACCTGGTGGCCTGGCAGATTCGCGTGGCACGCGGCGAAGCGTTGCCGATGACGCAAGACCAGGTGCCGCTGGTGGGGCACGCGATCGAAGTGCGGTTGTATGCCGAAGATCCGGGCAATGACTTCCTGCCGGCGACCGGTCGCCTGGAGCTGTATCGTGAATCCGCCCAGGGGCCGGGGCGTCGAGTGGACAGCGGTGTTGAAGAAGGCGATGAAATTTCGCCTTTCTACGACCCGATGCTCGGCAAGCTGATTGCCTGGGGCGAAGATCGTGAACAGGCGCGATTGCGCCTGTTGAGCATGCTCGACGAATTCGCCATTGGCGGATTGAAGACCAACATCAATTTCCTGCGGCGCATCATCGGTCACCCGGCATTTGCCGCTGCCGAACTCGATACCGGCTTCATTGCGCGCTATCAGGAACAGTTGCTGCCGACGCCGGCGGAACTCAGCGATGATTTCTGGCAGGCCGCCGCCCAGGCGTTTGCCCAGAGCCAGCCGCCTGCAACCCGCGCCGATGACCCGGGTTCGCCGTGGGCGGCGCGCAATGGCCTGCGTGCCGGTTTGCCGAGAGCAATCACCCTGCACCTGAGTTGTGAAGGCCAGGACCGGGCGCTCACGCTGGGCGACATCGATGCCCACAGCGCTCGGCTCAAGGGCGAGCAGCTGCTGACCGAGCAGGCTGGTGTGCGCCGTCAACACCGCGCAATACGCCGTGGCGAACAGGTGTATTTGCAATGGGATGGCGAGTTGCGCCGCATCGAGGCTTACGACCCGATCAGCGCCGTCGAGGCCAGCCACAGCCATCATGGCGGGCTGACCGCACCGATGAACGGCAGCATCGTCCGCGTGCTGGTGGAGGCCGGGCAATCGGTCGAAGCCGGGGCGCAATTGGTGGTACTGGAAGCGATGAAGATGGAGCACAGCATTCGCGCGCCCCATGCCGGGGTGATCAAGGCGCTGTATTGCCAGGAAGGCGAGATGGTCAGCGAAGGTAGTGCACTGGTCGAACTGGAAGAAGCGTGAAATGAAGATCGGTCCTACGCATCGCGAGGACCGATCTGATCAGAACCTGGCAGTTGCCTGAACCACTACGCCGATGATTCGACAATCTTCGGCGTACAGGGCTTTCGGATACGTCGGATTGAGCGGCACCAGATAACGCTGCCCGCCCTCTTCGATGAGCTTGCGGAACGTGGCTTCGGCGCTGTCCGGCCACCGGGCAATGACCAGTTTGCCGGGCACCGCTTCCACCGCCGGGTCCACCAGGATCAGCATGCCTTCCGCAATACTGATACCAGTGGGTGCGGTCATCGCATCACCTGACACTCTCAACCAGAATGCCGGTCCCTGCGCGTGATAATCGGACAATTCAAAGTGCCCTTTCCCATACACCGCGACCTCGCCATCGCGCACTTCGGCAGGTTCGCGCCAGTCACTGACCGGGTAGCGGAAGTACGGATTGTACTTCTGTGTCAGAGGGATTTCGTCGTCCGTTGACGCCTGCGGTTCCCGGATTACCAGCGCCACTTCGAGAAACTCAAGACCCAGCGCCCGCAGGACACGGTTCATGTCTTCGATGCCGGGTTCACGACGTTTGTTGAGCCAGTGGCCAATGCCGCCCTGGGACATCCCGAGGCGCTCAGCGAGTATCTCTTGAGTGATTTTGAGTTCACTCATCTTGGCCTTGACCAATTCAATCCATTTATCCATGTGCGGCACGATACGTGGACGACTCCGGCCATCAAAACACAAATTGTAGTATTTAAATTATCGTCACAAATACATTTCGTACTAGGATCGATTCACGGATCTGAATCCAACACGGAGCTTGCCATCACCATGAACCCACCCGCCAATGACCTGTCGGACATGCAAATCGACACCACCCTTACATCGCCCCAGGGCTCAGCGGCGGCACAACGCGCGCTGGACTATTACTTGAAACCAGCTATTTCAGAGGAAGTGACCGAACCGCGTTTTTTTGATGTGAACCGCAACATCACCGGCGAAGAGGCGCTGGTCCATGCTTTGGACCTGTTGCGCTGTGCTGCCGCCACCGCGTCCGAATCAGCCAATCACCTGCAAGGCGCAAACCGCGACCTGGCATTTTCGACGGTGCACATGATCGACATGGCCAAGGCGATGGTCGATCGATCGCTGGAGAAGTATGAAAACTGTTGAAGTGAGAACGCAAATCGAGAAGACAGGAAAGAATTTTCCTATCGAGCAAGTAAAAACGATTGACTTGCAAACGAGAATGATTACTATTGCATTATCTGGTCGCGAGATCAGTCGATGGACCAGGTGACCTTAGGTCGGTCTCCTGGACTATCTCCTCATCAGGCTAAACACGGTTTTTGACCCGGCTTTTTGCCGGGTCTTTTTTTGCCAGTTTTTCTGGCTTTGGCTTCAGGCTAATGAAGTCTTTGGGTGCCGAAAATTCGATGGCGCGGATGATATCAAAAGAATTCCAGTTGGCAAGAAAAGCCCGGCATCATTGGTTCAAACCAACGACAGATAGCACTTGAGAATCAGTCGCACACTCTCTAAGCTGCGGCGGCGTCAAGGAGGACGCCCCCAACTCCTCGCCCCCTCTCCTGCTCTTCAATACACCGCTATATGTGAGTCCGCTCGTGGCTCTGTCCCACCGCATAACACACCGGTTTCAGGATCGCGCAAGATAATTTGCCCACGCCCGTAACTGGTGAGATCGCATGCCACCTCAACCTCGTGCCCGCGACGCGCCAGCGCCGCCGCCATATCCCGCGAAGCGTCCTGCTCAATGCCCACCTTCATGTCCCCCAACCATTGCCAACGCGGTGCGTCCAGCGCGGCTTGAGGGTTGAGTCCGAAATCCACCAGATTCATGACCATCTGCACATGCCCTTGCGGTTGCATGTAGCCGCCCATGACACCAAAGGGGCCCATCGCTTCACCATCTTTTGTAAGAAACCCTGGAATGATGGTGTGGAAGGTCTTTTTGCCAGGCGCCAGGCAATTGGAGTGCCCGGGATCAAGGCTGAACTCTTCACCGCGGTTTTGCAGGGCGATACCGCTGTCAGGCAACACCACGCCGGAACCAAAGCCGTGGTAGTTGCTCTGGATGAACGAAACCATGTTGCCCTCCCCATCGGCGGTGGCCAGATAGACCGTGCCACTGGCGTGGGGATCACCCGGCAGGGGCGCCACGGCCTGTTCACCAATCTGCGCCCGGCGATGAGCGCAATAGTGATCGCTGAGAAGATCGTCCACCGCCACCCGCATGTGCACCGGATCGGTGATGTAGTGCAAACCATCGCTGTAGGCGAGTTTCATGGCCTCGAGTTGACGATGCCAGGTCTGCTGGCTGTCGCGATGATCGAAGTCAAAGCCCTCGAGAATCTTCAACGCCATCAACGCCACGAGTCCCTGACCACTCGGAGGAATCTCCCAGACGTCGACACCACGATAGTTGACCTTGATCGGCTCAACCCACTGGGCGCTGTAGTCCTGCAAATCACTGGCGCGCAGATAGCCGCCGGTGGCCCGCGAATGCGCATCCAGCCTCTGCGCCAGCGCACCACGATAAATACTTTCACACTCGGTGGCGGCCAATTCGCTCAAGGTTCGTGCCTGGGCCGGGTTACGGAACAGCTCGCCGGCGCGGGGGGCACGGCCTTCGATCAGGAAGGTCTCGAACCAGCTCTCAAGCACGTCGCTACGGTCCGGGGTGAAATCCTCCAGCGCGGCTTGCCACTGCAAGGCCACCACTGGCGAAACGGGAAATCCGTCCCGCGCCAGACTGATCGCCGGTTGCAGCAAGTCCGCAAAGGGCAGACGACCGAAACGCCGGGACAATTGCGCCCAGGCCGACGGGCAGCCAGGAACAGTGACAGGCGTCCAGCCATGCAGCGGCATTCTTTCATGACCGGCCGCTTTCACTGCCTCAATGCTCAGGGCTTGCGGGGCGGCGCCGTTGGCAGCCAGGCCGTGCAGTTTGTCTTGGGTCCAGACCAAGGCAAAAGCGTCACCACCGATACCACAACCGGTGGGCTCGACCACCGTCAATGCTGCTGCCGTGGCGATGGCCGCATCGATGGCATTGCCGCCGCGACGCATGATTTCAATTCCGGCTTCGGCCGCCAGCGGTTGCGTGGCGGCGACCATGCCGCGCTTGGCGAAAACGCTTTGACGTTGTGAGGTGTAGGGATACTCGTGGGCAGATAACTTGAACATGGCAGGACTCACACAAAAGTAATGTTCATAAAAACCTGTAGGAGCGAGCCGGCTCGCTCCTACAACACGCGACTGAGAAAGGCGCGGGTACGGGCGTGCTTCGGCTGGCTGAAGATCTGCTCGGGTGGCCCCTGCTCGATCAGCTCGCCTTGATCGAGGACCACCACCCGATCGGCCACTTCGCGGGCAAAGCCCATTTCGTGGGTGACCACGACCATGGTCATGCCCTCCTCGGCCAACTCCTTCATGACTTGCAGCACTTCACCCACCGTCTCCGGGTCAAGGGCGCTGGTGGGCTCGTCGAACAACATCGCCTGGGGTTTCATGGCCAGCGCCCGGGCGATGGCCACCCGCTGCTGCTGCCCGCCGGACAGCATCGATGGGTAGTGATCCGCCTTCTCGGCCAGCCCGACCCGCTTGAGCAACGCCTGCGCCTGCTCCACCGCTGCCGCGCGAGGCACGCCGAGCACATGGATGGGCGCCTCGATGATGTTTTCCAGGGCGGTCATGTGCGGGAACAGATTGAAACGCTGAAACACCATGCCGATGTCCCGGCGCTGACGCGCAATGTTGCGCTCCGAGTCCCGGACCAGGCTGCCATCGGCGCGGGTGCGGTAACCCATGGGCTGGCCGCTGACACGGATTTGCCCGGACTGAATGTCCTCAAGCAGATTGATGCAGCGAATAAAGGTGGTTTTGCCTGAACCAGAGGCGCCGATCAGCACCACCACTTCACCCCGTTTCACTTGCAGCGAAATGCCCTTGAGAATTTCCAGGTCACCAAACGACTTGTGAATATCCAGCGCTTCGATGACCAGCTCTTCACTCATGTGCGCCATCTCAACGCCCTCTCAACAGTTTCATGGTGTTGCGACCGAACATGCGGCTGGCGGCCGGAGCCGGACGATCGGACTGGCCGAAGCGTGTCTCCAGCCAGCGCTGGAAAAAGCCCCAGAGCGTGGTCAAGGCCAGGAAGTAAATGGCAACCACCAGATACAACTCGAACACCCGGAAGGTCGCCGAGGTCACCATTTGCGTGCTGAGCAACAACTCCTGCACGCCGATCACGCTGACCAGTGTGGTGTTTTTCAACATCACGTTGAACTCGTTGCCCAGCGGCGGAACGATGACCCGGAAGGCCTGGGGCAACACGATACGGCGCATCAACTTGGGAAACGTCATGCCCAGGGACCGCCCGGCTTCGTACTGGCCCTTGTCCACCGCGCCGATACCGGCTCGAATGATCTCGGCCATGTACGCGCCTTCGTTGAGGCCCAGAGCGATGATCGCCGCCTGAATGTTGCCGGGCACGATGAACCAGCCGAGGTCCAGGTCTTCGAAGCGGAAAATCCCGCCCGCCGCCAACGCCGTGTACAGAAACACGATCTGCACCAGCAGCGGCGTGCCGCGCATCAGCCACACATAAAAGCGCACCGGGTATTGCAACAGCGGGTTACTCGACAGCTTCATCAACGCTGCGATCAACCCCAGTACACAGCCGAGCAACATCGCCGACACACTGATCAGGCACGTTAGCCACAATCCCGTCAGGTAGACATCACTGGGCTGTAACAGGTATTGCCAGAACACATTCCAATTGAAGTTCATCAGGTTCGTCCTCAGTCCAGTTTGTCGCTGCCGACATGCCATTTACTGAGGAGCGCTTCGTAACTTCCGTCGGCGCGCATGCCTTGCAAGACTTCGGTCAATGCGACGGTCAATTGCGGATCACTTTTGCGCACACCGAAACCGGTCAGGATGCGGTTGAAAGCAGGCACCGCTGATTGAAACAAGTCAGGGGCCAGTTGCTGGTAATGACCGGCAGACTCGACCGTGGTGCCGAAAGCGTCCACCTGGTTGATGCGCAAGGCCTGGAACGCATCGGCGTCGACGTTGTAGACCACCAGCTTCATCGGTGCCTTGCCGGCCGCTTCGAGTTTTTCGTTCTCTTTGCCCAGCAGCACGCGGATGGTTGAACCATTACTGACCGCGACCTTGAGCCCCGATAGATCTTCCAGCGTGTTCACCGATTTCGGATTGCCTTTGGGCACCACGATGGACTGGCTGGAATACATGAAGTTGACGATGTCGATCACTTCACGGCGTTCGGGTTTGTCGAACAATTGATCGACGATCATGTCGCACTGCTGCGCCAGCAGCGCCGGGATCAGCCCGGCGAACGGAGAGATCCGCCATTCGACTTTTTTGTCACCCAGGCGCTGGGCAATCGCCTCGCCCATATCCACCTGAAGTCCGACCGGTTTTTGCTTGAGGTCAAACGACACCAGCGGTGGCGAATCCATGCCGGAGCAATAGACGATCTTCTCGCTCTTGCTTAACCGCTCGGGAAGTTCAGGCGCCGCCAGCGCCCATTGCGAGCAGAGGCTTAAGGAAAGGACAGCAGCTAACGCGCAAGGCTTGTACATGGCAATACTCCAGGTGGCTGCAACGAATGTCCGGTAGGAGCTGCCGCAGGCTGCGATCTTTTGATGTTGCTTCTGAAAAGATCAAAAGATCGCAGCCTGCGGCAGCTCCTACGGGAAATGTGTTTGTTCTTCTATTGATGAGCCTCAAGAAACTGAATCAGACGCGGAATCGTTCCTTCGATGTGCTCGCACACCACCGCCGCCGCTTTATCCGGATCGCCGGAACGCAACGCGGCCACGATCGAGGCGTGTTCGTCCCGGGCACTGCGGGGCTTGTCGGCGTGTTGCAGCCACAGGCGCATGTGCGGCTCGATCACCGAGTACAGCGCCGAAATTTGCCGCATCAGGCGCGGGCGTTCACTCAGGCTGCACAGGTATTCATGGAAGGCGCGATGACGGCTGACCCACTCGGCACCGTCCTCGCGGTAGTCGTCCATCTCGTCGAGCAGACGCTCCAGATGGCTGAAATGGCGCTCGGTCATTTTGCTGACAGCCACCCGGATGGCGAGCCCCTCAAGGGCACTGCGCATCTCGAACACTTCACGCATTTCGTCGATGTTCAGACCCCGTACGATGGCGCCGCGATTGGGCCGCAACGTCACCAGGCCGTCGGCATCCAGACGACGGAACGCTTCGCGCACCGGCATGCGGCTCATGCCGATTTCACCGGCGATGTCCTCGGCGATCAGCCGTTCGCCGGTGCGGTAACGTCCTTTGCAAATGGCTTCCAGGAGAAAGTTGTAAGCCTCCTCCTCAGCAGTAACAGGCTGGCGCTCGGTATAGGCAGGGGCGAATTTCATCAGTGCACCTTTTGTATTTTTGTATCCAATTATCCATAAATCCAAAAAAGCACATTGCGTGCCAGATTCAGCGCATCGATTGCAGGTATTTGATTGCATTGATGTATCAGCCATCACGACGGCTGGTTGCAGACAAGGGTATTGATCCGGAACGAGTTGAAATGCCCCATCCTGTCACCTGAAGGCTTCAAAACGGTGCTGGTGGTAACACGGATGATCGCTACGCTTGGTTGGAGGACTTCGTAGCAAACCTTGAGTCGCAAAGTGAACAGGCGTCTTGGTGGTGAGACGGTTTTTCTGCGCTCCTAAGGCCCTGCACTTGCGTGTAAAGTGGCCGCCATAAAAATCTTGATCAGGAACCCAACCGTGGCTAAATCCTCCCTCGACATCAGTGCCAATTTCGACAGCGGCAACATCCAGGTAATCGATGTCAGCGACCCGCTCAAGCCCCTGCTGGCGATCCGCCCCGATACCAAAAGCAACCATTTCCAATGGTTCCACTTCAAGGCCAGCGGCCTGCATGTTGGCCAGGAACACTGGTTTCGCCTGAACAATGCCAGCCAATCCTCCTATAACAAAGCCTGGACCGGTTATCAGGCGGTGGCGTCCTACGATCACGTCAACTGGTTCCGCGTACCGACCATTTTCGAAGGCGACTGCCTGCGTTTCAGCCTTGAAGCCGAGCAGACCCACGCCTGGTTCGCCTACTTCGAACCCTACAGCCGCGGCCGCCACGACTGGCTGGTCGAGCAGGCGCTGACCAAGGCCGGCACCGAACTGTTGGCCACCGGCAAAAGTGTCGAAGGTCGAGACATCCAGTTGTTGCGCAAAGGCACTGGGGCCGAGGGCCGACGCAAGGTATGGATGATTGCCCAGCAACATCCGGGTGAACACATGGCCGAGTGGTTCATGGAAGGCGTGATCGAACGCCTGGAAAAACACGACGACCCTGTGCTGAATAAACTACTGGCCAGCGCCGACCTGTACCTGGTACCGAACATGAACCCGGATGGTGCCTTCCACGGCAACCTGCGCACCAACGCCATGGGCCAGGACCTCAATCGCGCCTGGCAAAGCGCCAGTCAGGAAATCAGCCCGGAAGTCCTGTTCGTTCAGCAGCAGATGGAAAAATACGGCGTCGACATGTTCCTCGACGTCCATGGTGACGAGGAAATCCCCCACGTATTCACCGCCGGTTGCGAAGGCAACCCTGGTTACACGCCGCGAATCGAAAAGCTTGAGGAACACTTCCGCAGCCATCTGAAGCACACCACCAAAGACTTCCAGACCAAGTACGGCTACGCCCGTGACGAACCGGGCCGGGCCAACATGACGCTGGCCTGTAATAGCGTCGGGCAGAAGTACGACTGCCTGTCGTTGACCCTGGAAATGCCGTTCAAGGATCACGACGATCATCCGAACCCGTTGACGGGCTGGTCGGGCAAGCGGTCGAAACAGTTGGGGAAGGATGTGTTGACCACCGCGGCCGAGATGGTTGATAGCCTGCGTTGATTGCCCTTTAAGATCAAAAGATCGCAGCCTGCGGCAGCTCCTACAGGGAAACGTATTCCAATGTAGGAGCTGCCGCAGGCTGCGATCTTTTTTCGCTCGGCTATTATCCGCGATCCTTGCCCCGCAACATGCTGTCCAGCACCTCATCGCGACGCACCCAACCGTGAAACAACGCCGCCGCCAAATGCAGTAACACAGTCAGAAACAGCAGATACGCCAGATACCCGTGCGCCTTGCGCAAAAACGCAAACACCTGCGCGTTCGCCGGCACAATCGACGGTAGTAGCAATGAACTGCTGAGCATGACCGGCTCGCCCGACGCCGAAATCATCGCCCAGCCCAGCAGCGGCAGAACCAGCATCAAGGCGTACAGCAACACATGCGACGCCTTGGCCGCTCGCGCCTGCCAACCCGGCAAGTCCGCCGGCAATGGTGGCTGTGTGGTGGAGAAACGCACCACCAGGCGCACGATCACCAACAGCAAAATCGCGATGCCCAAGGGTTTGTGCAGATGAATCAACCATTCATGACGCTCGGACACCGAGGCGACCATGCCGGCGCCGATAAACAGCATCGCAATGATCATCGGCGCCATCAGCCAGTGCAGCAGGCGCGCCAGCGGGGCGAAGTGGTTCGGTTGGTTGCTCATTGCTGGGCCTCCTGTTTGGCGGCGGGCAACTGGCTGACTTCGCTGGTGCGACGCAGGTAGGAATTGGCGTAAGCGGCTGAACGGGTGGCGAGCAACGGGTCGTTGGAACCTTCGATCCCGGCCGGCAACACCAGCGGATCATAGTTGATGTCACGGCATTCACCGTTGAGTTGCGGTTGAGTCTTTTCAAGCACCAGGGTGCCAGCGTTCAACACCTTGCGCCCTTCGGGCCAGGCCTTGCTGGCGTCGTTGACCGGATCGCCGGGGTTGGCCAGGGTGATGTTCAACTGCCAGCGCAACGGGCCGGCGGCGATTCGCTGAATCAGGTCTTTCTCCAGGAAATCATTGCCCTCCGGTGCTGTGCCCCCCGGTGCATCCTGGGCCAGTGGCACCATGTTCCAGCGCACGGCCTGGCGTTGGCCGGCCGCGTTGACCAGGTAGAACGCATTCACGCTGTTGTAGTTTTCGGTCACGTAACTGGCCGACGGCTTGGCGGTCTTGATCCAGGCCCGGAACGGTGCGGCTTCCGGGTGCGAAGCAAAAAACGCCGATACCGTGTTGGGGTCCGGTTTGCCGGTGGCCGGGTCTGGCGACTGGGCTTTTTGCAATTGATAGAACGCCTCGGGCGTGCCCACCGGGAACACCGGCATGCTGTTCATCCCGGTGCGCCACTGCTGGCCGTTGGCCTGAGTGAAGCGCAAGGCCATGCTGCGGATCGGCGCGGCACTGTCCGGCGCGTTTGGGTTACCGGCCCCCAAGGCGAAACGCCCCACCACCGGTGTCCGTGCTTCGTTGAACACTTGAGCGGTGGAATAGCTGCGCGCTTCAAGGCTGCTCTCGAAATGCCCGATCACGCACACGCCTTTGGAATGGTTGCGACGGAAACCCGGATGCACGCCGTTGTTGGCTTCCAGCACGTTGATCAGTTTTTTCGGGGTCAGGCGCTGTGGGTCCAGGGTGCCGTTGACGTAGGCAAATGCCGCAGCCACTGCGGCAACGACCACGGCAATGCCAGCCAGACGCAATGTCAGGCTCGCCGCACTCAAGGGTGGCCGGGGGGGCGGTGATGATCGATCTACCATGAAAGACTCCAGGGCCATCGGCCACAAGTGAGAAGAATCAAGCAGACGAACCGCACGCAGGTTTATTCCCACATGCGGTGTTTATTTTTTCTGACGTGGAATAACCTCCGGTACCGGACGTCTTCCTAGTTCCAAGCGTAGCGACTAGTCAGAGCTTCATGAACGATATCGACGAACAACTGAGGGAAATCATTCCAGGATTGCGACGGTTTGCCGTGTCGTTGACGCGCAACACCAGCAGCGCTGACGACCTGGTGCAGGCGAGCCTGGAGCGGGCATTGTCGAGTTGGAGCGGTAAACGCGCCGAGGGCGACTTGCGCGCCTGGCTGTTCTCGATTGTCTATCGGCAGTTTCTCGATGCGCACCGCCGCTCCCGACGCTATGCGCGCATGCTTGAATTCTTCATCGGGCGTGACGATGCCCAGCCCTCGGTGGAGCGCACCGTTATCGCTCAATCGACCCTCAGCGCTTTCGACCGACTGCCCACCGAGCAACGTGCGCTGCTGCTCTGGGTGTCGGTGGAAGGCCTGAGCTACAAAGAAGTCGCCGGGATTCTCGACGTCCCCATCGGCACCGTGATGTCCCGCCTGTCCCGGGCTCGCCAGGCCCTGCGCCAACTCAGTGATGGCGAAATCAACCGCCCTTCCCTGCGGAGACTCAAATGATCAGCATGCCCCCCAGCGAGCGTGACCTGCACGCCTACGTCGACCACCAACTGAGCGACGCCGACCGACGCCTGGTAGAGACTTTTCTGGCAAGCAATCCGCAAATGTCTGCGCAAGTGCGCGCCTGGCAACTGGACGCCCAGCAACTGCGCGCGGCCCTCAGTGGCGCCTTGCAGCAACCGGTCAATCCGAACCTCGATCCAGCCGTGATTCGCCAACACCTGAAACGCCAGTCCCGTCGGCATCTGGCCAGCGCGGCGGTGCTGTTGATCGCGGTCAGCGTCGGCGGTTTCAGCGGTTGGCAAGCACGGGAAATGACCCTGGTCAGCGCCCCGGCACCGATGGCCGACGCTATGCAGGCCTATCGCCTGATTGCCCAGCAAGGCATCCTGCCGGCCGATTACAAAGTCGGCGCGGACGGCGATATGCAAGGCTGGCTCGACCGTTACTTCACTCAGGCCAATCGCCTGCCCGACCTTTCGGATGCCGGTTTCAAACCGGTCAGCGGGCGCCTGCTGAGCACCGAGCAAGGCCCGGCGGCGATGGTGGTCTACGAGAACCAGGGCGGGCAGAAAGTCAGTTTCTACGTACGCCCGCCAGGGCCGAAAAACTTCCTGCTGCCCAGGGGCAGCCGTAGTGATGGCGGCCTGCAGGCCGAGTATTGGTCCGGGAGCGGCTACAACTATGCGATGGTCAGCCCGACGGATACGCCGGCGGCGCGGATGTTGAGGCAAACCACCCGGTTCTGATAGATCAAAAGATCGCAGCCTGCGGCAGCTCCTACATTTGGAATGCATTTCCCTGTAGGAGCTGCCGCAGGCTGCGATCTTTTCATCCCTGCCCAAACACCTGCGAAGGCCGGCGCAGTAGCGGGTCGAACGGATTGATCCGCGGCCCGATCAGCGCCGCTTCGCGCTTGAGCATGTCCACCACCGTCGGCAGTCGATCCGGGCCCAATCGGTCACTCACGGTCGCCACACTCAACGCCGCCACCGCACGACCTTCACGATCGAGAATCGGCACGGCCACCCCGGCCATGCCCTGCAGCACGCCGGTATTGCGCCCGGCGTAACCCAGGGCACGCACGTTGTCGACTTCCGAGCGCAGGAACACCTCGTCATACAGGTGGAAGTCTTTCAGGCGCGGCAAGTTGTAATGGATGACGGTGTCGCGTTCTTCCTCCGGCAGGAACGCCAGAATCGCCAGGCTGCCCTGACCCACGCCCAACGCCACACGCCCGCCGATGTCCCCGGTAAAGGTGCGGATCGGGAACGGCCCTTCGCTGCGGTCCAGACAGATCGCATCAAAGCCGCAGCGCGCCAGCAAAAACAACGAATCACCCAGCGACGCCGAGAGTCTCAGCAGCGCCGGCCGTGCCAGTTCGCGCAAGTTTCCGGTGTTGCCCGCACGAGCCGCCAAAGCGAAAAAATCCAGGCTCAGGCGATAGCGTTTACTGCGCGCATCCTGCTCGACCATGCCCTCGTCCATCAGGCTGCGCAGCAACCGATGGGTCGTCGGTTGCGATAAACCGATGCGCTGCGCCAGTTGCGTCACCCGCTCGCCGCCCTCGACGGTATCACCCAGTGTTCGCAGTACCGCAAACAATCTTGAGACGGCGCCAACACCGACTTCATTTCTGCTTTCATTCCGCTCAATGGAATCTTGCATCTTATTTTCCGATTATTAATTTACTGATCGAATAAAACTTAAAATAGTCATCGCCTCAGTGAAATAGACCATTGAGCCCATCCTAGTCTTCGTCCTACTCTGCGTCCAGACAGGGGCGATTCGAACAACAGCGGCAGCCGACTCAAGTCGAGCGCCACGCACCCCGGCAACATCTTTTCGTATCTGCCCATACAAAAAAGCGCGCCTTTGGGTGACGCATAACAATCTCAGGTGGAGCGCGGTCATGGCTTTTGTGCAACTTGAAAAACTCTGCAAACGCTACGGCGAAATCGACGCCGTCGTCGCCACCGACCTCTCGGTCGAGAAAGGTGAGTTCGTGTCCTTGCTCGGCCCCTCGGGGTGCGGCAAGACCACCACTCTGCAAATGATTGCCGGCTTCGTCGAAGTCACCAGCGGGCGCATCGTGCTCGATGGCCGCGACATCACCCACGCCAAACCCGCCAGCCGCGGATTGGGGGTGGTGTTCCAGAGCTACGCGCTGTTCCCGCACATGACCGTCAAGGACAACGTCGCCTTCGGCCTGCGCATGCGCAAAGTGCCGAACGCCGATATCCAGCAGCGAGTCGACCGGGTACTCAAACTGGTGCGCCTGAATCAGCTTGCCGAGCGTTACCCGCGGGAGCTTTCCGGTGGCCAGCGCCAGCGCGTCGCCCTGGCCCGCGCCCTGGTGATTCAGCCGCCGGTGCTTTTGCTGGATGAGCCACTGTCCAACCTCGACGCCAATTTGCGCGAAGAGATGCAATTCGAGATCCGCCGCATCCAGCGCGAAGTTGCAATCACCACGCTGATGGTCACCCACGACCAGTCGGAAGCGCTGTCCATCAGCGACCGTGTCGTGGTGATGCAGGCCGGGCGCATCACCCAGATCGACGCGCCCTACACCCTCTACGAACACCCGCGCACCGAGTTCATTTCCGGATTCGTCGGCAAGGCCAATCTGCTGCCCGGCGAGCGCAATGGTGCCGGCGCGGTTCAGGTGTGCAGTGTTGGCAACGGTGATCTGACCCTGAGCCTGCGCCCGGAAAAAATCGATCTGCGCGATGCCGGCCACGGTCGCTTGCAAGGCAAGATCGTCAGTCGGTTTTTCCTCGGCAGCCAATGGCTGTACGGCGTCGGGACAAGCCTGGGCGAGCTCTGCGTCGTGCGCCGCAACGATGGCTCAGCCCCCTTGAACGAAGGCACTGCAGTCGGCCTGGACTGGGACGCGGCGCTGCTGCGAGTGCTGAGTGTCGACGAGGTGCCAGCATGAGTACGCTCACCGCCACCCGCCAGGGACGCCAGGGGTATTGGCTGTCCGCACCGGCCCTGGCCTTGTACCTCGGCTTGCTGATCATCCCGCTGGGATTGACCCTGGTGCTGTCGTTCAACGTCTTCGACTACAGCTCGGGGATCAACGGCGACGCCTACACCGTCGAGCACTACAGCAACCTGCTGGGCGATCCGTATTTCTACGAGATCTTTCTGCGCACCTTGTGGATCAGCGCCCTGACCACTTTGCTCTGCGTGCTGATCGGCGTGCCCGAGGCCTACATCCTCAGCCGCATGGGCACACCCTGGTGCTCGATTTTCCTGATTCTGATCCTCACTCCGCTGCTGATTTCGGTGGTGGTGCGCGCCTTCGGCTGGAGCCTGTTGCTCGGCGCCGACGGCCTGGTCAACCAGACCCTGCAAGCCCTCGGCGGCTCACCGATGAAGCTGCTCTACACACCGTTCGCGGTGGTGATTGCGCTGGTCCACGTGATGCTGCCGTTCATGATCATTCCGGTCTGGACCTCGCTGCAGAAACTCGATCCCGCCGCCGAACAAGCCGCGCAGTCGCTGGGTGCCAGTCACTTCACGGTGATTCGCCAGGTCGTGCTGCCACAGGTCATGCCGGGTGTATTGTCCGGCACATTGATCGTGTTTGGCCTGGCCGCCAGCTCATTCGCGATCCCCGGCCTGCTCGGCGGTCGTCGGCTGAAGATGGTTGCCACGCTGATCTACGACCAATACCTGTCGGAACTCAATTGGCCCATGGGCGCGACTATTGCCGTGGCTCTGCTGCTCATCAACCTGCTGATCATGCTGTCGTGGAATCGCATGATCGAAGGCCGCTACAAGAAGTCATTGGGATAATTCGTCATGTCCAGGAACGGTCCTTTCGCCCTGCTGTTTCATACCCTGGTGGTGCTGTTCATGATGGCGCCGCTGGTGGTGGTCTGCCTCGTGGCCTTCACCCCGGAAAACACCCTGAGCCTGCCGACCACGGAGTTCTCTCTACGCTGGTTTCGCGCGGTGTTCGAGCGTGCCGATTTTGTCGACGCGTTCTACAACAGCCTGATCCTGGCGTTCAGTGCCGCCACCCTGGCGACGCTGATTGCGGTGCCCGCCGCGCTGGCGATCACTCGATTCGAGTTTCCCGGTCGAGACTTTCTCAACGGCCTGTTTCTGTCACCGATCATCATTCCGCACCTGGTACTCGGTGTGGCGTTGCTGCGCCTGTTTGCGTTGCTGGGTGTCAATGGCAGCTTCGTCTGGCTGATATTCGCCCACGTGCTGGTGATTACACCGTATGTGCTGCGTCTGGTGCTGGCCTCGGCCATTGGCCTGGATCGCAGCGCCGAACACGCTGCGCAATCCTTGGGCGCCGGGCGCTTCACGCTGTTCCGCCAGATCACCCTGCCGATGATTCTGCCGGGGGTGGCCGGTGGCTGGTTACTGGCGTTCATCAACAGTTTCGACGAAGTCACGCTGTCGATTTTCGTCACCTCGCCGGCCACACAAACCCTGCCGGTGCGCATGTATGTGTACGCCACTGAGTCCATCGATCCGATGATGGCGGCGGTGTCGGCACTGGTGATTGCGCTGACCGCGCTGACGATGATTCTGCTTGATCGGGTCTACGGCCTGGATCGGGTGCTGGTGGGTAAACAATGAGGGCGCCATGGCTCTGCTGAAACGACTGGCCGAAGCTGACCGCCCGGCCCTGGACTTTACCCTCGACGGCCATCCCGTCAGCGGTTTGCTCGGCGATACCGTGCTGACCGCCGTGCTGACTTGCAGCGAACACCTGCGCGGCAGCGACTTCAGCGCCGAACCCCGCGCCGGCTTCTGCCTGATGGGGGCCTGTCAGGATTGCTGGGTGCGACTGGGCGATGGTCGCCGGGTGCGCGCCTGCTCGACACTGCTCGAAGCCGGGCAGCAGGTCTGTCGCGAACCGGGGCGATCGTTATGAATAAACATTCCATCTGCAGAAACCGGATCCCTTGTGGGGTAAGAGTATGAAGTCTGTGGTCATCGTCGGCGCCGGTCCGGCGGGCATTCGTGCGGCGCAAACGCTGGTTGCCCACGGCGTGCGTCCGATGCTGCTGGACGAAGCCGCACGCGGCGGCGGGCAGATTTATCGGCGTCAACCGGCCAACTTCAAACGATCGCCGGTCAAGCTGTATGGCTTTGAAGCACGCAAAGCCAATGCGCTGCATCAGACGATTGACGCACTGCGCGAACAAATCGATTACCGCCCCGAAACCCTGGTGTGGAATGCCGAAGACGGCGCCCTCGACACCTTGCGCAACGGCCGCGCAGCACGCTTGGCGTTCTCCCGGGTGATCGTCGCCACCGGCGCCACCGACCGGATTCTGCCCGTACCGGGCTGGACATTGCCGGGGGTCTACAGCCTGGGCGCGGCGCAAATCGCCTTGAAGTTCCAGGGCTGCGCCATCGGCGAACGCGTGGTGTTTGCCGGCAGCGGCCCGTTGCTGTACCTGGTCGCCTATCAATACGCCAAGGCTGGCGCCAACGTGGTCGCGGTGCTCGACAGCTCACCCTTCAGCGCACAGGCCCGAGCCTTGCCTGGCCTGCTGGCGCAACCGTCCACGCTAGCCAAAGGCATTTATTACCGCGGCTGGCTGACCGCGCACGGCATCCCTGTGCATCAAGGCGCGACCCTGGCAGCCATCGACGGCGAGCAACGCGTGCAATCGCTGCGCTGGTCCAACGCCAAGGGCAACCACTCACTGGACTGCGACGCGGTGGCTTTCGCTCACGGCCTGCGCAGTGAAACCCAACTGGCCGATCTGCTCGGCTGTGAATTCGCCTGGAACCCGCTCAATCGCGCCTGGTTACCGCAGCGTGACCGTGCGGGCCGCAGCAGTGTCGCCGAGGTTTATCTGGCGGGCGACGGCGCCGGCATCATGGGTGCGGACGCGGCGGAAATGGCCGGTGAGCGCGCCGCCTTGGCACTGCTCGAAGACATGGGGCATCTGATTCCGGCACAGCGCCCTGCGCTACTGGAGCACCGCCTGGAACGCATTGGCGAATTTCGTCAGGGCCTCGAACGTGCCTTTACATTTCCCGACAACTGGGCCGCTGGTCTCGCCGATGACGTGATGGTCTGTCGCTGCGAAGAAGTACGCGCCGGGGATATTCGCGATGTGGTGCGCGAAGGTCATTGGGAAATCAACCGGGTAAAGGCTCATTGTCGTGTCGGCATGGGGCGTTGCCAAGGTCGGATGTGCGGTGCCGCAGCAGCAGAAATCATTGCCTGCCAGAGCCGGCGCGCCGTGTCCGATATCGGCCGGTTGCGCGCCCAGGCACCGATCAAACCGCTACCGTTTGGCCTGGAGATCGAGCTTTGAACGAAGTCGATGCAGTCATCATTGGCGGTGGCATAGTCGGTGCAAGCGCCGCCCTGTTTCTCAGTCGGGCCGGCCGGCGCGTGGCGCTGCTGGAACGGGATTTCTGCGGCTCACATTCCAGCGGAGTGAACTACGGCGGCGTGCGGCGTCAGGGTCGTCCCCTGGCGCAATTGCCGCTGTCGCAAAAGGCCCACGAAATCTGGGCGCAGTTGCCACAACTGATCGACATCGACGGCGAATACCAGCGTAGCGGTCACCTCAAACTGGCCCGCAGCCTCAACGATCTGCAAGCCCTGCAGGACTACGCCGATAGCAGTCGGGGGTTCGGCCTCGATCTGCAAGTGCTCGACCGAAGCCAATTGCGCGCGCGTTTTCCGTGGGTTGGAGACGTGGCGGCAGGCGCGTCCTATTGCCCGGACGATGGTCACGCCAACCCGCGCCTGGTGTCTCCGGCGTTCGCTCGGGCGGCGCGGCAACAGGGCGCACAGGTTTACGAACAATGCGCGGTGAGCACGGTAGAACATGACGGGCAACGGTTTCGTGTGCGTACGCAAACCGGCCAGGAATGGCGTGCACCCTGTCTGTTGAACTGCGCCGGAGCCTGGGCCGGCAGCCTGGCCGCGCAGTTCGGCGAACCGGTGCCGATGCATTCAGGTCATCCGGCGATGCTGGTCACCGAACCGTTGCCGCTGGTGATGGATGCCAGCACCGGCGTTGAGGGCGGTGGCATTTATGCCCGTCAGGTTACCCGGGGAAATTGCGTACTGGGCGGCGGCCAGGGCTTTGCCCTCGACGAGACCCGCGCCCGCCCCGGTCAAGGCGCAGTGCTGGAAATACTCCGCCAGGCCGTCGAGCTCTACCCGTTTCTTGAAGGTGCCCAGGCGATTCGTACCTGGAGCGGCACCGAAGGTTATCTGCCCGATCGCCAACCGGTGATCGGCCACAGTGGCACCCAACCCGGTCTGTTGCACGCGTTCGGCTTTGCCGGCGCCGGTTTCCAGATCGGACCCGCGGTGGGCCAGGCGCTCACCGAAATCATCTGTAGCGGCGCATCAAAGACGTCGCTGGATGCGTTTTCCATCACCCGGTTTCACTCCATCTCCGTAGCTTGATAGAGGAAGGTCGCGCCAATGAATAACGTCAAACGCAGTGCACTGCTCGGTTTCTCCTGGCTAAGTTTTTCTTGCGTGGGCGCCCTGCTCACGGTCACTGAGGCCCAGGCCGAGCCGACACTTTATCTGGGCATGAACGGCGGGACCATGGAACGGCTCTATGCCGACAAGGTGCTGCCGGCTTTCGAGAAGGCCAACAACGTCAAAGTGGTGATCGTGCCGGGCACCTCCGCCGATATCCTGGCCAAGGTCCAGGCCAGCAAGGGCAACCCGCAAATGCACGTGATGTTCCTCGACGACGGCATCATGTACCGCGCGATCTCCATGGGTCTGTGCGACAAACTCGAAGACAGCCCGACGCTGGAACAGATTCCGGCCAAGGGACGGATCAAGGACCAGGCCGTGGCGGTCAGCCTCGGGGTCACCGGGCTGGCATACAACACCCGCTTGTTCAAAGAAAAAGGCTGGAGCGCGCCGACCTCGTGGATGGACATGGCCGACCCGCGCTTCAAGGACAAACTGGTGTTCCAGTCGATGGCCTCTTCGACGTTCGGCTTGCACGGTTTCCTGATGTTCAACCGGATCCAGGGCGGCACCGAAACCAATGTCGACCCTGGTTTCAAGGCCTGGCCGGACACCGTCGGGCGTAACGTGCTGGAATACATTCCGAGCTCGTCGAAGATCTCCGAAATGCTTCAGACCGACGAAGCGGCGCTGTTCCCGTTGACGCCGACCCAGGTCACGGCTCTGAAGCTCAAGGGCATGCCAGTGGAATACGCACAGCCGAAGGAAGGCGCCGTGGTGCTCAACGTCGCCGAATGCGCAATCGCCAACAACACGCAACCGGAGCTGGCGCAAAAACTTGCCGCCTTCTTGCTGACCCCCGAAGCCCAGGCCGTCGCACTCGAGGATGGCGACCAGATTCCGTCCAACCCCAACACCCCGACCACCGAGCGAACCCATGGTCAGGTCGAAGCCATGAAACAGTACCTCGATACGGCGATTGCCGTGGATTGGGATCAGGTCAACGAACAACGTCCGGCATGGAGTGCGCGGTGGAACCGCAGTATCGAGCGCTAGGTCACTGGCCAGGCACAGCTGTGTGGGCATCGGCATGACCTTGTGGGTGCGGGCTTGCTCCGGTCGGCGTTCCGACGAAGGCGGCCTGACAGTCGCCACATCTTTCCCGCTATCATGTCGCGCATTTGCGGTGCCACGCGCCTATTCCTTGATCAAAAGCGAACCTGTTCATGCATACCCTTGCTCAATTGCGTGCCGGCAAGTTGTCGGGCATCACGCGGCTGGATCTGGTCGACGGCCTGACCGAATTCCCTCGGGAGATCTTCGATCTGGCGGACTCGCTGGAAGTGCTCAATCTCAGCGGCAATGCCTTGAGCGCCCTGCCGGAGGACTTGCATCGCCTGACCCGTTTGCGCGTGCTGTTCTGTTCCGATAACCGTTTCACCGAGTTGCCGGCCTGCCTGGGCCAATGCACCGCACTGACGATGATCGGCTTCAAGGCCAACCGCATCGCCCACGTGCCCGCAGCGGCGCTGCCACCGCTGCTGCGCTGGCTGATCCTGACCGACAACTGCATCGAAACCTTACCGACCGAACTGGGAGAGCGCCCGTTCCTGCAAAAGCTCATGCTCGCCGGCAACCGATTGCAAGTGCTGCCGGAGTCATTGCGTCAGTGTCATCGGCTGGAACTGATCCGCATCGCCGCCAACCGGTTGACCGGGTTGCCGCAATGGCTGCTGGAGCTGCCGAGCCTGACCTGGCTGGCGTACGCCGGTAACCCGCTGGAAACCGAAGCCGATGCCGCGGCCCTCGACGCCACTTCGCGCATTGACTGGTCGGCGCTGCGTCTGGAGAAGAAACTCGGCGAAGGGGCGTCCGGGGTGATTCATCAGGCCGTCTGGCAACCGGCTGACCAACCGGCCACGCCAGTTGCGGTGAAGCTCTACAAGGGCGAAATGACCAGCGATGGCTCGCCGCTGCACGAGATGAACGCCTGCATCACCGCTGGCCTGCACCCGAATCTGATCCGCGTCGAGGGGCGGATTGTCGATCACCCGCAGCAAACCGCCGGGTTGGTCATGCAGTTGATCCCGCCGAGCTTTCGCAACCTCGCCGCGCTGCCGAGCCTGGCGTCGTGCAGCCGCGACATTTACCCCGACGATTTGCGTTTCAGTGCCGCGGTGGCGCTGCGCATTGCCTCGGGCATTGCCTCGGTGGCCGAGCACCTGCACGGTCATGGCATCACCCACGGCGATCTCTATGGGCACAATATTCTGTGGAATGAACAGGGTGATTGCTTGCTGGGGGATTTTGGCGCGGCGTCGTTCCACGCGATTTCCGACAGCCTTGAAAGCTGTGCCTTGCAGAGGATCGAGGTGCGAGCGTTCGGGGTGTTGCTGGGGGAGTTGCTGGCGCGAATCGACTCGGGGTTGAGCGATGCACTGCGTGGGGCGCTGGAGGATTTAGAACAGCGTTGCTGTCAGCCGCAGGTGCTGGAGCGGCCTGGGTTTGATGAAGTTGTTCAGGAATTAGCTGAGTCCAAGTTGTAAATACAAAACAATGTGGCGAGGGGGCTTGTCGGAACGCCGAACCGCCCCGTTCGGTTGCGCAGCAGCCGTCGCTTTTGGGACGGCTTCGCCGTCCAACGGGGGCAAGCCCCCTCGCCACAAGTCAGATCCAGGCCAGTTCGATCAACCCGCCAACCCGACAAACATGTCCTGCACGTCGTCGTGGTTATCGAGGCCTTCGAGGAACGCTTCGACTTCCGCCATCTGCTCATCGCTCAGGCCGCTGACCGGGTTTTTCGGCTGGTAGCCCAGTTTGGCCGACAGCACGGTGAAGCCTTGTTCCGGCAGGGCTTTCTGTACCGCGTCGAGGTCGGTCGGCTCGGTCAGGAACAGGGTTGCACCCTCTTCACCCGGCTCGAAATCCTGTGCACCGGCTTCGATGGCGGCCATTTCCGGATCGGCGTCCGGGGTGTCCGGCGACGCTTCAATCATGCCGACATGGTTGAAGTCCCAGGCCACGGAGCCGGAAGCACCCAGTTGGCCCTTGCGGAACGCCACGCGGATCTCGGCCACGGTGCGGTTGATGTTGTCGGTCACGCACTCAACGATCAACGGCACCTGATGCGGGGCGAAACCTTCATAAGTCACGCGATGGTATTGCACGGTCTCGCCCAACAGGCCCGCGCCCTTCTTGATGGCGCGATCCAGTGTTTCCTTGGGCATCGAAGCTTTCTTGGCCTGTTCAACCACCAGGCGCAAGTGCGCGTTGGTAGCAATATCAGCGCCGTTGCGCGCAGCAATGGTGATTTCTTTCACCAGTTTGCCGAAGATCTTGCCCTTGGCATTGGCTGCCGCTTCTTTGTGTTTAACCTTCCACTGTGCGCCCATTTCTCACTCTCTTATCTGTGGCATCTGTGGCGCCGAGACATCTATTGGCCGACGCTTTGTGCAAGTTTATACGGCCTAAAGTTGGCAATCGACCAAAAAATCCCGACTTGCATCGACATCTTCACCAGCGGTTGTAGGGCGATTCGGAAATGTCGCTTTAACGTGCCCGCAATGCGCTGGGGTTTCGTACGCTTTGCACCCTATTCCACGGCGGTAGCGCGTTCGATGCACAACGACAAGGAAAGTCCCACCACTCTGACGCTTCTGGACGATGACCTGAGTTTCCAGGTAGTCCGGTTCAGCGGTCATGAAGCACTCAACCAGCCCTATCGATTCGATATCGAGGTTATCGGGCTGGCACCGGCCCTGAGCCTCGAACGATTGCTGCAGCAACCGGCGTTCCTCGAATTTGGCCACGACCAGGGCATTCATGGCCTGCTGCACAGCGCCAGTTGTGAACATCGAACCGGGCACCGGGTCGCTTACAAGCTGGTGTTGGTGTCCCGTGTCCAAGTGCTGGAGCAGCAAGGACGCCGAAGAGTTTTCCAGCGCGCCAGCGTGCCCATGATCCTGCGCCAATTGCTCGAGGAACACGGGTTGCCCGCCGGCAGTTATCGCTTTGAACTGGCAACCGGGCACTATCCCCTGCGACCTTTTTGCATTCAATACGATGAAACCGACCTGGCGTTGCTGCAACGACTGTGCGAGGAAGAAGGCATCCACTACCACTTCGAGCATCAACGCGACAGCCATGTCCTGGTGTTGGCCGATGACAGCCTGAGTTTCCCCCAGGAACCGCTGCTCATGCCGATGTGCAGTGACGCCCTCGACGAACATCAGGAACCGGTGATCAGCGAACTGTTCCAGCGCCATGACGCGACGCTCTCCCCCGTGCGCCCGGGTGCCAGCAATCCTGGTGCAGCGGACACCAGCGACGGCGCAGCCAATCACTCGTTCGCCACGACAAGACACTTTCCCGCCCACGAACAACAACATCGCGATCAGCTCAGCCGTCGACAACTGGAACGTCTGCGTTGCCGACACCTGCAGATCCACGGCCAAAGTAATCAGGGCGCATTACGCAGCGGCCGGATCGTACAGGTGGCCGAACATCCACTGGCGAATTTCAATGATCAATGGCTGGTCACCGAAATCCGCCATCAGGGGCATCATTCGTCGATTCTGTCCGACGACTCCCCGGACATCACCCCGGGCTACTGCAATCAATTCAGCGCCATCCCTTGGTCGACAGTGTTCAGGCCCTCGCTCAAACAACCCAGGCCGAGCATTCCCGGGTATCAGCCCGGCCAAGTGTGCGGCCTGGTCGGGCAACCGTCGAGGGTGGATGAGGATGGCCGGGTTCAGGTGAACCTCTGGCCCGTCACACAATCAGTGGCAGAGGCGTCCGATGGCCTGTGGCTGCCGCTGGCGCTGACCACCGCCGAGGACTGGCTCGATCCGTCCCGCCTGCCCTTGGCCGGCAGCGAGGTACTGGTGATTTTCCTCGACAGTGACCCGGATCGCCCGGTGCTCTGTACGGCCATGGGCCCTCGGCCACAACCTCGCGGCCCTCGTCCGCGTGAGCCCCGTGGCGATACCCGCCTGCTGTTCGCCTGGCTGCTCAGCCGCTCGGACCTTGCGCCCTGACACTCAGCCCTTGTCAGCCTTGCCGGCCGCGGCGGCGAACTTCGCCAGACGCACATCCAGATGCCGCGGCCGACGCCCGTGATCCTCGGCGCGCTCCTTGCGGCGGATGGCGTTGCGCACCATCAGCGAGCCGATGTAGCGAATCGGTTCCGGCGGGAAAAAACCCAGCGGTCCGTTGACCAGTGGCGAACGGGTCCAGGGGTTGTCCAGGCCCAGGACCATCGACGCCAGAATCTGCCCGCCCATATGGCAAGGCCCGACACCGCTGCCGGAGTAGCCAAAACCGTAGAACACATTGCCACTGGCGCTCATCTGCCCGAAAAACGGCAGCCCGGTCACCGAACGGTCCGACGGACCATTCCAGGTCGCTTCGACCTTGACGTCGGCAAACGCCGGGAAGAAATCCGCCAGGCTGTCCTGCAACAAACCGGCGTAAGGCGAAGGTTGATCGAACACCGGCAGCATGCGTCCACCGTAAGCGAAGGTATTGCCACCCTTGCCAAGCATGATCCGGCCGTCCGGGGTGTTGTGGTAGTAGTGCACGAAAATCCGCGAATCGAGCACCGTGACGCCGCTGGTCAGGCCGATTTCGTCGAGCAAATCCGGCCGTGGCTCGGTGATCAGCATGTCGCTGGAAACGATCGCCACGCTGCGCTCGAACTGCGGGAACGCTCGGGCCATCCAGGCGTTCATCGCCAGCACCACCCGGTCGGCGCGAACGGTGCCGCCGGGGGTTTGAATGCCCACCGGCTTGCCCTCTTCCAGCCCGGTCATCGCGGTGTTTTCGTGAATCCTCACGCCCAATTGCAAGGCGACCCGGCGCAAGCCACGCACCAGTCTGCCCGGCTGCACACTGGCCGCGGCCGGGGAAAACCAGCCCTCCAGGTGCTTGCTGGAACCGGCCATGCGCTGCACATCGGCCACTGGCCGACGGGTGAACGAGTTGATGCCGTTGTGCTCCAGCGCCGCGATCACAGCGTCGGTCGAGCCGATCTGAGCGCGATTGGTGGCGGTGTAAAGAGTGCCATCGAGGCGGTAATCGGCGTCCACCGCATACTGTTCGCAGAAGGCGCCGATGGCATGGATGCTGCGCTCGGACTCCTTGACCAGACGCACGGCCTCTTCGACGCCGAACAGCCGCTCAAGGGTGAAATACTTGGCCGACCACGACAGCACACAACCGCCATTGCGTCCACTGGCCCCGGCGCCGCAGATATCCGCTTCGATCAGCAACACGTCCAGCTCGGGGTTCTGCTCCTTGAGCATGATCGCGGTCCACAACCCGGTATAACCGCCGCCGACGATGCACACGTCGGCGCGGCTGTCGCCTTCCAGTGGCGGACAGGTTTCGGATGCATCAGCCTTCAAGGCCTGGTCCAGCCAAAAGGGTCTCATGGGAAATCTCCAGTCAATGGCCCACACGCCAGCCTGCCGCAGACGCAGCAGGCGACGAGGGACAGGATTCAGGTACGCAGGGGTTTGATGGTCATCGCTTTATTGGGTACGTAGGCGAAGTGAGTACCCAGGCCACCGGGGCGGCTGTTCCAGTGCGGAATCAACACCAGCGCCGAGAACATGGCGCAGCCGGCGAAGACAATGAACACGGTAACGGTGTCGAAGTAGCCTGGCAGCAGCCCACCGAGAATCGCCCCGACCGAGCCGCAGCCGTTGACGAAACCGGCTGCTGTGGCACCGGCCTTGGCAGTACCGAAATCGATGGCCGCCGCGCCGCTGATCATCGAGTCCGGCCCATAGAGGGTCAGGCCCATGACGAACAGCAGCGCCACCACCAGCAGCACGCTGCCGGTATGCAGGGCGCCCATGAAAAATGCCAGGGACACGGTCAGCGCCAACAGGCTGATCACGCAGGCCGGCATGCGCCGGGCGCCGAACAGTTTGTCCGAGGCCAGGCCAATCAGGATCGGCCCGAGCAACCCGGCCAGCTCGAACGAGGTCGGAATGATCGCCGCGCCGACCTTGCCCACCGAAGGCATCTGTTCGAAAACGATCACCGGCCCCCACAGCAGAATCGCGTAGCGCGCCGGTTTCAGCATGAAGTACGCCAGCCCGAGCACCAGCACCGTGCGGTTGCGCAGGATTTCCTTCAAAGGCTCCCACATGCTGATTTTGCTTTGCGCGTCAGCCTGTTCGGCGGTCAGCTCGGGTTCCGGCTCCACCGCCGGCAAGCCGACGTCTTCCGGTTTGTTGCGTTGGAAAATAAAAAACAGCACGGCGACCAGCCCAACCACCGCCGCACTGGAAACAAACGCCGCATGCCAGCTGCCGATGAGCGTATACGCCCACCAACCGGCAAACGGCGACGCCACGAGACCGCCAAAGGCGTAGCAGGAACTCCACAGGCCCAATACCCGCCCGCGTTGCTCGGAGGGAAAGAAGCTGCCGAGGTTCTTGCACAGCCCCGACCAACCGGTGGACTGCGCCAGCCCTTGGATCAGCATGCAGGTGGCGAAAATCGGCAAGGTTGCGAAGTTGCCCATCACCAGCGCCACGGCGGCGGAAATCAGCAATCCGCCGAGCACCACCACCCGCGGGCCGAAGCGGTCGGCAAGGATGCCCCAGGTGAACTGGCCGACGGCGTAGGCCGTCAGGTAGATGGCGTCGAGGTTGGCCATGGCCATTTTATCGAGCATGAAGGTCGGGTCTTCGCCAATACCGAGTTTGGCGACCGAGAAGGCTTTGCGGGTGAAGTAGAACGCGGCGTAGGCGAGCCAGGTGATCGCGAAGATCTGCATGCGCCAACGCTTGATGGTGCCGATGTGCTTGTTCATTGTGGTTCTGACCTCAGGGTGTGAGTGTGCCGGCAGAACTGGAAGAAAACGCCTGTTTTTTTATTGTTGAGCACTGCGATATCGCCCTGTCCCTACGGCGGATACCGGTCAGATGAGTCCTGTTTTTGCACGCCCAGGCTCATGGCACCCGCTGCTGTTCGACTGACCCGTCAGCGGTGCTGAGGTGGATAAAAACAATTACTGATTAATAAGTGAAATCGATTTATCGTATTTCAAATATAAGGTCAGCTTGTTACTGGAGATTCCCATGTCGGTGTCCCACGCCCAGCTCAAAGCCTTCCATGCCGTAGCGGTCCATGGAAGCTTTACCAAAGCCGCCGAGCGGCTTTTTCTGACGCAGCCGGCGATTTCCGACCAGGTGCGCAAACTCGAAGAGCGCTACGGCGTCTTGCTGTTTCACCGCAACAAGCGCTCGGTGCGCCTGACCGATCTGGGCGAGCGCCTGCTCAGCGTCACACAGAGGCTTTTTGTGATTGAGGCCGAAGCCCAGGAGCTGTTGCAGGATTCCCAGGCCTTGCAGACCGGCAGCCTGATTCTGGCGGTGGATGCACCGGTGCATGTGCTGCCGCAGATTGCCCGCTTCTGCGAACGCTACCCCGGGATCAGCGTGAAGATCGAAACCGGCAACACCGATGAGTCGCTGTTTCGACTGTTCAACTATCAGGCCGACCTGGCGTTACTGGGCCGTGACGTCAGCGATGAACGCCTGATTTCCCTGCCCCTGCGTAACGACCCGATGGTCGCGTTTGTGTCGCGCAATCACCCTTGGGCCGATCGCGAATCCATCACCCTCGCGGACCTCGACGACACGCCGCTGGTGTTGCGGGAAATCGGTTCGGTGACCCGACAGACCCTGGAGGAGGAAATGCAACGCGCCGGGTTCCACATTCGCCCGGCGATTCAGGTCGAAGGTCGGGAGGCGGCGCGGGAAGCGGTGGTGGTCGGGATTGGGGTGGGCGTGGTGTCGGCTGCCGAGTTTGGCGCCGACTCCAGGGTTTGTGCACTGCCGATTACCGATTGCGAACGACGGCTGACTGAAACGCTGGTGTGCTTGCGCGAACAGAGTTCGCGGCGGGTGGTGGCGACTTTTCTCGAGATGGTGCGCGAAAGTCTGGACTGAGCGTAGGAGCTGCCGAAGGCTGCTCCTACACTGGCGCCAACCCGAAAAACGCCTGAATCAACCGCAAGTCCCGTCGCCGCTCCATGCACCCCATCATGTGCCGATTCACCAACCCCTCGCCAATAATCGGCACCGCCGCCACTCGCGGGTCGTGGCTGACTTCCACCGACGACACCACCCCCACCCCCAGTTCGGCGGCCACCGCCTCGGTCACCGCTTCGCGGCTGTCCAGTTCCAGCAACACCCGTGGATTGACCTTGGCCTGGGCGCAAGCCTCATCGAAGGTGCGCCGGGTAATCGAACTCGGTTCGCGCAGCACCATGATCACCTGATCCAGCTCCCTGAGCTGCACGCCTTTGGTCTTCTGCGCCCAAGGATGCCCGGCGGGCACCAGCGCGCAAATCCGTGATTCGTTCAGCGCCTGCAGATGCAAGCCTTTGCGCGGCTCGACTTCGGTCAACACCGCCACGTCGGCATGTTCGGACAACAACGCTGCCAGGGTTTCCTGGGCGTTGCCCAGGCGCAGGTTCACCGTGATCCCCGGATAGCGCGCCCGCAGGCTGGCAAGCATCGGCATGACCATGTGCGGGCCGTCCGCCGCCACCTCCAGACGCCCGGTCAGCAGTTGCCGGTTGGCTTCGAGCATCACCTGCGCCTCTTCGGCCAGGCCGAACATCGCCCGGGTGATGGCCGCCAGTTTGGTGCCCTCCTCCGTCAGTTCCACTCGGCGGGCGGTGCGGCGCAGCAAGGTGATCTGGTAGTGCTCCTCCAGGGCCTTGATGTGCCCGGTAACCGCCGGCTGGCTGATGAACAGCCGCGCCGCCGCCCGGGTAAAGCTGCCTTCCCGCGCCACGGCATCGAATGCGCGCAGCTGAAACAGGTTCATGAATAACTCTCACTGATGGCTGGCATAACAACAAACAATTTGATTGATAACACGGCAAATTGCAATTTAGGCACCAACGCTTCATCCCATCGATTGCGAGGACACGAGAATGAGTACTGCCGAACCCATCCTGCTCACCCCCGGCCCGTTGACCACGTCGGCCCGCACCCGTCAGGCGATGATGATCGACTGGGGCTCATGGGATGACCGTTTCAATCAATTGACCGCCAGCCTCTGCGAGCAACTGCTGGCAATCATCAACGGCGCCGCCACTCACCACTGCGTACCCCTGCAAGGCAGTGGCACCTTCGCGGTCGAGGCAGCGATCGGCACGCTGGTGCCTCGCGATGGCAAGATTCTGGTACTAATCAACGGCGCCTACGGCAAACGCCTGGCGAAAATCTGTGAAGTGCTCGGCCGCGCCTACAGCACCTTCGAAACCGCCGAAGACGAGCCGACCACCGCCGCCGACGTCGACCGCCTGCTGCGTGCCGACACCGGCATCAGCCACGTCGCCCTGATTCACTGCGAAACCAGCACCGGCATCCTCAATCCGCTGCCGCAGATCGCCCAGGTCGTCGCAGAACACGGCAAGCGCCTGATCATCGACGCCATGAGTTCCTTCGGTGCCCTGCCGGTGGATGCGCAGCAAGTGCCGTTCGACGCACTGATCGCTGCCTCGGGCAAATGCCTGGAGGGCGTGCCGGGCATGGGTTTTGTCTTCGCTCGCAAAGAATCCCTGGCCAACGCCACCGGTAACTCGCATTCGCTGGCCATGGACCTGCAGGACCAGCACGCCTACATGGCCAAGACCGGCCAGTGGCGCTTCACCCCGCCGACCCACGTGGTCGCGGCGCTGCACGAAGCCCTGCTGCAATACAACGAAGAAGGTGGCTTGCCGGCCCGACACGAACGCTATGCCGCCAACTGCCAGGCATTGATGGAAGAGATGGGCAAACTGGGGCTGCGCAGCTTCCTGCCGGCGGCTATTCAGGCGCCGATCATCGCCACCTTTCATGCCCCAAAAGATCCTCGCTACCAGTTCAAGGAGTTCTACGAACGGGTCAAGGCCAAGGGTTACATCCTCTACCCCGGCAAACTGACCCAGGTCGAAACCTTCCGCGTCGGCTGCATCGGCCATGTCCAGCCAGCCGAAATGCGCGAAGCCGTGGCGGCGATTGCTGAAGTGTTGCGCGAGATGGAAGTGCTCGAAATCTAAGCCACACCGCATTCCCCTGTAGGAGCGAGCTTGCTCGCGATGAGGCCCGGTCAGTCGACTCACATGTTGAATGAAAGACCATCGCGAGCAAGTCGGATCGCCGCACCGTCGCTCCTACGGTAAAAGCTGCTCTCCAATAGCCAGTTATTACAGGACTCAGATCACCATGAACTACACCAACCCAACCAAACTGCAAGCCGCCATCCTCGACTGGGCCGGCACCGTGGTCGACTTCGGTTCCTTCGCCCCGACACAGATTTTCGTCGAGGCGTTCGCCGAGTTCGATGTCCAGGTGTCCATCGAAGAAGCCCGAGGCCCGATGGGTATGGGCAAGTGGGACCACATCCGCACCCTGTGCGATCTGCCGGAGGTTGCCGAGCGTTATCGCAAAGTGTTCGGCCGCACGCCGAGCGACGATGACGTCACTGCGATTTACCAACGCTTCATGCCGCTGCAAATCGAAAAAATCGCCGAACACTCGGCGCTGATTCCGGGGGCACTGGAGACCATCGCCAACCTGCGCCAGCAAGGGATCAGGATCGGTTCCTGCTCCGGATACCCGAAACTGGTCATGGACAAAGTGGTCGAACTGGCCGCCACCAACGGCTACGTCGCCGATCACGTGGTCGCCACCGACGAAGTCCCGAACGGCCGCCCATGGCCCGCCCAGGCACTGGCCAACGTCATCGCCCTGGGCATTGACGATGTCGCCGCGTGCGTGAAGATCGATGACACTGTGCCGGGCATTCTCGAAGGTCGCCGCGCCGGCATGTGGACCGTGGCGCTGATCTGCTCGGGTAACGCCCTGGGCCTGGACTACGAAGGTTATCGCGCGCTGGAAAGCGACCAACTGGACAGCGAGCGCAAGCGCATCCACGCGATGTTCGAAAGTTCGCGCCCGCACTACATGATCGACACCATCACCGATCTGCCGGACGTGATCGCTGACATCAACAAGCGTCTGGCCAACGGCGAAATGCCGCAGTCCAGCTAAAAAACGCAATTCCCCCCCTGTAGGAGCGAGCTTGCTCGCGATGGTCTCAAGAATGCCGCGGTTACCCAGTGGGTATGCGTCATCGTTGGCGACCATCGCGAGCAAGCTCGCTCCTACAGTGTTTTTCTGCCTGTTACCCGAAGCAGAGCATCCAGCGACCAATCGCCTCAGGCAAACCCGGTAAAACAGGATTACAGTTAACGCTCACCGTCGGACAAGAACGGTGGCTTTAAACCGGACCTCTGAGGAACACCGTATGCCGTGGAAAAACTCCGAATCGCGCTACAGCACCGTATCGATCGCACTGCATTGGTTGATGCTGGTCCTGCTGGCGCTGGTTTACGCCTGTATCGAGTTTCGCGGGATCTTTCCCAAGGGCAGTGGCGGGCGCACGCTGATGGTTGAATTACACTTCATGCTCGGCCTGACCGTTTTCGTTCTGGTCTGGGTGCGATTGTTGGCGCGCAGTCTCGGCCGCCCCCCGGAGATCTTCCCGGCTTCGCCACACTGGCAAACGACGCTGGCCAGGCTAATGCACTGGGCGTTGTACATTTTCATGATCTTCACACCGATTCTCGGGTGGCTGGTCACCAGCGCCAAAGGCAATCAGGTGATGTTCTACGGTGTCGACCTGCCGATGCCGATAGCGGAAAACAAGGACCTGGCCAAACAACTCCAGGGCTGGCATGAACTCGGCGGCACGATCGGCTATTGGCTGATCGGCCTGCATGCCGTGGCTGCGCTGTATCACCACTATGTGGTGGGCGATAACACTTTGCTGCGGATGATGCCCAAGCGCGTGAACCGCGATACCTGAGGCCACTGGCAAAACCTGTGGGAGCGAGCCTGCTCGCGAAATCGGTGTGACAGGCGCATCGATACTGGATGTATTACCGCCTTCGCGAGCAGGCTCGCTCCCACATGAGATTGCATGTGTGCTTTAGATTTGTGGATTGAATCCCCGCCGCCCCTGCAAGCCGCCGGTGTGAACGAAGATCAGCCGCGTACCTCGAGCGAACTTGCCCGCCTCGACTTGCTGCTTGAGCGCCAGCAATGCCTTACCGGTGTACAACGGCTCAAGGGGAATGCCGCTGGCTTGTTCGGTCTTTTCGATGAACTCGGTCAGCAGCGGATCGACCTTGGCAAAGCCGCCGCGGCTAGCATCGATCAGCTCATACACCGCATAGATCAGACCCGCCTCCTGCACGATCCGCTCGACCTGCTGCGCCACCCCATGATCACCTGGCACCGCCAGCGCACCGTACACCGGATGATCCCCCGCTTCGGCCAGCACCAGGCCGGCCAGGGTCGTGCCGGTTCCGCAGGCCAGCCACCAGGCGTCATAGTCACTCCAGCCCAATCCCTCCAGTTGCGCGCAAACGCTGGCCCGCAGTTGCATGCAACCCAGGGCGCCAGGCAAACCGCCTCCCCCCTCAGGCACCGGATGCAGCGTCGGGTAGCGGGTGTGCCATGGTTGCCAGAAACCCGCTTCATGCCTCGCTCGATAGCCTGCGTAACCCAGCCAGTGCAACTGCATGCCGAACGCCTGCAAGTCTTTGACCGTCGGGGTTTCCTGAGGGTGCCCGCGCAACAGGCCAACGGTGGCAAAACCGAAACGCTTGCCCGCCGCCGCCAACGCGTGGAGGTGATTGGAGTGCGCTCCACCCAGGCTGATGATGCCTTCGGCACTAACGCGGTCTGCAGTCTTCAGGTGTTCGATGAGCTTGAACCATTTGTTGCCGCTGATCAGCGGGTCGATCTGGTCCAGACGCAGGATTGCCACTTCGATGCCGGCGTGAGTGAGCCAGTCTAGATCAAGGCGTTCGAGGGGGGCTTGGGGTAGCCAGGTGTCGGAAGGGAGAAGCATCGATGCCGGCTCTGGGTGAAGAGCCAGCATCTTAACAGCTGACTGATTACCTGGATTACAACTGCGCCGCCAACCGCGAACCCTGGTTGATCGCCCGCTTGGCATCCAGCTCTGCCGCGACATCCGCGCCGCCGATCAGGTGCACGCTCTGCCCCGCCGACACCAGACCATCATGCAATTCGCGCAGCGGGTCCTGTCCGGCGCAAATCACGATGTTGTCCACTGGCAGCACCTGCGGCTCTGCGGTGTCGTCGATGCGGATGTGCAGGCCTTCATCGTCGATCTTCAAGTATTCAACGCTGTTGAGCATCTGTACCTGCTTGTTCTTAAGGCCCGTGCGATGAATCCAGCCGGTGGTCTTGCCCAGGCCGTCGCCAACCTTGGATTTCTTGCGTTGCAGCAGGAACACCTCGCGGGCCGGCGCATGGGGCGCTGCCTTGATACCGGCAACACCACCGCGTGCCTCCAGGTGCGTATCGATGCCCCATTCCTTCCAGAACGCGGCGCGATCCTGACTGGTTGCAACGCCTTCATGCACCAGGAACTCGCAGACGTCGAAACCGATACCACCGGCACCAATCACCGCGACGCGCTTGCCGACCGGCTTGCGCTCCAGGATCACGTCCAGGTAGCTCAGCACCTTGGCATTTTCCACCCCCGCAATGGCCGGCAGTCGCGGCGCAATGCCGGTGGCCAGAATGATCTCGTCGTAGCCGCCTTCGACCAGCCCGGCCACATCGACACGGGTGTTCAGGCACACCTCGACGTTGGTGGTCTGCAGTTTGCGGTTGAAGTAGCGGATGGTTTCGTAGAACTCTTCCTTGCCCGGAACGCGCTTGGCGATGTTGAACTGACCGCCGATTTCGCTGGCCGAATCGAACAGCGTCACCTGGTGACCACGCTCGGCGGCCACGGTCGCGGCGGACAAACCGGCCGGGCCGGCACCGACCACGGCGATTTTCTTCAGTTGCTGCACGGGCAGGTAATTGAGTTCGGTTTCGTGGCAGGCACGCGGGTTGACCAGGCAACTGGTCAGCTTGCCGCCGAAGGTGTGATCGAGGCAGGCCTGGTTGCAACCGATGCAGGTGTTGATTTCATCGGCGCGACCTGCAGCGGCCTTGTTGACGAAATCCGGGTCGGCGAGGAATGGTCGCGCCATGGACACCATGTCGGCATCGCCTTCGGCCAGAATCTGTTCGGCCACTTGCGGCGTGTTGATGCGGTTGGTGGTGATCAGCGGAATATTGACCGACCCCCGCAACTTGGCCGTGACCTTGCTGAAGGCCGCGCGCGGCACTTTGGTGGCGATGGTTGGAATCCGTGCTTCATGCCAGCCAATACCGGTGTTGATGATGGTCGCACCGGCCTGCTCGATGGCCTTGGCCAGTTGAACGATCTCGTCCCAAGTGCTGCCGCCTTCGACCAGGTCGAGCATCGACAGACGGAAAATGATGATGAAGTTCGGGCCCACCGCTTCACGCACGCGACGGACGATTTCCACCGGCAGGCGCATGCGGTTTTCATAGCTGCCGCCCCAGCGGTCGGTACGGTGGTTGGTGTGAGCGGCGAGGAACTGGTTGATGAAGTAGCCTTCCGAACCCATGATTTCCACGCCGTCGTACTCGGCGGTTTGTGCCAGCACCGAACAGGTGACGAAATCGCTGATCTGCTTCTCGATGCCCTCCTCGTCCAGCTCCCTGGGCTTGAACGGGTTGATCGGCGCCTGGATCGCGCTCGGCGCAACCTGTTTCGGGCTGTAGGCATAACGACCCGCGTGGAGGATCTGCATGCAGATCTTGCCGCCTGCCTCGTGCACGGCACGGGTAACGATGCGGTGTTTCAGCGCTTCTTCTTCGGTGGTCAGCTTGGCTGCACCGGAATACACGCCGCCTTCATCGTTCGGGCCGATACCGCCAGTGACCATCAGGCCGACACCGCCACGGGCACGTTCGGCAAAGTAAGCCGCCATGCGCTCGAAACCACCCGGTTTCTCTTCAAGGCCAGTGTGCATCGACCCCATCAGGGTGCGATTGCGCAGCGTGGTGAAACCCAGGTCCAGCGGAGCCAACAGGTGCGGGTATTGAGCGGCGGTCATCGGTAACTCCACATCGAGCGATCACGGAAAGTGCAGGAGCTCTATGGCCCCCATCAGTCATGTTCGACAGACTAAGAGTCGCACCGCTGGCGCTCAATGACCGTAACTGACAACTTATTGATCGAAATGAGCAGGAGTACTGGGCAACCGGGAATGACTCAAAACAAAAACGACCTTCATGGCGCAGGTCCGGATTGAAACCTGCACCATGAAGATCGCCATCTTTCGGACTCGGGACAAGCCCGCAGGATTTACGCGCATGACCGGTTTAGCATGCGCTTGCGACTGTCCGCCGAGGCGCAACGTAGTCGTCCTGTTTTTTCGCGCGCTGAGTCAGCGCCAGCATCGTCAGGAACCCGAGCACAATCAATACCGGATAAGCCATCAACAGTTCGGAAAGGGAAAACTTCCAGGCCAAAGGGCGTCCGACACCCAGCATGGCGGCATACATCCAGGACACTGCCGACAACGAGCCGCAGGCCAACGCCAGCATCCGTGCACTGAATCCGAGGTTGAGCAAGGAGCCTGCCTTTTGCAGCGCCGGCAGTACCATGCGATGCAACAAGACACCGTTGTAACTCAGCAATGCCACAATAATGACTTTGGCTTGAAGCTTTGGATTCATGAAGTAATCGAGACCTTTGTCCAGGTAATCAATACCGACGACAGCGACTCCCGTTACCCACAGCGCTATCAGTGCAACGACGACAGATTTTTGAAGACTTTCCATGTGAGCATTATCATGCTCAGTGGCTACGTTGCGCCTTATAAGGTCTTTAACCATAGCGACATCACTGGTCAACACCAAACCAATGGCGACACAACACGCCACTAAATGAACGTAAATAACACCCAGACGTAAAAACTCCAGGAATTCTTTATTTTCCAGCAGGCTCATAATTGTATTTATCGCCACGGTATTTCCCCCACCTTATTCGACAGTACAGATCGACTACTTGACAGGATTTTTACTTATTCAAATATCCTGTGCGACCTTACTTCTAAAAGATAAGCCAAGTCACGGACTCGGCACTGTTAACCTCATTGACTCGCTCGGCAAATCAATGACCGGCTTGTTTATTACCTCCCTGAGTTTCAGATAAAATCCCCCCATTAGCATTCACTGCTTTTGAGATTCAACTTCCACTTCTTTTTTGCGATTGCAGGGCCAGGTCATGACTGACGTGCTTAGGAGTCAGAGGGCACAGACGCTCCAATGTTCATTTCTCGAGCAAACCACCGACAAACGGTGCGTAGCGCAAGTGCGCCTGAAGCGATAGTAACAAGTCAACTTTCACGCTATGCCCCACCACAACTGGTCTACTTAGCTAAATACACTTCGACAACCGTCTATTGGATCCACCAGTTGTTATACATCTCATGACATGCGCAATAGCGAGCAACTCTCATCCAGAGCAAACTCCGAGTGCGAATTCCACAGTGATTCGGCCACCCTTTCAGGTAGACGGCAACGCAGGATTAACTTAAACATTAAGGGTGTAAACAAAGTCTCTGCGCTTATGCTCAAAACCCGAAGTAAACAAATGCCGTAGCTGCCGCCATACCCCATGCGGCCAACGCCATGACTGTTGAATTGTGCGGTAACCGGGATTCGCTCAAACGCTGCAAGCCTGGCTTGGAAAACCCGGTTTGGTCATAACGGCAATCCATGATTGCCTGGTAGGTATATCGCAGGCCGACTAACAGAAACAGGGTGATCAGGCCGAGGACAAGTCCACGCCTGACAGTCGGTTTAACCAATGGTGCAAGGTGATCCTGCTCGCAGGCCATGCTATCGACTTGCGCAACGGTAATGAGTTGATAGTCCGTCGAAGACCGCTTTTGGCCACTCTGGATCGCCGCCTGTTGCTCCAGATCCAACACCTGATACTTCCAGAGCGTTGACGAACCATTGCGGCAGAAGGTAAACGCTGCAGGACTTGAGACGGCGATAAAAGAAGCGTCGTTGATGTCCAGTTTTTTCAGCGTTTCTGTGGCTGACCTGGTGAAACCCAGATCGAAGACCGAAGTGATCCCGGTAGCAGAAGCCGCGACCGCAACCAATAGGCTGCTCAAGAGGCAGATGGCTGAAATGTTCAAGGTCGGGTTTCCTTTTTCCATTGTTTCTTTGATTTCGCAGTTCGGTTCCAACCTGCCTTGATGAGCTCCAGTACGCTGCTGGTCCCCCCGATAGCTGATGGGCAATTGAATGGAAGGAGAAAGGGAGGGCATCCATTGCCCTCCCCTCTTCTGTTCCGCCCTCCTGCGACGGTACTGACCAGGACCTCAGACGGCCAGAATGAAGTCCGTCTGATCAACGGCCGCGCTGTTGACGCCGACAAGGTGAATGGTATCCGCCCCGATCCCTACCACCGTGTCCGCCCCGTTAGCCGTTATGGTCACGTTGGCAGCGAACGTCGCGCTGTTGATCCCCAGCGCCGTGATATTGAGCAAGTCCTGCCCGGCCGGATTGGCTCCGAAGTTCAGGATCGTATCGTTGCCGAAACCCGCGGCAGCAAACGCGAACGTATCGTTGCCGGCGACGCCGCCACTCATCACGTCGTTACCGCCACCGCCGGTGAGAACGTCGTTACCTGCACCACCCACGAGCGTGTTGGCCAGCCCGTTACCGGTGCCCGCGAAGTTGCCGCTGCCGCCGAAAAACAGATTTTCGACGTTGGCACCCAGGGTGTAGCTCGCGAGCGAGGTCCAGACCGTGTCGCTGCCACCACCGGCGAGCTCGGTCACCACGTCCCCAAGCTCGGTGACTTCGTAGACATCGTTGCCGACGCCACCGACCATTGTGTCGGCACCTGCGCGACCGATGATGGTGTCGTGACCTGCGCCACCGACGAGGACGTCGTTACCCGCCCCCCCCACGATGATGTTGTCGAGCGCGTTGCCGGTGCCCGCAAAGTTGCCGCTGCCGCCGAAAAACAGGTTCTCGACGTTGGCACCCAGGGTGTAGCTCGCAAGCGAGGTCCAGAGCGTGTCGATGCCGCCACCGGCGAGTTCGTTCACCACGTCCCCAAGGTCGGTGACTTCGTAGACATCGTTGCCGACACCGCCGGCCATCGTGTCGGCACCTGCGCTACCGATGAGGACATCAATACCCGCACCGCCCACGAGCGTGTTGTCGAGCGCGTTGCCGGTGCCCGCGAAGTTGCCGCTGCCGCCGAAAAACAGATTCTCGACGTTGGCACTCAGCGTGTAGCTCGCGAGCGAGGTCCAGACCGTGTCGTTGCCGGCACCGGCGAGCTCGGTCACCACGTCCCCAAGGTCGGTGACTTCGTAGATATCGTCGCCAACACCGCCGGCCATCGTGTCGGCATCCGCACCGCCGATGAGAATGTCATTACCCGCGTCACCATTGAGGATGTCGATGCCGCCCAAGCCGTTCAGGATGTCGTTGCCATCACCTCCGCTGGCCACGTCGTTGCCAGGCGTGCCGGTCCAGATGTCGGCACCGGCGGTACCGACAAATACATCACCGCCGGCCACCGGGGCCGTGGCGTCGGACGCAACGCTTTCGGCCGTACCTAAGTCATCCACGTAACTGACCACCACGCGCACCTGATCGCCGACCTGAGCCTGGCCAAGCGTGAACGTACTGGCGGTGGCTCCGGCGATGTCGACGAAGGTGACCCCGTTGGTCTCCTGCCACTGGAAGGTGAACTGCGGATTGCTGAGGCCATCGACGTCGACAATGGTCGACGGGTCGGCGGTCAACACCTGGTTCAGAAACGCAAGCCCGAGGATGGTCGGCCCTGCGGTCGCTACGCTGTTCCCCGCAGAATCGACGATCTCCAGCGTACCATTGCCATCCTGATACACCGCCCGAACGCGGATGTTCAGACCGGCGACATCATCCGCTACCAGATAGGTGGCACCGGTCGCCCGCGATACCTCGCCAGCGGCGACAAAGGAGATGTCTTCAAAGACACCCGAACCAGGGATGTTTTCGACCTGCCAGTAGTAAGCCACGGGACCGGTAACCGCGCCGGTCGGATTGGCCGCACTGACGCTGTCGGCGTCGCGGATCGCCTGATCACTGACGCGCAGCAGTTGGCCGGCGACGGACGTATCGGTACGCGCACCGGTGGCAGCATCGAGGATTGCCAGACGCCCCACAGGACCACTGTTCAAGGCGGTACCAACGCCGGACGCCTGCGCCTGGTCAGAGAACTGCAGACGCTCGATGCCCGTCAGGCGATCGACGCCATCACGCCCGGCCACCAGGTCGGTCACGACGACGGCGTTGCCATCGACAGCGACCGTGTACTCCGACGCATTACCGGAGAACACCGCGGTGTCGAAGCTGTCAGTGCCGGTCAGAATCTCCCGCACGATGACCAGCTGGCCCGGGTTGTAAGTACCGTTGAGCATCGCCTGAACCATCGGCGCCATGCTGTCGAACGTGGCGATTTCCGCGCCAGTGCCATCAGCGTTCGCCCGTACGCTGATGCGTACGTTCAGCCACTTGTCACCGTCGATGATGTCGTCACCACCGCGACCTTCGATAAGGTCGCTGCCGCTGCCACCGAGGATGATGTTGCCGCCGTCGAAGAACGTCGCTCCGACTGGCAGCAGGCCCGCCAGACCGTTGATCAGGCTGATGTTGGTCAGCACACTGCCGGTTGCACCCGCGACGGGTAGCGTTGCGGCAGTTTCGCTATCACCGCGCAGGAAGTCACCGTGGGACGAACCCGACAGCCCTTCCATGATGTCGAAACGCACCAGCGCCGAAGCGCCCGAACCTGGCATCGGTGGCACATCGAAGAAGCGGTCGCTGTAATCGATGGTCACGCCCTGGGCGAGATCCTTGAAGGTCGCCCAGTCATAGCCGGAGCCGCCGATATAGCGGTCACCGAAGCCGAGACTGCCGACCATGATGTCGTCGCCGCCTTCACCGTTGAACTTATCGTTCTCGTTACCGCCGATGAATACATCGTGGCCGATCACCGGGTCGTTGCCGAGCGGGTCGAAGTTGTCGCCAGGTGCACCGTCCGAAGTGCCCTTCTCGATCCAGTCGTCGCCTTCGTTACCCATGTCCTGTTCGTTGGCTTTGCTGCCCAGGATGAAGTCATTGCCCTGGCCACCAATGGCCTCGGAGGCATCCTCACCGGTCACGATGAAGTCGCTGCCGAACCCGCCAATGATCAGGTTGATGCCGTTGCCTCCGTGCAGCACGTCGTTGCCGTCGCCACCCTGGATGTTATCGTCGCCGCCGATGTCGGTGATGATGTCGTCGCCGACGCCACCGCGCAGTTGGTCGTTGCCGTTACCGCCATCGATGCGATCGTTGCCGCCATCACCCCAGACCGTGTCATCGCCATCACTGGAGATGAGGATGTCTGCGTTGTCGGTGCCACCCAGCACGATGTGCTCTTCACCACCGTACCGGATGTAGTTGGTGTCCGGCCCCACGGTCAGCGGGTTGTCGCGGAACACCACCTGCTCGCCATTCGGGCCGAGCGGATCGGCGGCGAGCAGGCCATCGTTGTATTGCTTGCTCAGGTCCACTTCCAGGTAGAGCCCTGGGTCCGAGAACACCAGGCCAGGCAAGTGCGTGGCCGAGGTGTTGGCCATGATCAGCTTGGCGAACGAGTTGCTTTCAAGTTCGGCATTCATCGACAGGCCAGAGGTACGCTCCAGGTAGTAGAAGCGGTCGCCGTCCTGCAGTTTTTCCAACTGGTTCTCGAACACGAAGTTGAAGGTCGAGCCGAGCATGCCGCCGAACGGGGTTTTCTGTTCGGCCAGGCCGCCGATCCAGAGGTCGATGGCATCGACGCCCGTGACCGTCACACCCTTCAGGTCGTCAGGAGTGCCCAGCACGCCATCCTTGCCGGCCAGCGTTACGTTGGCAAAGGCACCGGTGCCGTTGAGGAAGTCCAGGCGGTCAGCCGGCGCACCCGCACCACCGAAGACCAGCGCCAGAGCTGCCGCGCGCTTGCCTTCCATCGTGGTCGCCCCCGTGATCGTGTCATGCGTGCCATAGGCCGCGATGAAGTTGATCAACGACTCCGGATGTTTGAGGTACTGCACCAGATCGACCCAGCTGGTGTACGGCTTGAGTTGGGTATCACCGGTTTGGCTGTAGATGTCGCGGCGGATCGCATTGAGTGAGGGTATCCCCACATCACGGCCACGGGCGATGTTGAGCGCCGGCAGGTCGAGCGGCAGGCCGAGCAGGTTACTGCGCAGCGCATCGGTGACGAACTCGTCGATTTCGTTACCGGCTTGCCGAGTCACCCCACGTATGATCGCACTGGTCGCATCCTCTGGCGACACGCCACTGGCGGCGTACGCCAACGGGTTGAGGAACGCTGCGATCAAGCCCAGTTGCTGATTGGGATCAGCGCTGGCCGGATCGCCCACCGCGTTGAAATTGATATCGAAGCGATCGACGGTCTCGGTCAGCATCGAGTGGCCAAACCGATACACGGTGTGGGCGAACTCGGCGACGATCGAGGCATCGAGGTCGACGTCATAGACCTGGGTCGGTGCGAAGAACAGGTCGACTCTGGGCTGGATGGTCCGCGCAAACTCCTCGAACACCAGGTGCTGATACTGCATTTCGGTGCCGAACTTGGCCGCCTGGAACAAGCGCTCGCCATTCCACTGCAGCGCATCGAACTCGGCCTGGGTGGTTGGCAATGCGGCCACCGGATTGAGCAGCCACTCGTTGAGGAAGGCCACGTCACCCGAATCGAGCACGGTATCCTTGGTCTGCGCAACCAGCCGGTTGTGCTCGGAGTGGAAGATCGCATGCACCGCGGTCAGGCCGATGTTCTCGTTGACCCGGCCGTCGCCGGCGATGTAGTGAGCGTCGAGCAGTTCGTTGTCATAGGTCAGGTTGTTGCCGGCCGCGTCAACGGGCTGCGCATTACCGACAGCGGTGTCGGCATCCGCCAGCAGAACCCCACCGACGATTACCGGCGTTGCATTGTGGTTAATGTCGACGAGGAACTGGTGACCGGTGCGCACAGCATTGGTCAGGTCAAGGGGAGCAAGCGGATCGCCTTCGACAAGGACGTCATCCGGCGTGCCGCCAAGACCGTCAACGCCCTTCATCACCACCATCGGGAAGCCGTTCGGCCCCTTGATGAAATTGCCATAGGCGTCAGTCGCCAACAGCGGGGCATTATCGACGTCGGCGTCGGTCAGGTTGATACCGAGAACGTCACGGGCTTGCGCCTTGACCACCTTCCAGGTCGCCATGCCACCGATTTCGACGTCGTCCGCGGTCCCAAACTGGCCATCCGCGCCCAGATCACGGTTCGTGATCAGCCTGCCGGTCGCTATGGGGCCGTTATCAGTAAGCTGATACCCGCGCAGGAACACCTGGTGCGACGGGTGCGAGCTATAGGTCTGGTTCTGGTCCACGAACGGCGAGGTGGTGTTGGTTTGCTCATGGATGTCGTCGGCCGTACCGAGAACGCCATCCGGCCCCGGCAGGTTGGTCGCGCGGGTCAGGACCATGAAGTTAGTCGGGCTACCCGGGACAAACAGTGGATCATCCGGTTGCAACGGGATGAAGACGGTGCCCGAACCACCTTTGGTGACCAGGTCCAGACCATGATCGAAGAACTGCCCGAAGAAGGTCATCCAGGCGTTGAACGGCGCGGACAACCCCGCGTCCGCCGCGACGTTCTCGAAAAAGTACACGTCGTGATCATCGGCAGTACCGAACTGACCATCCAGGCCGGGGCTGGCGACAATCTGTACGCCTTCCTTGAGCACGTCGTCGTTACCCACCGCGCCGAAGTTCAGCACGCCGTCCAGGCCCGGGTTGAAAGCCGTGGCATAGGCCGCCGGGTTGTTCGCCGTCTGATCGACGATCAGGTTACTGATGGTGCGTGGCTGCGAGTCAATCACAAGGCCGCTGTTCTGCGCATACGACGTTCCCCCTTCCGCCGGATTGAAGACCGGATCGGTCAAGCGCGGAAAGACGTTATCGGCGGCACCAAACTCGGTGTTGTTAATGCCGTTGAGGTTCATCAGGTTGTTGTTCGACCCGTCGACCGCACGCAGGCCCAACGGCGCGCGGATGTTCGGGATCAGCGAGAGGATGTCCTGACCGGCCGCATCAGCCTCGGCAATCTTGATCTGGTCGAGGATGAAGTTGAGGTCGGAGCGGACCATGTGCAGGCCCGCGCCACCCGCGGTGGCATCGACGACAGGTACCAGCGCCGTTGGCGTGACCGGTGCACCGGCAGCGATGGCAGTCGTTGGCGTGGAGAACAGGATCTCCGTGGTGCCATGACCGTCCTGATAGATCGCTTTGACTCGCAACGACAACCCGGCGAGGTCAGGAGAGACCTTGAACGCGGTACCGTCGGCGCTTTGGAACGCCAGGTCGCCAGCCGGCAACAGGATGATGTCCTCGAATACGCCACTGCCTGGGGTTGCCTCGAACTGCCAGACGTAGGACACCGAGGAGTTGGTGATCAACCCCTGCGGATTACCCGCCGCGACGTTGTCGGCATCGCGCACCCCGGCCACGCTGACCGTCAGCGTGTCGCCCACCGTTATCGCTCCGCCGTTGCCATCCGTGACAGTCGGACTGCCAACCGGTTGGGCATTGAGCCCATCCACCAGCACTAGCTGGTCATCGGCGAATTGCAGGCGTTCGATATGCAGCAGGGTATCGGTGCCGTCGCGACCCGCGACGCTATCGATCACTGTATAGACATCGTCCGCTAAATCGTCCGTGCCGCGGTCGTCAACGGTAACCGTATACTCGGCCTGAAGCCCGGAGTAGATGGCGGTGTCGAAGGCCGCTCCGCCCGTCGAGGTGCCGGGCATGATTTCCCGCACGGCCTTGAGCTGCCCAGGGTTAAAGGTGCCGTCCAGCATGAACGGGATCATATCGACCATGCTGTCGAAGGTGGCGATCTCGGGGCCGGTATGGGTGACGTCGCCGGCGGCATAAACGGCAATCCTGACATTGATCCATTTGTCGCCGTCGATCAGGTCATCGCCACCGCGGCCCTCGATCAGGTCGCTGCCATTGCCGCCGAGGATGATGTTGCCAGTGGCAAAGCCAGTGACCGGCAAACCGGCATCGGCCAGGAACTGATCCAGTCCGCGGATCAACGCCACATTGGTCAGCGCACTGCCCGTGGCACCACCGTGGTTGACGATAGTGACTGCATCGACATCATCGCCTTTGAGCACATCGCCGAAAGCCGAACCGGACAAGCCTTCGACCTCGGCAAAGCGGTCAAGAATCGATGCTGGCGAGGCGCCGACCGGATTGAATATGCCGGCATTCTGGTTTGGTGCATTGCCGTGTGGCTGCGCCAACGCGGCCAGGCTCAGGTCAACGGTCACGCCGACCCTGTCATTCTTGTAGGAGACCCAGTCGAAACCGGACATGCCGTCCATCTTGTCCTGAGCATCGCTACCGATAAAGATGTCATCGCCACCCTCGCCGATCATTTCGTCAAAGCCGCCACCACCGACGAAGATGTCGTTGCCGATCACATCGTCATTGAGCAACGGCGAGAAGTTATCGCCAGGCGCACCGTCCTGGGTACCCTTCTCGATCCAGTCATCACCTTCGTTGCCGGTCGGTGGCAGGTTGGTCTTGGCACCGAGGATGAAGTCGTCACCCTGGCCGCCGAAGGTGGTGCTGATGTCTTCGGTGGTGATGATGAAGTCCTGGCCATCGCCACCCAGGATCAGGTTGGTTACAGCAAGCATGCTACCGACCACGATCACATCGTTACCGGCATTGCCTTCCAGACGGTTGTCGCCGAACGAGTCGGAGATGATGTCATCGCCCGCGCCGCCCAGTACCGCATCGTTCCCGGCACCGCCTTCGAGGCGGTCGTTGCCGGCGTCGCCGTAAACGGTGTCATCGCCGTCACCGGAAATGATGATGTCATTGCCGGCGGTGCCGCCCATGACGATATGGTCTTCACCGGTGTAATGCAGATAATTGGTGTCCGGCCCCACGGTGTCGGGGTTGTCGCGAATCACCAGCGGCACGACTTCCACGCCGTTGATCATGATGCCGCCCGTCGGATCGGCACGGCTGTCCACACCCAGGCCGGTGAACTGGGCGGCCTGATTCACTTCGAGGGTGAACGTCGGCGTCAGGAACACGGTGTTCGCCAGGTGTGTGACATCGGTGTTGAGCATGATCAGCTTGGCAAAGGAGTTGTTCTCAAGTTCAGTGCCGAAGTTCAGGCCCGCGGTACGCGACAGGTAGTAGAAGCGGTCGCCGTTCTGCAACGCCTCCATCTGGGTTTCGAACACGAAGTTGAACGTCGAGCCGAGCATGCCGCCGAACGGCATCTTCTGTTCGGCGAGGCCGCCGACCCAGAAGTCAATGTCGTCGACGCCCGTGACCGTCACACCTGTCAGGTCATCTGCAGTACCCAGTACCCCATCCCTGCCGGCCGTCGTTACGTTGGCATAGGCTCCGGTGCTGTTGAGGAAGTCCAGGCGGTCAGCCGGCGAACCCGCAACATTGAATACCAGTGCAAAGGCTGCAGCGCGTTTGTCTGCCAGCGTGAGCGCCGCCGTGATCGAGGAATGCGTACCAAAGGCCGCAATGAAGTTGACCAGCGACTCGGGGTGCTTGAGGCTGTCCGCCAGGTCAGCCCAACTGATGTATGGTTTGAGTTGGCTGTCGCCGGTTGATGCGTAGAACTCACGGCGCGCCTCGTTCAAGGTGGGGATGCCGGTATCGCGACCACGTGCCAGGTTCAGGCTCGGCAAATCGAGCGGCAGACCGAGCAGGTTGTTGCGCAACGCCTCGGTGACGAACTCATCGATCTCGTTGCCGACCTGACGGGTCAAACCACGAACGATCGCCCCTGCCGCCTGGTCTGCAGTCACCCCGCTACCGGCGAATGCCAGCGGGTTGAGGAAGGCTGCGATCAGACCCATTTGCGAGTCCGGGTTGGCCGGGTCAGTGAGGAGCGGATTGAACGCAGGGTCGAAGCGATCGACGGTCTCGGTCAACATCGAGTGACCGAAGCGGTACACCACGTGGGCGAACTCGGCGAAGATTGCCGGGTTGATAGAAGTGTCATAGCCACTGGGCGCAAGGAATCCGTCGACCTGCGGCTGAATGGTCCGCGCGAACTCCTCGAACACCAGGTGTTGGTACTGCATCTCGGTGCCGAACTTGGCGGCCTGGAACAGGCGTTCGCCGTCCCACACCAACGCTGCGATCTCGGCGGGTGTAGTCGGAATCGCGGCCACGTCGACCGCCAGCCACTCATTGAGGAAGGCCAGATCGCCGGCGGCTATGAGGGTGTCCTTGGTTTGCTGGACCAGGCGGTTGTGCTCGGAGTGGAACACATGGTGCACGGTGGTCAGGCCGATGTTCTCGTTGACCCGACCGTCGCCGGCAATGTAGTGGGCGTCGAGCAATTCGTTGTCATAGGTCAGGTTGTTGCCGCCCGCGTCAACGGGCTGCGCATTGCCGACAGCGATGTCGGCATCCGCCTGCAGAACCCCGCCAACGACGACCGGCGCGGCATTGTGGGCGATGTCGTCGAGGAAGCCATGCCCGGCACTCACGGCGTTGGCCAGACTGATCGGAGCTGCCCGGTTGCCTTCGACCAGTTGAGTGACGTCGTCAACTGTCCCGGCGATGCCGTCAGCACCGTTGCTGATGCGAATCACCACCTGCGGCATGCCGTTCGGCCCGCGAATGAAGTTGCCGTACGCATCGGTTGCCAGCAATGGCACGTTGTGTACATCGGCGTCAGTCAGGTTGATGCCCAGAATGTCACGGGCCTGGGCCTTGACCACCTTCCAGGTCGCCATGCCGCCACCTTCGCCGCTGCCATCGTCGGCAGTGCCGAACAGGCCATCGGCGCCGAGATCGCGGTTGGTAATCAAGCGTCCCGTTGCAACAGGATCGCCGGCAGCATTGAGCACGTACTCGCGCAGGAACACCTGATGCGAAGGGTGCGAGCTGTAGGTCTGGCTCTGGTCGACGAACGGCGAGGTGGTGTTGGGCTGGCCATCATCGGTGGTGCCAAGTACTCCGTCTGCGCCGGCGGTACGCACTGCACGTGGCAGCACCATGAAGTTGGTCGGGCTGCCTGCTACGAACAACGGATCGTCCGGTTGCAGCGGAATAAACACGAAGTCGGTAGCGCTCTTGGTGACCAGGTCGAGACCGTGGTCGAAGAACTGGCCGAAGAAGGTCATCCACGAGTTGAAGCTGGCGGTCAGGCCGACGTCCGGCGACACGTTGGGCATGAAGAACACGTCCTTGTCATCGGCCGTGCCGAACACGCCATCCAGCCCGGGGCTGGTGACTATCTGTACGCCGTCCTTGAGCACGTCGTCATTACCCGCACCCACCACGCCGAAGTTGAGCACACCGTCCAGGCCCGGGTCGAACGCTGCGGCATAGGCCGCCGGGTTATTGGCGGTCTGGTCGACGATCAGGTTACTGATGATCCGTGGTTGCGGATCGGTCACCGACCCTGTCCCGGCGTATGCATCCAGAAACGAGGGATCGAGCAAGCGCGGGAAGGGATCGTCCGCGGCGCCAAACTCGCTCTGGCCGGTGACCAGGTTGTTGAAGCTGCCATCGACGGTACGCAGGCCGAATGGCACCTGAGTGTTGGGAAGCAAATCAATGAGGCTGGTGCCGTCGGCATTCGCTTCTGCGATAAAGATTTGCTTAAGGATGAACTCCAGGTCCGACTTGCTGAAATTGGCCATTTTGGATTGCCCTCAATCTGTCTGGGTAAAGGCACGGGACGAGAAAACCCTCCCGCGCCAAGTCAAGTGCTGGCTTGCGCAGTTTGTTGGTTATGTTTTTTGCGAGAGCTCTGGCGTTACCCGGGACCCGGGATACGCGCCTGGAATTCGCGAAATGAATTGCTCGCCGGGCGATCAGGCAGAGCGGATTCGAGCCCTGGGCGGGCCACGGAATCTGGAAGTGAAGGCGAACGTCCTGGACAGCCCCTTCCCTCTGCAAAAGCACGAAATGATCGACATGATTCGGCTCCTCCCGGGAAAGTCACCGCGCCTTGCATTGCCAAAGCGATGGCAAGCTTCAGGCGGGCGGGCACCCCGATAACTAAGACTAAAGTTCCATAGCAAGCCTTTGTCAATATTATGTCGTTAAAACTGATGACTGGTTTTAGACTTCATAACTGGTTGTTTTTAAAAGATATATAGGAAATTGAGTGCAGGTATAGAGCGAAATGTTATTTCTAGCCGCTGCTTCAGGCAGTGATTGAGGATGAGATTAGAAACAGCAGCGAAATGCTGGCTGGTGGACAAAACGCATCAGGCGAACAGCTGGAGCAATGTTTATGCAACTACCTGAGTACCTTTCATGTCCTTCATCCAGAAGAAGGCTGTGTCCTTCCGGCCTTGGGTGAAGAGATTGCGCGCGCCGAACCGGAGGTACGGCTGGCCGTCGAAAAAGGCCTGAAGCAAATACACAAAGCCTGGGCCGATCGTCTCCGTAGCCCTGATGCGGCGTGGGCCGTCATCGCTCAATGTGTGGGAGCGCCAGTCCTGTCCCGAGCAGTCGGGAAAGAACGAACTCACAAGGAAATCTTTGTCTCGACCCGCAAAGCTATTGAAAAGAGCTACTTCACGCCGGAAAAATAGAAAAACGTCTCCGATTATGCGAGAGCAGCTAGCAACGCCATGATCATCGCCATCGCTGCAAAACCCTGGTCGATTCAGCCCTCCCTGAATTCCCACACCGAATGCATTTCATGAGGCAATTGAGTGAAAGGGAGGGCATCCATTGCCCTCCCCTCTACTGTTCCGCCCTCCTGCGACGGTACTGACCAGGACCTCAGACGACCAGAATGAAGTCCGTCTGATCAACGGTCGCACTGCTGACACCCACTAGGCGGATGGAGTCCACTCCGATCCCAACCACCGTGTCCGCCCCGTCAGCCGTTATGCTCACGTCGGCAGCGAACGTCGCGCTGGTGATCGCCAGCGCCGTGACATCGAGCAAGTCCTGCCCTGCAGCCGGATTGGCTCCGAAGTCCAGGATCGCGTCGTTGCCGAAGCTCGGGCCAAACGCGAAGATATCGTTGCCGCCGCCGCCGACCAGCGCGTCGTTACCGCCACCGCCGGTGAGCACGTCGTTACCTGCACCACTCACGAGCGTATTGCCGAGCGCGTTGCCAGTGCCCGCGAAGTTGCCGCTGCCGCCGAAAAACAGATTCTCGACGTTGGCATCCAGGGTGGAGCTCGCGAGCGAGCTCCAGACCGAGTCAATACCCTCACCGCCAAGCTCGGTCACCACGTCCCCAAGGTCGGTGACTTCGTAGGTATCGTTGCCGACGCCACCGACCATCGTGTCGGCACCTGCACGACCGATGATGGTGTCGTTACCTGCGCCGCCGTTGAGGACGTCGTTACCCGCACCGCTCACGATCGTGTTGGCCAGCCCGTTACCGCCGCCCGCAAAGTTACCGCTGCCGCCGAAAAACAGATTTTCGACGTCGGCACCCAGGGTGTAGCTCGCAAGCGAGGTCCAGACCGTGTCGCTGCCACCACCGGCGAGCTCGGTCACCACGTCCCCAAGGTCGTCGACTTCATAGGTATCGTTGTCGACGCCACCGACCATCGTATCGGCACCTGCGCGACCGATGATGGTGTCGTTACCTGCGCCACCGATGAGGACGTCGTTACCCGCCCCTCCCACGATGATGTTGTCGAGCGCGTTGCCGGTGCCCGCAAAGTTGCCGCTGCCGCCGAAAAACAGGTTCTCGACGTTGGCACCCAGCGTGTAGCTCGCAAGCGAGGTCCAGAGCGTGTCGATGCCACCACCGGCGAGCTCGTTCACCACGTCCCCAAGGTCGGTGACTTCGTAGACATCGTTGCCGCCACCGCCGGCCATCGCGTCGGCACCTGCGCCACCGATGAGGACATCAATACCCGCACCGCCCGTGAGCGTGTTGTCGAGCGCGTTGCCGGTGCCCGCGAAGTTGCCGCTGCCGCCGAACGAAAGGTTCTCGACGTTGGCACTCAGGGTGTAGCTCGCGAGCGAGGTCCAGACCGTGTCAGTACCCTCACCGCCAAGCTCGGTCACCACGTCCCCGAGGTCGGTGACTTCATAGATATCGTCACCGAGACCTCCAGCCATGGTGTCGACACCCGCACCGCCGATGAGAATGTCATTGCCCGCGTCACCGTTGAGGATGTCGTTGCCGCCCAAGCCGTTCAGGATGTCGTCGCCAGCACCTCCGCTGGCCACGTCGTCGCCTGCCGTGCCGGTGAATATGTCGGCACCGGCGGTACCGACAAACAGATTACCGACCACTGTCGTTGCGGCAGAGGTGACTCGCTCAAGTGTGCCGAGGTCATCGGTGTAACTCGCGACGACACGCAGTTGCTGACCGACCTGCGCCGGGCTGAGCGTGAAGGTCGTGCCCGTCGCACCGGCGATGTCGGCAAAGATCGCACCACTGCCCACCTGCCACTGACGGGTAATCACCGAGGTCGTGATCCCGTCGGCGTCGGTGAACGCATCCGTGGCGGTCAAGGTCGAGCCTAACGTGGGGGTCGTATCGCTGATCAGCACAGTGCCGACCGGTAGGGCGTTGACGGGGCTGCCGCCGAGCGCCGCAGTTGGCGCGGTCGGCGCCGAGAACACGCTTTCCAGCACGCCGTGGCCGTCCTGATAGGTGGCCCTGACGCGTAGCGCCAGTCCCAGCTCAGCCGCGGTCACCGTGAAGGTCGAGCCGGTCGCGGTTCCTAGTCCGCCTCCGAGCACAATACCGATGTCGTCGAAGATACCGCTGCCTGGGTTCGCTTCGACCTGCCATACGAAGGCGATGGGACCGGTGACCGCACCGCCCGTAGTGACATTGTCCGCATCGCTGACGGCGTCGGCCAACACCGTCAACACTTGGCCAACGGCCGGTGTGCCATCGCTGACCCTCAGCAAGCCCACCGGCTCGGCGTTCAAGCCAGCGACGAGAACCTGCGACTGATCGGCGAACTGCAGCCGCTCGATATTGCTGAGGGTGTCGATCCCGTCCCTGCCAACGACACTGTCGGTGACCGTCACGGTGCCGTCGACGTTCTCGATGACGGTGTAGTCGGCCAGAAGGCCGGTGTACAGGGCCGTGTCGAAGGAATGGCCAGGGTTAAGGGGGTCAGGCGCATCCGTCAGGATCTCACGGACGGCGACGAGTTGGCCGGGGTTGAAGGTACCGTTGAGCATGAGCGGCGCCAACGGGACCATGCTGTCGAACGTTGCGATCTCCGGACCTGTGCCATCGATGTTCTGCCGCACACTGATGCGCACGTTGAGCCACTTGTCGCCGTCGATGAGGTCATCGCCACCATTGCCTTCGATGATGTCGCTGCCGCCGCCGCCGAGGACGATGTTGCCGGCGCTGAACTGATCGTCGGCCGTACCCAGAATGCCATCCACGCCGGCTGCAGCGGTGCCGACGAACGAGCGCAGGCCGCTGACCAGGTCGAAGTTGGTAAGCACGCTGCCCAAGGCTCCAGAGGCCGCGATCACGGCCGCATCGGCATCATTGCCGCGCAGGATGTCGCTGAAGTGCGATCCTGACAGACCTTCCACCTGGCGGAACCGAGCCACGGTTGCGGCCAACTCCGGCAGTGGCGCCCCGAGAACGATGTCGGCGAGGCCCAGGTCGACGCTCACGCCGAACGAGTCGTCCTTGAAACCGGCCCAGTCATAACCTGAACCACCCAGGTAGCGGTCGCCCGCGCCGCCGTTGCCGAACATGATGTCGTCGCCGCCTTCGGCCATGAATCTGTCGGGCGAGCCGGTGCCGATGAAAATGTCGTTGCCGCGTATCGGGTCGAGCCCGTTCGGGTCGAAATTGTCGCCGGGAGCGCCATCGGCGGTTCCTCTCTCGATCCAGTCGTCGCCTTCGTTGCCCATCAGTTGTTCGTCGGCGACACTGCCCTGGATGAAGTCGTCACCCGCGCCGCCGAAGACCTCCGAGGAGTCCGTGCCGCTGACGATGAAGTCCTTGCCGAAGCCGCCGAGGCTCAGATTGAGGCCGTTGCCGGCGTGGATGACGTCGTTGCCGTCGCCACCGTGGATGGTGTCGTCGCCGCCTATGTCGCTGATGATGTCGTCACCATCGCCCCCGATGATGAAGTCGTTGCCGTTGCCACCCTCGAGGCGATCATTGCCGCCGTCGCCATAGAGCGTGTCGTCGCCGTCGCTAGAGATGAGAGTTTCATTGCCGGCCGCGCCACCGAGCACCACATGGTCTTCGCCGGTGTACTGCAGGTAGTTGGTATCGGGACCGACCGTGTTGGGGTTGTCCCGAATCACCAGCGGCACCAGGGCGCTGCCGCCGACAGGATCGGTATTACCGGGCAGGTTGTCGGCGGCCTCATTGACTAGCGTCAATGGATTGTCGACCAGTATGCCGTCCGGCCCGGCAATCACGCTCTCGTTGAACTGCTTGGTCGGGTCGACCTCGAGGGTAAAGGCCGGAGTCAAGAACATGACGGCCGGGAGGTGGGTCGCATCGGTGTTGGCCATCACCAGCCTCGCGAACGAGTTGTTCTCCAACTCGGTGACGAAGTTTTGCCCCGCGTTGCGATCCAGGTAGTAGAAGCGGTCGGCGTTCTGCAGCTTCTCCATCTGGTTCTCGAACACGAAGTTGAAGGTCGAGCCGAGCATGCCGCCAAACGGCACTTTTTCCTCGGCGAGGCCGCCGATCCAGAGGTCGATGTTGTCCAGACCGGTGATGGTGACGCCGGTCGGGCCACTCGCCCAGGCGCCGGTGCTATTGAGGAAGTCCAGCCGGTCCGCTGGCTCGCCGGCGCCACCCAACACCAGGAGCGAGGCTGCGGCGCGCTTCCCGTCGAGCGTGGTGGCGCTGGTAATGGAGGCGTGCGTGCCATAGGCGGCGATGAAGTTGATCAGCGATTCCGGGTGCTTCAAGTGTTGCACCAAATCGGACCAGCTGATGTAGGGCTTCAGGTTGCTGTCGCCGGTGCCGGCGAAGAACTCACGACGCGCCTCGTTCAGGGTCGGAAGCCCGGTATCACGGCCGCGCGCGATGTTGAGGGCGGGCAGGTCGAGCGGCAGGCCCAGTAAGTTGTTGCGCACCGCTTCGGTGACGAACTCGTCGATCTCGTTGCCGACCTGACGCGTCACGCCGCGGACAATGGCACCGGCCGCCTGCTCCGGAGTCGGGCCGCTGGCAGCAAACGCCAGCGGATTGAGGAAGGCCTGAATCAGGCCGACATCGCTCGAGACGAAGTTGGGGTCCAGCCGGTCGATGGTCTCGGTCAGCATCGAGTGGCCGAGGCGGTAGACCGCGTGCGCGAACTCGGCGACGATCGCCGGGTCGATCTCGGTTTGATAGTTCTGGTGTTCAGGAATGAAGGGATCGATGTTCGGCTGAATGGTACGCGCGAACTCTTCGAACACCAGGTGCTGGTACTGCATCTCGGTACCGAATTTCGCCGCCTGGAACAGGCGCTCTCCGTTCCAGTGCAGGGCAGCGATCTCAGCCGCGGTTGTTGGCAACACCAACAATTGGGCATCGGGCATCAGCCACTGGTTCAGGAAGTTGACATCGTTGGAGGCGATGGCCACATCCTTGGTGTGCTGGACCAGACGGTTGTGCTCATGGTGGAAGATGGAGTGGACGGTGGTCAGGCCGATGTTCTCGTTGACCCGGCCATCGCCGGCGATGTAGTGCGCGTCGAGCAGTTCGTTGTCGTAGAAGCCTGCGGCCACTGGGCCGCCGGCAACGAGGTCGGCATCGGCCGTCAGTGGCGCGCCGGTCTGGCTGTCCACCGGAACGGCGGTGTGGGCGATATCGATGAGGAACTGGTGGCCGGTGCGCACGGCATCGACCAGGCTGATCGGCGCAGCAGGATCTCCCTCGACGAGCACATCATCGGCGGTATCGGGAATACCATCCGGGCCCGTCATCATGACCATCGGGAAGCCGTTCGGGCCCTTGATGAAATTGCCGTAGGCATCGGTGGCGAGCAGCGGCACGTTGTCGAAGTCGGCATCGGTGAGGTCGATCCCGAGCAGGTCATGAGCTTGCGCCTTGACCACTTTCCAGGTGGCCATCCCGCCGATTTCGACGTCGTCGGCCGTGCCGAACACACCATCGGCGCCCAGGTCACGATTGGTGATCAGGTTGCCGGTCGCCACCGGCGCGCCGGCGGCATTGAACTCGTAGGCGCGCAGGAACACCTGGTGCGAGGGATGCGAGGTATAGGTCTGGTTCTGGTCGACGAACGGCGTGGTGGTGTTTGAAGCCTCGTGGATGTCGTCGGCGGTGCCGAGGATGCCATCGGGCCCGGGCTGGTTGGTGGCCCGCGTCAACACCATGAAGTTGGTCGGACTGCCCGGAACGAACAGCGGATCGTCCGGCTGCAGCGGAATGAACACCGTGCCGCTGCCGCCCTTGGTCACCAGGTCGAGGCCGTGGTCGAAGAACTGACCGAAGAAGGTCATCCAGGTATTGAACGGTGCGGACAGACCTGCGTCCGGCGCCACGTTAGGCATGAAAAAGGTCTGGAACGTCGTGCCGTCGGTACGGGTTCCGGTAATCACCTGCGCACCGTCCTTCAAGACATCGTCAACCGTGCCGAGGATGCCATCCAGACCGGGATCGAACGTGGCCGCGACCGCCGCCGGGTTAGTGGCGGTGTTGTCGGCGACCAAATTGCTGATGGTGCGCGGCTGCGAGTCGTTCACCAGGCCGCTGGTCTGGGCGTAAGTGGTGCCCGCCTCCGCCGTATCGAACTGCGCCGGAACCAGTCGCGGGAAGATCGTGTCGGCTGCACCGAACTCGTTCTGAGCCGTCACCAGGTTGTTGAACGACCCGTCGACCGTGCGCAGGCCCATACCCACCCGTGCATTTGGCAGCATGCTGAGGAGATCCTCACCGGCCGCATTCCTTTCCGCGATCTGAATCTGATCGAGAATGAACTGCAGATCGGCCCGGATATAGTGCACACCGGTGCTGGCGACCGGAGTCTCGACCGGCAGCGGGGCTGCCGGTGGCGGAGCAACGCCGGCTACGACCGCTGCGGTTGGAGCAGAGAACGCCGTCTCGAGCACGCCATTTTCATCCTTATAGACGGCCCTGACGCGCAATTCCAGCCCGGCGAGATCCGGGGTCACCGTGAAGGTCGGCCCGGACATACGCTGCGAGGCTGCTCCGCCGTCGACAAGACGGATAATGTCTTGAAAGACGCCCGAGCCCGGAATCGCTTCGAACTGCCAGAAGAAGGCGATCGGTCCGGCGATCGCACCGCCGGTAGCGACGTTGTCCGCATCAGTCACGTCGGCAGCCGATACCCTCAGCAGTTGACCCGTGGTCGGCGTAGCGTCCGGGGTGTTGCTGGCAGCATCGAGTATGGTCAGCAAGCCCAGCGGGTCGTTGTTGAGCCCGACCCCGTCTGGCAGGGTGAGCGACTCATCGTTGAACTGCAGCCGCTCGACATTGGTGAGGCGGTCAGTGCCGTCGCGACCGACGACGCTGTCGGCCACGGTGGTCACACCGCCCACAGTGGTGACGGTATAGTCGAGCCGGTTGCCCGTGAACAAGGCCGTGTCAAAGGCGGGGGCAGCCGTCAGGACCTCGCGGACGATCACGAGCTGACCGGGGTTGAAGGTACCATCGAGCATGAACGGGATCATGGGCTTCATGCTGTCGAAGGTGGCGATCTCCGGCCCGGTTCCGTCAAGGTTCTGGCGCACGCTGATGCGCACATTCAGCCACATGTCGCCGTCGACCAGGTCGTCACCGCCGCGGCCTTCGATGATGTCGCTGCCACCACCGCCGAGGAGGATGTTGCCCGCGCCGAACTGATCGTCTACCGTGCCCACGATACCGTCCGGGCCGGCTGCAGCCGCGCCAAGAAACGCCCGCAGACCGGCGACGAGGTCAATATTGGTGAGCACGCTGCCTTGGACACCGGCAGCGGCGATCGTGAGCGCGTCGGCATCATCGCCGGTCAGCATGTCGCTGAACACCGACCCCGACAGACCTTCCACCTGGGCGAAATTGGTATGCACGCCTGCAACAGAAGGCGACAGGGCCGATTGTTCGAAGACGATGCGGTTCATGTCCACAGTCACGCCGAAACGATCATCCTTGTAGGTGGCCCAGTCGAAACCGGACATGCCCAACATCTTGTCCGGGCCCTCACTGCCGATGAAGATGTCATCGCCGCCTTCACCGATCATTTCATCGAAGCCGCCGTCACCGCTGAAGACGTCGTTGCCGCCGACCACCTCTGCCAGCAAGGCCAGTGGCAGGTTACCGGCGAAATTGTCGCCGGGGGAGCCGTCCTGGTTCCCGACCTCGATCCAGTCGTCGCCATCGCCGCCCGTCATTGGCAAGTTCACCCGGCTGCCGAGCATGAAGTCATTGCCGGCGCCAGCGAAGACCTCCGAAAAGTCCTCGCCGGTGACGACGAAGTCGTTGCCGTCACCGGCGAGGATCAGGTTTACGCCCATACCACCGTGAATGACGTCGTTGCCGGCCCCTCCGTGGATGACGTCGTCGCCGCCCGCGTCGGTGATGATGTCGTCGCCATCGCCACCCTCGATCTCGTCATTGCCGTAGCCGCCTTCGAGGCGATCATTGCCGGCGTCGCCCCAGAGCGTGTCGTCGCCGTCGCCAGAGACGAGAATGTCATTGCCGGCCGTGCCACCGAGCACCACATGGTCTTCGCCGGTGTACTGCAGGTAGTTGATATCGGGACCGACCGTGTTGGGGTTGTCGCGGATGACCAGCGGCGTGATCACGACGCCGTTGATGATAATGCCGCCAGTGGGATCGGCATTGCCGGGCAGGTTGTCGGCGGCCTCATTGATTAGCGTCAATGGATTGTCGACCAGTATGCCATCCGGCCCGGCAATCACGCTCTCGTTGAACTGCCTGGTCGGGTCGACCTCAAGGGTAAAGGTCGGGGTCGAGAAGGCGAGCGCCGGGAGATGGGTCGCGTCGGTGTTGAGCATTATCATCTTGGCGAACGAGTTGTTCTCGAGCTCGCTCAGGAAGTTGAGTCCCTGGGTGCGGTGCAGGTAGTAGAGCCGGTCGCCGTTCTGCAGATTCTCAAGCTGCTCCTCGAAGACGAAGTTGAAGGACGAGCCGAGCATGCCGCCGAACGGCATTTTTTCCTCAGCCAAACCGCCGATCCAAAAGTCGATGTCATCAACGCCGGTAATGGTTGCCCCATTTGCCAGGTTGGCATAGACGCCGGTGCTGTTGAGGAAGTCCAGGCGATCCGCCGGCTCACCGATACCACCCAACACCAGGAGCGTGGCCGCCGCGCGTTTCGCGTCGAGCGTGGTGGCGCTGGTAATGGAGGCGTGCGTGCCGTAGGCGGCGATGAAGTTGATCAGCGATTCCGGGTGCTTCAGGTGTTGCACCAAATCGACCCAGCTGGTGTAGGGCTTCAGCTGGTTGTCGCCGGTGCCGGCGTAGAACTCACGGCGCGCCTCGTTCAAGGACGGGATGCCGGTATCGCGGCCGCGCGCGATGTTGAGGGCGGGCAGGTCGAGCGGCAGGCCCAGCAAGTTGTTGCGCACCGCTTCGGTGACGAACTCATCGATCTCGTTGCCGACCTGGCGCGTCAAGCCGCGGACGATGGCGCCGGCCGCCTGCTGCGGGGTCAGGCCGCTGGTCGCAAACGCCAGCGGGTTGAGGAAGGCCTGAATCAGGCCGATATCGCTCGAGACGAAGTTGGGGTCCAGCCGGTCGATGGTCTCGGTCAGCATCGAGTGGCCGAGGCGAAAGACCGTGTGCGCGAACTCGGCGACGATCGACGGATTGATCGTGTCATCGAAGTCCAGGAAGGCGTCGACTTGCGGTTGAACGGTACGCGCGAACTCTTCGAACACCAGATGCTGATACTGCATCTCGGTGCCGAATTTCGCCGCCTGGAACAGGCGCTCACCGTTCCAGTTCAAGGTCGTCAGATCAGCAGGAACAGCCGTGACGGGCGTCAGCAGCCACTGGTTCAGGAACGTCAGGTCGCCGGCGACCGTTGAGGCGAGGACCGTGTCCTTGGTCTGCTGGACCAGCCGGTTGTGCTCCGAGTGGAAGATGGAGTGGACGGTGGTCAGGCCGATGTTCTCGTTGACCCGGCCATCGCCGGCGATGTAGTGCGCGTCGAGCAGCTCGTTGTCGTAGAAGCCAGCGGCCACCGGGCCGCCGGCAACGAGGTCGGCATCGGCCGTCAGTGGCGCACCGGTCTGGCTGTCCACCGGAACGGCGGTGTGGGCGATATCGATGAGGAACTGGTGGCCGGTGCGCACGGCATTGACCAGGCTGATCGGCGCAGCCCGATTACCCTCGACGAGCACATCATCGGCGGTATCGGCAATACCATCCGCGCCCCTCATCATGACCATCGGGAAGCCGTTCGGGCCCTTGATGAAATTGCCGTAGGCATCGGTGGCGAGCAGCGGCACGTTGTCGAAGTCGGCATCGGTAAGATTAATGCCAAGCAAGTCGCGCGCCTGCGCCTTGACCACTTTCCAGGTGGCCATCCCGCCGATTTCGACGTCGTCGGCCGTGCCGAACACGCCATCGGCGCCCAGGTCACGATTGGTGATCAGCTTGCCGGTGGCCACCGGATCGCCAGCGGCGTTGAGCTCATAGGCACGCAGGAACACCTGGTGCGAAGGGTGCGAGCTATAGGTCTGGTTCTGGTCGACGAACGGCGTGGTGGTGTTTGAAGCCTCGTGGATGTCATCGGCGGTGCCCAGGATGCCATCGGGCCCGGGCAGGTTGGTGGCCCGCGTCAACACCATGAAGTTGGTCGGGCTACCCGGAACAAACAACGGATCGTCCGGCTGCAGCGGGATGAACACCGTGCCGCTGCCGCCCTTGGTCACCAGGTCGAGGCCGTGGTCGAAGAACTGACCGAAGAAAGTCATCCACGAGTTGAACGGCGCGGACAGGCCCGCGTCCTGCGCTACGTTAGGAATGAAAAAGGTCTGGAACGTCGTGCCGTCGGTACGGGTTCCGGTAACCACCTGCGCACCGGCCTTCAAGACATCGTCAACCGTGCCGAGGATGCCATCCAGGCCGGGATCGAACGTGGCCGCGACCGCCGCCGGGTTGGTGGCGGTATCGTTGACGATCAGGTTGCTGATGGTGCGCGGCTGGGAGTCGATCACCAGACCGCTGGTCTGGGTGTAAGAGGTGCCCGCCTCAGCCGGGCTGAAGACTGGAGTGGTCAAGCGCGGAAAAAAATTGTCGGCTGCGCCGAACTCGCTCTGATGCAGACCCAGGTTGTTAAACGTCCCGTCGACCGTACGCAGACCGAAAGCAAATTCCGGGCTCGGTATCAGGTCGACAAGCAACTGACCAGCCGAGTTTGCCTCCGAGATGAAAATCTGCTGGAGAATGAACTCAAGATCGGATTGATTAAAATTGGCCATTTGGATTGCCCTCGATATGTCTGGGTAAAGGCGCGGGACGAGAAAGTCCCGCCGCGCCAAGTCAAGTGCTGGCTTGCGCAGTTTGTTGGTTATGTTTTTTAGCGAGAGCTGGCGTTACCCGGGACCCGGGATACACGTCTGGAATTCGCGAAATGAGTTGCTCGCCGGGTGATCAGGCAGAGCGAATCCGAGCCCTGGGCGGACCATGGAATCTGGAAGTGAAGGCGAACGTCCTGGACAGTCCCTTTCCTCTGCAAAAGAACGAAATGAACGACATGATTCGGCTCCTCTCGGGAGAATCACCGTGCTTTGCATTGCCAAAACGATGGCAAGCTTCAGCGGGCGGACCCCCCGATAACTAAGACTAAAGTTCCATAGCAAATCTTTGTCAATATTACGTCGTTAAAACAGACGACTGGTGTCAAGCCTCTCAACTAGCTGTTTTTAAAAGACATATAGGAAGTTGAGCGCAGGTATAGAGCAAAATGTTATTTCGAACTGTTTCGCCGCCACCTACGCTGCTGCATAAGGGAACAACGCAGCGATTTCGCAAGACTCGCCATCCATAGAGCGACCGGCCTGCGTGTCCATAAGCTGTTTACGGAACTACATTTACCGTTAGCTGTTGCGCCACAAAGGCAACCGGCTTTTCGAAGTGGGAGGACCAACATGCCCAAGCAGTCGAGCATCCGTTCCGAACTGGCCGACGCGCTCTTTCGCCTGCGCCGCAGTTTTTACTCGCTGGCAGCGTTCAGCGGTGTCATAAACGTCATGATGTTGACGCCAGCCGTTTATATGTTGCAGGTCTATGATCGAGCCCTGGTCAGTCGCAACGTCACGACGCTGGCGATGTTGACTGTGCTGGTGGTAGGTCTGTTCTTGCTGATGTCTACGCTGGAAATGATCCGCACCCGCGTGCTGATCCGGGTCGGCAACTGCCTCGACATGGAGCTCAACCAGCGCATTTTCACCGCTGCATTCGAGCGCAACCTGAGCCGCGCCGGAGGTAATCCGGCCCAGGCGCTGCAAGATCTCGCGCAGGTTCGTCAGTTCGTCACCGGCAACTCCCTGTTCGCTTTCTTCGATGCACCGTGGACACCGATCTATCTGCTGGTCGCCTACCTGATCCACCCGCTGCTCGGACTGCTCACACTGATCGGCTCGCTGATTCTGATGGGGCTGGCTTATCTCACCGAGAAGGCAACGCAGAAGCCGCTGGCCGAAGCCAATCAGGCAGCACTCTCCTCCGCCCTGTACGCCAACAACAACCTGCGCAATGCCGAGGTCATCGAGGCCATGGGCATGCTGCCGTCGATCAGCAAGCGCTGGTACCAAAGCCATTTGCGCATCCTGGAAATGCAGACCCTGGCCTCCGACCGCGCCGCCTTGATCAGCAGCACCGGGCGCTTCGTGCGTATCACCTTGCAGTCGTTGATCCTCGGCGCCGGTGCGCTGCTGGCGATCGACGGCAAAATCACCCCGGGGATGATGATTGCCTGCTCGATCCTCACCGGCCGCGCACTGGGCCCGGTGGAACAGGTCATCGCGTCGTGGAAGCAACTGCTCGGCTGCCGTTCGGCCTGGGGCCGGCTCAACGAGATGCTGCACGACTATCCGCGCCGGCCACCGAGCATGTCGCTGCAGCGGCCGCAGGGCATGCTGGCGGTGGAGAATGTGTATGCCGGCGCCCCCGGTACCAACAACACGATTCTGCGCGGGGTGGGCTTCAGTCTTGTCCCCGGCGAAAGCCTTGGCATTATCGGTCCATCCGCCTCGGGCAAATCCACTCTCGCCCGCCTGCTGGTTGGCGTCTGGCCGGCGCAGGCGGGCAAGGTACGCCTGGACGGCGCGGACATATTCACCTGGAACAAGGGTGAACTTGGCCCCTGGCTCGGCTACCTGCCACAGGACGTAGAGCTGTTCGAGGGCAACATCGCCGACAATATTGCGCGCTTTGGCGAAGTGGACAGCGAAGCGGTCATCCGCGCCGCCAAGATCACTGGCGTGCACGAGATGATCCTGCGTTTTCCGCAGGGTTATGACACCCGTCTGGGCACCGATGGCAGCCCGCTTTCCGGTGGCCAGAAGCAACGCATCGCCTTGGCCCGCGCGTTGTATGGCGAACCTAATCTGATCGTGCTGGATGAACCGAACGCCAACCTCGACGACGTTGGCGAAAAGGCCTTGGTCGATGCCCTGGCCGAACTCAAGGGCCGTGGCGCCACCGTCATCCTGATTTCCCACCGTCCCAACGTACTCTGCGCCGTCGACAAGGTGCTGATGCTGCGTGACGGCGGCGTGCAGATGCTCGGCACGCGCGATGAAGTATTCGCAGCGCTGCGCAAGGCCGCTGTAATGCCTGCAGGCGCGTCGACCCCTCTGGCCTCCGTCAAAGCGCGGGAGTGACCGATCATGCAAATGAGCCAACACACCGAGATAATCAAAGCCGATACCAGGAGCATGGTAGATCTGGACGTCGGCAGGCCCGCGCGATGGGGCGTGTGGCTGGTGCTCGCCGGCTTCGGCGGCTTCCTCCTGTGGTCCTGGCTGGCGCCGCTGGATGCCGGCGTGGTCGCGACAGGCACGGTCAAGGTCACCAACAATCGCAAAGCCGTGCAGCATCTGAGCGGCGGTACCGTGGAAGCCATTCTCGTTCGCGAAGGCGATCTAGTGACAAAAGGTCAGGAGGTGGTCCGCCTCGACTCGTTGCGTGCCGCTGCCGAAGAGGGTGCGGTCAGCGCCCAGTACATCGTCAGCAAGACCGTGGAAAACCGCCTGGAAGCGGAACGTGACGGCCGCGATGTGGTGAACTTCGATCCCGAGTTGCTCGCGCGCTTCAAGGGTGATCACCGCCTGGAGGCCGCCATGGACCTGCAACAGCGCCTGCTGGACACCCGGCGCGCCGGACTCGCTGGCGAAATCAGCATCCTGCAGGAAAACCTGGCAGCGTCGGCGGTGCAGCTCAAGGGCCTGCAGCAGGTTTATAGCGCCCGCGCCTCGCAGATCAGCTTCCTCAACCAGGAACTGCAAGGCACCCGCGTGCTGACGGCCGAAGGCTATGTGCCGCGCAACCACCTGCTGGAGCTGGAACGCAGCAATGCCGACCTCTCCGCCGGTCAGGCCGAGAACCTCAACAACATCGCCCGCGTGCGTAGCCAGACCACCGAAATCAAGCTGCGCATCCTGCAGCGCCAGCACGACTACCTGAAGGAAGTCGAATCGCAATTGACCGACACCGCCAAGGAAAACACCACCCTGGCCGACCGCTTGCGCTCGCTGGACTATGAAGTGACCCACACGGTGATTCGGTCGCCGATCGATGGCATGGTCCAGGGCCTGAGCATTGCCACCGTTGGCGGGGTCATTCAGCCCGGCTTCAAGATCATGGAAATCGTCCCGGTCAACGAACCGCTGCAGGTCGACGCGATGATTCCCGTGCAGGCCATCGACAAGATGGTCCCCGGCCTGCCCGTGGACATTTCCTTCCCGGCCTTCAACCATGCCAAGACGCCCAACATCCCCGGCCGCGTGAAGACCATCTCTGCCGACCGCCTGATGGACGAGGAAAGCAAGCAACCGTTCTATCTGGCCCAGGTGGAAGTCACGCCCGATGGCATGGGCCTGCTCGGCAGCAATCACATTCGCCCCGGCATGCCCGCCAGCGTCACCATCAAGACAGGCGAACGCAACATGATCAGCTATCTTCTTAAACCAATGCTCGATCGTGTGGACAGCTCATTCAAGGAACAATGAGATGGAACGTCATTGCCTGCTCTTCTGCCTGCTGGGACTGGCCCTGCCGGCCAGTGCCATGGACCTCAAGCAAGCCTGGGATCTGTTGCAGTTCCAGGGCCCGATCTACCAGGCCTCCGTGCATGAAAAAGAGGCTGGCGAGGAAAACCGCGCCATTGGCAAGGCCGGCCTGCTACCGCAGATCAATGCCTCGGGCTACCACAACAAGGTCAATGGCTCCCAAAGCCAGAACAACGTCGACAGAGATCTGCACTACGACTCCAAGGGCGCCAACGTGCGCCTGCGCCAGCCGCTGTTCAACAAACAGAAGATGGCCGAGTACCGCCAGGGTCAGCAGCGTGCCGACTACAGCGTCGCGGTGTTCGATGCCAAAACCCAGGACGCCGCGGTGCGCCTGGCCGAAAGCTATTTCGATGTGCTCCTGGCCAGCGAAACCATCGTCCTGGCCAAGTCCAAGCTGAACGCCTTCGAAGAACAACTCGCCTCGGCGAAACGGCGCATGGAGCTGGGGGCCGGCACCGTCACCGACATCGACGAGTCGACCGCTCGCCGCGACCTCGCCGACGCCGAACTGATCGAAGCGCAAGACAACCTGATCAACGCGCGCACCAAGCTCGAGGAATATATCGGTGAAACCCCCGAGTCGCTGACCACCTTGCGCCCGAGCTTCGATACACCACCGCTGCTACCGAGCAACCTGCAGGACTGGTTGGTCAAAGCCCAGGTCGATAGCCCGCTGATCCATGCGCGCCGTTATAGCAGCGACCTCGCAGCAGAAGAAGTGAAGCGCGCCAGCGCTGGCCACTGGCCAACACTGGACTTCATTGCCGGCTACACCGCGGGTGAGAGCCAATCACTCTCCGAGTTGAATCAACGCAACCACTACGGCTCGATCGGGCTGGAAGTCAATATCCCGCTGTACAGCGGTGGCGGCGTCAGCGCGCTGACACGCCAGGCCAGTGCCAATAGCGATAAGGCCATGGATGAACTCGACGCCGCGCGACAGGAAGTCATCACCGAAACCACCCGTGAGTATCAAGGCATCCTGAGCGGCGCCAAACGCATTCGCGCGCTGGAGAAGGCAGTGGAATCCAACGAACGCTCACTGGCATCGTCACGCAAGGGCTTCAAAGAGGGTGGCACCAGCACCAACTCGGACGTCCTCAATGCCGAAGAGCTGCTCTTCGTTGCGCGCCACGATCTGTTCGACGCCAAGTTGCGCTATTTGATGTCGCGCCTGCGCCTGGCCTCATCGGTGGGCAGCCTGGGCGACGACGATATCAACCAGATCAACGACTACCTCGGCCCGGAACTGCTGGTCACCAAATAACGCTCACCTGTCGGCCGGTCGAGCCAAATGATGGCCGACCGGCGTTCCCCTCCGTCAACTCACCTACCTTTAACCCGGCCCTTCATCGCTCCATCTCGGCGCAGACAGGCAGCCGCCAGCGAAAAAACAGTCAACGTTGAAACGCGTCCACTAAGCCCTTGATTCCCTTTATGCTCGATCCAGTTCCAAATCAAAAGCCACGCCCGGCTCCAGACTGTAAACTGTGTCCCCATGCGCAAACTCTTGTACCTGACATTCTCCATGGCGTTGCTCGCCGCCCTCACGACCTATGCGATGTGGGCCGCGGACCGGCCGGTGGGTCATTACCTTTCGGACCTGCGGATCAATCTGGCTGTCGACCAGGGTACGCCTGCGGACCGTGGCAATCTGCTGGGCATCCAGCCCGAACTGTTTCCTACCGATTATCAAAGTCCCGAGCGTCTGCACCGCAAGCTCGCGGCCTATCTGCAGGCAGCCCGGGACCAGGGCTTGTTGAACGGCAAGACCGTCGTCGTGTTGCCGGAACACATCGGTACCTGGCTGATGGTCAGCGGCGAGAAGGATGAGTTGTATCAGGCCAGCACTCTCAAGGAGGCCATGAACTGGCTGGCGGTGAGCAATCCCCTGAAGTTCGCCAAGGCGTTGATCAGCGCCGAGGGCGGCAACCGCCTGGACGATGCCCACCTGCGCATGAAAGCCAAGGCGATGGCCAGGGACTACCAGACATTGTTCGGAGGACTGGCCAGGGAATTCCACGTGACGCTGGTGGCGGGCTCCATCGTGCTGCCCGAACCGAGCATCATCGACGGCACCCTGAAAATCGGCCGCGGTGCGCTGTACAACAGCAGTGTGGTGTTCAACAGCGAAGGCGTGCCGATCGGCCAACCCCAGCGCCAGATGCACCCGCTCTTCGCAGTACAGAACGGAATCAGGGCGAACGGCGACCACTCGCTCAACGTCGTTGATACCCCCGCAGGAAGGCTGGGCGTATTGATCGGCCACGACAGCTGGTACCCGGAAAACTACCTCAAGCTCAACGACCAAAGCGCACAGCTGGTTGCAGTACCGGCCTTTGTCGCCGGCCGTGGCACCTGGGAACAACCGTGGCACGGCTACAGGGGATCGCCGGAACCGGCGTCGGTCAACTTGAAGCCTGGAGAAGTCAGTGAAGGCCAGGCCTGGCAGCGCCTGACCCTCACGACCCGGATACCGGCCAGTCAGGCTGTCGCTGGCATAAGTGTGTTCCTGCGAGGTCAGTTCTGGGATCAGGGCAGCGCCGGGCATAGCTTCCTCAGCAGCAACGGCCAGCACTTTGCCGACGGCAACGCCCAGGGTGCGCGTTTGCTGAACCTCTGGTTGTAAGCCATGAAACCGCAGCCAATGCGCCTCGGCGATCTGTCGGTGGGCTTTGTTCATAGCCTGGCCGATGCCGTGCGCAGTCATGGTATCGATCCGCAGCCACTGCTCGATCAATACGGCCTCGATGCCGCGCGCCTGAGCGAAGCCGGTGCACGGCTGTCGATTCCGCGCTACATGCGCCTGGGCCACGGTGCCACTCAACTGACCGACGACCCGGCCCTTGGCTTGCGCATGGGCCAGCTCAGTCGCCTGAGCCAGGCCGGCCTCGCTGGCGTCACTGCGGCGCAAGCGCCGACCGTACGTGAGGCCGCGCGCTGCCTGATTCGATTCGAAGCCTTGTATGGTTCGAATTATCGGGGCCAATCAAGCTTTCACGAAGACGCCCAGGGCGCCTGGCTGCGCTTCTATTCGATCAGCCCCTACAACGCTTACAACCGCTTCGTGGTGGATTCGATCATCGCTGGCTGGTTGCATCAATTATCCAGTGTCAGCCCTGCCCCACTGCGCGCCGAACGTATCGAGATCGAATTCGAGGAGCCCGGTTACCGCGCGGCCTATGACGTTTTGGGTGACTGTCCGATTGTGTTTGGCGGCGAGCACAATCAACTGCGCTTGAGCCTTTCCAGTCTCGCCCAGCGCAACCCCGAGCATTGCCCGAGCACCTGGCGGCATTTGCTGCAACTGTGTGAGCGGGAACTGGAACAACTGACACGCACCCGCAGCCTGCGTGAACGCATCATCGCGCTGCTGGGACCCTTGCTCAATGGTGGCCGGGAGCCCGACCTGCTAGAGGTGGCGACACGTCTGAAACTGCCCACCTGGACCTTGCGCCGCAAGCTCGCCGATGAAGGCACACAATTTCGTGCGATTCTCAACGACACCCGCCGCGACCTGGCCATGACTTACATACGCGACACCGAACTGGCGTTCGGAGAGATCGCCTACCTTCTGGGATTTGCCTCAGCCGAAGCGTTTCAACGCGCTTTCAAACGCTGGAACGGGCAGACACCCGGCGAATTTCGCCGCAGCCATCGCCAATCCACCTGATACCTACAACTCGGTAGCGTCTTCTGCCGGCTCCAGTGGGTCCAGTTCGAAAGCCTGGTACTCGAGCAGTTCTTCTTGATAATCGTCCATTTTTGAATCCCCCAACCCGTAGTGAAAAACGTCTGAATAAATGACCCATTCCTTGAGCATAAAGTGCCCGCGTGAAAGAAAAATGACGCGGACACGACACTCTGTCGCTACTGAATAAAACGTAGCAGCTGGTCAGGAATTTATCATTGGTTTTTTTCGCGGGAGACCGCAGAACAGCGGTCTTGCTTGATGCGGGTCAATCTTTTGGCTGGTCACAGGATCGGGTCATTTGATCCGACCCTGTGGTATCACCCTCACTGGCCGGAGACAGGCATCGCCGGAATGGGTTCGCTCGGCGGCGGCAAGTCACTCGGGTTCGACGGTGGCGTGACGATTTCCGGGGACGGTGCCGGCGCTACACTCTCGGTCGGCGTGATCGGCGGCGCCTCAGGAGGCGGGGTAACCGGCTCGGAGGCCGCAGGCTCTGCAGCAGGTGCCGGGACAGGTGCCAGCGGTGCCGGCGCTGCCTTGGCTTCAGGCATACCCAGATCGGTTTTCGGCTTTTCGGTGATGTGCGCAGCCTTTTTCGCTTCGGGCGGCAGGAACAGCTCGACCAGTGCGAAAAAACGCTCGTAGAACTTGGCAGACGATACGGTTTCGCTGGCGACCTTGACCATCGAGTCATCGGAGGAGCCGATCGGCATCGATACCGAGCCCAGCACACCTACACCGAGACTGGCGGAGTTGTTGGTCTTCTTCAGCGCATAACGATCCTGCAGGGCGTTGGCGAATACGGTCGCGTGGTGCCCTTCGCTGCCGTCATCGGTACAGACCACACTGAAGCTGATCTCCATGTGGTTCTCGCCGGTCTGCTGGAAGCTCTTGTGACCGCTGACCAGCTTCGAATCGTTGCTGGTGATGATGTAACCCTGGCTGAGCAAGGCACGACGGGCGGCTTCACAGCTCTGGGTATCGGTGACCGGATAATTGCGGGAAAAGGTTCCGGAGTCGTCGAAGTTCTCATGCTCGTAGATGGCAGCCTTGTTCGATGAACAACCGGCCGCAGCGGCAAGCATGGCTGCCAGCCCGACAACCCGCATGGGAAGTGATTTAAACATTGAACATCCTGAGGAAAACGGTTCGGGGCATATTGTGCAACAGATCGATGCTTAGCGGAGCATCGATCGTGTCTTAAAACGGTTACAGGCTGATTGACCGCGATTTTACGCAAATGTCACCGCAGCAAATGACGTACGGCGCACCAACAAAAAGACCCCGGCCTTTCGGCCGGGGTCTCCTGTACAGCACTAAACCTGGTCAGGTATCAGTAACGCTTGATGTCCGCCTGGCTTTCCAGCTGCTTGCGATAAGCCGCAAAGTCTTGCTGGCCGATGCGTGAAGCGAGATAGCGACGATACTGTGCTTTCTCTTCTTCGGTCGGCGCCGCTGCTTCGTTCACGCCATTGAGGCGCAGGATCATCAGGCTGCCATCCGCCAGCGTCACGCTGGTGAAGGTCGGTTTGTCCTTGGCCGCAGGCTTGGCCATGCGGAACAGCGCTTGCAGCACCGCAGGATCAACCCCTTCCTGAGCGCGGGTCGCCGCTTTGGTGACTTTCCAGGCCTGGCCATCGATCGCCTGATCCAGCGGAGTCTTGCCATCGCGCAGGCTGGCAATCAGGGCCTCAGCCTTGGTCTTGGCATCGGCGCTGGCGTGCTCTTTGGCCAATTGCACACGGATCGCGGCAGAAACGCTTTCCAGTGGCAATTGCGAAGGTTTCAGGTGCTCCTTGGCACGCAACACGACCACGGTTTCCGGATCGAGCTCGATGGCGGCGCTGTTCGCCCCCTCATCCAGGACTTCCGGGCTGAACGCAGCAGTGATCACGGCACGGTTGGCCGCAATACCCTCACCGCCTTCACGACCGAATGGCTTGGACGTCTGCACGGTCAGTTTCAGGTCCTGCGCTGGCTGAGCCAGATCGGACGCTTCGAACGAGGCGTCCTCCAGTTGCTTGCTCGCCTCGACGAAACGCTGCTCGACCTGCTGGGTTTTCAGAGCATGGGTCAGCTTGTCTTTCAGGCTGGCGAACGTTGGCACTTCTGGAGCTTCCACGCCCAACAGCTTGATCAGGTGGAAACCGAAGTCGGTGCGAACCGGACCAGAGACCTGGTCCTGAGTCAACGAATACAGGGCTTTTTCGAACGCCGGGTCGTAGACGCCAGGACCGGCATAACCCAGGTCACCGCCGTTGTTCGCCGACCCCGGATCCTGGGAGAACTCCTTGGCCAGCGCCTCGAACTTCTCACCCTTGGCCAGACGGGCCTGGATCTCTTCGATCTTCGCCTTGGCTTGCGCCTCGGTGGTCTTGTCGTTCACTTCAATCAGAATGTGCGCAGCCCGACGTTGCTCGGACAGGTTCGCGATTTCTTTCTGATAGGCCGCTTGCAGGTCTTGGTCGTTGACGCTGACCTGGTCGAAGAAGGAAGCTTTCTTCAGCTCGAGGTAATCGATGACCACCTGATCCGGCGTCATGAATTCCTTGGCGTGTTCGTCGTAATAAGCCTTGACCTCATCGTCGGTCAGCTTCACAGCCGCCGGGTCGGCCTTGATGTTCAGGGAAGCGAAATCGCGGGTCTGTTTTTCCAGACGGGCAAATGCCAGTACCTGTGCATCGGTCACGAAACCGCTACCGGCCAGGCCAGCACGCAGCTGACCGATCAGCATTTCCTGAGCCAGCATCTGGCGGAATTGCATGCGGCTATAGCCGAGCTGGCGAATCACCTGATCGAAACGCTCGGAGCTGAACTTGCCATCAACCTGAAACTCTGGTGTTTGCAGGATGACCTGATCAAGCGCCGCTTCGGAGAAAGCGAATTTCGAGTTTTCTGCGCCTTGCAGCAGCAGTTTGCGATCGATCAGGCCCTTGAGCGCTGATTCGCGCAACATTTTTTCATCCAGCAAGGATGCATCGAAATCCTTGCCCAGCTGTTGCATGAGCTGGCGGCGTTGCATATCGACCGCCTGGCTCAGCTCGTTCTGGCTGATTTCATCGCCATTGACCTTGGCCGCATCATTACTGTGCGACGTGGCCTTGAAAATGGCGTCGAAACCGGTCAAGGCCATCAGAACAACGATGACCCCGATAATAGTCTTGGCAATCCAGCCTTGTGAATTGTCCCTGATATTCTGCAGCATGCGTCCCCCAGAAACGGTTGAACTTCAAAATTAGGCAACCGTGGAGCGTGGGTAGAGTCCGGATAGAAGAAAGGCGCATCCGAGGATGCGCCTTCTCGTAACTGGCGGAGCGGATCGAGGGCTCGAACTGGCGACCCTCGGTGTCTTGAACCGGCGACCTGCAGTCAGGACTGCCGCTCCGCTGCCAAGTCAGGCATGACCCCGACCCGGATGGGTAAAAACCTGAATCGAACTTAGTTGACAGCTTCTTTCAGTGCTTTACCGGCTTTGAAACCTGGTTTTTTGGCTGCCGCGATTTCCAGCGTCTTACCGGTCTGTGGGTTACGACCAATGCGAGCTGGACGATCAGTTACGGAGAAAGTGCCGAAACCAACCAGAACAACAGAGTCGCCAGCCTTGAGAGCGCCAGTGACGGATTCGATTACAGCGTCCAGCGCACGGCCAGCAGCAGCTTTCGGGATATCAGCGGATGCAGCGATAGCATCAATCAGTTCCGACTTGTTCACTCTAAGTCCCCTTATATCTATTTGAGTATGATTCTAAGTTTTTTTGGTGAAAGCAAAAACGAGTGCTGAATGGCCTACAGACACTTAAGAGCCGCTTTATAACAAGGGCTCTAAAAAGCTGTCAAGAAAGCCCCCCAGGCAAATACGTACTAATGCGTGCTAATTCTTTCCTTAGAATCTGCGTCGCGTTTCTCATCCTTCGCGACTATCTCCGGAGCCACGTCCGGCAAGGGCTCCGGCGCGTATTGCAACGCAATTTGCAGGACCTCGTCAATCCATTTAACCGGTTTAATCTGTAGATCCTGCTTGATATTGTCCGGAATCTCTTTGAGATCGCGCACATTTTCTTCAGGAATGATCACGGTCTTGATTCCGCCACGATGGGCAGCCAGCAGTTTTTCTTTCAAGCCGCCAATGGCCAGTACCTGACCACGCAAAGTGATTTCGCCGGTCATGGCGACATCCGCGCGAACCGGAATGCCGGTCAAGGCCGAAACAAGGGCCGTGCACATGCCCACACCGGCGCTAGGACCGTCTTTCGGGGTCGCCCCTTCCGGCATGTGGATGTGCGTGTCGCGCTTCTCATGGAAGTCCAGGGGAATGCCCAGGCTCTTCGCCCGGCTGCGAACAACGGTCAACGCGGCGGTGATCGACTCGACCATCACGTCACCCAGGGAACCGGTCTTGATCAACTGGCCTTTGCCCGGCACGACAGCGGCCTCGATGGTCAGCAGTTCGCCGCCCACCTGAGTCCACGCCAGCCCGGTCACCTGACCGATCTGATCCTGCTGCTCGGCCAGGCCGTAGCGGAATTTGCGCACGCCCAGGAAGTGCTCCAGATCATCCGCAGTGACCTTCACCGAGAAGCGTTTTTCCAGCGCATGCTCCTTGACGGCCTTGCGGCAAACCTTGGCAATCTGGCGCTCAAGCCCACGCACACCGGCTTCACGGGTGTAGTAGCGGATGATGTCGCGGATCGCTTCTGCGTCAAACTCCAGCTCGCCTTTCTTCAAGCCGTTGGCCGTGATCTGCTTTGGCGAAAGATATTTGACGGCGATGTTGATCTTCTCGTCTTCGGTGTAGCCCGGCAGACGGATCACTTCCATCCGGTCCAGCAGCGCTGGCGGGATATTCATCGAGTTCGAGGTGCACAGGAACATCACATCGGAAAGGTCGTAATCGACTTCCAGATAGTGATCATTGAAGTTGTGGTTCTGCTCGGGATCGAGCACTTCCAGCAACGCTGATGCCGGATCGCCACGCATATCGCTGCCCATTTTGTCGATTTCATCGAGCAGGAACAGCGGGTTGCGGACACCCACTTTTGTCATCTTTTGAATCAATCTTCCTGGCATCGAACCGATGTAAGTACGGCGATGACCACGAATTTCCGCCTCATCACGCACGCCACCGAGGGCCATGCGCACGAATTTGCGGTTGGTGGCGTGAGCAATCGACTCCGCCAAGGACGTTTTACCCACCCCGGGAGGACCGACCAGGCACAACACCGGACCACGAATTTTCTTCACGCGTTTTTGCACGGCGAGGTATTCGAGGATGCGCTCTTTGACTTCTTCCAGGCCATAGTGGTCGGCATCCAGAATGTCTTCTGCACGCGCCAGATCCAGGCGCACTTTGCTCTGGGCCTTCCACGGCACCTGAACCAGCCAGTCGATGTACGAACGCACTACGGTCGCTTCCGCGGACATTGGCGACATTTGCTTGAGCTTGTTCAGTTCGGCCGTGGCCTTGGCCAGCGCGTCTTTTGGCAGGCCGGCGGCATCGATACGCTTTTTCAGCTCTTCGACTTCGTTGTGACCTTCATCGCTGTCGCCGAGCTCTTTCTGAATGGCCTTCATCTGCTCATTCAGGTAGTACTCGCGCTGACTGCGCTCCATTTGCTTTTTGACGCGACCACGAATGCGCTTTTCGACTTGCAGCAGATCGATCTCGGCATCCAGCAACGCCAGAACATGCTCGACCCGGGCCGACAAATCGATGATTTCGAGGATTTCCTGCTTCTGTTCGATCTTCAAGGCCATGTGCGCGGCCATGGTATCCACCAGGCGGCCTGGCTCATCGATGCTGTTGAGCGATGAAAGGACTTCGGCCGGGACTTTCTTGCCCAACTGCACATATTGCTCGAACTGGGATAGCAGACTGCGTACGAATACTTCCGACTCGCGCTCTGGCGCGTCGACTTCGTCGATCAGGGAGACTTCGGCACGGCAGTGGCCGTCCACTTCGCTGAAGCGCTCAATGGCGCCCCGCTGCTCACCCTCGACCAGAACCTTGACCGTACCATCAGGCAGCTTCAGCAGCTGCAGAACGGTGGCAATTGTACCTACGCGATACAGGGCATCTTCACCGGGATCGTCGTCAGCCGGGTTTCTCTGGGCCAGCAGAAGAATCTGCTTGTCACCCGTCATCGCAGCCTCGAGGGCTTCGATGGATTTCTCGCGCCCCACGAACAGCGGGATAACCATGTGCGGATAAACCACGACATCACGCAATGGCAGGAGAGGCAATTCGATGGTCGTCTTCATGATTTCGCCTCTACGGCGGCCGTAAGGCCGTAAACAGATGGAAGTAAACTTGAAACCAAGATGGGGGCTGCCTTGGAAAAAAACAAGCGGATAAAAGAACCACTTGAACGATTGCAGCTTACGAAAGCTGCTGCGATGGGCCGGATACGCCTTCAAAGACCGCCTTCGCTGCGGTGCGGCGATCCGACAAGCCAGCTCCTGCAGGAATAGCAAAGGGGCCCGAAGGCCCCTTCTTTATTCAAGCTGCGTGACGCTTAAGCGTCCGGCGCGGCCTTGGCGGTCGGCTCACTGTTTTCGTAGATATACAGTGGCTTGGACTTGCCTTCTATCACGCTTTCATCGATCACTACTTTACTCACCTCCGATTGCGAGGGGATTTCATACATAGTGTCGAGCAATACACCTTCGAGAATCGAACGCAGGCCACGGGCACCGGTTTTACGCTCCAGGGCACGCTTGGCGACCGATTTCAGTGCGTCGGAACGGAATTCCAGATCAACGCCTTCCATCTCGAACAACTTGGCATACTGCTTGGTCAGAGCATTTTTCGGCTCGGTGAGAATCTGCATCAATGCAGCCTCGTCAAGCTCGTCCAGCGTGGCAAGTACCGGCAGACGACCGACGAATTCCGGGATCAGACCGAACTTGACCAGATCGTCAGGCTCGACTTCACGCAGGGACTCACCGACTTTCTTGCCTTCTTCCTTGCTGCGCACTTCTGCATTGAAGCCGATGCCGCCCTTGGTGGAACGGTTTTGAATAACCTTTTCCAGACCAGAGAACGCACCACCGCAGATGAACAGAATGTTACGGGTGTCGACCTGAAGGAATTCCTGCTGCGGATGCTTGCGACCACCTTGAGGCGGAACGGAAGCGACCGTGCCTTCGATCAACTTGAGCAGGGCCTGCTGCACGCCTTCACCGGAAACGTCCCGGGTGATCGACGGGTTGTCAGACTTGCGCGAAATCTTGTCGATTTCATCGATGTAGACAATACCCATCTGGGCCTTTTCCACGTCGTAATCGCATTTCTGCAGCAGCTTCTGAATGATGTTCTCGACATCTTCACCCACGTAACCCGCCTCGGTGAGGGTGGTTGCATCAGCGATGGTGAACGGAACGTTCAGCAAGCGGGCCAGTGTTTCGGCAAGCAGGGTTTTACCCGAGCCTGTCGGGCCGATCAGCAGGATGTTGCTCTTGCCGAGTTCGACGTCGTCATTCTTTTTGTCACGCTGATTCAGGCGCTTGTAGTGGTTGTACACCGCTACGGCCAGAACCTTTTTCGCACGTTCCTGACCAATCACATACTGATCAAGGATGCCGCTGATTTCTTTAGGCGAAGGCAATTTATGCGCGCTGCTTTCGGCCTGTGCCTCCTGCACCTCCTCGCGGATGATGTCATTGCACAGGTCGACGCACTCGTCGCAGATAAAGACCGAGGGGCCGGCAATCAATTTGCGTACTTCATGCTGGCTTTTGCCACAGAAGGAGCAATAGAGCAGCTTGCCGTTGTCCTCGCCGTTGCGGGTGTCAGTCATTCGTTCGATCCAAATCCGATAGGCTTGCAACACAAGATGAAGGCTATTGCGGGCTTTTTCAAGCCCGCTGGTGATCGGACCCGCCGACCAACCCTATTTTGAGCTGCTTATTTCAGGCAGGGCGCTGGGTGATCACTTCATCAATCAACCCGTACTCACGCGCGGCTTCTGCACTCATGAAATTGTCGCGGTTGGTATCGCGCTCGATTTCTTCAAGAGTGCGCCCGCTATGCAGGGCCATCAGCGTGTTGAGACGCTCACGAATAAAGAGGATTTCCTTGGCATGGATTTCGATATCCGACGCCTGCCCCTGGAAACCGCCCAGTGGCTGGTGAATCATCACTCGCGAGTTCGGCAGGCAGTAACGCTTGCCAGCGGCACCGGCCGTCAGCAGAAACGCGCCCATGCTGCACGCCTGACCGATACAGGTGGTCGCCACGTTGGGTTTGATGAACTGCATGGTGTCGTAGATCGACATGCCTGCCGTCACCGAACCGCCCGGGGAGTTGATGTAGAGATGGATGTCCTTGTCCGGGTTCTCCGCTTCAAGGAACAGCAATTGCGCACAGATCAGGTTGGCCATGTAGTCCTCTACCGGACCAACCAGAAAGATCACTCGCTCCTTGAGGAGACGCGAGTAGATGTCGTAGGCGCGCTCGCCACGAGCGGACTGCTCGACAACCATCGGGACCAGGCCGCCTGCGGCCTGGATATCAGAGTTCTGCTGAATATACGAATTACGGAACATGCTCTGCAGTCACTCCCAAATAGTTATGTCTTGAATACGCATAAGCCAGCTCGAAGGCTGGCTTATGGTGTTTGCTTCTTACCGCAAAAACAATCAGTCGGCTTGTGGAGCTTCTACCGGCTTGACCGCTTCTTCGTAAGAGACCGATTTGTCGGTCACGCTAGCTTTCTGCAGAACAGTATCCACAACTTGCTCTTCCAGCACAACCGAACGAACTTCGTTCAGTTGCTGGTCGTTCTTGTAGTACCAGGACACAACTTGCTCAGGCTCTTGATAAGCCGAAGCCATTTCCTGGATCATCTCGCGAACGCGGGTTTCGTCAGGCTTGAGGTCGAATTGCTTGACCACTTCAGCCACGATCAGGCCCAGCACTACGCGGCGTTTGGCTTGCTCTTCGAACAGCTCGGCCGGCAGTTGGTCAGGCTTGATGTTGCCGCCGAACTGCTGGACAGCCTGCACGCGCAGACGGTCAACTTCGTTGGACAGCAGAGCCTTTGGCACTTCGATCGGGTTGGTGGCCAGCAGACCGTCCATTACCTGATTCTTGACCTTGGATTTGATCGCCTGACGCAGCTCGCGCTCCATGTTCTTGCGAACTTCGGCACGGAAGCCATCCAGACCGGTTTCCTTGATGCCGAATTGAGCGAAGAATTCTTCGGTCAGCTCTGGCAGCTTTGGCTCGGAAATGGTGTTGACGGTCACGGTGAACTCGGCGGTTTTGCCAGCCAGGTCCAGGTTCTGATAGTCCTCTGGGAAAGTCAGGTTCAGAACGCGTTCTTCACCGGCTTTAGCGCCAACCAGGCCATCTTCGAAACCAGGGATCATGCGGCCGGAACCCAGAACCAGCTGAGTACCCTTGGCGGAACCGCCAGCGAACACTTCACCGTCGACTTTGCCGACGAAATCGATGTTCAACTGATCTTCGTTCTGGGCAGCGCGATCGGCCACTTCGAAACGGGTGTTCTGCTTGCGCAGGATTTCCAGCATTTTGTCCAGATCGGCATCAGCCACGTCAGCGCTCAGGCGCTCGACGGTGATACCTTCGAAACCGGCAACGGTGAACTCAGGGAACACTTCGAATACGGCAACGTACTCCAGGTCCTTGCCCGCTTCCAGGGACTTAGGCTCGATCGAAGGCTGGCCAGCCGGGTTCAGCTTCTGCTCAACCACAGCTTCGTAGAAAGAAGACTGGATCACGTCGCCTACAGCTTCCTGGCGAGCGTCGGCACCGAAACGGCGCTTGATTTCGCTCATTGGCACTTTGCCTGGACGGAAGCCAGCAATCTTGGCCTTTTGTGCGGTCTGCTGCAGACGCTTGTTGACCTGGCTCTCGATGCGCTCAGCCGGCACGGTGACGCTCATGCGGCGCTCAAGAGCAGTAGTATTTTCAACAGAAACTTGCATGGATATTCCTCGTTGCACAGACGTTAGCCGGCCGTTTCCGACCCCAGAATCAAGGGCATGCATTCTAGTGGGTCAAACTCAAGAAGTCACCCTACTGAAAACGGGTAAAAACGCAGCAGGCAATTTATAGGTGCGAATGCACGAATGCACCTCGCCCCGATGGCAAATACAACCAATCACGCCAGGGCTCTGCGCCGACCCTCCTATATATAGAAGAGGTCGCCAATCACCTCCCTGACAGCCGATCTCGCAAGCAAGGCCGGCGGACAGGACAGCATCATCGAGAAACATAAATACGACGAAACGCCCTGCCCCTGCAGCCCGGAACCTGCGGCCACTGAAACAAAAAAGGCGCCAGACTTTTCAATCTGGCGCCTTTCGAAATATGGGGTGGACGATGGGGATCGAACCCACGACAACGGGAGTCACAATCCCGTGCTCTACCAACTGAGCTACGCCCACCATATTGCCTGTTAAAGAAGCCAAACAACTTCTTTATCAAGCTCCAGCCAGGCCAGCAGCCTGAGTGAAGCTTTAATTGGTGCGGATGAAGAGACTCGAACTCTTACGCCTCGCGGCGCTGGAACCTAAATCCAGTGTGTCTACCAATTCCACCACATCCGCGGATGAAGCCTTTAAAGCAAAGGCGCCAGACTGTTAATCTGGCGCCTTTTCGAAATATGGGGTGGACGATGGGGATCGAACCCACGACAACGGGAGTCACAATCCCGTGCTCTACCAACTGAGCTACGCCCACCATATCGCGTTACTTGTGCCAAAGCTGCCTAATGGCGCACCCGGCAGGACTCGAACCTGCGACCATCCGCTTAGAAGGCGGATGCTCTATCCAGCTGAGCTACGGGCGCCCTGTTAGCTGTACCCTTGGAGGACTACAAACTAAGTGCTTTCCAGTCTCGCAGAACCAAAATCCCGCTTAACCTTCTTAACCAGTGCTAGGCTGTGCCCGACAAGTGCGACGAATAGTATAGAGCCCCCCGAAGGTCGTCAAATCCTTTTTAAAAAAAATTCATTTAATTAAAGGAGTTAGGGGAATTTGCAGACCAAGCGCCTTTGCCCTCACCGCATGACATGCGAGAATGCGTTCTCTTTTTTTCCCCTCTCGATGGTTAATCACGCGCAATGACTGCACAACTAATCGACGGCAAATCGATCGCCGCCAGCCTGCGCCAGCAGATCGCCCAACGTGTCACCGAGCGTCGCCAGCAAGGCCTGCGCACGCCCGGGCTTGCGGTGATCCTGGTCGGCAGCGATCCTGCCTCTCAGGTTTATGTCTCGCACAAGCGTAAAGACTGTGAAGAGGTCGGCTTTCTATCCCAAGCTTATGACCTGCCTTCCGAAACCACTCAAGAAGCGCTGACCGAACTGATCGATCGCCTGAACGACGATCCTGCAATCGACGGCGTTCTGCTCCAGCTTCCGCTTCCCGAACACCTGGACGCCTCCAGATTGCTGGAGCGCATTCGTCCGGATAAAGACGTCGACGGGTTCCATCCTTATAACGTCGGTCGCCTGGCCCAGCGCATCCCGCTGCTGCGCCCATGCACCCCCAAAGGCATCATGACCCTGCTGGAAAGCACCGGGGTCGACCTTTACGGGATGAATGCCGTGGTTGTCGGCGCGTCCAATATCGTTGGTCGCCCGATGGCCATGGAACTGCTGCTGGCCGGTTGCACCGTGACGGTCACCCACCGCTTTACCAAGGACCTGGCCGGCCATGTCGGCCGTGCGGACCTGGTCGTCGTGGCCGCCGGCAAGCCGGGCCTGGTCAAGGGTGAATGGATCAAGGAAGGCGCGATCGTGATCGATGTCGGCATCAACCGTCAGGACGACGGCAAGCTGGTCGGTGACGTGATCTACGAAACCGCCCTGCCCCGCGCCGGCTGGATTACTCCGGTACCGGGCGGCGTAGGCCCGATGACTCGTGCCTGCCTGCTGGAAAACACCCTGTACGCTGCTGAAACCCTGCACAGCTAAGTTTCAACGCGGACGCTGACAGCGTGACAAGGAACCCCGCCCTGGCGGGGTTTTTTTCGCCCGCGAAATACACCGACCATCCGCCGGAAAATGACTTTTTTTTCATGTTCTCAGGACTTTCACCTGTTACTTGAACAACCATCGACAGTTATTCAGCCATACTCCAGAATGTCGCGCTTTTCAGGAAACAGCCCGTTACAAAACGGCTTATCAACATCCTTTATGAGTCTGCCAGCGTGAAAATCCGTCTTTCCATCCTGAGCCTATTTTTTGCAGTTACAGGGACTTTCCTCACGCCAATCGCCAGCGCTGACGAGACCACCGCGGCGCCGCGAGAGACGAAGACACTCAAGCTCGCTTCCGGCAGCTCCTTGCTGCTGGACATGCAGACCAACAAAGTCATCTATGCCAGCAATCCTGACGTGGTGGTGCCGATCGCTTCCGTCAGCAAGTTGATGACTGGCCTGGTCGTGGTTGAATCTCGGCAGAACATGGACGAATACATCGACGTCAACATCAGCGACACACCGGAAATGAAAGGCGTGTTCTCCCGGGTCAAGCTCCGGAGCGAACTGCCGCGCCGGGAAATGCTGCTGATTGCCCTGATGTCCTCGGAAAACCGCGCCGCCGCGACTCTGGCGCACCACTATCCGGGCGGCTATGCCGCGTTCATTGCTGCAATGAACGCAAAGGCCCGGGCACTGGGCATGACCAACACGCATTTCGTCGAACCGACCGGTCTCTCCCCGCGCAACGTGTCGACCGCTCGCGACCTGAGCAAGCTGTTGATCGCCGCGCACAAGTACCCGCTTCTGACCGAGCTGAGCACGACCAAGGAAAAAACCGTCTCGTTCCGTAAACCCAACTACAGCCTGGGTTTCCGCAACACCGATCATTTGGTCCGCAAGCCGGACTGGGACATCCAGCTGACAAAAACCGGTTTCACCAACGAAGCAGGTCACTGCCTGGTGCTGGTGACCCGAATGAGTAACCGCCCGGTGGCCTTGGTGATCCTTGACGCCTATGGCAAGTACACCCATTTTGCCGATGCCACGCGCATGCGTAATTGGGTAGAGAGCGGAAGGAGCGCGGACGTGCCTTCCGTAGCCTTGCAGTACAAGGCAGACAAGAACCTCAAGCAGCGGCAGAGCGGCGTGGTTGAAGCGTCGAAGTAACGTAATGGCAACGCACAAAAAGCCCCGATCGATCGGGGCTTTTTTTCGCCAGCCTGTCGTTACGCCTAGGGTTTGAGATTACCCAGCGGATCATAGGGTTTGGCCGGAGCCTTGGGGTTGTCGCCCGGTTTCACGTCCCTCGGTGCCTTGGCAGGCCCGATCGGGTCTACCTGTGGATCGGCAAGGTCCGGGGAGTCGGGATCGAAACCCAGCTCATTACCAGATGAATGCTCAGACGAGTGCGGACCGACGGGCGTTGTGGATTGAACCATGGGCACCTCCTGATCTCGGCCCGAAATAATGCTCCGGGCCCTTAAGAATCAGAGGCTGATGACGGGCAAAGGTGCCCGGCGGATGACAAACGGATTTACTGCGCGGCCAAGGCTTTTTTAGCCTTCGCAGCCGCCTGCTCCTGACCGGTCTGAGCCAGATCGTTGGCGGCCTTGAGCCAGCGCTGTTGATCGACCTGGGCCGGGATTTGCGTCGGGTTCTGGATCAGCACGGCCCAACCACCGGCGTCCTTGAACGCCGACTCGAAGGAGCCGAAGCTCATCAGCTCGCGGCGATTCATCCCGGCACGCAGCAGGACCGTCTGCTTCTGGCGGTTGTAACCGGCCAGAATGGCGTAACGCGGTTCAGCCCACAGGGCCGAGCCTTCGGTAAAGCGCACCATCACCGGATAACCGGCGGCGACTTGCGTCAACAAGGCCGGCAGGTTGCTGTCGAGGGGATAAACCACCATCCCGTACTCGCGGGCCAGGTTCTGCATGTTCTGTTGCAACTGGGCTTCGCCCCCCGGCAAATGCAAGGGTTTGTCGAGTAACCCCGGGGTAATCACGATGCCCTGTTGAGACAGCATGCTGGCCAGCACCTGTGGCCCGCTTTGATACGCATCGCCCCGGTAGAATCGGCCGCTGAGTTCGACACGCTCCGGCAAACGCTTGATCTCGGGCGCAACGCTCCCGGCACAGCCCGCCAGGCTTGCCACGCAACCGGCTATGAGCACGGCCGACAAAATTCGAGAAAATACCCGCACCATCATCTCTCTCTTGTTCAGGTTCAGACGCCAGGCAATCCCATTCCCGGCTTGGTCGTCGATCATAGGTCGCCGCGCCGCTACGGTATAGCTCTAAACGGTAGTCGCGTGCATTCGATAGAGCGAACTGGTTGGTGACTGCCGACTTTCGGTCAATAGCCTGAAATACAGCAACGGCTAGACTGTTCCCTGAAGGGACGACAGCCAAGCGCGTGTGCCCACAGCAGGGCAAGGAGGAGGCACAGATGAGCCTGACCATGATCATTGTGATGTTGATTTGCGGTTGGCTGGCGGTAGCCGCTGCCATGCTGTGGGGCGTGCTGCGCATTACCCGCCGCCACCATCACCCTGTCCAGCCAGCCCCCGCGCCAGAAGCGGACGAGACGCCGAGCCAGCACGCCAACGCTCACTGACAAACACTTTTTACCCGATATCAACAAAAACGGCCGCCTGCACTCCTCGGAGTTCAGGCGGCCGTTTCTTTTAGCGTGGGTCAAGCCTCAGTGGCTACCCGTTTCTGCCTGGACCGGCGGGACATCATGTTCAACACCTCGATCGAAGCCGAGAATGCCATGGCCGCATAGACGTAGCCTTTCGGTACATGGGCGCCGAAGCCTTCGGCGATCAGTGTCATGCCAATCATGATCAGGAAGCCCAGGGCCAACATCACCACCGTCGGGTTGTCGTTGATGAACTTGGCCAGCGGATCAGCCGCCAGCAACATCACCAGGACCGACACCACCACCGCGATGACCATGATCGGCAAATGCTCGGTCATGCCGACAGCGGTAATGATGCTGTCGATGGAGAACACCATGTCCAGCATCAGGATCTGACCGATCGCGGCAGCGAAGCCCAGGGTCACAGTCGAGGTCGCCGACTTCGGATCTTCCGGCGCCGGGTCCATGCTGTGATGGATCTCGGTAGTCGCCTTCCACAACAGGAACAGGCCACCGGCAATCAGGATCATGTCTTTCCAGGAAAACGCGTGGCCGAGAATCTCGATCACCGGATTGGTCAACTGGACGATGAACGCAATGGTGCTCAGCAAACCCAGGCGCAGGATCAACGCCATGCCGATACCAATGCGCCGAGCCCGCTGTCGATTGTGCAAGGGCAGCTTGTTGGTCAGGATCGAGATGAAGATCAGGTTATCGATGCCGAGCACGATTTCCATCACGATCAGGGTGGCAAGGGCGACCCAGGCGGTGGGGCTGGCGGCAAGTTGTAAAAGGTAGTCCATGGGTCAGTCCTGACTCGTTGTCATTCGGTTTAGATTTCCTGGGAGGAAGATTCGGTTTTTTCCGATTCTTTTTCCGATGATTCTTTTTTGCTGATCAACCCGCTGGTGGCGTCACTGAGTGCCTGCTCGGCGGCCTTGTGGGTATCGTCAATCGCCTGTTTGGCGCTTTCGGCAGCCTTGCCCATCAATTGTTGCGCGCTTTTCTCGGCCTGGTCGCAACCGGCCAGTACCAGTAAAGACGTGATCAGCAGTGCCGTGGATTTGAGCTTCATGATGCTTTCCTCGATAGAACGAACGGGACCTGAACGATGGCCCGCTGATAGCGACGCATTCTAGGGAAGCGAACACTTCAGGAAAATTCGTATTTTTGCCATGTATACTTCGGTTTTTACGAATGTAGGAGCTCCTACAGAGGGCCATACATGTGTTGAACTATCGGCAATTGCATTACTTCTGGGTGGTGGCCAAGACCGGCAGCATCGTGCGCGCCTGCGAGCAACTGAATCTCACGCCACAAACCATCAGCGGGCAGATTTCATTGCTGGAACAGACCTTTGGCATCGAATTGTTTCGACGCGTTGGGCGGCAACTCGAACTGACCGAGGCCGGACGCCAGGCCCTGCCCTACGCTGAGCAAATGTTTCAGCTGGGCGGCGAACTGGAACTGATGCTGCGGGCACAACCCAATGAACAGCAGATCCTGTTTCGCGTCGGTGTGGCCGACGTGGTGCCCAAATCCATCGTCTACCGCCTGATCGCACCGACCATGGAATTGAGCGAACCGCTGCGCATCACGTGCCGTGAAGACAAGCTTGAACGTTTGTTGGCCGACCTTGCGATCCAGCGTCTGGACCTGGTGATTTCCGACAGCCCGATGCCGTCGCACCTGGACATCAAGGGCTACAGCCAGAAACTCGGTGAGTGCGGGATCAGCTTCTTCGCCACCCCTGAGCTGGCGGCACGTTACGGTCAGGACTTCCCGCGCAATCTGCACGGTGCGCCGCTGCTGATTCCCGGCCCGGAAACCGTGGTGCGCAGCCGTTTGCAGCGCTGGTTCGCCGAGCAAAAGGTCCAGCCGCAAATTGTCGGCGAGTTCGACGACAGCGCCCTGATGCAGGCCTTTGGCCAATCGGGCAGCGGGATCTTCATCGGCCCGAGCGTGATTGCCGATGAAGTGCAACGCCAATATGGCGTGGAAGTGATCGGCCAGACCGACGCGGTGAGCGAGTCGTTCTACGCCATCTCAGTGGAGCGCAAGGTCAGGCACCCCGGCATTGTCGCCATTACCGAAGGTGCCCGACGCGAGCTGTTTACAGCGCTGTAACCACTTCGCGCGGCTTAAAGGTCATCAGCGCTATCGCCAGCAGGATCGAGGCGAGGATAAAAGCCGCCGCGACGAAGCCAAGGCCTTGCAGGCCAACGCTGTCGATCACCCGACCACCGATCATCGCGCCCAGGCCGATACCGAGGTTGGCCCCGGCGATGTTCAGCGAAGCGGCGAAGGCCGGCGCTTCGGGCGCAGCTTTCATCAGGCGTACATGGCTGACCAGGAACAACGCCGCCTGGGTCACGCCCCAGATGCCCATCGCCGCCGCCAAACCGAGCGGCGAATGAATGTTCGGCACCAGTGCCACCAGGCCAGCAATCATGAACGCGCAGAACATCATCGACGCCATCAGCGGATGACGATCCACCGCCCGGCCGCCCAGGGAGTTGCCGATCAGCCCGACCGCGCCGAAGCCCATCAGGCACCAGCCGACCACCGTTCCGTTGAAACCGGCCAGACGTTCGAGGATGTCAGCCAGGTAGGTGTAAGCCGTGAACATTCCGCTGAACACCACCACCGACAGCAGCACGTGACCGAGCATCAGCGGGCTGCACAGGATCTTGAACTGCGACAGGAAGCTCACCTGATGCTGATGCAAGTTGGTTTTCGGCAAGTAGATAAACAGCAGCAACGCCTTGGCAAAGGCGATGACCGCCAGAATCGCGAAGGCACTGCGCCAACCGAACGCATCGGAAATCAGCGTGCCCACGGGAATGCCGAACACCGTGGCGCAGACAATGCCAAAACCGATCTTGGCAATGGCACGACCGGCGTAATCCGGCCCGACGATGTCCACCGCCGTTTCGCTGGCCAAGGCCCAGAACACCGGCAGCCCCAGCGCCGGGATCAAGCGGGCAAACGCCATCACCCAGATGTTCGGCGCCAGCGCCGCGAGCGTGTTGGCCAGACCGAACATGATCAACACCGAGATAAACAGCTTGCGCCGTTCGAAGCGGGCGAAGTACGCCGTGAGGAACGGCCCGAACGCGGCCACGGTGAAGGCGAACAGAGTCACCAGCAAACCCGCTTGCGCAATGCTGACTTCCAGATCACGGGCAATCGCTGGCAACAAGCCGACGATGATGAATTCCGTGGTCAGCACCGTAAAACCGGCGGCAGACAACAGAAGAATGGGCAACAGCATGCGGAACTCCAGAAAAAACGACGACACCAGCGATAGCCCGAAGGCCCACTGGCAGACATGAAAATGAGGATGGCGAATCTTAACAGAGCGTTTCCGAACGCGGTTGCACGAACCTGCCTATCTCGTTGAATGCCAGGGTGGCAGTTCGTTACAGGTCTGAAAGATCGTGCCTGCGCTGTGATAAAGTCCGCGCCCCTTGTGGCGAGGGAGCTTGCTCCCTCGCCACAGGAATCAGCGCTGGCATTAGCCCTGTGTTCCCCTCTCGGTTTCCCGTCTGCGGCCTGCCCTGCTTGTTGCTGCAACTGCGGCGAAACCATGCACTTATAAAAAATCAGAGATGCCGTTTTATGACTGCTTCATCCCCTTCTCTCTTGCAACGCCTGAAACGCTTGAGCCTGGTCACGCAGATCGTGATCGGCCTGATCGCCGGTATTGCCCTGGCGCTGTTTGCCCCCGACATCGCGAAGTCCACGGCGTTCATCGGCAAAGTGTTTGTCTCGGCGCTGAAAGCCGTCGCGCCGATTCTGGTGTTCGTGCTGGTCATGGCGTCGATTGCCAACCACAAGCACGGTCAGGAAACCCATATCCGGCCGATTCTGTTCCTGTATCTGCTGGGCACTTTCGCCGCGGCCGTGGTCGCGGTGGTTGCCAGCATGACGTTCCCGTCGAGCCTGGTGCTGTCGACCCAGGACGTCGCGGTCACAGCGCCAGGCGGGATTGGCGAGGTGTTGCAAAGCCTGTTGCTGAGCGTGGTCGATAATCCGGTTAGCGCCCTGATGAACGCCAATTTCATCGGCATTCTGGCCTGGGCCATCGGCATGGGCATCGCCATCCGCCACGCGGGCGACACCACCCGTGAAGTGCTGGGCGACCTGTCCAACGGCGTGACGGTGATCGTGCGTCTGGTGATCAGTTTTGCCCCGCTGGGCATCTTCGGCCTGGTGGCCTCGACCCTGGCCACCTCCGGTTTCGGCGCCTTGATCGGCTACGCCCACCTGCTGGCCGTGCTGCTGGGCTGCATGCTGTTCGTGGCACTGGTGATGAACCCGCTGATCGTTTTCTGGAAACTGCGTCGCAACCCGTACCCGCTGGTCTTGACCTGCCTGCGTGAGAGCGGCATCACGGCGTTTTTCACCCGTAGCTCGGCGGCGAACATTCCGGTCAACCTGGAGTTGAGCAAGCGTCTGGGCCTGCACGAAGACACCTACTCGGTATCGATTCCGCTGGGTGCGACCATCAACATGGCCGGCGCGGCGATCACCATCACCGTGCTGACCCTGGCGGCCGTGCACACACTCGGCATCACGGTAGACATTCCGACTGCGATTCTGCTGAGTGTTGTCGCAGCGATCTGCGCCTGCGGTGCTTCGGGTGTGGCCGGTGGTTCGCTGTTGCTGATTCCGCTGGCATGCAGCCTGTTCGGCATCCCGAGCGAAATTGCCATGCAGGTCGTGGCGGTCGGTTTCATCATCGGCGTATTGCAGGACTCGGCTGAGACTGCGCTGAACTCGTCCACCGATGTGCTGTTCACTGCGGCTGCTTGCCTGGGTGAAGAAGAAAAAGTACAGCGATTGGCCTGACCCCGCCGCCCCATGTGGGAGCGAGCTTGCTCGCGATTACGGTGGGTCATTCAACTTTGATGTCGACTGACACGCCCTCATCGCGAGCAAGCTCGCTCCCACAGGGGTCTGCGGTGTAAATGAAAAATGTGTACACATGAAAAAGCCCCCCGCAGCCTGAGGTTGCGGGGGCTTTTTTGTACCTGGACGGTTTAGAACGCGCCCATGTAGTCGCGCTTGCCCACTTCCACGCCGTTGTGGCGCAGCAGTGCGTAAGTGGTGGTGACGTGGAAGAAGAACTGCGGCAGGCCGTAGGTCAGCAGGTAAGCCTGGCCGGTGAAGCGCTTCTCTTTAGGCGTGCCCGGACGGGTCACGATCTCGATGCCTTCCTTGCCGTTGATCTGCTCTGGCGTGAACTCGCCGATGTAGGCCAGAACCTTGGCGATCAGTGCTTGCAGCTCAGCGAAGGTGGTTTCAGTGTCGTCGTACTTCGGCAGTTCGACTTCGGCCAGACGCGAAGAAATGCCTTTGGCGAAATCAACGGCGATCTGCACCTGACGCACCAGCGGGAACATGTCCGGGAACAGGCGCGCTTGCAGGAACGCGTTCGGGTCGATGTTTTTCTCGGTGGCGTGGGCTTCGGCCTTTTTCAGCACACCGCTGAGGGCGTTGAGCATTTGCTGGAGAACAGGGATGGAAGCGTCGTACAGGGAAATGGTCATGGCAGGTCTCGTGTGGTGACAGAGGGAAACGCAGGCCACCTGTAGGAGCGAGCTTGCTCGCGATGGACGTTAACGATAACGCGTCCTGTCTGGATGAACGCGCTACGCTTGAGTTCTTCGCGAGCAAGCTCGCTCCTACAGGTGATCGGCTTTGGAACGTGGGCCGATTATAGCCATGCACGCCCCTCCCGAGACCGTTCTTTTTCAGCTGCCGTACACTTTGGCCGCCGGAACCGCTTGCGTCATCAGTTGAGCGACGGCATCGCCCATCTCACCGACCGCCCAGCACAGCGCTGACTGCTCAGCCGGGAAGCCGATCAGCGGCAGTCTCCACTTATGCGCACCAGCAACGCTGAACGGTGCGGCTTGAGGTACGGGTTGACTTCACCGACCTGGCACGACGCCAGGTTCTGCAGTTCCGGTGCAAGGGGTTCTTGCACAAACAGCAGCCCCACTGGACGCGACTCGGACTGCAACTGCGCCACCGTCAGCGGCGCGACCGGCCGACCCATGTAATAGACCAGGCGAATATCCGGTTCACCCAGGGTATAAGCCTTCTGTCCCGGCTGCCCATTGGCCAACGTGGCAACCTGCTCAAGACCACCGAACCGGTGCGACAACACCCGCGCTTCGACGAACATGTAGAACACCACGAACCCGGCCAGCATCACGTAGGGCACAACGGCCAGGGCCGTGCGCCAGCGCCCCTTCAGGTCCTCGAGCAGCGCCGACCAGTGCATCGCCAGCAGCAATGCCATCGACGGATAAACCGGCAACAGGTATTTGCCGTGTTTTTCAGTAAACAAGGAAAAAACCAGCAACGGCAGCAGACTGCAAATCAGCAACATGCCCGCCTCGCGGCGCGAGCGGATCATTGCCCAGGACTTGCGTGGCTGTACAAACAGGATCAGCCAGAACGGGAAGAAATCACCAGCCAGGTACAACAGGTACGCGTACCAGGCCTCGGCGCCCTGCCCATCGATCTTCTTCACGATGTCTTCGCTGATGATCGAGGCCCAGATGCCCCAGCCCTGACTCACCGACACCGCCACGTACCAGGAACTGCCCAGTACCACGGCAATCAGCCAGCTCCAACCGTCGCACAGATAAGCCTTGGCCCGGGCATCGCGGTAGATCAAGGCGTAAGCCAGGATCGGGGCCGTCACCCACAACAGGCAGACGGGGCCTTTGGTCAGCAGCGCGCAACCCAGCAGTACGTAGCTGAGCCGACTCCACAAGACCCGGCCTTGCAGGAAGATGAACTGCCAGGCCGCCAGCAGCGCACCGAAGCACAGCAGGGTCAATAGCATCTCGATTTCCGAGCGCCGTGCGAACAGGCTGAAGGCACCGTTCGCGGCCAGGAACACCACGGCGAACAGACCGACCTGCCGCCCCGCCTGCCGAACGCCGTACAGATAGGTGCCCACACAGCACAAGGCGGCGGCCAGTGCCGAAGGCAGGCGCACGCTCCACTCGGACAAGCTGCCCAGCACTGCCGTTGAAACCAGGCCGGCCCAATAGAAAAACGGCGGCTTGGACAAGTACAAGTCGCCGTTCATGTAAGGCAGCAGCCAGCTGCCTGCCTCGCGCATTTCGCGCACGGTAACGGCGCGGCGGGCCTCGTTGACACTGAGGAACGGCACGCTGCCCAGCCCCCAGAAAAACAGTAACGCAAGCGCAATGGCAACGAGCAACGTAATATTTCGGGTCGATAACGATCCGCGCATGACCTACTCCTTCAGGCTTTTGCTTTTGGCGATCAACTGCAAGTTGCGAAAATAGACCAGGGAGCCAAACGCCTGCCCGGCGATGAACACCGGGTCTTCACGGTAAATGGCGTAGGCAAGCAGCAAGGTGCTGCCGACGATGCTCAGGTACCAGAAGCTCACCGGGATTACGCTGCGTTTCTTGTACTCGCTGTACAGCCACTGCAGGACAAACCGCCCGGTAAAGGCGATCTGGCCGGCAAAACCGACGATCAGCCACAAGGCTTCGCGGGAGAGATTCATCCTTCAATCTCCTGGGCAATGGTGTTCAGCCGCGTGCGCTTGATCAGCCACCAGACACCGAACAAATCGAGAATACCCACCAGCGCACGGTCGAGGTTGCCGTATTTCGACACCCCGGCCGTGCGTGGCCGGTGGTTGACCGGGTGCACGATCATGCGCCCGTTATGCCGCTGGATCAGCGCCGGAATGTAGCGATGCATGTGGTCGAAGTACGGCAGGCGCAAGAACGCCGCGCGCTCGATCAGCTTCAGGC